>JANNEP010000049.1:0-82434 GCA_031378895.1 Hyphomicrobium sp.
CCGCTCGTCATCGGCCGCCTCGGTGTCTCCTACGTGCTCGCGTCAGAAACCTGTGCGCTGAATATGGTTGGCGCTGAATTCTTGCGCGAGGTTGAAAACGGCGAGGTCGTCGTCATCACCGACGAGGGCCTCGAGAGTCACCGCCCGTTCCCGCGCCGCCCGGCCCGGCCATGCATTTTCGAATACATCTATTTCTCGCGGCCGGACTCGATCGTGGCGGGGCGCACCGTCTACGACATCCGCAAGCAGATGGGCGTGCAGCTGGCGCGTGAAGCCCCCGCAAGCGCCGATGTCATCGTGCCGATCCCGGATTCTGGCGTCCCGGCGGCCATCGGCTTTAGCCAGGAAAGCGGCATCCCGTTCGAGCTTGGCATTATCCGCAATCATTACGTCGGCCGCACCTTCATCGAGCCCGAGCAGCGCATCCGCCAACTCGGCGTCAAGCTCAAGCACTCGGCCAACTCGAGCGTCATCCGCGGCAACCGTGTCGTGCTGATCGACGACAGTGTCGTCCGCGGCACGACGTCGAAAAAAATCGTCCAGCTCATTCGCGACGCCGGCGCCAAAGAAGTCCATATGCGCATTTCTTCGCCGCCGATCACGCACCCGGATTTCTACGGCATCGACACGCCGCGCAAGAAAGACCTGCTCGCGGCCAACATGAGCCTCGAAGACATGCGCCAGTTCATGGAAGCCGACAGTCTCGCTTTCCTGTCGGTTGACGGCATCTATCGCTCGGTCGGCGTCGAGGCCCGTGATGCCCGCTCGCCCCAGTTCACCGACCATTGCTTCACCGGCGACTACCCGACCGAACTCACCGATCAATCCGGCGAAGCCCCGCCGCGGCAACTGTCGCTGCTGGCGGAGGTTGGGTGATTTCCCCCTCTCCCCGTAAAGGACGGGGAGAGGGGATTTTTGAGCTAGTCCAATGCCCGACACTCATCTCAAAGGCCGCATCGCCCTCGTCACCGGGGCGTCGCGCGGCATTGGCCGCGCCGTGGCGCTGGGTCTTGCCAAAGCCGGCGCCCACGTTGTCATCACGGCGCGATCGCTTCCCGCACTCGAGTCCCTCGACGATGAAATCCAGGCCCTCGGCGGCGCCGCGACGCTGCTCCAGCTTGACCTCAAGAAGGGTGACCGCATCGATCAGCTCGGCCCGACGCTGTTCCAGCGCTGGCAGCACCTCGACATCCTCGTCGCCAACGCCGGAATTCTTGGACCCTTGTCGCCGCTCGGCCACATCACCGAGGACGGCTTTCTCGGCACCATAGACATCAATCTCAATGCCAACTGGCGCCTGATCCGCACGCTCGACCCCTTGATGCGAAAGTCGGACGCGGGCCGTGCGATCTTTCTCACCTCGGGTGCGGCAAGCGGCAAGTACGCCTATTGGGGACCGTATGCGGCGTCGAAAGCCGGCCTCGAAGCGCTGGTTAAAACCTGGGCCGAGGAACTCGCCAACACCTCCGTGCGCGCCAACCTCATCAATCCCGGTGCGACCCGCACATCGATGCGCTCGAAAGCCTTTCCCGGCGAAGACCCGATGACGCTGCCCGATCCGCAAGACCTCGTGCCGCTCTTCTTGGAACTCGCCGCGCCGTCGTGCCAGCGCAACGGCGAGATCGTGAACTATCGCGAATGGCGCGGGACCAATGCGGTGGCGCCTAGCACCGGCGCGGCGGCGATCTCGAATGCGGATGTGTGAGCTTCTCCCGCACGGAATTGTGTGCCAACAATCCACACTAAGCTCTCCGCGTGATGCGCATAAGTCACATAATAGGCTTGCCTGCTGATCTGCTGACGGCATACTCGGTTACCGTCACTTTTGTGACAAAACGTTCAGCAAACACAGCATACTGGCGGCATAACATTGAAACCCCTCGCCTTAAAACCCGTTGCAACACCGGTCGATCACGCGCGCAATCCTGGACTATCGCAAGCCTGGTGGTGGCTCGGCATTCCTTTGGCTACGGCCATCGCCATGCTCGTCACATATGCTGTCGCCCCGAAGTTCTAGATCGATTGGGTCCTGCCTGAAGGCCACGGCGTTCTCGAGATTTCACATTTCGTCATGCCGCTGATCGCATTTCCGGTCTGTCTCGCGCTGCTGTTTAATCCGCAGGTGAAAGCTTGGCCGCTGTTGCGTGCGGCCATCGCGGTCTTCGCGCTGGCGTGTTTCTATATCGCTGGCGAGGAAATGAGCTGGGGCCAGTGGTTCTTCCACTGGAACACGCCGGAGTACTGGTCGGAGATCAACCGCCAGGATGAGACCAATCTCCACAACACATCTTATTTTCTCAATCAGTTCCCGCAGACTTTGCTTGAAATATCGGTTGTGATTGGCGGTCTCATTCTGCCGCTGTCGGCAGCGGCGCGGCGTCTTGTCAGCGCCCCGATCATCGAGATTTTGACACCGTCCGTGGCCATCGTGCCCGTGGCGCTGATGGCGGTCTTTTTCAAGGCGGTCCATCACCTCGATAAAAAAGGCTGGCTGTCGGGGGTCCTGGCGCGGCCAAGCGAGGCGACCGAAACATTCCTCTACATGTTCATTCTATTCTACGTCATTCTGCTCAGACGCCGCCTGGCGCAATCCGCCTAAAGCATTTCCCGGCGAAGTGGGTGCCGGTTCGGCGTAGAAAATGCGACCAAGCAAGAGACGAGAGCATTTTCCGGCGCAGTGAGTCGCGAATGACTTCCTTCTCCCAAGGGAGAAGGTGCCCCGTACGGCGCGGTAGCGCCAAAGGATGGGGGGGGCGGATGAGGGGCTTGGATTGATCCCGCCTAGCCAAAGCCCCTCACCTGCCCTTCGGGCATCCTCTCCCGTTCCGGGAGAGGAAAATCCTGAAACTAGTGCCGTGTGTTCGGAAAATGCTCTAGTGCGCCGATCCCGTTCCATCGGATCGCAAAGCGCTCAAGTCTCACGTAAACGCGACAACCATCCCGTCATACGCTGGCTCTACCCCATCGGGCAGATCGCGGCGCAGGGTCTCGTAGTCGAGTTCGCTGGTCATGTGCGTCAGGATCGTGCGCTTGGGTTTCAAGCGTTCGACCCAGGCCAGCGCCTGCTTGACTGAAAAATGACTTTCGTGCGGGGTCGTGCGAAGTGCATCGACGACCCACACGTCGAGGCCTTCGAGCAGTGGGATCGACGCCGCCGGAATCGCGCTGACATCGGGCGAATAGGCGAGGTTGGCAAAACGGTAGCCGAGCGACGGAATATCGCCGTGGATTTGCGGCACCGGAATCGCCGTGATCGTGCCACCGCTACCGCGAATTTCAACCGGCGTTACGCCGTCGATCTCATGGCCGTTGAGGATTGGCCTATAGGCCGACCCCACCGGCGTCTCGAAGCAATAGGCGAAGCGCTCGCGCAAACTCTTGCCAGTCACGCAATCGAAATACACGTCGACGCGCTTTTTCATGGCGAACGACACCATGCGCAGATCATCGATGCCGTGGGTGTGGTCGGCGTGGTCGTGGGTATACAGCACGCCGTCAAGCGCCATCAACCGCGTTGCTAAAATCTGCTCACGCAAATCGGGCGAGGTGTCGATCAGCACGGCTGTTTGGCCATTTGGCCCAGTGCGTTCGACGAGCGCCGAACAGCGCCTCCGTCTATTCTTCGGATTGCCGGGATCGCAGGCGCCCCAATTCATGCCAATGCGCGGCACGCCACCCGATGAGCCACAACCGAGGATCGTGAAGCGGGTGCTCATGCTGCGGGAGAGCCCCCAGCGCTGGGCCGCTTCACTTTTGTAAAAAGCTGAAAATAATTCTTCGTTGTCGCGGTTGCGATCTCGTCCAGCGTCAGGCCCTTCACCGCCGCAAGAGCCGCAGCCGTGTGCACGACGTAGGCCGGCTCGTTGGGTCTGCCGCGATAGGGATCGGGCGCAAGAAAAGGCGCGTCGGTTTCAACCAGCAGCCGGTCAAGGGGAACCTCGCGGGCGATGTCGCGCAAAGCCTCTGACTTCTTGAACGTAATGACGCCGGAAAACGACACATAGAGCCCCAGATCGACCGCACGCATCGCCAAGCGGCGCCCGCCGGTAAAACAATGCAGGATTGCCGGGAACGGGCCTTTGGCGTGCTCCGCTTCGAGGATCGCGATCGTATCTTCATCGGCGTCGCGGCTGTGAATTTCGAGCGGCAGACCGGTTTCACGCGCCGCGGCGATATGATTGCGGAAGCCTTGCGCCTGCGCTTCCGGCGTCGAGTGCTTATAATAATAGTCGAGCCCGGCTTCGCCGATGGCCACGACTTTCGGATGCTTGGAAAGTCTGACGATTTCAGCGGCCGGGATATCGAGTTCCTCATGCGCGTTATGCGGATGTGTGCCGACAGAGCAGAAGACGTTGGGGAAGCGCTCCGCCACGGCCAGCACGTGATCAAACTTGCGGATACGCGTCGAGATCGTGACCATCTGAGTCACGCCCGCCGCTTGCGCACGGGCAACGACGTCATCCAGCTCCAGCGCAAATTGCGGAAAATCCAGATGGCAGTGGTGATCGATGAGCATTGTGATCCATTGCTTCCGAAACCCCCCTCACCATAACCCTCTTCCCAGGTGGAGAGGGGATCCGCCGGAGTAAGAAGCAACGCCACAATCCAATCGCCGGCATCGAAGGAAGATTTCTTAAGCTAGTCTCCGCGCTCTTTGGTCCGGGGACGCCTCTCCCCCTGGGGAGAGGCCGGCGCGGCCCGTTGCTTCGAGAGAGCGCGCAACTTTCGTTCCGCGCCGGGTGAGGGGGCTATCCGGTGGTTCAATGCCAAATATACGGCCTCGAGAACCCCTTCAATATTATTCAGCACGTCAGCGTTCCAAAACCGCAGCACCTTCAAGCCTTGTCGTTCCAACTCCGTCGTTCTCACTCGGTCATAGGCCGCCGTCTCTTCGAGGTGCTGGCTGCCGTCAACCTCAAGCACGAGATTGGCGTCAAAACAGAAGAAGTCGAGGACGTAACGCCCGAACGGCACCTGCCGCTTGAACTTCCAGCCATCCATTTGCCGATTGCGCAGCGCCCGCCACAAAGCGCGCTCGGCCTCGGTCTCTGTCCGGCGAAGCGCCTTTGCAGATCCTGTGAGATTACGTTTCACCGTAGTGTTCCCAATGCGTCTTCGCCGTGTGCAAGCCCCCTCACCCTAACCCTCTCCCCGGGGGGAGAGGGTACCTAAGCGGCACTCGGATCGACATACCTCGGAAACACGCCCTGCGGTTCGGGGATCGCGGTACCGGGCGCGAGGCGGCCAGCCGGACCCATTGATGCGAAAGATCGCGCGGCCTCAGCCACCGCCAGCTGATCGAGCAGCTTGCCGCAACTCTCCGGCATCGCCGGTTGCGCCAGGATCGCGAACTGCCGCACGCACTCCGCCGTCACATAGAGAATGGTCTCCATGCGCTTGGGATCGGTTTTCTTTTTCGCCCATGGTTCTTCCGCGGCGAAATAGCGGTTGGCGTCCGCGACCACGGCCCACACGGCGTCGAGGTATTTCGTGATCGCTTGCCGGTTCATCTCAGTGCGTGCGATGGCATAAAGCGCGTCCGTCGCCGCAAGCAGCGCCTGATCTTCAGCTGAGAGCGCGCCTGGCTCGGGGATCTTGCCGTCGCAGTTCTTGTAGATCATCGACAGCGACCGCTGCGCCAGATTGCCGAGGTTGTTCGCCAGATCGGCGTTGATGCGATTGGCGATGGCTTCGGGCGAATAGTTGCCGTCCTGGCCGAAATTGACTTCACGCAGAAAGAAATAGCGCAGCGGTTCGCGCCCGTATGCGGCCACAAGATCGAACGGGTCGACGACATTGCCGACCGACTTCGACATCTTCTCGCCCTTGCTCAGTACGAAGCCGTGGCTGAACACGCGCTTTGGCAACGCCAATCCCGCGCTCATCAGGAACGCCGGCCAGTAGATGGCGTGAAAGCGCACGATATCCTTGCCGATGACGTGCACGTCCGCTGGCCAGAAGCCCGCGCGCGGATTGGCGCTTTCTGGGGCACCGTTGAGCAGTCCCGTCGCCGTGATGTAGTTGGCCAGCGCATCGATCCACACATACATGACGTGACTGGCCGCGCCCGGCACGGGGATGCCCCAATCGAGCGTCGAGCGCGAGATCGATAAATCCTCGAGCCCGCTTTTGGCGAAGCTGACGACCTCGTTGCGGCGCTCGGGCGGCAGCACGAAATCTGGATGCGCCTCGTAATGAGCCAGCAGCTTGTCCTGATACGCCGACAACCTGAAAAAGAACGTCTCTTCCTCGGTCCACTCGACGGGCGTGCCGGTGGGCGTCGCATAGCGAAGGCCATCGCGAACCTCGGTCTCAGCTTCCTTGTAGTAGGTCTCGTCGCGCACCGAGTACCAGCCGCCATAGTTTTTGCGGAAGATATCGCCGGCCTTTTCCATGCGCCGCCAGAGTTCGGCGCAGGTGTCATAGTGGCGCTGCTCCGTGGTGCGGATGAAATCATCGTTCGAGAGACCCAGCGCCGCTGCCATCTCGATGAAGCGCGCGGCGTTCTTGTCGGCCAGCGCCCGCGGCGTCGTGCCGTCCTTGTCCGCCGTCTGCTTCATCTTCAGGCCGTGCTCGTCGGTGCCGGTCAGGAAAAATACGTCCTTGCCGTCGAGGCGCTCGAAGCGGGCGATGGCGTCGGTCGCTATCGCCTCGTAGGCGTGGCCGATATGGGGCACACCATTGGGATACGAGATCGCCGTCGTGATGTAGAATTTTTCTGCCACGCGTTCGTCCTTAGTGTCGCCCGGTGTCGCCTACTCCCCTTGGGGAGAAGGTGGCCGCCGATGCGGAGTTCGCTCCGCGATGACGGCCGGATGCGGGGGTATTGGCCTCGCCTTGTGTGTTGTCGAACGCCCCCTCACCCCGGCCCTCTCCCCTTGGGGGGAGGGTGAAATGTTAAGCCCGGCCCTCTCCCCTTGGGGAGAGGGTGAAATGTTAAGCCCGGCTCGCAGCAACCAGCTGGGTGAGCGTCGCGAGAATGAGCGCTTTGCGATCGAGATTGAGCCCCAATGCATCGGCCTTGTCGCGGGCCAGTGTTTCCCACAGCCCGGCAAAGGTGGCAAGCCGCGCCGGGCCAATGACGCGGTGTGCCAGCGCGACATCGCCGGCGCGCCCCACAGCCGTTGCCTCGGCCCGGATCAGCCGCGCCAGCATCGCCTGGAACAACTCGAAAAACAGCGCGAATTTCTGCTCTTTGGCGGCCGGCGCCAGATCGTCGGCGAGAGCATGTGCGGCCCGTCCGTCAAGGTCCGGAAGGCTTGCAAAGATCTTGTCGATTTTTGCCTGCAAAGCCAGCCCGCCACCGTCGATGAGCGCGAGCACGCGACGGACGCTACCAACTGAGAGCGGTTCCAAGGCGTTGAGATCGTTCTCAGACGGCGCCGGTTTCCCGGCAGCTTCAAGCGCGGCCGCAACCGCCTTGCGCACATCGCCCGCCGCGAGTGGCGAGAGCCCCAACACCCGGCAGCGTGAGCGGATCGTCGCCAGCAGGCGTCCTGGCGCCGCCGACAGGATCAGGAACACGGTGCGGGCGGGGGGTTCTTCCAGCGACTTCAAAAGCGCGTTGGCGGCGTTGAGGTTCAGCTCGTCGGCGCTATCGACGATGACGACACGCCATCCGTCCTCTTCGGCACTGAGGGACAGAAACGAGCGCAGGCGGCGCACCTCATCGACCGAAATCGTGGCGCTGAACCGCTTCGCCTTCTGATCGTAAACGCGGCGGATAAGGCTCAGACCCGGATGCGACAGTGCCGTGACCTGGCGTGACGACGGTGCCTCACGATCGACATCAAGGCTGTCGCCGAACATGTCCCTCGCCTCGGGCCGGGCCAGCGCGGCACGGGCGAAACGATAGCTGAGAGTCGCCTTGCCGATGCCTTCAGGGCCGGTGATCAGCCAGGCGTGATGCATCGTCCCTGATGCCAGCGCCGCCGCCAGCATACGTTCGGCCCCAGCGTGGCCAAGCAAAGCCTTGGTCTCGCGCGGATGCGCAAAGCCTTCGAGCCGGTCGGCTTCGGGCACGGCTTCGGCCTCTGACAAAAGTGCTGCACGCGCCATCACAGCACCTCGGCCAGCAGCCGGTCGCTGACCGCTTGCCACACCGCGGCCTCGACGCTGCCAACCGTCAGGTTGCCATCAATGAGCACGCAACGGACCGGCTCGGCGGTCGCGATTTCAAGGAAGCCCTGGCGCAGCGTTTCGTGCGTCTCGATGCGCTCGGCGTCATAGCGCGACAGCGTGCCCCGGCTGGCCGCGCGCTCGAGCCCGGCTTCCGGCGGCAGATCGAGGATCAGCGTCAGATCCGGAAAATCCGCGGCGACGGTGTATTTTTCAATCAGCCGGATCAGCTCCGGCTCGACCATGTAGAGCTTACCTTGATAGACCCGCGTTGAATCGATGAAGCGGTCCGAGATCACCCACGTCCCCTCATCCAGGGCCGGGCGAATCACCGCAGTCACGTGTTCGGCGCGGGCGGCGGCGAACAGCAGCAGCTCCGTCACCGGGTCCTGCGGCCGGTCCTTGAGAATGAGCCCGCGAATGTCTTCGCCGAGCGGCGTGCCGCCGGGTTCGCGTGTCACCAGCGCCGGAATCCCAGCGCCTTCGAGCCGCTCAGCCAAACGCTTGGCCTGGGTCGACTTACCCGCACCCTCGCCGCCTTCGAATGTAATGAATTTTCCGCGCTTCATAGGCCTCACCTGCTCAATCGTAGATGAGTTTAGAGCGCGAGCCGCCGAAGCGCCATGAGAACCAGCGAATCGAGGCCCTGGCGGATAATTCCCCCCGGCTCGACGTCTTCAGTTGCATAGAGCGGGATTTCGGTCATCGCGCTCGATGTGCTTGTAACGCGCAAAAGGGCCACAGAATCGCCCCTCTTCACCGGCGGCTTCAACGGCGCCTTGTAGACGATCTCAGCCGACAGCCGCTGGTTGGCTGGATACTTCGGCAGAGCGATCGTGACGTCGCCCTTGCCCGCCAGCGGCACATACATGCGGCTGCCACCCCAGACGCGCGCCTGGCCGACGATTTCGCCGTCATCGAAGATTTTGACCTGGCTAAAAGACTTAAATCCCCACTCCAACATCTTGACGGCTTCGTCTTTGCGCTGATCGGCGTTTTCGTGCCCGGCGACGACGACGATCAGCCGCTTACCGTCCTGCACGGCGGACGCCACAAGGCCGTAGCCTGCTTCCTGGATGTGGCCGGTTTTCAAACCGTCGGCGCCGATGCCGAGGAACAGCAGCGGGTTGCGATTGTAGAACTTGTGCTTGCGGTATTGGAATTCCTTCTGCCCGAACACCACATACTGTTCGGGATATTCAGTGATCAGATAGCGCGCCAGCATCGCGATCTCGCGCGCCGTCATCAGGTGGTTGGCGTCGTAGAGGCCTGTCGCATTCGTAAACGTCGATTTGGCCAAGCCTATGCGGCGGGCTTCTTCGGTCATGGCTTTGGCGAACGCGGCTTCACTGCCGCTCATGCCTTCGGCGATCGAGATGCAGGCGTCATTGCCCGACTGAATGGCGATGCCTTGGATCAGCTCATCGACACGGGCCTTGGTATTGACCGGCACCATCATCGCCGACGTGCCCGACGGCGCGCCGCCCTTGCGCCAAGCGTTGGCGCTCATCACGAACTCGTCCGAGGTTCTGATCTGGCCAGCCTTGATGGCCTTGAACAGCACGGCCAGCGTCATCAGCTTGCTCATGCTGGCGGGCGGCGCCAGATCGTCGGCCTTGTGCTGGAACAGTACCGCGCCGGTGCCAGCGTCCATCAGGATTGCGCGCTGGGCCTTGGTCGCGAACGCCGGCGTGTCGCCGCCGCCCGCATGCGCGCTCTGGATGAGCGCGGCAAAGACCAGAACGGTAAGTATAAGTGTTCTGAAAAGCGCTCTAAAAATATCGGTCATAGCATCCGGCAAAGCGGTTTTGTGACCGCGTCTCGCGGCACCAAGCGCCGGGACTATCGAGGCCCGCCGCGCCAAGGTCAACGCCACTGCGGTAGTGCGCGCCTATTCCGGCACAACGCTGCTGCCGGTAACGCCACGGGCAGCGACCTGGCCTAATGCCTGATTGGCGTCTGCCGCACTCATGGGACCGAGACGCACGCGATAGAGCTCGCCGCCAGTTCCGCTGACCAGTGGCGCCACTTCAATCGGCCCGAGCGTCGCCAAGTCGCGCCGCAGCCGCTCGGCGTTGGCACGGTCGCGGAAAACACCGATTTGCACATAGGCTCGTCCTGGGGCTCGACCTGGCCCGCCTGCGCTGGTTGTTGTAGCGGCCCATGGGGCCTCGGCAGGAGGCTGCCAATCGCGGCGCGGCGCCAAACTGGAGGTTGGCTGCAGCGACGCCTGACGCACATACTTCTGCGGCGGCTCTGGCGGCACTTTCCCGGCCAGTGCCGAGCGGTAGGCCGCTGGTGACCACCGGCCCGGGGTGCCAGCTGGAAAAGGTTGCGGCGGCAGCAGCGGCGCATTCGGCGGCCGCAGCGCCGCCACAACGGCTTCCCCGCTGCCGCGGTTCCAGCGCTTTTCGGCAAAAAACTGCCGCTCGCGCCGGTCATCGCCGTTCAACGGGGCCCGTCCTGCGTAACGCACGCGGACGTTGGCAATGCCCTGGCCCTCGTAGCCCAGTGCCCGCGCCGACGCGTGCGACATGTCGATGATCCGGTCATTGGCATAGGGCCCGCGATCGTTGACGCGGACCAATATCGTGCGGCCGTTGGCGAGGTTCGTGACGTAGGCATAGGACGGCAGCGGCAAGGTGGGGTGCGCCGCGGTCAGCCCCTGCATATCGAAAATTTCGCCGTTGGCGGTCTTGCGGCCGTGGAAATCATCGCCGTACCAGGACGCCCGGCCCTGGCGGTCATAGCCCGGCTCTTCGCGCGGCACGTACCAGCGGCCAGCAATTTTATAGGGGCTGCCAAGTTTGTAGCTGCCACCGCCTTTTTGAACAGGGCCCGACGGACCTGCGACCCGGGGACTGGACTGTCCGTAGCGGTCTTCTGAAAAAACTGGGCGGGACAGCGTGGCCCGCGAACCGTCGCCTGAAACCGCGCGGGCTGGAGGATTGCCGGTCTGCGAGCACGCTGCCGTCAAGGCCGCGACGCTCGACATCAGCGCCGCCTGGCGGGCGCGCTGGCCGTAACACCGCTTCGGAGTTGGCCATCCCCCGGACGGCCTCGACATGACGTCAAACACGCAAACTGGCACGCAAGTAAGCCCGCAAACTGATACGCCCCGCAACCTTCGACGCAGCCCTAGCTTGGGAGGGTGGCCGAAGCTTGCTTGAACCATGGCAAAGTAGGCTTAGCGCCGCGTTAAGAGCGTTAGAGGATGAGGTCGCCAGAACCCACGTGGCGCTGCCAAATACGCGACCGTCATCCCAGCGCAGGCTGGCATCCATCCAAGCCGCCATATCGCCGAAAGCGCGCGCCCAATCAGAAGCTTGGATGTGTGCCCGTCGATGTTTCCCCCGGCCGTGATACGAAGCGGCATAACGGCGCTGCTTCGTCCATGAGGGAGCCCGCCAAGCCGATTGAGCTGTTTTGTTTTTGCGACGACCAGGACTTGAGAGGCGCGGTCGAAACGGTTAGGACACGGATCTCAGCAACGGCACCCGCACCACGTCCGTGCGCGCCGCAGCCTGCTGGAGGGGTGGCCGAGTGGTTTATGGCTCTAGTCTTGAAAACTAGCGTACTCGCAAGGGTACCGGGGGTTCGAATCCCTCCCCCTCCGCCACCCTTTGTTGGAGCTGGCGACTCCCCGTTCCCACAAGGGGACTCCCAAGTGGTCGCAAGTGGTCGCGTCGAGCCGGCCGCCAGCGCCAGGGGACAGCGGTTGAATTACAAACCCCGTCATGCCGGTGTAGACCGGCACCCACGACAAGCTTAAACGCAACTGATGCATCGGCGCCGTCGAGCCCGTGCCGCGTCATCCGCAACCGGTATGCGGAGGCATGTCGTGGATCCCGTCCTTCGACGGGATGGCGTTGCTGTGATCAACGGCACGACGCACGTCATGCACGATGATCGCGGCAATCCAGCAAGGTGACTCCCAAGTGGCCGCGCCAGCGCGATAGCGCTCACCTGCTTGAGAACGACGCTGGGCGACGCCCGCGCTACGCTCTACTTGCTAGCGAGCCTAGTCCGGTGTGGTCCGCTGCCAGATGACGAGGTCAAATGGCAGCGGCCGCGCTCGTGAGATCACGCTCATTGCAGCGCCCGGAACCACATGAGGCTCTCAGCCGTCGTTGTCTTCGGCTTGTATTCACACCCCACCCAGCCGGTGTAGCCGATTTGATCGATGTGCGTGAACAGCGCTGGGTAATCGATCTCGCCCGTTCCCGGCTCATGCCGTCCTGGCGCGTCGGCGATTTGGATGTGGGCGATTTTATCGAGATGCCGCGCGATCGTCTCGGCGACGCGGCCCTCCATGATGTGCATGTGATAGCAGTCGTATTGCAGGGCGATATTATCCGCGCCAACGCCGGCGATGACATCGAGAGCCTGCCCCGTGCCGGTGAGAAAATACCCCGGCATGTCGCGCGTATTGATCGGCTCGATGAGCAGCTGAATGCCATCGTCGCGGAGTGTGCTCGCGGCAGAGCGCAAATTCTCAATGTAGGTCTGGCGAGCTTCAAGCGGATCAGCGCCCGGCGGCATGAACCCCGCGAGACAATGCAAGCGCGGACACGCCAGCGCCTTGGCATAGTCGAGAGCCCGCGCCACGCCATCGCGAAACTCACGCACACGATCCGGCAGACAGGCAATGCCGCGTTCGCCCGCAGCCCAATCGCCCGGCGGCAGGTTGAACAGAACCTGCGTCAGATCATGCGCCGCCAACCGCGCGGCGATGTCAGCGGCGTCAAACTCATAGGGAAACAAAAACTCAACGCCCGTGAACCCCGCACCGGCCGCGAGCCCAAAGCGCTCGAGGAACGGCGCTTCGGTAAACAGCAGTGACAGATTGGCGGCGAACTTCGGCATGATCCTACGCGGATGCCAACCGCGCCGCACGCAACTCAGCAAATCTGTCGCCTGCATGATAGCTCGAGCGCGTCAGTGGCGAGGCGGCGGCGACGAGGAAGCCCTTTGACAAGGCGATGCGCTGCAAATCTTCGAACTCACCTGGTGACACAAACCGCTTGACCTCGGCGTGCTTGCGCGTCGGCTGCAGGTATTGGCCGATGGTCAGAAAATCGACATGCGCCGCGCGTAAATCGTCCATCACCGCCAAGACCTCGTCGCGCGCCTCGCCAAGTCCCACCATGATGCCGGACTTCGTAAAGGCGCCGGGATCGATCTCCTTGACCCGCTGCAGCAGTTGCAGCGAATGCGCGTACTTCGCCCCTGGACGAATAGCCCGATACAGCGACGGCACGGTTTCGAGATTGTGATTGAAGACGTCGGGCCGGGCCGCGACCACGGTTTCCAAGGCGCCGTCCTTGCGCAGGAAATCCGGCGTCAGAACTTCAATCGTCGTTGCAGGCGCCGCCGCTCTAATAGACAAAATTGTATCGGCGAAATGCGCCGCGCCGCCGTCATCCAAATCATCGCGATCGACCGACGTGATGACGACGTGCTCGAGGTTGAGCCGCGCTACGGCTTCGGCAACACGCTGGGGCTCACCGGCGTCGAGTGCCCCCGGCTTTCCCGTCGCGACGTGGCAGAAGGCGCAGGCGCGGGTGCAAATCGCGCCCATGATCATCATCGTGGCGTGGCGCTTGTCCCAGCATTCGCCGATGTTGGGACAGGCGGCTTCCTCGCACACGGTGTGCAGACCGTGCGCTTTGACGACACGAAGCGTCTCTTTATACCCCGCAGACCCCGGCGCCTTGACGCGCAGCCAAGGCGGCTTGGGCAGAACGGGGGTATCTGGCCGCCCGGCCTTTTCCGGGTGCCGCGGGCGGAGAGTGCCTTTCGTCGCGTCAAGAAGTGTGACCATGCGAGATCCTATTGGAGCGCAAGTGTGCGTAAAACCGCATCAGAGCACAAGGGGCGGCGACGCCGGGCACACCGCCTTGCGCCACCACGCGAAACCGTCCTGGCATATCATGCGTAACAAATATCAGGCCAAAGCCGAATACCATCTGTCCTTTCGCCACCCTGCGACGGATACGACACCATAGGAGTATCTACGTGACAAAAATCCTGACAGTTCTCGCGGCGCTGGCCGCTCTTGGCACTGCGACCCTCGCTGTCGCCGCCGAAGCCGAAGCCAAAGTCTGCAAGGCTGGCAAAGTCCTCAACCCCGAAACCGGCAAATGCGTCACGCCGCGCGGTTCGTAAGCCGGCTCTCGGACTAAGCTGGCTCTAGGTCTTAAGGCGGACGGCGCCGCTGACATTGGCCGCGCCGTCCAACATAGTGCGGCAGGTCCATGACTTTTGTCAGATGACTTTTGTCCCATCACTTTCGTCACATGACTTGTGTCCGAAGACTTTCGTGCCTTGGCTATTGTGTCATGACTTTGATCCAATGACTTCTACCCAATGACGAGCGTGCATCACGGCGGCACACGATCTGCCATCATGGCGTGGCTGGCGTCCGCCGCCGCTGTTGTGCTGCTGGCGTCGATGCTCGCCCTGGCATCGCGGCGCTTTGGCTACGACACCGAGGTCATCGACATGCCGGTTCTGGCGGTGGCGTCCGGCTTGGTCGTGGCGGGCCTTGCGTTTGCCATCGCCCTGCCGCGCCTCATCGCCGCCAGCATTGGCCTGGGCGAACGCGACACCAGAATCGTACTCGCAATCATCATCGCTTGCGGTCTTGCCGCGCGTCTCGTTCTATTCGTAAGCGAACCCGTTCTCGAAGACGATTATCAGCGCTATCTCTGGGACGGCGCGGTGTCCGCGTCCGGCGCCAATCCCTACACACTGTCGCCGCGTCAGGTCTTGGATGCTGGTGCCTCTGGCGGTCTATCACAACTCGCCAAAGACGCCGGCCCCGTGCTCCGCCGCATCAATCATCCTGAGCTGACAACCATCTACCCGGCGGCCGCCCAAGGCGCCTTCGCGCTGGCCCATGTGCTTGGCCCCTGGAGCCTGACGGCGTGGCGGGCCGTGCTGCTGGCCTGTGAGCTCGCGACCCTCACGCTCCTGCTCATGCTCCTCAATCACACCGCGCGATCGCCGCTGTGGGTGGGGCTCTACTGGTGGAACCCGCTCGTCATAAAAGAGGTCGCCAACTCGGCCCATATGGACGCCATCGTTGTGGCGTTCGTGATGCTCGCTCTCGTCCTCGCCGTCACCCAGCGAACGCGTCTCGCCGTCGCCGCGCTTGGCCTTGCAGCCGCTGCCAAGCTCTGGCCCGTGCTGCTGCTGCCGCTCATTCTGCGGCCGCTCGTGGGTGACAACCGGCGCCTGGCGGCGGCCATCGCAATCTTTGCGGCCCTGCTGGTGCTGGCAGCCGCCCCCATGATCGCCGCAAGTCCTGGGGCTCACTCCGGCCTCGCCGCCTACGCCCAGACATGGTCGACCAACAGCGCGCTGTTTCCGCTGCTCGAGGGCGCGGCCTCCGCGGTGCTGACCGGCCTCGGACTCCCTGGCGTTACTGCCGGGATAATCGCGAGGGCCCTGATTGCGCTGAGCCTCGGCGTAGTCGCCGTGGCGCTGGCGATCGCAAAAATTGACACCCCGCGCGACCTCATCACCCGGGCCGGCGTCGTGGTTGCGGCACTCGTCTTGCTCTCGCCGGCGCAGTATCCCTGGTACGCGCTGTGGTTGGCTCCGTTCCTTGTGCTCACGCCGTATCCTGCGTTCCTGCTCATGATGGCGACGCTGCCGCTGTACTATGCGAGCTTCCATTTCGCCGCCCGCGAAACGCTGGAGGCAGCCCGTCCCGTAATCCTGACGCTGATCTGGGTGCCGGTATGGACGGCGCTGGCCTTCGAGATCTGGCGCGCGAACGGGCTCCAAGCCCGCCCTCCTGCTGCTCTATCTAACTAAGGAGAAACCCGGCGTGCGCAACGGCCAACGCATCGGCGTCGTTATTCCAGCCCTCAACGAGGAGTGCGCCATCGGCCGCGTCATTGCCGACATTCCGGCCTGGGTGGACGAGATCGTCGTCGCCGACAACGGCTCAAACGACCGGACGGCGGACATCGCGCTGGCCAGCGGCGCCCGCGTCGTCAGGGAAGCCAAGCGCGGTTACGGCGCCGCCTGTCAAGCCGGTCTCGGCGCACTTTCGAACGCCGGCATCATCGTCTTTCTCGACGGCGATTACAGCGACCGGCCGCAGGAAATGGCCCTGCTCGTCGATCCGATCGCCAACGGCACAGCCGATTTCGTCGTTGGCTCGCGCGTTACCGGAAACAGCGAAAAAGGCGCACTGACGCCGCATCAGCGTTTCGGCAACTGGCTCGCATGCCGGCTGATGCGGGTCCTGTTCGGCGCCACCTACACAGATCTCGGACCGTTCCGCGCCATCTCATCGGCGGGACTTTCTCAGCTCGGAATGACCGATCGCGCCTATGGCTGGACCGTCGAAATGCAGGTCCGCGCGCTCGCCGCTGGGCTGAGAGTTCGGGAAGCCCCAGTCAGCTACAGGCCGCGCATCGGTATCTCGAAAATTTCAGGTACACTCAAAGGCTCGCTGCTCGCAGGCGTCACCATTCTCAGCGTCATCGCCAGAACCGCGGTCACACCGCCAAAGGCTGCCGCGCCGCGCCAGACGTGACATCCAGACATGACTTGCAGACGTGAGCCCCAGACGTGAGCCCCAGACGTGCTGCCGGCGTGCCGCCGCTACTTGGCTGCGTCGCGGCGCCACCACATCACCGCGAGCGTAATATAATACAGGGCGGCCGGCACCAGCACGGCCTGCGCCAGCAGCGGCGCCGGAAACCCGTTCCAAATGCTCATAACGCCTGCAACCGAAGCGGCAGCCGTCACCGCCAGCGTTACACCCTTGAGCGCCTCGACTCTCAGCGGGTGCACCCACGGCATCGGAATGAAGGTCGCAGCGATCGTTATTGTTACAGCCAATACTGTCAGCCACTGCGGCGGATCAAGCGCGAAAATGTAGAACGCGACGATGTTCCAGACGGCGGGAAATCCGATGAAACACTTGTCCTTCGACTTGCTCTCGACATCGCTGAAATGAAACAGCGATGACAGCAGAATGCCGGCCGCCAGAACCAGGCCCAGGGCGCCATCAAGATGCCGCCAGGCCACAAGCGCCAGCACCGGCACGAAGACGTAGGTGACGTAGTCGACGACGAGATCGAGACGCTCGCCTGAAAAGCGTGGCAGCCGCCCGGCGACATTGACGGCCCGCGCGAACGTGCCATCGATCCCGTCAATGACGAGGGCGATTATCAGCCAGAAAAAAACGCCCTCCGCGTCCATCGTCACAACCGCGTGGGCGGCAAGCAGTCCGCAGACGGCGCCGAGGCTGGTGAAGATATGAACGAGTGCCGGGGACCACGGCATGAACGACCTCGGTGCAGATGCGGTGGAACCACCAGATACGCCAAGGGGCGCCGCAGCGCCCCGAAGACAAAACATCACGCATATAATCCGCTCAGGTCCTAAAACCTGTGCCCTAGAACCTGTGCCCTAGAACTTGTGCTTGACCGAGCCGCGAATGGTCAGGTCCTGCTCTTGCAGATTTTCCGGCACGGGATCCTGAGCCGCCTTGGCGTCCGACGCCCCATAGAGCAGCTCGAGACCAAAATCCATTTGCGGCAGCGTGCCGAGCTTACCAAGACCTGGAATGCGGATTTCCGTCCCGGACTCAGCCTTCGCTGCCGGAGCCGCTTCCTGAACCCCAGCCTTGGCTGCGTCTGCTGCGGGCGCCTGAGGCGCAACCGGGGCCTGCTGCTCTTCCATGGCGAAAGTGGCCGAACCAGCGGTCACCACCAGCGCAGCACACAAGCCCGCTATCAAACCAAATCGTTTCACGTCAACCCCACCATGCCACCAAAGCACGCACATGCTGACAAACATGCGATGCCGACTCTTGAAACTCAATTGACAATCGACGCGGTTAACAGCGGCAACGCCGTTTCCGTCTCGACCTGTGGTCTCAAAGCCATGTTGCGCAAGCGTCACACCGTGTCTCAATCCATTGTTGTAGCATCATAAATTAACCGGCTACGGGGCGCTGGCGGCGATAAGCCATAACAAAAAGGGGCCACCCCGTTTGAGCAGCCCCCCAGGTCTTAGGCACGTGGGCCTGTCGCAGAAGGGTCGTAGGCGATCAGAACCGGATGATGGCACCGGACATCACCACGTCGAGGTCCTCGAACCGCGGCTGGACGGCACCGCTAATGGTCACATCAGCTTCGGAGTGACGATACGTCAGGTAGAGATGCATGGCCGCAGCGTCGATGCCTTGAATGACACCCGCGCCGAAGGATTCAAGTTCAGTTCCGAGGATGTCGTCACCGCCGCCGGGCGCGAAGCCTGAGCCGTCGAAGTCGCGCCGCGCGCTCGCGCCACCTTCATTCTTGTAGTACTGGCCGAACACCGTCGTCTTGCCGAGATCGACGAACTTGCGCTCGATACCGGCCTCAACCGCATAGAAGGTGCTGGTATCGTCGACGGGCGCGCCGAAGCGATCCTGGATCAGGTCGTCCTCGAGTTGGCCTGCGGCGAAGTTGGCGTAGAGACCAGACTCGGTGTGCATGACGCTGATCGAACCGCCGATCTGATTGCACTTCGTATCTCTGTTCGAGGGCGCAATGCCAGCAGCACTTTGAGCCAAGCACTCGAAGCCGCGGTTGCCGCTAATGTCACTGTTTTCGCCATAAGCGATCCCGGCGGCAAGCTTGAAGCCAGCAAACTCGCCGTGATAGCGGGCGCCAACCTCCCAGGTGTCGTCTTCGCCGTAGTTTGCGGTGGCAACGAAACCGGCAATTGCCGGAGTGTCGTAGCGCACGAGGTTTTGACGGCGGCCTTCACCCGGCTGATCGCCGTTGTCACGGATCAGGCGGCGCCACGTCAGCGCCTGCGTTGTGCCGTTAAAAACAGCGCCGGTGTTGTTCGTGAACAGGCCGTTGGTCTGACGCAGTGCGAGCCCGAGACCAGAGTCCTCGACGTCCGAATACTTGGCAATTTCCTTCGACGCCGCGAGATTGCTCTCTGTCACACCCTCACCGGCCCCACCCGTCAGGCCGGCCCAGAGCTTGCCATAGGTCTTGCTCTCGACGTACCAAACGCTGTGGCGAAGATCGAGGCCGTTGTCGGTAGCGCCGGCGCTGTTGTCGTTATCCTGATCGAAACGTTTCGAGTTGGCGCTGCGCACACCGATTTCAAGCAGGTAGCCGGCTTTCCAATCGTCGTTGATCTTGGCGTCGCCCTTGAAGCGGAAGCGCGTGCGGGAGTTGTCGTTGGTATAAACGCCAGCGTTGCTTTCAAAGCCGTCATCCCAGAACAGTACGGCTTCGTTGACGTGCCCCGAGATCTCGAGCTTGACCTTGCGGTTGCCCTTGCGCGCTGTCGTCGCCTCGAGTTCGGCAATGCGCTCTTCGAGATCGGCGCAGCAGTTACCACCGAGATCGGCGGCACTGGCGGACGTCATGGCGCCGGCGAAAAGTCCAAGCGCCGCCATCACAGCAAGCTGCCCAACTGAAGTTTTATGAACCGATGTCATCGGTGCCCCTCTTGATTGACTGAAACCCAAGCCGTGTGGTGATCGCGCCAAACCGAACCCCCCGGGCGATCACATGGGCCACCGGCAATCCTATCCCCAGACAGGTCCCGATTCCCCAATGCTTAAGGATGAGTTAACTGCCATTCATTTCAGGTATGTGACAGCCCTGGCATATCTGCACCCGAGTGACTGTTAGGCAACAGGTGGTCCAAGGCCCCGGTTTTGTGGTTGACTCATCACCTGTCACATTTAACTCCGCAGCGGACCATTCACAGATGCCTGACGTCCAAAATTTCGATTGTGCCATCACCGGCGCTGGGCCTGCCGGTTTAGCTGCCGGTCTCGCCTGCGCCGAGATGGGCCTCGCGACCGCCGTTATCGGACCACGTGCCGACCCGCGCGACGGCCGCACCGCGGCGCTGTTTCAGAGCTCGGTGCAGTTTCTGAAACGCCTCGGCGTCTGGGACGCAATCGCACCCGCCGCGGCGCCACTCGACGCCATCCGCCTTATCGACGCCACTGGCGCGCTGATCCGGGCCCCAGAAGTGACCTTCCGCGCCAGCGAGATCGGCCTCGAAGCCTTCGGCTACAACGTCCCGAACGTGGTGCTGACCTCAGCCCTTGAGTCCGCCACACGAAATCACGTCACGCACGGGCGCCTGACCCGCGTCGAAACCAAGGCCGTCACCGCACTCGCCATTTCAGACAGCGGCGTTGCCGTGACGACGCACGAGGGCCGGGAATTTAGCGCTCTGCTCGCCGCCGCCGCCGATGGCCGCGCCTCGCCAAGCCGGACGGCTGCCGCCATCACGACGCGCGCATGGGCCTACGATCAGTCAGCCGTTGTCTGCAGCTTCACCCACAGCCGCCCGCACGCCAACATCTCGACCGAGTTTCACCGCCGCACCGGCCCGCTGACCGTCGTACCCGGCCCCGGTTCCACCTCGAGCCTCGTCTGGGTCGAGACGCCCACTGAGGCCCGCCGCCTCGCGGAATTGTCCGGCGATGCCTTCGCCGCCGCCCTGGCACACCATCTCTCCGGCCTGCTGGGCCAGATCAGCGCCGTCTCCCCGCGCGGCATCTTTCCCCTTTCTGGCCAGACCGCGACCACGCTCGCCAAAAATCGCGTCGCCCTGATCGGCGAGGCCGCGCACGTCATGCCACCCATCGGCGCCCAGGGTCTCAACCTGAGTTTTCGCGACGCAGCGACGCTTGCGGAAATCGCCGCCGGGGCGCGCGGCGCCAACGAGGATATCGGCTCGCCGCCGGTTCTCGCCCGCTATGACGCGGCACGCTCGCGCGACGTCACCTCGCGGGTCTGGACCATCGACCTATTGAACCGGTCGCTGCTGTCGGAGTTCGCCCCCGTGCATCTGGCCCGCGGCCTCGGCCTGTTTGCCTTGAGCGCCATCGGGCCGTTGCGCCGTTTCGTCATGCGCGAAGGCGTTGCGCCGGCCCTATCCACGCCTCAGTTGATGCAGCCACCGGGCGAACCGGCCGTGCGCGGCGCTGCAACTCTTGACGCCGGGACCGCACCCCAGGCATGACCGGGCGAATGCGCTCTCAGAGACCAACCCACCCGGCATGACCCCAAGCCCGACATCGCCACTCCGCGATCTCCAGTTCCGCCTCGAGTACGCGCTGCTGCGCGTGATTGCCGGCGTCGTGCGGGGCGTACCGCTCGACTTCGCCACACATTCCTCGGCCTGGTTCTGGCGCCGCTTTGCGCCTTACCTGTCACCCAAGCGCCAGCAACGCGCCCTCGCCAACCTCGCCATTGCCTTCCCTGAAAAGAGCGAGGCGGAGCGCCGCACCATTGCCCTCGATCACTGGGAAAACCTGGGGCGCGTCATGGCCGAGACCATGCGCATCGATCACATCATCGCCGACCCGCGCCGCATCACCATCCTGAAGCCTGAGGTCTTCAAGCGTTATGCCAACAAGCTCGGCCCCATTGTCGGCGCCTCGCTGCATATGGGCAATTGGGAGCTCGCCATCTGGCCGTTGACGCTGGCTGGCAGCAATGCCGCCGCCGTCTACCGCTCCGTCAACAACCCCTATGTCGACCGCTACCTGCGCCACCAGCGCCGCGACCTCTATCCCGGCGGCCTGATCGGGCGCGGCCGCGTCGAGGGCGATCACGGCGAGAGCCAGAAAACCGCACGCGCCATCATGGATTTCGTCCGCCGCGGCGGCCATCTCGGCGTCGTCTGCGATCTCTATGACAAAACCGGATTGCCGGTGCCGTTCTTCGGCAAGGACGCACCGACGGTGACGATCCCGGCCATGATCGCACGCCGCACCGGCGCCCGCATCTGGATGTCGCGCTGCACCCGCGTCGGCACCGACAGCCGGTTTGAAATCGAATTGAAGGAACTGCGCGTGCCCCGCACCGCCAACCCGTCCGACGACGTCAAATGGGCGACCGCCGAAATGACCCGGCAATTCGAAACCTGGGTCCGCGAAACCCCCGGACAATGGATGTGGTCGAATAGACGGTGGAGTTAGCGCACCAGCGTAGGGTGGATTTGGCACGGCCCCTGCACTTGGCCGGGCCGTAATCCGCCGCCTAGCGACCAGCTTCGGCGTCTGCGGCTCGGCGCAATACGCCCCGGAGCAAGACCGGGGCTATTGGCGCCCTGCAAGTTCTTGTTTGCACTGCAGCCTAATTCGCGGCCTGCAGTCTGGCTGAGCGCCGCTTGGAGACTTCGGCGGCCGAGACTTCGCCGTCGGCGACCAGGGCGGCGACGCAGCCCTTCGACAATCCCGAGCCGACCGCCCGCATGCACGAGCGGACTTCGGTGCTGCCCGGGCTGTAGGCGCTGCAGTGGGCGTAGTAGTCGGCCGCACAGGCCATCTTCGTGCGAAAGCCGAAGGCGTTGGCCTGCAGGCTTGTGGCGGCAAGGGCGCCGAGCACGATCGCCGTTTTGAGGACGGCGCGGGCGGTCAGGACGGTCATCAGCGGGGTCATGGCGGTCTCCGGTGCCTCAATGAGGCGGTTGAACTTCTGTCGCAGCAGAAGTACCGGAGGTTCAAAGTCACCGCTGTTCCCTACGGAACGGGGAAGAGTCTCTTTCATTGGCGCCGGCGACTCCGCTTGCGCGGAGCCGGCCGCCGGCGCCCTCAATCGTCCTCGTGGCAGCCTTCGCCTTGAGTCCAGACCTGGCCCTTCGGACATTTGTTGACAATGGCGTTCAAGATCTCGATGCCCTGGTTGATCTTCTGCTGGGTGGTCAGCTTCGGCTCCGGACTGGCATTGCCGTTGGCTTGGCTGATGCATTGGCCGTTTTTGGAGATGAAGCCCGGGCCGCAGTTGCCGCGATTGACATTGGCGTTGTTGTTGTTGGTGTTCGGCGACGCATCGCCGCCGTCGTACTGACAAGCGCCCGCGTCTTCCGACCAGGCGAAGCCCTTCTTGCATTTGCCGGGCTTTGAATTCCTCGACGCCTTGCACGACTTGCCGGTCCAATAGCCGCCGGTTTCATTGCAGCTGTCACGGGCCGAGTTGCGCGCAGCATTGCTGATAAATCCATCGTCGCGCGGTTTACGGCGTTTGACGATCTCTGGTTCGTCCGCCGCCTCGCGCTCGATGCGCCGCTTCGGCGCCGCGGACACAGGCCTTGGCCATGCGGTCGGGATGAACTGCCATTGGTTGTCGCGCCCGGACGAGATCCGCGTTTCGAGATAAAGGTCTTCGCCGCGGCCGGTCACAAGATAGCGGCCCTCGGCGCGGCTTTTGAGGCGCACATACGGTTCGCCATCGACGGCCTCCATCTGCCACTGGCCGCCTTCATCGCTCGCGGGCGCCCGGCTGACACGCAGCTTGCCGCGATCATCGAACAAATAATTGCCTTTCCAGCTGTTCTTGATCCAGACGTAGGCGGTGCCTGGAACCGCCTCGAATTCCCAATGCGAGCTGTCCCACTGCACCTGTGTGGCAACCAGTTCGGGGACCCCGGAGTCGCGATTGTTGAGCGACTTGCCGTTCTCGGAGCGCGACATCAGGCGATAACGGCCATCGAGATTGTAGCGCTCGATAGGTGACGTCTCAGCCACCGGCGACACGGCAGCACTCGCCACCGGCGATGTCTGGGCCGGCGATGTCTGGGCCGGTGCGGCGCTTGCAGCTGCCGGCGGCGGGGTTGGCGGCGGCGGCACGGGTGCCGGTGGCACAGCAGCGGCTGCGTCGCCGAGTTCGACCGTAATCGGTGCCGCCGATGCGGCAACGACATAGAGACAGACTTCCTTATCGTCGGTGATGACCCAGGTATGGCCGACGCTGGTTTGTTGCTTCAGCAGTTTGCCCGGATCGATCGTCGCGTAAAATTTTCGTTTGCCTTCGAAGTCGATCCAGTACACCCGGCGCTTATCGCCGGTCGGATTGCGGAAGGTAATGTCGGCGGCCGTTGTTTCTTGCGGCGACTTGATCGTGGCTTCGTCGGCGCAGGTTGCGGCATGGGCGGCGCCAGATGCCGCCAAAGATGCCGTCAAACACGCAGCGAAAATAGCCGCCGTTGAACCTTGATTGCGAAAATTCATGGCCGTGTCCCCAAGACAGCAGCTCAACGAGACCCAACACGGTCAGGACACGCCCCTAGGGCGCGCCCGGCGAAGCCCCTGAGACGCCCGCCAATGTGATCCGCGCCCGGGAGATTGGCAACGGGGAACCGCGCGGGCTTAACCGTCCTCAGAAAATCATTCGTAAAAACTTATCCCCCACATCCCGTCGTCATCCTCAAGCCGCGTGCGGCCCCACCACACCCCGTCGTCATCCTCGGCCGAGCCCGCTTTATCGCGCGTCGAAGGCCGGGGATCCAGCGCAAGACGCCCTATCGCAATAGCGAGCCTCCGGCGCATTTTGCGCTGGATCCCCGAAGCCGCGCGCAAACGGGCGCGCCGCTTCGAGGATGACGAAGCGGAGTTATCCCCGCGCTTAACCACGCGCAAAAATTTCGCGCAAAAAGCTCAGCCAAACTTATCCCCGCTCCCCCTGGCCGCCCGCATACTCGCCGCGTCCGCTCCACAAAAGGCGGTCCCGGGGCGCCGGGGCTGCGGCGCGGAGGCACTGGACCCGCACACGCCCGCGACGCACGGGCGCTGTGCTTAGAGCAACCGCCGTCCGCATGGGGTGAGAAGCCCATGTGCGGAGCAGCCCGCTGGTGAAAGTGGCGGCGTCAGAGACTCGAACATCCATCGCCGCGGACCGGTTCCGGCTTCGCATTTTTAACTCACGACCAACCGCGGAGACGCGGCCGGTCCGCACTTTTTGTTTTTCGATCCCCGCCGGTGACCGGCACAGATCACAAAGGTTGTAGCTGCATGAAAGTTACTGTCCGCACCCGCAAAGGTCTACCCAAGCCGAAGTCTCCGAAAAACTGGTTCAGCCGCGTCGTCCGCCGGGAACTCGCCGTCAACGTGTCGCGGATCGGCGAGAGCGCCAAGGCTCAAAACGCCCGCGAAGAGCGACGCGCCGTCAAACGCAACCACCGCCGCCGGTGCTGGCTCAAGGCCGCGCGGCTGCGGGTCCAAGCAGAAGATAATTATCGCCGCGCCCTGCAAGAGCGGACGGCCCGCCGTAGCCGTGACGCACGCGGACGTTTCAAGCCCAAGCGTCCGGTGCGATCCAGATCCAGGGTGAAGTGATGCGTATGCCATTGCACAGCGCCGCAATTGACAGCCTCGCCCCCCCGCCTATGGTGCCGCCCAATCCGGACACAACGACATAAGGACCGCGCACCCGATGGCCTCGACACGCACGCCCGCCAAGCATTTCACGGCCCTCGCCATTGGCGCGCCGGAGCCGTTCCGCGCAGCTCCCGTCAGGCTCGAGCGCATGATCCACTTCGTGCCGCCGCACAACGACAAGATCCGCGCCAAGATCAAAGACCTGGCCGGTAGCGTCGATGTCATCCTCGGCAATCTCGAAGACGCCGTGCCCCTCGACCAGAAGGAAAACGCCCGCAAGGGTTTCATCCAAATGGCGCGCGACACCGACTTCGGCGGCACCGGACTGTGGACGCGTATCAACTGCTTGAACTCGCCGTGGATGCTCGACGACGTCATCGACATCGTCTCGAGCGTCGGCAACAAGCTCGACGTCATCATGCTGCCCAAGGTCGAGGGCCCGTGGGACATCCACTATCTCGATCAGCTGCTCGCCCAGTTAGAGGCCAAGCACAGCGTCAAAAAGCCGATCCTGATCCACGCCATTCTGGAGACCGCCGAAGGCGTCAACAACGTCGAAGCCATCGCCGCCGCCTCGCCGCGGATGCACGGCATGAGCCTCGGCCCGGCAGACCTTGCAGCCTCGCGCGGCATGAAGACAACGCGCGTCGGCGGCGGCCATCCCGATTATGGCGTGCTGGCGGATGCGGGCAAAGAGGCAGGCACTGCACGCACCTTCTCGCAACAAGACCTCTGGCACTATACCATCGGCAAAATGGTCGACGCCTGCCTCGCCTACGGCTTGAAACCGTTCTACGGCCCCTTCGGCGACTTCTCGGATGCGGCCGCCTGCGAAGCCCAGTTCCGCAACGCCTACCTGCAGGGCTGCTTGGGCGCCTGGTCGCTGCACCCGTCACAAATCGACATCGCCAAGCGCGTCTTTTCCCCGGACGTCAACGAGGTCACGTTCGCCAAGCGCATTCTCGACGCCATGCCCGACGGCACCGGCGCCGTCATGATCGACGGCAAGATGCAGGACGACGCCACCTGGAAGCAGGCCAAGGTCATCGTCGATCTGGCTCGCCTCGTCGCCACCAAAGACCCCGAGCGCGCGGCGGCGTTTGGGTTATAAATAAAGCCATCGTCATCCTCGCCCGAGCATGGCCCCGTGGTCGTGCCGATGGGCGGGGACCCAGCGCAAAGCTCGTCGAAGACTTCAAAATATTTCGAACCTTCGGCACAATAATCGCTGGATCCCCGCTACGTCTCGTCAGTCTCGCCGTATCGAGGATGACGAGCAAAGAGTTTCGATATGACAGAAATCCGCCAAGCCAAATTCGCGATCGGACAGGTGGTGCGCCACCGTCTGTTTCCGTTCCGCGGCCTGATCTTCGACATCGATCCGGTGTTCGCCAACACCGAAGACTGGTGGCTGGCGATCCCGGAAGACATCCGCCCTAAGAAGGATCAGCCGTTTTATCACCTCTACGCCGAGAACGCCGACAACACCTACGTTGCCTATGTCTCGGAACAGAACCTTCTGACCGACGAGCGCAAAACCCCACTGCGCCATCCCGATATCGCCAGCCACTTCGATCGCGACGACCGCGGCGGCTATAGGATCAAATCTACGCTGGCGCACTAACAACGGGTATAAAAAAACCGCCCGGGAAACTTATCCCCGGGCGGTTCGCAGCGATCATACTGGCCGTTATGACAACGGCAGTCCTACTTTTTCTCTGGAGCCTTCGCAGCCGGTGCCGCCGTCGAGCCCGTGGTCGCGGGTGCAGCGCCGCCAGCGGCTTTCGCGGCTTCGTCAGCCTTGAACTTCTCGGCCATCTGAGCCTGGCGCTGACGAATACCTTGCATCAAGGCACCGCGAGCTTCGGCATATTTCTTGTTGTCGATCGGCGGGCCTGCTGCGGCTTCCGGGTAGCCGTCGAGCGGCACCGGGAAGCCGATCGGCTGGGCCGCCGCGTTCATCGCCAACACCATGATGCCGCCACCGGCCGCCATCTGGTCGAGGATGTCCTTCGTTGCCTCGACCTCGGCGGTGCACCCAGCTGGGTGGCACAGCGAATACTTGAGCTCGATCGGCTTCAGGGACTTCTCGTCAATCTTTTCGCCCTTGGAGACGGTGGCCCACTGCTCCTTGGTGTAGACCGCGGCGCGGATGCCCGGCGGGATCGCCATGCCCAGCGGCACCATGACCATCAGCGACTGCTTGTCCTGGCCTTCGACCTGACGGATGGCGGCGGAGACGAGCACCATGCCGGTGTTGCCGTCGAGGCGTTCGTGATGCGTCAAGCAGAGGTTCTTCTCTTCCTTGACCTCTTTGCCGTCCTTGTCCTTTTTAACCAGCGGTGCCTTCTCGCACAGCTTGACCCAGGCGCTCTTGTTTTCCCCGGCGGGGGCGGCCGCAGCCGCCGCTGCTGGTGCACCAGCGGCAGCAGGAGCCGCCGCAGCAGCGGGCGCTGCAGGCTTCGGGGGTGCGGCTGCAGCAGGCGCCGGAGTTGCCGGCTTGGCTGCGGGCGCGGCCGGAGTGGCAGCAGGCGTGGCAGCAGGAGCAGGCTTCGATTCAATCTTCCTGGGTGTAATCTTGATCTCTTGCTCGGCGGCCGGGGCCTGAGCAAATGCAGGGCCTCCCATCGTCCCGGTCATGGTCACAGCGGCGAGCGCCACCGTTGCCAGGGACAGAGCCGAAATCAGCGCCTTGCCGCTAGCGCGCAAAACTGCGTGTTTCATGAACCTCAAAATCCTCGTTTTTTTGCGAGCCGGTTCCGCCAGCCCTACCCCTCTCAACACCGCGCCTCACCAGCGCGGGTCCGCGCGCTCTTGGCACCGGTCCAAGCCCGGAGTAAGGCTCGGATTGCGGCATTCCCGTGGCCGGTTTGCGCGGCGGTTGGGGTCGTGCGCGCAGCGCAGGCTTGTCGTGGCCGCCGGGCCACTGTGACAAGCTGGCGTCCTAAGCAACCCTCGGGCGTACCGCCGCCGCAGCGCCGCCATATCGCGGCAATGAGGTGTGATAACAAGAGCCGCGCCAGAACCGCACCAGAACCGCACCAGACACGCACCAGACACGCAACCGGCACTCAAATACAGAGCGGATTTCCTTTCATGCGCCTGACGCGGTTTGTCCTGCTGGCGGCACTCTCAGGCCTCACAGGCCCATGCCTCACAGGCTCAGGCTTCATAGGCTCAGGCTTCATAGGCTTGGCCGCCGCCGAACCGCAGCGGGCCATCGCGCTGCACGGCGCGCCCAAACTGGCCACCGGCTTCGCGCAACTCACTTACGTCAATCCGCAAGCTCCCAAAGGCGGCCGCCTGACGCTCGGCATCCTCGGATCGTTCGACAGCCTGAACCCGATGATCGTCAAAGGCGTCGCGGCGGCGGGCGTGCGCGAATTTGCAGTTGAAAGCCTGATGGCGCGCGGCCTCGACGAGCCGTTCACGCTCTACGGCCTGCTGGCCGAAACCATCGACGTTGCCGAGGATCGCGCGTCCGTCACCTTCGCGCTCAATCCCAAAGCCGCGTTCTCCGACCGCAAGCCGGTGACGCCGGATGATGTGCTGTACTCGTTTGAACTTTTAAAAACCAAAGGCCGGCCCAACCATCGCACCTACTTCGCCAAGGTCATCAAGGCCGAGACGGTTGGCGAGCGTTCCGTCCGCTTCACGTTCCAAGACGCCAGCGACCGCGAACTGCCGCTGATCCTCGGCCTCATGCCCGTCTTCGCCAAGCACGGCATCAGCGAAGACGCCTTCGACAAGACGTCGATGACGCCGCTGATCGCCTCTGGACCCTACAGCGTCAGCCGCATCGACGCCGGCCGCTCGCTGACCTTCGCGCGCGATCCCGAGTACTGGGGCCGGGATTTGCCCATCAATCGCGGGCGCTTCAATTTCGCCGACATCCGCTTCGACTATTTCCGCGACGGCTCGGTGATGATCGAAGCCTTCAAGCAGGGCCAAATCGATTTGCGCCTGGAAGAAGATCCGGGGCGCTGGGCCGGAGCCTACAACATCGAACCCGTGCGTGACGGACGCATTGCAAAAAAGGAATTCGACATCGGCCTTCCGGCCGGCATGACGGCTTTGGTCTTCAACACCCGCCGTAATGTGTTCAAGGACGCGAACGTGCGCCGCGCCCTGATCACGCTGTTTGATTTCGAATGGATCAACCGCACGCTTTACAATGGCTTGTTCAAGCGCACGGCGAGCTATTTCGAGCGCTCCTATCTCGCCTCGTCAGGCCGCCCTGCCGACGCGACCGAGCGCACGCTGCTGGCGGCCTTCCCCGATGCGGTGCGCCCGGAATTCCTCGACGGCAGCTACAAACTTCCCGTCAGCGACGGCAGCGGCCAGAACCGCGCCAACCAGAAGGCCGCGTTCGATATTCTCAAGCAGGCCGGATACGAACTGCGCAGCGGACGCCTGATCCAAGCTGCGACCGGCCAGCAGCTTGCCTTCGAAATCCTCGCCAACAACAGCGCCCAGGAAGCCCTGCTCTTGAGTTACGCCCGCTGCCTCGAGCCGCTCGGCATTGCGGTGCGCGTCCGCGTCGTCGATAGCGCCCAATATCAGGAGCGGGTCTCGAGCTACGACTACGACATGATCCAGAACACCTGGGCGTCGTCGCTGTCGCCCGGCAACGAGCAATTGTTCCGCTGGTCGGCGGCAGCTGGCAAAGCCAAAGGCTCGTATAATTTCGCCGGCGTCGAGAACCCGGCTGCCGACGCCATGATCAGTGCCATGCTCGCAGCCAAAACCGAACCCGAGTTCGTCTCGGCGGTGCGCGCCTTCGATCGTGTGCTGCTGTCTGGCGACTACGCCGTGCCGCTGTTCTTCGTGCCGCGCCAATGGGTGGCGTATTGGGCGCGCCTGAAGCACCCAGAGACAACGCCGGTTTTCGGTTACACGATCGATGCCTGGTGGAGCAGCGACGGCAAATGACGCCGCCGCACGCGCTCCAGCCCTGCGCCCCGAATTTCAACATGGCGCGGTATTGCCTTGCAAGGGCGGCCACGGCGACGCCCTCCAAGACAGCGCTCCTCGTCTACAGCGACCCCGGCGCGAGCCAAGCTGTTGAAACGTGGACCTTCGCCGATCTCGAGCGCGCCGTATTGCAGCTCGCCGCGGGCCTGGAAGCCTTGGGTCTCAAGCGCGGCGACCGCATCGCCATACGCCTGGGAAACTCGAGCCGCTCAGGCCTGATGTTTTTCGCCGCCATCGCCGGCGGCTATATTGCGCTGCCGCTCTCGGACCAGCTGACAGCGCCCGAGCTGCGCAGCCTTCTCGAAGACAGCGGCGCCGCGGTCATCGCAACAGCTGAGCCTCTGGCCGATGACACGGTGCCGTCCGGCGTCCGCGTCCTCACAAGGGCCGATGTCGAGGCTATGCTCCGGCATCCGGCGCAAAACAGCTACGCCGCGACCAACGCCGATGACCCGGCCTTCCTGATCTACACCTCCGGCACCACCGCGAAACCCAAAGGCGTCCTCCACGCCCATCGTTCCGCCTGGGGCCGCCGCCCGATGTACCAGGGCTGGTACGGCATCGGCAGCGAAGACCGCATGTTGCACGCGGGCGCCTTCAACTGGACCTTTACGCTCGGCGTTGGGCTGACCGACCCCTGGGCCGTTGGTGCAACAGCCATCGTCTACACTGGCGACAAAACTGGCGACAAAAAACCCGAACTCTGGCCACGGCTCATCAAAGCCACGGGCGCCACGCTGTTCGCCGCCGTCCCCGGCGTCTATCGCCAGATCCTGAAATATGCGGCCCCAAGGCCTGATGATTTCGGGGCTCTGCGCCATGGCCTGATGGCTGGTGAAACCCCGCCGCCCGATCTCATCGGCGCCTGGACCCTGGCCACGGGCCGCCCGCTCTACGAAGCCCTCGGCATGAGCGAGATCTCAACCTACATCTCGACCGGACCCGGCGTGCCGCGCCGCCCCGGCGCCATCGGTCGCGCGCAGCCGGGCCGCCGCGTCGTGATCCTGCCCGTCGACGGCGGCACAGTCCCCGTGCCGCCGGGCAGCGAAGGCCTGATCGCCGTCCACCGCTCCGATCCCGGTCTGATGCTTGGCTATTGGAACCGCGCCGGCGAAGACGCCGAGGTCATGCGCGGCGACTGGTTCATCGGCGGCGATCTGGGTGCCATTGACGCTGACGGCTACGTCTCCCATCTCGGCCGCGCCAACGAGCTTCTGAACGCCGGCGGCTATCGCGTCTCGCCGCTCGAGATCGAAGCCGTGCTGGCCGGCGCACCCGGCGTTTCTGAAGTTGCATGTGCCGAGATCGAGGTGCGCGCGGGTGTTCGCGTCATCGCCGCCTACATCGTCGGACAGCCTCATGCCGGGCTTACAGGTGACGCCATCACGAGCTTCGCTGCAGCTAACCTTGCCGCCTACAAATGCCCCAAGCACATCGTCTTTGTTGACGCCCTGCCGCGGACCGCCAACGGCAAGCTCAAACGCAGCGCGCTTGGCGCCTCCGGCTCCGCCGTCAGATAACCTTTATAGAGTTAAGCGTTTCTACACCGCGGCCCCGTAATGGTACTCTCGAATTCAAGTGTATTTCGCCGGTCCGCACCCCCCGGCCGGTCAGCGTTAGGAGTTTGTATAGTGTTCAACGCCAAGAAGCCCGATGGCTCGTTTGAAGCCGACAAGACGTCTTTGTCAACGGTCAGCATCACCAACGCCCGTTCTTTTGCAGCCCACGCCGAAGCTGGGGCGCAGAACTGCTCAATCATCAACGAGTGGCTGACCATGCGCGGCGACCTCGAGAGCGAGGGCGACATCCTGATCAAAGGCAAGGTGCACGGCAACATCACCTGCAAGCTGCTGATCATCGACGTCGAAGCCGCCATCGAAGGCAGTATCAACTGCGACGACGTCGTCATCCGCGGCGCCACGCGCGGCATCATTAACGCCAAGCGCGTGCGCCTGGAAAAGACCGCCAACGTCGATGGTGAAATTTATCAGGAGAGTTTTTCGGCTGAAGAAGGGGCTCGCATTCGCGGCGCCCTCCGTCACAGCGACGAACTCAAGGCCGCCGCACCTGAGCAAAAGCCGGGCTCGCTGTATCAGCTGCTCGATGCCGCCCGCTCGGCCCAGCACGCCCAGCCCGCAGTTACGCAGTAAGCTAACTCACGAGCCCGAGGATGACGGTGCAGTGGCCCTCTAAGCCGCCTGCTTGGCCTTCGTGGCAATGCTGGCGAACTGGTGCACCAGCCCGCGCACGCCCTTGAGGCGGGCCTCCGGCAAATCCCAATCGGCGCGATAGACGAGGCGCTGGTCGGGTTGCACCTTGAGCACGCCGCGTGAGCCTTGCACGAACGCGATGAGAGCCTCGGGGTTGGCAAACGTGTTTTTGTAGAGCGTGATCACGCCGCCTTTCGGCCCGGCATCGACCTTGGCAATGCCGGCGATCCGGCACAGCCCCTTGATCTCCATGACGTCGAGCAAGTGCTGGACTTCGTCCGGCATGGCACCAAAGCGATCGACGAGTTCGGCGGCGAAACTGTCGATGTCGGCGCGCTTCTCGACCGCCGACAGACGGCGGTAGAGCCCAAGGCGCAGCTGCAAATCCGAGACATAGCTCTCCGGTATCATGATCGAGGTGCCGAGCTGGATCTCCGGGCTCCACTTGTCGGCAGCTTCGAGATCGCCGCCCTTCATGGCCGCAACCGCTTCCTCGAGCATCGCCTGATAGAGCTCGAAACCAACTTCGCGAATGTGCCCCGATTGCTCTTCGCCCAAGAGATTGCCGGCGCCGCGGATATCGAGATCGTGCGACGCCAGCGAGAACCCGGCGCCCAGCGTGTCGAGCGATTGCAGAACCTTCAAGCGCTTCCCGGCGCCTTCGGTCAGCTTCTGCCCCGGCGGCGTGGTGATATAGGCATACGCCCGCGTCTTCGAGCGGCCGACGCGGCCGCGCAGCTGATACAGCTGGGCCAGGCCAAACATGTCGGCGCGATGTACGATCAGCGTGTTCGCGTTCGGCACATCAAGCCCAGACTCAACAATCGCGGTCGAGAGCAGGATGTCGTACTTGCCCTCATAGAATGCAGTCATCACGTCTTCGAGTTCGGTCGGTGTCATCTGGCCGGTGGCGCGCGCAAACGTCAGATCGGGCACGGCTTCGCGCAGGAACTCCGCCACCTCATCGAGGTCGGTGATGCGCGGCGCCACATAGAATGTCTGGCCGCCGCGGAAGCGTTCGCGCCGCAGCGCTTCCTTCAAAATCACCGGATCGAACGGCGATATAAACGTGCGCACGGCGAGGCGATCGATCGGCGGTGTGGCGATAAGGGACAGCTCACGCACGCCCGTTAAGGCGAGCTGCAGCGTCCGCGGGATCGGCGTCGCCGACAGCGTCAGCACGTGCACATCTTCGCGCATCCGTTTGAGGCGCTCCTTGTGATTGACGCCGAAGTGCTGCTCTTCATCTATAATCAGAAGCCCAAGCCGCGCGAACTCGATCTGTTTTCCAAGCAGCGCGTGCGTGCCGATGACAATGTCGATGACGCCAGACGCCAATCCCGCCTTGACCTCGCCCAAGTCCTTCACTGCAACCATGCGCGAGGCTTGCGCGACTTTGACCGGCAGACCCTTGAAGCGCTCTGAGAAGGTGCGGAAATGCTGGCGCGCAAGAAGCGTCGTCGGCACCACGACGGCAACCTGCAAGCCGTTCAACGCGGCGACGAAAGCAGCCCGCATCGCGACTTCGGTCTTGCCGAAGCCAACGTCGCCGCACACGAGGCGATCCATCGGCTTGCCAGAACCAAGATCGCCGATGACGTCGTCGATGCTTGTGGCCTGGTCCTCGGTCTCCTCATAGGGAAAGCGCGCAACGAACTCATCGTAGGCGCCTGCCGGGGGAAATATGGGAGGGGCTTCACGCAACGCCCTGAGCGCCGCGATCTTAATCAGCTCGTTGGCGATATCGCGCAGCCGCTTCTTCAGCCGGGCCTTGCGGGATTGCCACGCCACCCCGCCAAGACGGTCAAGCTGGCCGTCGCCTTCGCCGTCTCCCGAACCGTAGCGCGTCAGCAGTTCGATGTTCTCAACCGGCAGGAACAGCTTGTCGCCGCTGGCGTAATGCAATTCGAGACAGTCGTGCGGCGCCCCAAGCGCTGTGATCGTCTGCAATCCGGCAAAGCGGCCGATGCCGTGATCGGCATGCACGACCAGATCGCCGATCGACAGGCTCGTGGCTTCGGTCAGAACATCGGCGGCGCGGCGCGCCCGCTTGCGTTGCCGCACAAGACGGTCGCCGAGAATATCCTGCTCGGCGATGACGGCGAAGTCCGGCGTCTCGAAGCCTTCCTCGAGGCCCAGCACCGCAAACGCCGTCTCACCCGGCCGCAGCGCCTGCACGTCCGTAAACGTCTCGACCTTGGTTATTTTCGCTAAGCCGTGATCGGCGAGCAAACTGATGAGGCGTTCGCGCGCGCCCGTCGTCCAGGCCGCTAAGATCACGCGCCGCGTCTCAGAGTGAAGGCGTTGCACGTGGGCGTTGACGGCATCAAACACGTTGGCATCAGGATCGGCGCGTTCGGCCGCGAACGTGCGGCCGCGGCGGCCCTTCATAGCGTAGACGCTTGCCGTGCCCGGGTCGTCAAACGGCGTTATGCGTGAAATGTTCCGCGCCCCCAAGGAATCGCCCCACGCCTTGCCATCGAGGAACATCTGATCCGGCGGCACGGGCTTATACGGCGGCGCCCCGAAACGCTGGCCTTCGAGGCTGTCGACGCGCGCCTCATAGTGTTCCTGAATTTGGGCAAAGCGCTGCTGAATCGCGTCATCCGTGCGGTGGTCGAAGCTGACGCCCGCGCCCGGCACATAATCGAACAGCGTCTCGAGCTGAGGGTGATACAGCGGCAGCCAATGCTCCTGGCCCTGATAGCGCCGCCCGCTACTCACCGATTCATACAGTGGATCATCTCCGGTATTGCCGCCGAACAGCGCCACGTAGCGGGTGCGGAACAGCGCCGTTGCCGCTTCACCAAACGCGACTTCACTTACGGGCATGAGGGCGAATTTCTGTACCGGCTTCATGGACCGCTGCGTTTGCGCGTCGAAGGCCTTGATGCTCTCGAGGTTGTCGCCAAAGAAATCGAGCCGGATCGGATTGATGCGGCCCGGTGGAAACAGATCGAGAATACCCCCGCGCTGCGCAAATTCGCCGGGCTCCATCACCGTGCTGGAACGCTGGAAGCCATAAGCGAACAGCCGCTTGATGAGGTCGCTCATATCGACGCGCTGGCCGGGTGCGATCGGCTTGAAGGCTGCACGCACAAAAGCGCGCGGAGGAATACGCTGCAAAACGGCATTGACCGTTGTCAAAACGGCCGTTGGCTCTTTGCGCGTGCCAATGACGAGCTTGCCGAGCCCGGTGATGCGCCGCGCCACGAGTTCGGCATTGGGGCTGGTGCGGTCGTAGGGCACCGTATCCCAGGCCGGGATTGAAATGACTTTCACATCGGGCGCGAAAAACGCCAGGCCAGCTGCGAGTGACTCAAGACGACGGTCATCACGGGCGATGTGGAGATGCAGGCCAGGTTCGCCGTCGTGGCGTGCGGCTTTGGTAAGGTCGGCAATAACGCGCGCGTCGAAGCCTTCCGGAACGCCGGAGAAGATTGTCCGCGAGGCGGCCTTCGGCATGTCGGCCTTCGTCCGTTGCATATCAGCCTGAAGCCTTACTAATCGCGTCAAGACCGTGGAAGGCGCGAATGTCGCTGATCAGGCCCTCGAACGCGCCGCCCTCAACGCTTGTGGTTGCGGGTGCGAGGATCCAGCCCTGCAGCGTTGGATCGCCAACGTCCAACAAACGCTCAAACTCAGACAACGCGCCGCCGCTGAGTACTGGAAGCCGCGCCGCCGCATAACGGCCGATAAGGACATCCATTTCCTTGGTGCCGCGATGCGCCGCCCGGTATGCGGCACGCCTGCGGCGCACATCCAAATCGTCGGTCATAAAGCTTCACGTCTCTCTGCAAACAGGATAACGGAGGGCTGCTGCTTGACGGGCATCAGTCGAGCCGCCACGCTAGCCTCAGAAACCAGGAAGCGCTCCTATAGCGCTCGACAACCGATCCGCATAGCGCGAGGATTTGATGCGTATTGCCGCGACCCAGTGCATGCCGGCTTGTGCGCCGCGCTTCAGCCCCTGACGAACCTATGCGACCGTCTCTGCTCAATCCCCTGTTTGCGCCCGCTCAAAGCCTGACCGGCATCGGGCCGCGTTTAGCGCTGCTCTTGAAAAAGTGCCTTGTGCTGCCGCCGGGCATCGCCGAGCCGCGCGTCATCGACCTTCTGTGGCACCTGCCAGCGGGCGTTGTTGACCGGCGCGCCGAGCCGTCGGTGGCTGATGCGGTGCCAGGCTCCATCGTCACGCTACAGGTCCGCGTCTTGAAGCACAAAGCCCCGCCGCGCGGCAACGCCAAGGTTCCGTACCGGGTTGCCTGCGAAGACGACACCGGCCGCCTCGATCTCGTGTTTTTCCGCGCCGAACAGAAATTCATCGAGAAGCAATTGCCGGAGGGTGAGACACGCTACGTCTCTGGCCGCGTCGAGCGCTACGGCGAAACGCTGCAGATGCCGCACCCTGATTACATCGTCACGCCTGAAGCCCGCGGCGATTTGCCGATGCTCGAACCCGTCTATCCTCTGACCGCTGGTCTATCCGGCAAAATTCTTTACAAGGCAACGCGCCAAGCCGTCGAGCGCGTGCCGGACATGCCCGAATGGCAGGACGCGGCGTGGCTGAAAGCCCGCGCTTGGCCCGATCTCAAAACCGCACTGAAGCGCTTGCACCGGCCCGAAGACGCGCAGGATGTGTCGAACGGCGCCGTACCCTGGCAGCGCCTCGCTTATGATGAACTGCTCGCAGGCCAGCTGGCGCTTGGGCTGGTGCGCCAAAACCACAAAGTCCAGCGCGGCCGCAGCATCACCGGCGACGGGCGTATCCGCGGGCGCATCGTCAGGGCGTTGCCGTTCGAGCTGACCGGGTCACAAAAAACGGCACTCACAGAAATCTCAGCCGGCCTCGGCGCCCCGCATCGCATGCTGCGCTTGCTGCAAGGCGACGTCGGCTCGGGCAAGACCGTTGTTGCGCTGATGAGCATGGCAATTGCTGTCGAAGCCGGGGCTCAAGCCGCGCTGATGGCGCCAACAGAAGTCCTCGCCCGCCAGCACATCGAGACCATCGCGCCACTGGCTGAAATGGCCGGGTTATCGATCGCGCTGCTGACGGGCCGCGAAAAAGGCAAGGCTCGCGAGGCCGTATTGACGCGCCTGGCGTCCGGCGAGATTGACCTACTCATCGGCACGCACGCGTTGTTCCAATCCGGCGTCGTGTTCAAAGACCTCGCATTTGCCGTCATCGATGAGCAGCACCGTTTCGGCGTGCATCAGCGCCTCGCACTCCAGGCCAAGGGGTCCAACGGCGGCACCAACGTATTGGTCATGACGGCGACGCCGATCCCGCGCACGCTTTTGATGACCCACTATGGCGATCTCGAAGTCTCCAAACTCACCGAAAAACCAGCAGGCCGCAAAGCCATCGTCACCAAGGCTGTGCCGCTTGAATCCCTTGAAAAGCTGATCGACCGCATCCGCGCGCAATTGAGCGAAGGCGCCCAGGTCTATTGGGTCTGCCCGCTGATCGAGAGTTCCGATATCTCCGATCTCGCCGCCGCCGAGGAACGCCACGCGCATTTGCGCCAGACCTTTGGCGATAGCGTTGGGTTGCTGCACGGCGGCCTCGCGGCGAAAGAGAAAGACGAGACCATGGCCGCGTTCGCGGCGGGCGATCTCAAAATCCTGGTCGCAACGACCGTCATCGAAGTCGGCGTCAACGTGCCCAACGCCAACATCATGGTCATCGAACACGCCGAGCGCTTTGGCTTAGCGCAGCTGCATCAGCTGCGGGGCCGCGTTGGCCGCGGCACTCGAGAGAGTTTCTGCATGTTGCTCTACAAGGCGCCGCTTGGCGAAACCGCGGAAAAGCGGCTGACCATGTTAGAAGACACCGAGGACGGATTCTTGATTGCGGAAAAAGATCTCGAACTGCGCGGCGGCGGCGAAATGTTAGGCGCCCGTCAAAGCGGCACGCCGGGCTTCCGCGTTGCCGAGGTTCCAGGCTTTGAGATGCTGCTCGCCGCCGCCCGCGATGACGCGCGCCTGATCCTCTCTAAAGACCCCGATCTCGCATCCCCGCGCGGGCAAGCGCTGCGGCAGCTGCTCTATCTCTTCGAGTGTGATGACGCCGTCCGCCTGTTCCGCGCGGCTTAGTGAGTAGCTACCTACCCATAGCTGTCATTCCGGCATTTGTTGCCGGGATCCATCGTGCAGCAAGCGCGGGCGATGCTAAAGATATGAAATTGCTGACGCGGCGTTGACTGCCCCAGCGTTCGAGACTGCGGCATGATAGATCCCGGGCATAAAGCCCGGGATGACAAATGATGGCGATTATCACGCCTCGCCGATCGCGGCGACGGCGCCAGCATCTTTGAGCTTGCCATTGACATCCGGCATGACGATGCCGCCCGAGAGAACGATCTTCGCCGCCTCTTCGACCGACATGGCGAGAAACGTCACATCCTGGCGCGGCACGAAGCAGATGAACCCGGTCGGCGGCACGATGCCGGTCGGCATGAAGACCGTGATGAGGTCGGTCTTACCACCGGGCTTTGCGTCGGCAATCTCGCCCGACGTTTCTCCGGTCACGAACACCAGCGACCACAATCCCTTTGATGGAAACTCGATCAGGCCAACTTTCTGAAAACTCTGGTTCGGGCCAGCCGTCGAAATCACGCTTTCGAAAATCTGTTTGATGGCGCCGTAGACGTTGCGCACGATTGGCGTGCGCGACATCATCAGTTCGCCCGACGACACGAGCGAGCGTCCTAACAGGTTGGCGGCGAGTGCGCCGATGAGCGTCAGCCCGACGATGGCGATCAGCAGCCCGAGCCCCGGCAACGGAAACGGCAGGTAGGTGTCGGGATTGTAGGACACCGGCAGCCAGGGCTTCACCCAGGCGTCGATCCAGTGGATGACGCCCCACATGATCGACAGCGTGATCGTAACCGGGCCGACGATCAGCAGCCCGGCGAGGAAGGCATTGCGGATGCGCGCGCCAATGCGCCAGCCGCTTCTGCCGTCGTCGCGGGCGAGGCGCTTAAGGCCGGCGGTCAATTGTGCGTCGGCTGGTTCCTGGCGCACACCCGGAGAATGCTGGCCTTGTGGATCATGCTCGGGCGAAGATGGCGGCGTGGTCATGCTTGCGTCCCGGGACAAACGCCCGAGTCGCACCCGGGATCACCTTAGTTTGTCACGACCAGACAATCGAAGCCACTGGTACGCAAAGTGTTGCAAACACTGCGTGGTTCGTCCGCCGTGGCATAACCAGACACACGCACACGGTAGAACGTGCCCATGGAGCCGATCACGGCCTCATCGACTTGCGGGGCGCGGTTCTTGAGATCGGCGCCGTGTTGCTTAAGCAGCTTTTGCGCCAGAGCTTCGGCTTCGGGGCGCGATCTGACGGCGGCGATGTGGACCTTGTACTTGCCGGATTTGACAGCCGGAGCAGGAGGCGCTGCGGGCACCGCTGCAGAGGCTTGAGCGCCCTTGGCGGCGGCACCGGTCTTCGCCGAAGCGCCGGTGACGGAGGTCGTATCGCTCCAACTCGAAGTGGCGGCAGACGGCGGGGTTGTCGACGCCGTAGTGACTGGAGCCGGGCCAGACGGCGCCGAGCTGCCGCCGCCAAACAAGTCCGAAAAGAACCCGGCGACTGTCGATGTCGGTGCGCTCGTGCTTGGTGCGGCAGGGACTGCGGTTTCAGATGGTAGCGCTGCGAGGACCGGCGCGGCGTTCGCAGATGCGGCTGGTGCGGCGGCGGGAATAGGTGCCGGCACCGTTGCAAATGCGGCTTGCGGAGCCGGGCTTGTGGCCGGTGCCTCTGACGCGAGACCCATCGGCAGGGTCTGCACGCCATCTTGAAGAGGCGCCGCCGCCAATTTGCGGGCCCGCGCGGCATCGAGCGCGGCTTCACTGTCGGGTGCCTGGCGGCTTACGCCATCCGCCGTGATCCGCGCTGGCACAGACGTTGGCGCCGATGCGCCATTCACTGCTGCAGGGATCGGCGCCGGAATGGCCACCGGTGCTGCAGCATACGGCGGTGCTTTGCCAGCTCCGGCGCCCGCATTCGGATCTGCGACTGCTACAGTCTCCGTGCCGCTGTTGCCGTCACCAAGGCCTGCTGCCCGGTAGGCATCTGCCCGCTCGGCCGTAGCGCCCTGGCGATCGGCATCATTGAGACCGTTCTTCAGCCACAACGCACTGGTCAGATCAGAAATTGCGAGACCGGGCTTGCTCTGCTTCTTGTACGCGAGGCCGCGGATGTAGAGCGCACGCGCCATGTCGGTGCTGGCGAGACCGCCGCCGCGCAAGGCTGCCGACAATTGATCAACGGCGGGTTGAAACTTGCCGGATTGATAGGATTTGACGCCGCTGTCGTAGGCGCTGCGAGAGCCAGCCGCGTCCTTCTGTTTTTGGGCGGCGGCATCAAGCGGGGCAGCGGCATCCGCAGGCTTGGCTTTCGACGCTGCGAAGGCCGTCGTCCCCAATGCGGCGACAACGCATGCGGCCCCGAAGGCCAGCACAAACGTCCGCGCAAACTTGGTCATGTGACCCATTGGCCAAAAATCCTTCCCCAGGTGGCACCGTGACCCCTACGCCGCACCTCTCCAAGCAAATGCTATTGCAAACAGCGCAAGGAGGCAAATTCAGGGCCGTGCCATTAACGCTGTTTTCCCCGTCATTCGACTGTGACAGATTTAGCGAGGTTGCGGGGCTGGTCGACGTCAGTGCCCATTACAACCGCCGTATGATAGGCGATGAGCTGGGTCGGCACGGCGTAGAGCAGCGGGGTTGTAAAGGCTGAGACCTTCGGCATGCGGATGTGAGCCGCGAGCTTGCAGCCGACTTTTTCCGCCGGAGCGTCCGAGATGAGAATGATTTGCCCGCCCCGCGCCGCCACTTCCTGCATGTTCGATACGGTTTTTTCGAACAGATCATCTTCCGGCGCGACGACGATGACCGGCACGTTCTCGTCGATCAAGGCGATGGGGCCGTGCTTAAGTTCGCCGGCAGCATAACCCTCGGCGTGGATGTATGAGATTTCCTTGAGCTTCAACGCCCCCTCGAGTGCGATCGGGTAGCTGGTGCCGCGGCCGAGATAGAGCACATCGCGGGCCTTCGACAGTTCCTGGGCGATGGCGAGGAATGGTTGCTCGTTGCGAATGATCGACGAGATGTGGCGCGGGATTTCGGTCAGGGCCTTGACGATATCACCTTCCTGCGCGGCGCTGATCGTGCCCCGCGCGCGGCCAATGGCGACGGCGAGACAGGCGAGCACGGACAGCTGGCAGGTGAAGGCTTTGGTCGAGGCCACGCCGATTTCAGGCCCGGCGAGCGTCGGTAGTACGGCATGGGATTCACGCGCGATCGTCGAGGTTCTGACGTTTACGATCGAGGCAATGCGCTGGCCGTTGGCCTTGCAGTAGCGCAGCGTTGCGAGCGTGTCTGCCGTCTCGCCGGACTGCGAAACGAGAATAGCGAGACCCTTTTCAGGCAGCGGGGCTTCGCGATAGCGCAGTTCAGAGGCGACATCGATTTCGACGGGCAAGCGCGCGACGCGCTCGATCCAGTACTTGGCGACGAGGCCAGCGTAATAGGCCGTCCCGCACGCTGAAATGGTCACGCGGCTGACATCGGCGAGATTAATGCCGAGGTCGGGAAAGTGAACTTTGCCAGCCACCATATCGAGGTAGTTGGCCAGCGTGTGCGAGATGACTTCGGGCTGCTCGTGGATCTCCTTGGCCATGAAATGGCGGTGGTTGCCCTTATCAACCAGCAGCGAACTCGCCACCGACTTGATCATCGGACGTTCGACGCGGGTGTTGGCGCGGTCGTATATTTCAGCACCCGAGCGGCGCAGCACGGCGTGATCGCCCTCTTCGAGATAGGTGATAGCATCCGTGAACGGGGCCAGCGCAATGGCGTCCGAGCCGAGATACATTTCACCCGAACCATGGCCGATGGCGAGCGGAGAACCCTGGCGCGCGGCGATCATCAGGTCGTCGTGGCCGGCAAAAATGATCCCGAGCGCAAAAGCGCCCTGCAGATGCGACAGCGCCGCGCGGACGGCCTCGATGGGTCCGAGTCCGTTCTGCATCTCATGCGTGACGAGATGCACGACGGCTTCGGTATCGGTTTCGGTCTCAAAGCGGTGGCCCTTGCTTTCAAGGCCGGCGCGCAGCTCGCGGAAATTCTCGATGATCCCATTGTGCACGACGGAAACCTTGGCCGTCATATGCGGGTGGGCGTTGCGCTCGGTCGGCCGCCCGTGCGTCGCCCAGCGGGTGTGGCCGATACCGGTGTGGCCGGCGAGCGGCTCGGCCAACAGCCGCTTCTCGAGATTGCGGAGTTTGCCCTCGGCCCGGCGGCGTTCGAGCGTCCCGGCTTCGACGGTGGCGATACCGGCCGAATCATAACCGCGATACTCGAGACGGCGCAGCGCCTCCACGAGATTGGTCGCAACGGCCGTTTTACCGAGGATTCCGACGATGCCGCACATCAGAAAAGTCCCTGAATTCGAAGCCCGCCCGGCGTCACGATGACGGGGGTTAAGGGTGTTCTCAAGTCACAGAATGTTTCAGTTCGTCTCGAACGCGGTCAGCTGTGCAAATCCCATGCTCGCTTAAACTTTACCTTTGCGCCGCGCCATCATGATGCGGAATTTTTCCGCCCAGCCGGGGCGCTCCTCCTGGGCCGACCGTTCCAGCGCCAGGGCTCCAGGGCCGACATCCTTGGTGATGACGCTGCCCGAGCCGATATAGGCCCCCTCGCCGATCTTAACCGGGGCCACGAGGGACGAATTGGAGCCGATGAATGCCCCCGCGCCGATCTCGGTTCGGTGCTTGTTGAAGCCGTCGTAGTTGCAGAAGATCGTGCCAGCGCCAACGTTGGCATTGGCGCCGACGCTGCCGTCGCCGAGATACGCCAAATGGTTGGCCTTGGCGCCGGCCCCCATCGTCACGTTCTTAACCTCGACGAAATTGCCGATGTGGACATCGTCGCCGAGCTTGGCGCCGGGTCTGAGCCGAGCGAACGGGCCAATACGGGCGCCGCGGCCAATCACGGCGCCTTCGAGATGACAGTTGGCTTTTATCACGGCGCCCTCTTCGATTCTGACGCCCGGCCCGAACACGACGTTAGGTTCGATGGTCACGTCGGCAGCGATTTTGGTGTCATGGGAGAGCCAGACCGTTTCCGGCGCGATCATGGTGACGCCGTCGCGCATGAAAGCCTGGCGGGCGCGGCGCTGCCAGATGGCTTCGGCCATCGCCAGTTGATCGCGGGCGTTGACGCCCAAAACTTCGTCCTCATCGCATTCGGCAATAGCCGCCTTCAGTCCATCAGCGCCGGCGATCTCAACAGCGTCGGTGAGATAGTACTCGCCCTTGGCGTTGGCATTGCCGATGCGCCCGAGGAGGCCTGCAAGATCGGGCACGCGAAACGCCATGACGCCGGAGTTGCACAGATCGACGCGGCGCTCATCCTGGCTCGCGTCTTTTTCCTCGCGAATGGCGATCAAGCCGCCGTTGCCGCCGGTCAGAAGGCGGCCATAGCCAGTGGTATCTTTGGGCCGGAACCCAAGCACGGCGATCTGCGCGCCGCCATCGAGCACGGACCGCAGACGCGCCAAGGTCTCGGCGCGGATCAACGGCGTATCGGCGTAAAGCACCATGACGTCGCCGCTGTGGGCCGCGAGCGCCTGCTTTGCCGCGAGCACCGCATCCGCCGTGCCACGCTGGCGCGCTTGCACGAAGATCGCCGCGCCAGGGATCATGGCCGCCGCTTCAACCGCGACGTTGTCCATGCCGGGCCCGACGACCACCGCAGTCGTCGTCGCCCCTGCGGCTTTCGTCAGCGCGAGCACGTGTCCGAGCATCGACCGGCCGGCGATTTTATGCAGCACCTTCGGCAGCGCTGATTTCATGCGCGTGCCCTTGCCCGCAGCCAGAACAACGCACATCAGAGGTTCGGTCAGAGGTATGGCGGTCATTTCAAACCTTGCAGAGGGCAGGCAACGGGGCTGCAGCGCCGGACGCTTGGAGTCAGGCTTTTCAGAGCAAATGCCATACCGCCCTGCACGGCCTTGCGGCAAGCGCGCCACATTTCTTGTCGAAAACACGGCGGCCTGCCCGGTGCCAGGCGGCCCGCGCTGCCGCCCCGCTGGCCTTATGGATGAGGTTTCAGCGCCTTAGCCCGGCAGCGGGGCGTGTCAGCGATGCACAAGTTGCCCACCGAAAAGCGTGGTCATAGCGTTGCCCTCAACGCCTGACTCGCGCACGTTCGACCCAACTTCGAATATTAAACATTGGTGTTTCACGATTGAGACGCCCAAATTGGGATTTTGCTTCTCATGACTGCCTCTCCTGCCGGGAAGTCGCTGCGCAAGACCCCGCTGTTCACGCCCTACGTCGTGGTTTGGTCGATGTTTGGCGCCCTCTCGTTCGGGTATCTGAGCATCTTGGCGATTGCGCCCGAGTGGCTCGATGACCTTAGGCCCGCGTCCTTCACCGCCGATCCGCAGAGCAACCAGGGACAGCGCGCCGCCGCCCGTCTTGCAGCCGAAGTCAACGGACTGCGCGACAGCGTCGGGCAAATTCAGCTCGACCTCGCCAAAATCAAAACTGACGTTGCAACACAAGCCGATCATGACCGGGCCTTCGGGGCGCATTTGAGTGCGCTCGAGCAAAAGCTAGGGACCCCACCTCCGCAGCTGATCGAAGCCGCGGCACCGGCGTCTCCTCCGGCAGCAACCGCCACGGCCGATACCGCTGTGATCCAAGATCCAAGTCCCGCACCCGCCGCTACAACGGCGGCTGCAGGTGAGGCTGCAGAACAGACGGAACGCCCGTTCGCTGTACCTGGATCGGCGCAACAACCGACCCTCATCAATGCCGACACGCAAATTACAACGACGACGCTGGAGACCGGCAGCGTCGGCACGGTGGCGACAGCCAATGCCGTGACAACCAAGGCCGATACCATTTCGTTTGGCCCAGCGGTGGTGAAACCGGCGCCAAAACCGCTTGGATTGCGAATTTCATCCGGCGCCTCTGTCGACAGCCTGCGCCTCAGCTGGAGCTTGCTTGCGGACAGCCACGGCGAGACGCTGAAAAACATGCAGGCGCGCTACACGTCGAATGGTGACATTGCCAATCCGAATTTCGATTTGATTGCGGGGCCGGTTAAATCAAAGGCCGAGGCCATGAAAGCCTGCAAAGCGCTAGCTGCCAAAAATGTACCGTGCAAAGTCGGCGAGTTCACCGGCGACGCGCTTTAGATTTAAAAATTCGCCGCTTCGAGGACGCTGCATGACTGCAGTGATCCACTCTCCAACCCGGCCTTGAACCAACGCGTCCGCTGCGCCGAGGTGCCGTGCGTGAACGTCGATGGGTCAGTCACGCCGAAGTCCGCCTGCTGGACCTTGTCGTCGCCGATAGCATCAAGCGCGCCGAGCATCCCTGTGCGAACGCTCGCCGAGGCCGCAAATTGTTTGCTTTTGCCAGCCCAAACCCCGGCCAGACAGTCAGCTTCGAGTTCGAAGCGCAATGACAGTTCGCGCTGGAGCCGCGGATTGCTCCGCACCAGAGCCGTGAAAACCCGGAACCGGCCGGTGATTTTCTGCACATGGTGGCCAAGCTCGTGGGCGACGAGAAAAACAAGCCCGGGTTCGCCTAGCGACGCGATGCGGGCGTCGAGCCTTTGCATCTCATCCAGGCTGACAAAAACCGTGTTGTTGCCGAAGCAGTAGACTGGGCCGGCGCTGACGTAGAGGCCGTAGCAATGCGACGCCCGGACCGCAGCCACGAAATTGATCTGAGGCGGTTCGTTTTGGTAGATGCGCGACCCGATGATGCCATCCCAGGTGGCGGTGGCATCGTCCCACGCCGTCGTGATCATGGCGCGGATGCGATCCTGGACGACAATGGGTGCAGCGGCGGCAGCAGCGACAGATGACGGCTCTGGAGACGCCCCTGGCGATCCTGGTTCGGGCAGGGGGCCAGCACTCGCAGCCATAGCAAAAAGTGCCGCAAGCGCGCTGGCGATTGACCGCAATCCTAACCGGACCGGAGGTTGAACTGGCCGCATCACACCGCGCCTATTTCCACGTTTCAACGCGCATCCGCGCTTATCTGAAACGCGGGTTTTTACAGATTGGACGTATTGAAGGTGTCGCACACCTCCATACGCCCGCTCTCGAGGCCCGCCTTGAACCAGCGCACGCGCTGCGCCGCTGTGCCGTGCGTGAAGGCATCGGGGACGACGCGACCCGTCATCTTTTTCTGGATCATGTCGTCGCCGATCTGGGTCGCCGCATTCAGCGCTTCCTCGATGTCACCCGGCTGCAGGCGGTTTTTCATCTGATCGTTGAGGTTGGCCCACACGCCCGCGAGGCAATCGGCCTGCAGCTCCATGCGGACCTGGATTTGGTTGGCGGTGCGTTCATCCGAACGGCCCTTGAGCTCCTGCACCTTTTCGGCAATGCCGAGCAGCGTCTGTACGTGATGGCCAACTTCGTGCGCCACGACGTAGGCCTGGGCAAAGTCGCCGCCGACGTTGAACTTGCGCTTCATCTCTTCGTAGAATGACAAGTCGATGTAGACTTTTTGGTCGAGCGGGCAATAGAACGGCCCCATCTGCGCCTGACCGGCACCGCAGGCCGTCCGCGTGTAGCCCGAGAACAGAACCAGCGGCGGCTCGGTGTAGTTTTGTCCGAAGCCCTTGAACACTTGGTTCCAAACATCTTCGGTGTCGGCGAGGACGCGGCCGATGAACAGCTTCATTCCCTCTTCGCCAGCGGGTACCTGAGCTTGACTTGGCGCCTCACCCCGGCGCGAACCAGGCAGGCCCGGAATCTCGGTCGGCGTGCGCTGCGTCACTGGGCGCTCAGCGCGCGGCAATTGCGGCATGTTCACCGGACCGCCGCCGCCACCACCGCCAAACAGAACGTCGAGCGGATTGATGCCCATGAACAACATCAAGGCGCCGATGATGAGCAGCGATGTGAGGCTGAAGCCGCCGCCACCGATGGGGATCTGGATGCCACGGCCGCCCGGAAACCGCATGCCGCCGCCCTCGCCGCGCTTGTCCTCGACATTGCGGCTTTCGCGGTCTTTTTCGTCGTAGCGCATGGCGGACCTTCGCTGGGTCGATTGATCTGATGTGCTGTGAAAAGTCAAAGCAGGCGCGCGCACGGCTCTCCTGCCCAATTAACCCTCATACTGCATGCCGTACCGGGCAACACAAGGGCCCCCAGAAGGCCTATATTAACCTTTCGTAAACCAATGCGGACCACGCTCCGGCGCAAAGCTTTTCAAGGGCGGCGCAGTCATGGACGACATCGCAACCGGACGGTTTGGCGGACGTCTGAGTTCGGGCCTCGCCGAGGTCAAGAACGATACGGGCCGTGTCGCCTTCTGCGGGCCCTATGTGCTGTCTGCGATCACCGGCTATTCCATCTCGAAAATCGAGGACGTGATCCGCGACGGTCGCGATCTTCCCGCTGGCCGCAAACCGGTCGTGCGCGGCACCTACGCCGACGAGGTCGAGGCGGCGCTGACCCACTTCGGCTATCGCATGTTGATCAAAGAGACGTTCCTGCACAAAGCCCGCAAGGAACGCCCGAGCCTATGGACGTGGATGCAGAAACCGCGCAACGCCTGGGCCTACTACATCCTTGCCATACACAAAGGCAAAGAAGGCCACTGGATTCTCGTTAAGGGCGTTAAGATGTGCGACACCTTCACGGAAGGCAAATGGACCTTCGTGGTCGACGGCCCGCATCGCGGCTGCCGCATCATGGAAATCTTCGAGGTTAAAAAGGCGATCGACGCGTGAGTTTTTTGCCGGCGCTACGGCCAGCACTGCGTCGGGAACGTACGAAGGCCCACAATAGAGCGCCGGCTGTGAGCTCCGCCGTTCACCTCATTGGCAAATGTGCGCTGCAGCAGGCTACCGGCCTGCTTGGCCCGGACCGGCAAAAATGCTATGTTGATCGCAGTATGGACCCGGTTCATTGCAACAAGGATCGCTCACAATGAAAAATATTACAACGACGGCGCTCGCAGCCCTGATGGCGTTCAGCGCCCTGGTGCCCGTTATGGACTCTGCCGCTGAAGCGCGCCGTGGCCGCAACAGGGCCATTGTTGGGGGCGTAATTCTCGGTGCAGCTGCCTTGGCCATTATCGCGAATTCAAATAGTGCCCGGGCCAGCAGCTATGGAAGTCGTCGCAACAGCTTCGCGTACACGTGCAACAAGTGGTACAATCAATGCAGCAACGGCAATGACTACGCCTGCGAGAAATACGAAACGCGCGGCTGCACTGAGTAGGCAGTACTCTGCAAAAAAGAGGCGAGGACAGTCCTCGCCTCGTTATCGCTGCTGATAAATCTCCGCTGTTGAATTCGGACCTTCAGTCCTTGGCACGCTCGACGTAGGAGCCGTCGGCCGTCATGACGACGATGCGGGTGCCGGTGCCGATGTGCGGCGGCACCAGGACGCGGGCACCGTTGGAAAGTTTTGCCGGCTTGTAGGACGATGACGCCGTCTGACCCTTCACGACCGGATCGGCCTCGACAATCTCGAACGTCACGCGCTGCGGCAGCTCGACGGCGATCGGGTTGCCATCGAACAGTGACACCAGGCAGGTCATGCCCTCCTGCAGCCACAAGCCGCTGTCGCCCAGCACGTCCTTGGGGATCGAGATCTGGTCGAAGCTCTCGGGCTGCATGAAGTTGTAGCCCATATCGTCCTCGTAGAGATAATTGTAGTCCTTATCATCGAGGTAGGCACGCTCGACCTGATCCGTGGTGCGATAGCGCTCGGTCAGCTTGACGCCGTCGGAGATGCGGCGCAGTTCCAGGTGTGTGACCGGCGTGCCCTTGCCGGGATGGATGTTCTCGGCCGTCATCACGATAGCGAGCTTGCCGTTGACTTCGAGCACATTGCCCTTGCGGACCGATGAGGCAATAATCTTCACCACGGGACGTCTCCGTTCATTTTTTCACGCCGGTGGTGCCGGGAGCGGCCCTGGATCGGCTTCTATGATCTGGATTCTCAGGGGTTCTTACCCGCTTCTCCGTCATGAGCCAAGTGCGGCGATTGCTCTTGCACTCGGGCCGTAAGCGGGGCCAAAAGACGCCATGACTGGAGCTAAGGCTAGACCAATGACTGGGCCTAAGACTGGGCCTTCGCCCTGGTGGAACGCTGAATATCACGCTGACCGGCGACCGCTTTTGCTGGCCCGCGGACGCATCAGGAGCGCAATCAGAGCCTGGTTTGAGGGCCAAGGGTTCGTCGAAGTCGAGACCGCGTGCCTGCAGGTGTCGCCTGGAAACGAGACGCATCTGCATGCCTTCAAAACTGAAGTAATCGGGACTGATTTATCGCGGCGCGATCTCTATCTTCACACCTCACCCGAATTCGCGATGAAGAAACTGCTGGCGGCGGGGGAGGAGAAGATCTTCACGTTCGCACCTGTGTTCCGCAATCGCGAGCGCGGGGCCTTGCATGCGCCTGAGTTTACAATGCTGGAGTGGTATCGGGCCAGTGCACCACACGTGACGGCCCGCTACGAGACGCTGTTTGAGGAGTGCGCCGCGATCCTGCGAACAGCAGCCGAGGCGGCGCAGCGCCAAACCTGGTCCTACAAAACACGTGTCTGCGATGTCTGTGTTACGCCGGAGCGCTTGAGCGTTGACGACGCCTTCCTGAAATTTTCTGATATCGATCTTGCGGCGACCTACGACGACCACACGACCAACCGTGACGCGCTGGCGGCTGGCGCCCGTCAAGCCCGCATCAAGTTCGGTGATAAAGACAGTTGGGCCGATATTTTCAGCCGCATCTTGACCGAAAAAATCGAACCTAAACTCGGATCGGACCGGCCGGCAATTCTTGATCACTATCCCAGCCACCTCTCGGCATTGGCCCGTCAGGTGGCGGCGTCGCCGAAACACGCGGAACGGTTTGAGCTCTATGTCTGCGGCATTGAGCTGGCGAACGGCTTTGGCGAATTGACTGATACGGTGCGCCAACGGGCTCAGCTCGAAGCCGAGATGGTCTTGAAGCAGCGTCTCTACGGCGAGCGCTATCCGATTGACGAGGATTTCCTCAGCGCCCTCGCCCACTTGCCGGCTTCGAGCGGGTGCGCGATTGGCTTTGACCGTCTCGTAATGCTGGCGGCAGGTGCTGAACGCGTCGATCAGGTGATCTGGACTCCGTTCCCTGAGACGGGCAAGTAGATACCAGCGACGCCCTCTCCGCCTGCAAGGTGCTGGGGCGTGTGGAGAAGGAGAAAACGGATGTCGGACACAACCCACTCCGGCGGATGCCAATGCGGGCGCGTGCGCTTTCGCGTCGATGGCGCACTTGGCGATGCCTCTGTCTGTCATTGCCGCATGTGCCAGAAAGCCTTTGGTGGCTTCTATGCGCCGCTCGTTTCCGTTCGCGGCGCCAGACTCGCCTGGACGCGCGGCGCACCGCGTAAATACGCGTCGTCCAATTTCGTAAGCCGGGGATTCTGCGGCGACTGCGGCACGCCGCTGACCTACGAAGCGCCCGACGGCGTGGCGCTCGCCATCGGCGCCTTCGACCATCCTGAAAAAATCGTGCCTGGGGTGCAATTCGGCGTTGAGGGAAAGCTTCCATATACCGACCAAATCCCGGAGCTCGCCAACCACAGCACAATGGACGATCTCGCCGCCGCGCCGTTTCTGGCCGAGATGGTATCGTTCCAGCACCCCGATCACGACACTGATGTTTGGCCGCCGCAATGACGCGCGCGCGCACGACGCTCAAATCTGCTGCTGACTTGGTAGACGCGGGGCTTATACTTCGGGAACGCAAAAGCGTCGTGACGCGTGTCGGTGCGCGCTATGCGATGGCGATCACAGCCTCCGTCGCTGACCTGATTGACACGGCCGATCCCGATGACCCCATCGCGCGCCAGTTCGTGCCGGATGTGCGCGAACTTGAGACGCACCCCGCAGAACTCCGCGATCCGATCGGCGATAATATCAAGAGCCCGGCACCCGGCCTCGTGCATCGCTACCCGGACCGCGTGCTGTTGAAGATCGCGTCTGTCTGCCCGGTCTACTGCCGCTTTTGTTTTCGCCGCGAGATGGTCGGGCCTGAGCTTGGCGAGGCTATGTCGGCGGATGACCTGGCGCAAGCGCTCGCGTACATTCGCGCGCATCCCGAAATCTGGGAAGTGATCCTGACTGGCGGCGATCCGCTTGTGCTGTCGCCGCGGCGCATCCGTGACGTGACCGAAGCCATCGGCGCGGTTCCACACGTTAAAGTGCTGCGCTGTCATACGCGCGTGCCCGTCGTCGATCCCGCACGGGTGACCGGTGATCTCGTAACTGCGCTCAAAGCGTCGTCGAAAACCGTATTTGTCGGCTTGCATACCAACCATGCGCGCGAACTGACGCCGCACGCGCGGGCGGCGATCGCAAAGATGATCGATGCCGGCATTCCCGTCGTCAGCCAGACGGTGCTGCTCAAAGGCGTCAACAACAATGTCGATACACTTGAGACGCTGATGCGGGCGCTGGTCGAAGCGCGGGTGAAGCCGTACTACCTGCATCACGGCGATCTGGCACCCGGCACGGCGCATTTTCGCACGACGATTGCCGAGGGCCAAGCGCTGATGGCGGAATTGCGCCGCCGCTTGTCCGGGATCGCGCTGCCGTCTTATGTGCTCGACATTCCCGGCGCATTTGGAAAGGTGCCGCTCGAGACGTATGCGACGACAGAGGGTAGCGGCACGCATATCGTGCGCGATGCCTCGGGACAGCCGCATCACTACGAAGACTGCTGCACCGCGCCAGAGGTGCCGTGATGTGTTACTCCCTCTCCCCACGCCTTTGCGCTTGGAGTGGGGAGAGGGAAACGAGCTTGGAGCCACCGCTTGCACGCACTTGCCCCATTCAGTCTTGCCTCCGTGATTGTGACGGCGCTTCTGGCGACACACGCGCACGCCGCGTGCCCCTCGCCGCCGCCGCCGGTGCGCGATGTGACTCTCGCGCGGTATTACTCGGATGCGGCGGGTTCAAAAGTTGATCCGGAGTTGGCCGAGCAGCACAGGCGAGAAACTGCACCGCTGACTGCGTTCGTTGGTTTTGTCACCAAACAAGCCGACAAGGCACATCTCCAGCGGTCGTTGCCAACTGATACGGCGGCCTGCGCGCTGTCGTGGATCAATGGATGGGCGGCGGCGGGAGCGTATCTAGGGGCAATCGACGGCAAGCAGGCCGAAGCCCAGCGCAAATGGGACTTGGCGGGCATTGCGCTGGCGTATTTGAAATTGAAACAGTGGGCCACGGCTGAAGATCGTGCGGGGATAGAACCGTGGCTGCTTAAAGTTGCAGATAGCGCCCGCGCGCACTTTGATGATCCAGGCGTCAAACGCAATAATCATTGGTACTGGATGGGACTCGGGCTTGGCGCCGTCGGCATCGCGGCGGAGAGCGACAAGCACTTCCAAATGGCCAAGGGCATCATGCAGAACGCGAGCCGCGATATCTCGACGGGTGGCGTGCTGCCGTTGGAACTGGCACGACAAGCCCGAGCGTTGCACTATCACGCGTTTGCGGCCATGCCACTTGTTACCTTGGCCGAGCTTGCAGCGTCAAAGGGCGAAGACTGGTACGCATTGGGTGACGGCGCGCTGCACCGGTTCGTGGCAAAGACCGTCGCCGGTCTCGAAGACCCCGCCGTCTTCGATAAGCTCGCAGGTGCTGCGCAGGAGAGGCCAGTGAAATCCGGCGCGGGCTGGATCGCACTTTATCGCGCGCGGTTTCCCGAACGCCTCAAACACGTGCCCAAACAATCGTCCGCGCACCGCTGGCTCGGCGGCGATGTGGGCGTTCTGCACAAAGTATTGACGCAGTAAAATTGTCATCCCGGCATTTATTGCCGGGATCCATGCCGCCGCTCGCGCCAGAGTTTGTGGGACGATGGATCCCGGGCATTAAGCCCAGGATGACACCATAATTATTTTACCGCACTCAACGCACCCGCCGCATCGACAATACCGGCGCCGAGCTCGGTTGCAGCACTGCCACCGACTTTGCGCGCGCTTTGGGTCAGGGCCCACCGGATATCGTCCGGCGTCAGCTTGGGATTTTTTTCGAGCATCAAGGCAACGATGCCAGAGACGTGTGCGGCAGCAAGCGAGGTGCCGGACGAGATATCGTAGGCGCCTTTCGGTGCCGCGGCGATGATGTCAACGCCGGGCGCGGCGAATGCGATGTACGAGCCGCGATTGGCGTCCTTGTAGGTTGCGTCCGACGTGTCGGTTGCGGTGACGGCGATCACTTTCGGAAATGCCGCAGGATAGGCTGGCTTCGCGGTTGGTCCGCCGTTGCCGGCCGCCGCAACGACGACGACGCCGCGCGTGACCGCAGCCTCGATGGCTTGACCGAGCAGCGGATCGTTGGGACCAGAGAAACTCATATTGACGACGCGGGCACCCTGGAGCACGGCCCAGTCGAGGCCTTTGAGCAAGGCCATCGTGTGCGACTGCGCCGGACCTTTTGCATCAGTTCCTTTTGCATCGCTGGCGAAGGCGCGGACACCGAGAACGCTGGCGCCGGGCGCAACACCGGTCAGTCCGGCACGCGCGCCGACGATGCCGGCAATCGCGGTGCCGTGCAGCTCGGCGACAGGCTTGGTTTCGCCGAGCGCGTCGAACGTTTCGGTGACGGCGCCTGCGAAGGCGGGGTGGGTTGTATCGATGGCCGTGTCGATGACGGCAATTTTCACGCGTTTTCCGGACGCAAGTTTGTGGGCTTCATCGAGATGCAATTTCTGGGCTGCGTATTGCGGCACGGGCAGCGGCTTGGCGGCACCCTGGCTGGCGGTGAACACGAAGTTCGGCTGCGCCAGTTCGACACGCACATCGGTCGCGAGCTGCTGCACCACGTCGGCAATCGAGCGCGTATCGGGAATGCGGAAGCGGACGACGCGGACGCCGAGCAAACTCGACGCGTACAGCGTCTGGCCGTCGAGGCCGAGGTCCTGGCTCAATTCATAGACCGTATTGGCGTCCGAACCGGGGCTCAGCGTCACCAGCACTTCGCGCTCTTTGACTTCGGGAACAACAGCGCCTGTGATCGCGAGCGGACTGCCTGCGCCGCGTGGCGACGGCTTCGGCGAAAACGGCGCGCCGGGCGCAATGGTGACAACGCGCTTCGGCGGCTGACTGCCGCCCGCTGTGCTGACGCCGCCTTTTGGCTTCGGACCACGATCAGGCAGGCCGAACACTTCACCGCCATCGCCGGAGCCGCCATCCGGCCAGCGCGGCAACCGGCGCAGGATGTCGAGCACAGTCACGGCATCGGGCAAACCATCGACCGGGCCAGCGCCGCCGCCGGGACGCGCCGGATCTGTGCGTGAAGCTCCGTTCGGCTGATCGGGATTTGGCAGTGTTACTCCACCGCCCGGCAGCTTTGGCACGTCGAGCGGCGGCGTGGTCTGTGGCCCCGATTGTGATGTCGCCGCAGCTGAACTGGGTACGTCGCGCGTTTGCGCGAGCGCGGCTCCTGTCGCAACGCTGGCCAGCACCGCAGTTAGCAGAACGAACGTCGATCGCGGCATGATACACCTCACGGGGTTTGCGGAGCAGCGGAGGCAAACGACACGAGGTCGGTGCGCGCCTTCAACGTAGCCAGGGCCGTTTCAACGTCCGCGGCGGAGAGGGCGGCATCGCTCAATCGAACACGGAACACGCCGCCCGCCTTCGGACCCTCGACGATCGTAAGTTTGTTCTCAGCCAAGAAGGCCGAGAGCGTGCCGGCCGGTGCCGCCGGTTGGAAGGCGACGAGCGCGAACGTACCGCTACGCAGCGTATCCTTTTGGCCTGACGCAGTTTGATAACCGCCCGTTCCTGACTGACCTTGCAGCAGCGCGCCGATCGACGCCGCCTGCACCGCAATGGCTAGCGCCGCGGCGACACCAGCATACGCAAGCTGCCGCGGTGCGAGACCTCCGAGGAAGACGCCGATCTTGTCGAGCAGTGTCGCCTGTACCGCATGCAGCCGGGCGCTTGGGCTTGAGGCAACAGCGGCACGTAATTTGTCGAGTGCGTCGCGCGGCACAACGATCGCCTGATTGGCGTTAAAGACCTCGTCGGCCTCTTCACGCGCCAACGCAATGTGCGCGCGAACCTCGGGATGAGTGACGACGTAGGCGTCGACGCGGGCCTTGTCGCTCGTGCTGATCTTGCCCGACACGTACCACGGCAGCAGCGCTGCGATTTCGTCGGCCTCGGACAGGGTTTCGGTTTCGTCTTTCATAGCTTTGCTCTTGGCTTTAATCATCTTAGGGCCACCCTCTATCGATGCCGCGCTCGGCTAACAGCTCGGAAAGTTTCTTGCGCGCATAAAACATGCGGGTCTTCACGGTAGCCTCAGGAATAGACAAAATTTCGGCGGCCTCGGAAACTGATTGCTCCTGATAGTAGACGAGATCGAGGATCTCGCGGTGCTCAACCGACAGGCCCTGCATAGCAGCACGCATGCTGGCTGCCTTGTCGAGCTTCTGCGTCGTCACTTCCGGTGTGTCGGCCTCGTCTTCGATTTGGCCAGCAACCTCTTCGTCGTAGCCCGAAACTTCGCGCTTTTTGCGAAGCGAGCTAACCGCTTTGTTGTGGGCGATGGAAATGAGCCACGTTGTGGGCTCCGAGCGGCCTTCGTAACGCGCCGCGCTCTGCCATGCCGCGAGAAAGACTTCGTTCATCAGTTCCTCCGCAACAGCCTCATTGCGCACGATCCGCGTCAAGTATCGAAAGACGCGGGTCTGGTTTCGAGCGAAAAAACGCTCCAGGGCTTTGGCGTCGCCGCCGGCGATGGCTTTGATCAGCGCTCGGTCGTCGGACGCGTGGTCCATGGCGGTATTTGTCACTCTTGGCCGTTGGTCGCTGGAGGAGAAGAAAAGGTTCGAGGCGGCGTTAAGGAAAATAGCCGCCAGAGAAATCTGCCAGAGATGCGCTCTCGCGGCCAGCGCCGGTTTATTTGCAAAAACTTATCCCCGCGTCTCCTGGCGGGCTTAGAGTTGAACCTTCCGGCGTGACGCAGCGTCGGAAGGCTTCAAGGGGCGGACTTTGCGCCTCGGATGCCCTTGAAGCCATGGAGAGCGGTTATGATTAATGCTATTGATGCCCATAGTGCCCAAGCGGGGGGCGACCAGAAAAGCTCTCCCTCGGCCACGCGGAGGCCGCCTATGGTTGCTGCTGCATTTTATGCGCGCAGGTTACCGCGCCACGCATTTTCACTTCTGTCCGCTTTTGTTGGTTTAGCGATTTTCGGAGGCTTTGCCTGTCCTCCGCTCAGCGCGGCAGACGCCGGGATCATCAAACGCGGCGACGCGGTCGTCACCGGCTTCTCAGGCACCAAGACCGACAAGGATGTGCCCAAAGACGTGCATCCGCTCGACCGTACCTTCATCGATCTTGGTGGCTCATCGGCGCAGGTTTTTGATTTGACTGTTTTGGGGACTGCGCCGCGCGGGCAGCTGTCCGAGGTGCCTTCCAAACTCCAGATCAAGGCGTCTGACACAGGACAAGTGTTCGGCGTTACGCTTGATGACGGCCAAGGCCTAGCTGGCAACGGAACAGGAGCGCCCAATGCCTATCTGACATCGACCTCGATGTTCGGTCTCAATATCGTTGCCAACGACGGCGCAGGCAAACTCACGCGCCTGCTGACCGGCGCGCGGGACGCGCAATGGATGCCAGGCCAGTTCGGGCTAGACAAGGGCGGCACGCCGGGATCGATCTGGAAGGTCGATGGCATGACGGGTGCCGTTTCGTTGTTCGCCAACGTCAAACTCGACAGCCGCGACAACGCCGGCGCCGGGCTCGGCAACATCACGTTTGACGGCAAGACACGCCAACTGTTCGTCTCCGATCTCGAGACCGGCATGATCCATCGCATCACGCTGGATGGCCGCGAGCGCGACGTCTTCGATCACGGCAACGAGGGGCGCAAGGCGCAGGGCCTCGATCCCGTACCGTTCGACGAGACGCGGCGCATGGATATCGCCAAGCCGTCGTTCAACTCCGAAGACCCGGCGACCTGGGGTTATGCCGACGCCCGCCGCCGCGTCTTCGGCCTCGCGGTCAACGCCGGGCGCCTCTACTACGCGGTCGAGGAAGGTCCTTCCGTCTGGTCGGTCGGGATCGATGACGAAGGCGATTTCGGCAGCGACGCCCGCATCGAACTCGAGGTGAGGGACAACCCGTCGGCGATCACCGACATCCTCTTTGATGGCTCAGGGCTCCTGTATCTCTCACAGCGCGGCAGCGGCGTTGGCAGCTACGACTACACGACGCTGGCGGCGGCGCAGAAATCGGCCGTGCTGCGCTACAAGTGGGACGGCAAGAACGGCCGCTGGGCGGCAGTTGCCGACGAATACGCCATCGGCCTGCCGAAGGATTACCGCGGCACGCAGGGTGGCGTTGCCTCGAACTACGGCTATGACAAGTTCGGCAATATCGATTACGGCAAATGCCGTCAGACGCTTTGGACGACGGGCGAACATCTGCGCGAAGGCGGCGACGCCGTGAAGGTCGCGACGGGGGGCGCGAAAATCGTCCACGGCCTGCAGGGCAATTACAAATCGCGCGTGCGCCCTTCGAACGAGGCGCCGTTTGAGACCTGGTTCACAGATTATGACAGCCGCCACGCCGATGCCGAGGCCTTTGGCCATGTCGGCGACGTGGCGATTTATTCGCCGTGCGATGCCGTGCAGGAGCGCGCCGAAGCGCCACGCCTGATCTACGCCGATCCGCCGGTAGATGACCCCGGACTGATCATTGACAAGCGCTGCTATGCCGGCGCCATCGGCGGCAAGATCCGCTGCACGATCACGGTGACGAACGTCAGCGGCCAGTTGCCGTCGGAAGACGTGAAGGTCAAGGATGTCACGAAGGTCATGTTTGGCCCGGGTGCGGGCACCATCGTGCCGATCGTCGCGTTCGCCCCATCAAGTCCGGGCATTTTCTGTACGGCCGTGCCGTCGCTGAACTTCTCGTGCATGATTCCGGCGGTGCTTTTGCTGCCGGGACTATCGGCAGGCTTCGACGTCTGGATCGAGACGCACGACCTCGCACTTGCAGGCAACCTCGGTTTCCGCAACTGCGCCGTGATCAACCATCCCAACGGCTGGGGTAAAGCCTGCGCCGAGGGCGGCACGGATATCGTGGTCGAAAAAATCGGCCCCGGCACCTGCATCGCGGGCGGAGTCTGCAAGTTCGGCCTCAAAATCGCCAACGCCGGATTGATGCCGTACAGTGGCGACGTTCTGCTGGCGGACGCAATGTTCGTCGGCGGCGCGGTGACAGGTGCGCCTGTCACGTCCGTCGTGCCGCCGATCGCGTGCAGCGCCGGCAACACAGCGCAACTGCCGTTCACCTGCGTCACGAACCTGTCGCTGATGCCGGGCGAGGAGCACATCCACTGGGTGACGGTCACGATGCCAGCACCCGGCGGCTACTGGGCTCAGAACTGCTTTGGCGCGCTCGATCCGGCACTGATGGGCGGCGGCATCCCGCCCGGCTTCGGCGGCGGCGGCGGGGCGGGAAGCAATCCGAGCTGCGTCTGGGTCAACGTCAAGGCGCCGAGCGCAAACCTGCGGCTCGAGAAAACCGCGCTGCACGGCGGCAAGTGCACGAAAGCCGGCACTGATCTCCTTTGCGACTATGAGATCAGACTGAACAACGAGAATGCGGCGCTGTTCAGCGCGCCGGTCAAACTCGACGAAACGGTACCAGTTGGCGCGACGATCCACGCCATCTCGGCGCCGTGGGCGTGCGCTGGCGGACCGCCGGCGTACACTTGCGATACCGGCGCGCTGGCTGTGAACATCCCGGCTCTCGGATCGACGGCGCTGAACGTGACCGTCAAGATCCCGGTCGCGGCGTCGGAAGCGAACCTGTGCAAGGTGCCGAATACTGCGAAGATTACGGTGCCACCCGGTGGGCTAGCGCCGAACCTCGATCCGGCCGACGATTCTGCCAGTGCCCTGGCCTGGACGCTCGGCCTGTTCTGGGAAGATCCGATCACGCACATCACGTTCGTCATGTGCGATCCGACCAACCAGGTGGTCAAGAAGGTCGTCTCGACCCCGTTCGTCAAAACCGGCAATGGCTTTGAAGGCGAATACGAAGTGACGGTCACGAACACCGGACCCGACCCATACAAAGGCCCGTACAAGCTGACCGAAAAGTTCGGCGTCGCCCCGGCGAACGTGTCGTTCGACGGTGACTTCGTCTGCGTGGGCGGCGGCACAAGCTACAGCTGCGAAACGCCGGTTGTCGAGGTGGCCGTCGGCGGTAGAAAGACGCTGAAGGTCAAGGCGACGTTCGCCGATCAGGGCACCTGCGAAGCTCCAAACACCGCGACGCTGACATCGCCGGTTGCCGGATCGCGCGGCAACGGCAAGGGTGACGACGACAGCGCCTCGGCAACCGCCGATTTTGCCTCCGAGCGCTGCACGAAGACGCGCGTGACCCCGGTCCCGCCCGTATCGCGCTGCCCAGACGGCTTGCCGGTCCCGCGCTCGGGCAAGTGCCCGTGTGCCAATGGCGGCACGTGGAATACAGCGAGCAGAGCCTGTGACGACGGCGAACGCGAACAACCGCAGTCGTGCACGCCTGGCCCGCTCGAGTACAAAAACAGCAGCGGCCAATGCGTGTGCAAGCGCGGCTACAGCCGTGACGACATCGGCCGCTGCGCCAAGGACCAGGCCGAGACCGGCTGCGAAGACGGGTCGCACAGGGCTGCCAACGGCTCGTGCGTGCCAGATTCCAATACCGGCGACGATCCGGCAAGAGACTGCAAGCTCAGAGGCTGGATCTGGACCGGTAAGCGCTGCATACCGCCGTCCAACCCAGCCGACGATTGCAAGCGTGATGGCCGCGTGTGGACGGGATCAACGTGTATCGATCCGGTCAACCCGGCCGTCGAGTGCCGCAAATCGGGCGGCACATGGACAGGATCGCGCTGCGATCGCGGCCCCAAGATCTGCCCGCGTGGCCAGATCGGCAACCCGCCCAACTGCCGCGACATCCCGGTCAAGCGTTGCCGTGAAGGAACGCGTGGCGTCTATCCGAACTGCGTCGTGATCGAGCTGCCGCGCTGCCCGAAAGGCACGGCCGGGACGCCGCCGAACTGCAAGACGATCTTCATTCCGCCGAAGCTCAAGATCAATCCGGAGATCTTCAAGCCGAAACCAAAGCTCGACGTGAAGCCGCAACTGCAGCAGCTAAATCCAACGATCAAGATCAATCCGCAGATCTTCCAGAAGCAGGAGGTGCCGAAGTAACCCGGAGGCAGGTCAGAAAAATATGAGCAGGCTGCGCGTGCAGCCTGCTTTTTCGTTGCGCCAAGCGGTCAATGTCCCTTGCCTCATGTGACGGGCGATGCGACGCTCCGGCCGAGTTCAAAATAAGACGCCGCCTGCAGCCTCGTGGTGGCAAGTGTGATCTGTATAAGCCATATTATGGAGTACCCCCATGAACGAGCAGATCAAATCGGAACTCTTTCACGGCGCCTGCCCGCACGATTGCCCGGACACCTGTTCGATGGTCTACGAGGTCAAGGGCGGGAAGCTCGTCGATGTCCGCGGCAACAAAGACCACCCGATGACGCGCGGCGGCTTGTGCGTGAAGCTTAAAGACTTCCACGACCACCACGCCAACCCGGAGCGCCTGCTCTATCCCATGCGCCGCTCGGGGCCCAAGGGCTCGAACCAGTTCGAGCGCATCACCTGGGACCAGGCTATTTCGGCAATCGGCAAGAATTGGCGCGCGATAATCGCCAAATATGGCGCGCAAGCAATTATGCCCCAGAGCTATCTTGGCAATATGGGGCTGGTGCAGGGCATCAACTCGGGAGACCCGTTTTTCAATCGCCTTGGCACGACGGTGAACGAAAAAACGTTCTGCGCCTCTGGCTCCTCGACGGCGTGGCTGTTGACCGTCGGCCCGACAGGCGGCGTTGATCCGGAAAGCTTTGTGCACGCGAAGTTCATCGTCATCTGGGCCTGCAACTCGATCTCGACCAACCTGCACCACTGGCCATTCGTGTTGGAGGCCCAGAAGCGCGGCGCCAAGATCGTCGTTATCGACAGCTATAAGTCGCGCACCGCGAAAGCTGGCGACTGGCACATCTGCCCCAAGCCCGGCACCGACGGCGCACTGGCCATGGGCTTCATTAATTCCATCATTGAGCAGGGCCTTGTCGATTCTGACTACGTTGACAAGCACACGCACGGCTATCCGGAACTGAAAGCCCGCGCCAGCGACTTCACGCCGGAATATGTCGAGAAAATCACCGGCGTCAAAGCCGCAGACATCAAGAAGTTCGCCAAAGAATTCGCGACCGCGCAGCCGTCTGTCATCCGTATCGGCGTCGCACTTGAACGCAGCGCTGGCGGCGGACAAGCCATCCGCGCCGCGTGCTCGCTACCAGCCCTCGTCGGTTCGTGGAAGCACGTTGGCGGCGGCCTCTTGCAAATGCCGCTGTGGGATTTCCCCGTCGATTGGGCGAAAGTCTCGCGCGCCGATTGGATCAAGCCCGGGACCCGCGTGGTCAACAACTTGCGGCTTGGCGCAGCACTGACCGGGGAAATGAAACTCGATCCGCCGATCAAGAGCTTGTTCGTTTACTGCACCAACCCTGTCAGCCAGGCGCCCGAGACCAACAAGATCGTCAAGGGCCTGAGCCGGGAAGACCTGTTCACCGTCGTCGCCGAGCATTTCCTGACCGACACGGCGAAATACGCCGACATCGTGCTTCCCGCGGCGATGGCCGGAGAAGCCGAAGACATGATGTGGTCGTGGGGCCACTTTTATTTCACGTACAATCAGAAGGCGGTCAATCCGCCGGGCGAGTGCTGGCCGACATCCGAGATGTGGCGGCGCTTGGCCAAGGAAATGGGCTTCGACGATCCCGTTTTCAAAATGACCGACAGCGAACTTGCCGCGGAATTCATCAATTGGGATGACCCCAAGATGGGCGGCATCGACATGGCCTATTTCAAGACACACGGCTACTACAGGATTGATGTCGGCTCGGCCGATACCCGCACGCCGCACAAGGACGGCAAGTTCCCGACGCCGTCCGGCAAGGTCGAGTTCTTGTTGCATGACGCCAAAAACTTCGTCGCCGGCCCGTTCCGCATGATGTACGACGGCGATCAGGACGGCTCGCCCGTTGATCCGCTTCCGGGTTTCGTGCCGCCGCGCGAAACACCGGACACCAACCCGGACCAGGCCAAGCTCTATTCGCTGAACATCATATCGCCGAAGAGCCACGGCTTCTTGAACTCGTGCTACGCCAACGAAAAGCACAAGATCAAAGGCCAGGGCGAGCAGTTCGTGCTGATCTCACCGGCGGACGCGCAGAAGCGCAACGTGCGCGACGGCGATCCCGTGCGCGTGTTCAATGGCCGCGGCGATTTCGAGGGCGTGGCGCGGGTGACGGACGACGTCAACCCCGGCATTGTCGTCGCGACGCTCGGCTATTGGCGGTCGCTTAACCGTTCGGACGGCTCGGTGAATTCGATTTCGTCCGAGGCGTGGGGCGGGCTGGGCCGTAGCCCTAGCTTCTCGGATAATTTGGTTGAGGTGGCGCGCGTGAATTAGAGGCACCGGCGCTTCCGGCCGGCTCGACGAAGGAGATTTGGAAGCGCCAATGAACGGAGTAAGCCAAGGAGAAAAATCATGTCTGTGGTCATCATCCGGCACAAGGTGAAGGATTTCGCGGCTTGGAAGACGGCGTTCGACGCCCACAAGCCGGTGCGCGACAAGGCTGGGCTCAGCAAGTCGAAAGTGTTGCGCTCGGCGGGCGACGTCAACGAAGTCGTGCTGGTTTTCGACGACGCCGACATCGATAAGACGAAAGCGTTCATGGCATCGGCGGACGTTCAGGAGGCCATCAAAGCCGCCGGCGTGACCGACAAGCCGGATGTGTATTTTCTCGATGCTGCCGATTGAAGCGTAGAGTTCGAACGCTGTCACATCACGCCGCCTTCGACCACTTCAAGCCTTTGACTTTGCCGCTCTTGCGCGTTTGCCAGAGATCGTGCTCGGCTTGCAGCGCAAGCCACATCTCCGCTGAAGTGCCTCAACTGGCTGCATTGACACATGTAGCGTTACATGCTACAAGCTAGCAATGATCGGCAGCTTCCGGCACAAGGGTCTCAAGCGCCTCTACGAGCACGATGACCCAAAGCTGCTGCCGCCCGGCATGGTCGAGCGCATCCGGGACGTTCTGACACTTTTGGACGCCGCCGATGCGCCAGAGGATTTGAACCGTCCGAGCCTTCGGCTTCATGCCCTGAAGGGCAAACTCAAGGGGTTCTAGGCGGTCACGGTCCGGGCCAACTGGCGGATTGTTTTTCGCTTTGACGAAGGTAACGCCGTTGACGTCGATTTTCTCGACTACCATTGAAACGAGGAACCCATGAGCCCCCCAATGCGCCCTATGAAAGCGCCCGCACACCCTGGCCGCCTTTTGAAGGATGATCTCGAGGCTCTTGGCCTGACGATCGCTGAAGCGGCTGAAAGCCTGGGTGTCACCCGCCAGCAGCTTTATCGCGTCGTGAACGGGACAAGTGCTGTCAGCCCCGAGATGGCGTTCAGACTTGAGAAAGCCATAGGCACGAGTGCGGATACGTGGCTGAGGATGCAGGCCGCGTTCGACCTCGCCGAGGTGCGCCGCCGCGGGGCAAAGTTCAGTGTCAAACGGTTAGCCGCCAAGGTCGCGTGAACGGTCGTCGCCTTGTCCCCTTGGCCCTCCACCTGTTCCCTAGGGAACAGCGGCGGTTTGCCGGTTCAGATTACCCAACTCCGTCTCAGAGATGTGGAGGGGCGTCTCTGGTACTTGTGTGACCCCGCTGCCAATCACCTGGCCGCAACGCCCCTGCCTTGGGCGCCGTTGACGCCGTGTGACGGCAGCCTCAGGATATCCAGGCCATGCCAACACTCCTCGCCGCAACATCGCCCGCCCAGCTCGTGCTGCTGGCCGTCGCCTATCTGATGGTCAAGCACGCGGTGGCCGACTTTTTCCTGCAATCCGAAAGTCAGCGCCTGGAAAAGGGCCACTATGGCGCCACCGGCGGGCTGACGCACAGCCTGACGCACATCGTTTTGACGGCTCCGGTTTTTGTCCTGCTCCCCGGGCTCGGCACGGGTCTGACGGCAACCTTGCTGGCAGCCGAATTTGTGTTGCACTACCACATCGATTGGACCAAGGAGCAGATCGTGCGCTCCAATGGCTGGACATCGCGCGACACGCCTTTTTGGTGGGCCCTCGGTTTCGACCAGCTGCTCCACGGCCTGACCTACGTGGCTTTACTGGCTGTGGCGCTGAATAGCGTCTCGTAAACTCTCAGGGCGTTTCCACTCTTTGTTGAAACGTAACAGCGCTTTAGCTCGTTGCTTTTACGAGCGTCTTTTGGGACAAATCTGTGCCCGGTCCGGCCGTCACCGGGGCAGGCTTTTTCAAGCGTCGCTCTGGGTACTGGCCACACTGCGGCAATCCAGCTACTCCTGCCGCCAATACCTATTGTAACGGGTAGCATATCTCCTTCGAATACTGCGATACGAGGCGCGAATTTGAACCGTAAGGCCCGGGACGCAGAGTGGTCGCAAATGATGCAGGCCGCGATAGGTGGGGATGAGGGCGCGTACCGGCGTCTCCTCACCGATCTGTCACGGGCGCTTCGGGCGATTGTGCGACGCGGGTTTGGTGGTATCGGCGCCGGACCCAACGACGTAGAGGACGTGGTGCAAGAGGTCATGCTGGCGATCCACTTGAAACGGCACACGTGGGATCAAGCGAAGCCGATCGGCCCGTGGATCATGGCGATTGCGCGCAACAAGATGATCGACGACCTGCGCCGCAAGGGACGCCGCACGGAGGTGCCGATTGAGGGCATGCTGGACGTTTTGGAAGCTGGCGGCCATGAGGACGCGATCCATGCCCATGACGTCACCCGCGTTTTGAACTGCCTCAACGGCCGCAACCGGGACATCGTGCAGGCCATAACGCTTGACGGTCATTCGGCCCAAGACGTCGCCAAGCGCCTTGGTATGACGGAAGTAGCGGTGCGCGTTTCCTTGCACCGGAGCTTGAAGGCACTGGCGCAGACTTATACAGAGACGAAGACATGAAGACCGACGACCTCATCAAGGCCCTTGTGGCCGATACAGTGACCGCCCAACCGGCGATCTCGCAGACGCTGACGGCTGCGGTTGCGGCTGGAGCCTTCGCGTCGCTCGTATATTTCCTGTGGCAGTTCGGTTTGCGCTCGGATTTTTCCTGGGTTGCGACGAACTCGCCGCGCTTTATCTTCAAGTTCATCGTGACGCTCGGCGTGGCAATTCCCGCCTTCCTGCTGGTGCGCCAGCTGGCACGGCCCGAGGCGGCGGCAGGTAGATCATTTTGGCTCTTAGCCGTCGCGCCAGTTCTTCTTGCCGCGGCTATCTGCTGTGAGCTGATTGGGATCCCGCGCGATCATTGGGCCGTCTACATGATCGGTTCGAACTCGTTTGCCTGTATGACGGTGATCCCGATGCTGTCGCTGGCGCCGCTGGCTGCCATTCTCTATGCGCTGCGTCAGGGTGCGCCATCTAACCCTGCGCTCGCTGGCGCGGCGGGCGGTCTGTTGTCAGCGGCGATCGGGGCTACGCTTTACGCCACCCATTGCGTCGATGACAGCCCGCTGTTTGTCGGGCTCTGGTATCCGATCGGCTTCGCCGTGATGACGGCGCTCGGCGCGATCATCGGTTCGCGCGTCCTGAAGTGGTAGGCCGCGGCTGTATTAGCGCAAATCCTTGAGCCGGTAATACAGCATCCCGAGGGCCAGCATTTGATTGCCGGCCCAGCCGCTGAGCGGCAGCCGCATATGGCGGATGCGGTCGAACATGTCGAACCGCTCAGCAGTGCCGCAGATGGCGTCGGAGATGATCTCTGCCGCAATATGCGTGGCGTTGACGCCGTGGCCGCAATAGCCTTGCATGAAATAGAGATTGGGCTCTAAGCGGCCGATCGCTGGCACACGATTGATAATGATGCCGATGCGCCCACCCCAGGCGAAGTCGATTTTTTTGTTCGCCAGTTGTGGGAAAATCTCAAGCAACCTTGGCCGAAGCGCTGCTGCGATGTCCACTGGATCGCGGTTCGAATAGTTGCAGCGGCCGCCAAACAGCATGCGCTTATCAGCCGACATGCGGAAATAATCGAGAACGATATTGGTGTCGGCAACGGCCAGATCCTGCGGATTAACGGCACTCGCAGTTTTTTCGTCGAGTGGCTCGGTGGCGATGATGTAGCTGCCGGTCGGAAACATCAAGCCGCGCAGCTTTGGTTTCTCAAAGCGCTCGTAAATCTCGCCGGCCAGGACAACGGTATCGGCTTCGACGCGCCCTTGGGCCGTGACGACGTCCGGCGCCGCGCCGCCGCTGATCTCTAGCGCCGCCGTCTCTTCATAAATCTTGACGCCGAGATTTGCTGCGGCCCGGGCTTCGCCCATGCAGAGATTGAGCGGGTGCACGTGGCCGCTGCGCCGGTCAATAAGGCCGCCGTGATAGAGCGAGGTGCCGAGCACACCACCCATATCCCCCGGCTCGACCAATTCGAGTTGCCCGCCGTCTCCGCTGGCCACCAGTTCATTGTAATGGGCGCGTAGCGCCTGCATATGCCGGGGACGGGCAGCGGCCTCCATCCAGCCGCGTTTAAGATCACAGTTGATCTGGTATTTCGCAACGCGTTCCTCGATGATCTCGTGGCCGCGATAGCGCAGGCTGCGCAGCATGCGGGCACCGGCGTCCCCGTGCTGGCGCGTGATCTCGGCTTCGCCGCTGATGCCGCCGATGACTTGTCCGCCGTTGCGGCCTGACGCCCCCCAGCCGATACGGTTGGCTTCCAGCAGCACGACCGAATAGCCGCGCTCGGCCAGCGTCAAAGCTGTGGCGACACCTGAAAATCCGCCGCCGACCACGCAGACGCCGGTTTTGACGTGACCTTCGAGCTTCGGGTAGCGGGTGCGGTCATTGACGGATGCTGCGTAGTAGGAGCTAACGTGGGGTTCTGCCGTAGGCACGAAGTAACCTCTCTGCATCCGTGATGTCCGATCATGCCTAGGGGGCCGCTTGGAAGGAAGCCCATATCGACACCGGCACGGCACATCAAATTGTTCGCGGCACGCTTAAACGCTGCGCAATTTACCATTGACGCCGTCGTTTGTGCTGTGATCGGCTTTTCTCTACTACGTGCGCAATAAACACGTGGACGTGTCTTATGATCACGGCGCTCGCGGGCGCGACCATCGCGCATGATATTTTATGCATGTGGGCGCACGCGAAACGCGCGACACGCAAGGTATAACCCTTAAATGACGCCGCACTTGCGAAATCACAAGACGCGCAAATACCAAGCATAGTCCCGGTCACTGACTTCGGCGTTAAAGCGGGCTTCCTCGTCGCGCTTCACGGCGAGAAAGATGCCGAGGAACCGGTCGCCCAGGTACGGCCTCAGGATTAATCCGGCCTCTAAGGCATCGAGCGCCGCCTGCCAGCGATTGGGGAACGGCTTAATCGTCATGGCGGCCGCGCCCTCTTCGACCATCGGCCCCGGATCGCATTTCGTATCGAGACCATAATGGGCGCTTGCTAACAGTACGGCGGCGGCAAGATAGGGACAGGCGTCGGCGCCCGCGACGCGGTGTTCAAACCGCGTATCGGTTTCGCCAGAGATGGGGATGCGCAGCGACACGGCTCTATGATTGACGCCCCAGAGCGGGCTGATAGGCGCGAAGGCCCCCGGCTGGAAGCGGCGAAAAGAGTTGGCGCCCGGCGCCAGCAGCGCGATCGACTCCGGCATGGCTTTGACAACGCCGCCGATGGCATGATGCAGCCGCGCTCTGCCGGCGTCGCCAGCAAAGATGTTGTGTCCCTGCCGATCGAGCAGGCTCATGTGGATGTGGAGCCCGCTGCCGGTCTGGTTTGCCAGCGGTTTGGCCATGAAACTCGCGATCAATCCGCGTTTGCGCGCGACAGCACGCACGGCGCGCTTCAGGCAGACCGCGTCGTCGCAGGCCTTCACGGGATCACTGACATGGTCGAGGTTGGCTTCGAACTGACCGTCGCCGTATTCGCACAGCACCGACGTCATCGGGATGCCCTGCGCTTTGGCCACATCCTCCAGCTCGCGGATGAAACCGGAAAAATCGGCAAGGCCTTCGGCGTTGAGGCATTGCGGGCCGGTCATACGCGGTAGCCCGTCGAGCGGGCCAACGGGTGTTGGCGGCAGCGAGGCTGGGTCGAGCAGGAAAAATTCCAGCTCAAGGGCGATGACCGGCGTCAGACCGGCAGCGTACAGCGGTTCGAGAGCGCGCTGCAGCACTGCACGCGGGTCGCAGAACAAGGCGCTGCCATCGGGCTCGCTCGCAGCCATCAGCACCTGCGCTGACGGCCGCTCGGCCCAGGGCATCGGCCGCAAACTTCCGCTGACCGGATAGAACGTGCGATCCGGATCGCCGTCCAGACCGTTCGTGAGGGCCTCGGCGACCATGCGGCCTTGGCAATCAAGCACCAGCGTCGACAACGGATAGTTGACGCCCTTTTCGCCGAGCTTGGTCAGCGCTTTGACGGGGATCTGTTTGCCGCGAACGATCCCGTTCATATCGGCAAAAATGGCTTCGGCATGCGCCGTCGCCGGGTGCGCCGTGAGAAAGGCTTCGGCCTCGCTCCGGAATTCAGAGTTTGGGTAGAGCATTTTCATTGCGTATTATTTTGCGCCCTGCCGGTCTTTTTGTTCGCGTACCGCCGCACGCTTGGTCGTGTAGGACGCAGCCAGCACACCGAGCGTGACGACGGCGATCATGATGGTCGAAATCGCGTTGATCTCTGGTGTCACGCCGAGACGGACTTGGCTGTAGATCTTCATCGGCAAGGTTGTAGCGCCGGGCCCGGTGGTAAAGCTCGCTATCACGAGATCGTCGAGCGACAGCGTGAACGATAACAGCCAAGCTGAGATCACCGACGGCGCGATGATTGGCAGCGTCACCTGCAAAAACGTGTTGACCGGTGTGGCACCGAGATCCATCGCCGCTTCTTCGACCGACTTGTCGAAATCCGTGAGCCGGGCCTGAACCACGACAGCGGCGAAACACATCGTGAACGTGATGTGGGCGATGGTGACGGTCCAGAATCCGCGGTCGAAGCCAATAGCGACGAACAACAGCAACAGCGATAACCCCGTAATCACTTCCGGCATCACGAGCGGTGCGAAGATCAGGCCTGAGAACAGCGTCCGCCCTCGAAACCGGCCGAGCCGTACGAGAACGATCGCGGCTAATGTACCGAGAATCGTCGCGATCGTTGCAGACACTATCGCCACGCGGATTGTCACCCAGGCGGCATCCATAAGGCCCTCATTGCTGAGCAGACTGGCATACCACTTGGTCGACCACCCGCCCCAAACGGTCACCAATCGCGACTCGTTGAAGGAGTAGATGATAAGCAGCAGGATCGGGACGTAGAGAAAGGCGAAGCCAAGTGCGATCGACGTGGCGTTGAACCAGGAAAAGCGAGTGTTCATGTGCCAGCCTCCCGTTCGCGCTGCTGCTGGCGCTGGAACAGAACGATGGGGATCACGAGGACCAGTAGCAGTATGACGGCAACGGCCGATGAGACCGGCCAATCGCGGTTGTTGAAGAACTCGCTCCACAGCGTTTTGCCGATCATCAGCGTATCGGATCCGCCTAGCAGATCGGGGATAACGAATTCGCCAACGGCAGGGATAAAGACCAGCAGGCAACCGGCGAACACGCCCGGTATCGACAGCGGGAACGTCACTTGCCAGAAAGCTTTCCACGGCCGGGAGCCGAGATCCTCGGCCGCTTCGATCAGCGAAGGGCTGATTTTTTCAAGGCTCGCGTAGAGCGGCAGGATCATGAACGGCAGATAGGAGTAGACGATGCCGATATAGACCGCGAGCGTCGTGTTCATGATCGTCAGCGGCTCGCTGATCAGCCCGATATTCATGAGAAACTGATTGAGAAGGCCTTCTTTCTTCAAGATGCCGATCCACGCATAGATGCGGATCAGGAACGAGGTCCAGAACGGCAGGATTACCAGCATCATGAGCGTCGACTGCCATTCGCGCGGCGCCCGCGCCATACCGTAGGCGATCGGATAGGCGATCAGGAGTGTGAAAAACGTTGCGATCGCTGCGATTTTTACGCTCGACCAGTAGGCACTCACATACAGCGCATCACCGAAAATGAAGGTGTAGTTTTCGAAATCGAGGCCTGAGAAAAATTCCGGAAACGCGGACATGCCCTTGGATAGATCGAGCGTCGGTATGTAGGGCGGTATGGCCGTCGCGATGTCCGACAGCGACAACTTGAAGACAATGAAGAACGGGATCAGAAAAAATAATAAGAGCCACAAGTAGGGCGCTGCAATCACATACCAACGGCGCATGTCTTGTCCTCACCAAACCGATCCGGCCGGCCATACTTGAAGCGTCAAGTCCTCAACGCGTCAAAACTATGCCGGCATCGGCGGGCCACTCGAGCCAGACGTTGTCTTCCCAACTGATGGCACGCTCAACGGTGTGCGACGAGTTGGCCCTCAACGCCGTCACGCGCTGTCCAGACCCGACCCGGACGTGATAGTGCGAGATCGAGCCAAGATAGCCGACGTCGTCGACTTTGCCGGCAATCGTGTTGACCGTGCTCGCCGGTTTGTCATGCGAGATGCGCATCTTTTCCGGTCTCAGCGCCAACCATACCTTTTGTCCCTTGGTAAGCTCGTCGGCGCAGCGCGTCTTGAACTTAGCTGCCCCGTCAACCCAGTCGATTTCAGCGTAACCGTCCGGCATGCCCGAGACCGTACCTTCAAAAATGTTCACGTCGCCGATGAAGCCCGCGACGTAGCGCGACTTTGGCGCTTCGTAGATGTCGCCGGGCGTCGCGACTTGGACCATTTCGCCCTTATCCATAACCGCCATGCGGCTCGAAACCGTCATGGCCTCTTCCTGGTCGTGGGTAACGAAGATGAAGGTCGTACCCGTGCTTTCCTGGATGCGCATCAATTCGAATTGAGCCTGCTGGCGCAGGCGCTTGTCGAGCGCGCCGAGCGGCTCATCCAGCAGCACGATGCGCGGTTTTTTGGCGATAGCGCGGGCGAGTGCGACGCGCTGCTGCTGGCCGCCAGACAGCTGGTGCGGCTTGCGCTTGGCAAATTGGCGGAGCTCGACCATGTCCATGGTTTCGCCGACCCGCTTTTCGATATCGGCCTTGTCCATGCCCTCCTGGCGCAGGCCAAAGCCGATGTTGCCCTCGACCGTCATGTGCGGGAACAGCGCGTAAGATTGAAACATCATATTGATTGGCCGTTCGTAGGGTGGCAGATCGGTGATGTCCTGACCGGCAACGATGAGCCGGCCTTCGGTCGGTTTTTCAAAGCCAGCCAACATGCGCAGCAGCGTGCTCTTACCGCAGCCAGAGGGGCCGAGGAGTGCAAAAAATTCGCGCTCATAAATATCAAGCGTGCAATTCTTGACGGCGACGAAGTCGCCGAACCGCTTGGTGACGTTTTCAAAGCGCACGATCGGCTTCTTGCTCGGGTCCTTCCACGGCGCGAACCCAGATTGTGGCGCCGCCGTCCGCGGACCGGCTTTGCCTGAAGCAGGCCCTGGCGCAGCGCTCGTCTCACTCGTTTGAGCCACCGTCATCGTTGATAATTTCCCTCGAGATGTATGTGCTTAATGCAGGCCACCCGGTTAATCACAGTGTCAACGGCTGGGATAATCATAGAGAAGCGGCGCTGAAGTTTTGAAATCCAGCGCCGCTGTAAGTGTTTTATTTCCCGGTCACGATTTTAGTCCACATCCGCGTCACGGTCCGTTGCGTCTTCGCATCGTAGGCCGTTTTCACAAACAACCTCTCCAGCGTCGCTGCATCGGGGTAGACTGATGGGTTGGATTTCACCTCAGCGCTGACGAACTCCTGCGATGCGACGTTGCCGTTGGCGTAGCTGATAAAGTTCGAAGCCTTGGCGATAACTTCAGGGCGCATCAAGTAGTCGAGGAACACGTGAGCCTCTTCGACATGTTTGGCATCTTTCGGAATAGCCATCATGTCGAACCACATCTGCGTTCCTTCCTTCGGAAGGTTGTACTTGATGACGTGGCCGTTCTTGGCCTCGCTGGCACGGCTCCCCGCCTGCAAAATGTCGCCCGACCAGCCGAGCGTCATGCAGATGTCGCCGTTAGCCAGAGCGTTGATATATTCCGAGGAGTGGAACTTCTGAATGTACGGGCGGATGCTTCCGATGGTGTCCGCCGCCTTCTTGAGGTCTTCTGGATTCTTGGTGTTGGGGTCCAGACCAAGATATTTGAGAACGGGCGGCAGCACGTCTTCCGGACTGTCGAGAACGAAAATACCGCAATCCTTAAACTTGGCGGCGTTTTCAGGCTTCAAGAGCAGGTCCCAGGAGTCGAGCGGCGCATCGGGAAATCGTTCCTTGACCTTGGCCTCGTTGTACCCGATCCCGGTTGTGCCCCACATATAGTCGATCGCATACTCGTTGCCGGGATCATAGACCGAGACGCGCTTCGAGATCTCTGGCCACATATGCTTAAGGTTGGGGATTTTCGACTTGTCGAGCTTCTGGAACACGCCGGCCTCGATCTGGCGCGACAGGAAGCTGCCCGTTGGCACCACGATGTCGTAACCGCTGCCACCAGCAAGAAGTTTGGTCTCGAGGACTTCGTTGCTGTCGAAGACGTCGTAGACGACCTTAATGCCCGTCTCTTTTGTGAAATCTTCGAGAATTACCGGGTCGATGTAGTCCGACCAATTGTAGATGCGGACTTCGCGATCCTTGGCCAGCGCCGGCTGCACGACGATGGCAGCCGCAAGCAAAAGGCTCCCGGTAAGTCTGCGGCAGGCTGCTCTCTGGAAACTATTCATGCGTCACTCTCCTTGATGCTTCAGTGATCTCAAGCAACCCGGCGCCGTCTTGGCGGCACGGACGCCGAGACATCCCGGCTGCCCCATTGAGATCATAACAACGCGTGCCGCACAACCGGATCATGGAGAGGGTTTCTATGGGCGGCTACAAATCCAAATTAGCTGCACCGCACTATAAAGCAGCACTGCGCCACGGTGGCCAATGGGACGGCCACTGGACGATAAGGCGAACCTCATGCCGGACCGAACCGGGAACGTTTGCGTATGACCCCGGCATCCAACGGTTTCGAAACCTTTGACGCGGGACGCGCTTGAGATCGGCTTAGGAGTGTGGTCACATCGGGTATCAAAGATCGGCTATTGAGAGCGATGGTTAACCCGGCTTTCTGTTGCACAGCGCAACGGGCCCGGCTGATTGCCGCGTTCCGGCTCCTCTTTAAGCAACAGAAACGCTCTGCATCCAAGGTGTGAGAATGCCCCCGTCAGCAGGTGATATGCCCACAGCCAACAGTCTTATGAGCGTTGGTGCCACGCCGCAGACGCTGCGAGACTGGCTGCGCCAGCATCGAATCGAAGAGATCGACTGCGCCGTCCCCGATATCGCCGGCGTCGCGCGCGGCAAAACCATGCCGGCTGAAAAATTCGTCAAACTCGATGCCGTGCATCTGCCGATTTCGATCTTCCATCAGACGATCACCGGCGATTATGTCGGCTTCGAAGAGGATGGACAGGCGCTGTACGCCGAAAATGACCTGATGATGGTGCCAGACCTCGACACCATCCGCCCGGCACCGTGGGCCTCGAGCCCAACAGCCCAGGTCATCCACGATGCCACCTGGCAGAACGGCGAACCGGTCGAGATCGCGCCTCGCAACGTTCTAAAAAGGATCGTCGAACTCTATCGCAAGGAAGGCTGGCTGCCGGTTGTGGCACCCGAGCTCGAATTCTACCTGACCAAAACCAATCCCGATCCCGATTACCCCCTAGAGCCGCCGACGGGGCGCTCGGGCCGCCCTGGTGCGGGCCGCCAAGCCTACAGCCTTGGCGCGGTCGACGAATACGACAAGATCGTCGACGACATCTACGACTTCGCCGAGCGCCAGTATCTAAAAATAGATACGATCATTCAGGAAGGCGGCGCCGCCCAGCTCGAGATCAATCTGCTGCATGGTGACCCGATCAACCTCGCCGACCAGGTGTTTCTGTTCAAGCGCACCATTCGCGAAGCCGCCTTCACGCACGGCTGTTATGCGACCTTCATGGCCAAGCCTTTGGCCAACGAGCCCGGTAGCGCCATGCACATTCATCAAAGCATCATCGACGCCAAGACCGGCAAAAATATCTTCACGAAAGAGAACGGCGAGCCGAGCCCGCTGTTTTCCCATTTCATTGCCGGACAACAGCACTATCTGCCATCGGCGATGTGTCTGATTGCTCCCTACGTCAACTCGTACCGCCGTCTCGTGCCCAACGGCGCGGCACCGATCAACGTCGAGTGGGGCAACGATAACCGCTCCGCCGGATTGCGAGTACCGATATCGCCCGACAGCGCGCGCCGGGTCGAGAACCGGTTGGCGGGCTCCGACGCAAACCCCTATCTCGCCCTCGCCGCCAGCCTTGCATGCGGTTATCTCGGCATGAAAAAGAAGCTGGAGCCGCGCGCCGCTGTGGTCGGCAACGCGTACCGCAACAACCATCAGCTGCCGCGCGGTTTGCTCGAAGCCCTAACGGATTTCGAGGACAGCAAGGAACTCCACGAAATCCTCGGCAAGCGCTTCTGTCACGTCTACCTGGCACTCAAGCGCTCCGAGTTCGAGGAGTTCATGCGCGTCATCAGCCCATGGGAGCGCGAGCATTTGTTATTGAGCGTGTAAGGCGCATCACGCCGCACGATCCAATCGCACGCCGCATCCCGCAATGGCCTCGGCAATACTGGCTGCCGGAACCGGGCGGCTGAAGTAATAGCCCTGCGCCTCATCGCAACCGGCGGCTGCGACCTGATCCAAGTGCTCCATAGTCTCGATACCCTCGGCAACGCTGCGCATGCCCAACGTCTTTGCAAGATCGACGACAGCGCGGACGATGGCGACGCAGTCGCCACGGCTCGGCAGATCGCGAACGAACGATTGGTCGATCTTGATCTTATCGAAGGGAAAGCTGCGCAAGTAGCTGAGCGACGCGTAACCGGTGCCAAAATCGTCGAGCGCGATGCTGACGCCAAGATCCCGTAGTGCCCGCAACGTGGCGAGCGTGCTGACGTTGTCCTGCAGCAGCAGGCTCTCTGTCACTTCGAGTTCCAGACGCGACGCCAGCAAACCTGATGCGGCAAGCGCAGACGACGTCGCCGCCACGAGGTCAGACGTTGAAAATTGATTAGCCGATAAATTAACAGCGACCTTGATGTGCTGCGGCCAGCTCACGGCGTCACTGCAGGCTTGTTTCAGCGCCCATTCGCCCATTCGGCCGATCAGCCCGATTTCCTCTGCCAAGGCAATAAACTCAGCCGGTGAAATCATGCCCCGCTCGGGGTGGTTCCACCTCATCAACGCCTCGCAACTGCTTACTTTTCGCAGCCCCAGATCGAGGATCGGCTGATAGAACAGCGTCAGCTCTCCGGCTTCAACGGCCCGCCTCAGATCGATTTCGAGTTGCCGTCGCGCTCTTATTTTTTGCTCAAATTCGCTGCTATAGAAGACAAACGTACCGCGCCCGCCGGTTTTGGCCCGGTAGAGCGCAATATCGGCGTTACGCATAAGATCGTCGGCCGTTGCGCCATGCTGGGGCGATAGCGCAATTCCGATGCTGACGCCGATTGTCACCGTTTGGCCGCCAACACTAAACGGTGCCGCCAGCGCAGCAATAATCCGCCGCGCCAAGCCTGAGGTCTCGGCCTCGCCGACAGCGGAACCGTTGACGAGTATAGCGAACTCGTCGCCGCCGAGCCTGGCGACGATATCATTTGCCCGGATAGTCCCGCGTAGCCGCTCGGCGGCGGCCTGCAACAACGCGTCGCCTGCCGGATGACCAAGTGTGTCGTTGACCTCCTTGAATTTGTCGAGATCGAGCCAGAGAACGGCGAAGCGCCCAGACTCAGCATTATTTTTCTCAGCAATCAGTCTACCTGCATTGATGCCCAGAGCGTCCTCCAGCCCACTCAGGAAATGATGCCGGTTGGCAAGCCCCGTCAGCGTATCGAAACGGGCGAGCTGCGTGATCTGCGCATCTGCCTGATGCCGCTCGGTGACGTCTTCGTGCACGTCGACCCAACCGCCTTCGTCGAGCGGCTCAACGTGCACGAGGATCGTGCGGCCGTCGGCGAGGTGATGTGTTTCGGTGAAACGCTGGCCGCGTTCCAGCATCTGATCCAGGGTTGCAAACCACGCGCTGGCGGCGTCCTGGTCCTCATCACGTGCGCCAAGCGCACAGCGCCAATACTGCGCAATATCAGCCAAGCGGGTTCCGGGCACGGCAAGTTGCTCCGGCAGACCATAGAGTTCGAGATAGCGGCGGTTGCACACAATCAATCGCCGCTCGGCGTCGAACATCGATAGGCCCCGCGCCATGTTGTTGAGGGCAATATCAAACCAGTGGTTGAGCTTTTCGATCTCTTTGGCGTTGCCGAGCAGCGTCACGGCATTTTGCTTGAAGACCTCGAGCGCCCGTGTCATGTCGCCAATCTCATCGTGATCACGGATTGATGGAACTGGTACGGCTGTATCGTTGACGGCGATGCGGCGCATACCATCTGTGATGCCTTTGATGCGCGTGACGACGCTGCGAATAATCAGGAGACTGAGTGGCCCGGCGATGAACAGCGCAGTCAGCGCGGCCGCGATGATCCAATTCTTGAGAGCTTGGCCACGAGCCAGCAAATCCGCCACGTGCCGCCCAGCCGCCTGCAGGCTCGCTTCCCTCTGCTGGTGGGCGGCGGACTGCATTTTGCTGGCGATCTCGGTGTACACCTGCACGGCTTCGAGAGCTTCGTCTTGGGCAAAGTTAGCCGATAGCGACATCACCCGGTGAGCACTGCCGGCAAACGCGCTGTGATTGCTACTGATGACGGCGAGTTGATGGTCGGGTGCTTCAATGGCGAGGAGTTTGATGCGATCGGCAATATCGGCGGCTAAGCGCCGGCCACGCTCGACCGCGATCCGGTCGAGCTGGATGGGTGCCGTTTCAACGATGCGCCGGTGCCGCTCCAGAAGCAGTTCGATATCAGCGGAGACAGCGGCAAAGTCGACCTCGTGCTCCTTGATCCCCGTGACGACACGTTCGGTTCGTTGGACATAAAAGACAGCGCCGGAGGCCAAGAGAATAATCGTGACCAGAGCCAGCCCGGCAGAGCCATATAGCCGTGCAGCAATGCTTTTCGGGAGCAGCCTTGCGACCCTGGCGATATGCGGTTTGAAGGAGACCACGGCGCTGGCCTCACAACGCACTCTGCGCTGCAGCCGCGCGGGCCGCATCGATCACGGCTTTCAACGGCGGCGCCGGAATTCCCAGCGTGACGAAGCTCAAAACTTGTTCGATCGAGGCGCTGGTTTCGATAATATGTACTGCAGCTTTGAGGGACAGACCCTCCTGGGCGATGCCAAAGCTGCCGGGCTCCTGCTCAACGACTTTCACAACCTGGCGCGCCCCTTCCAAGCGGATGCTGTCCTTGGTGCTCAGTTCGCGGCCGTCTAGCAATTGGCTGCGGACAGCAATGACCGTACCGCCGCCGTTTTGCGTGGCAACGACCCGAATGGCAAGATCCGGTCCCCCAAGATCGCGCCAATTGCTGATCTCACCGAGCAGGATCCGCTTGACGTCGGTAAGCGGCAGCGACCGGATGGGGTTTGAGGGATGAACGACGAAGGCCAAGCGGGCGCGGGCAATCTCGAATGGCTGGAGCTGATCAAAAGCCAAATTGGGTGACGCCGCCTTGGCTGCAGTGATCTCACCAGCGAGATCAGCCGAGATCATGGCGAGGTCGGCGCGGCGCTCGAGTAAGGCAATCAAACCCCAAATCGACTTGTTGGGAATGACGGTGAGTTTGACGCCACTTTGGTCCTCGATGCGCGACAGATTGGGATCGAGAATGCGGTCGTTGAAGGTCGTCGAGCCCTGCACGGTCAACACCACGCGATCGGCTGCACGGGCTGGCGCTGGCGCCACCAAGCCCTGCGCCCCAGCGAAACCGAGCACGATCAGCGCCGCACCGAATCCCGCGGCGCGGCACGACAGGGATGCAGCGCCTAGACGCTTGGTTTGATGACGTTGCAGTCGTGATCGCATCGCTGAACTCCCGAATCTTAGCTGAGTTAAAACCACCCTAGGGCGTCGTTCCGTTGTCACACAATCTATACGTGCATTTGGTAAGTAACCGGTAAACGGGCTTTAGAGGGCTGTTGCACCTGCTAAAAGTTCAGCATGCGGCTCGGCCGCAGTGGTCAACTGCAAGGACATCGATCGCATTTTAGCAACCTGACTTAGGAAAGGTTCACCGTCGCCGCCTAGCGTGCCCGGCAACGTCAAGGCGATCGCAAGGTGACAGGAGCACAGCAATGTTGGTGTGGTGGCAACTTCGGACTGGATGGGTCAACGCCACGGCGATCGTGGTGCTCGCGGTGCTACCGGTTGCTGTCGCAGCGCGGCATTTCTTCTGATCGAGGCCTGGTGATCGCGGTCTGGCGCGGCGTTAGCCCTCACTCCGCGGCCAAGACCTCGAGGTCGGCGAAACGTGGCTCGAGACACTCGATACGCCCATCCGGATGCAGCCTGAGCTGTGTATCGTGCGCGATTGACGACAAACCCTGAACGCCGACGATTTTGACGATGCCATGCTCGCGCGCGACGATCGACATATGGCTAAGCCAGCCGCCGATCTCGGTGACGATGCCGCCGGCACGCACGACTTCGGGAAGCCAAGCCGGGTGGATCATCGGCGCCACCAGGATGTCGCCACGCATGAAGCCGGGTATCGCCTCACCGGCTTCGCACGCCGAGTGCGAGACGATGACAGCGCGGCCCTCGACGGTGCCGCTGCCGGAGACCCGTGTGCCTTTGAGAACACCCGGGCTGCTTGCCGCCTCGCGCGGCAATGGACCGCGCTCGAGATCAGCGAGCGTTAGGGCCGTTGCAAGTGCGGGCGCGGCGCTGAGCACCTGATACGTGTCGCGGCGTTGGCTGGCCGTGGATTTCAACTCTGCGGCGGGCTCAGGCGAGAGCGCCGTTACTTCGTCGAGGGTCAAATGGAAAACTAAGTCGCCAAGACCCGACTGTTCACCGATCGCCAGCACAAGGCGGCGGATTTGCGCCAGTTCCCTGAGCGCCAGATGTTTGGCATCCTCTTTCAGCGTCTGGAATGTGCGCGCCCGGGCGACCATGGCCGCAAGGCCGGGCTTGAGGCTGGCCGTTGCAGATGTCCCCCCGGTCGCCGTGCGAGATGCGTCACTCTCGGAGAGCGCCGACGCCGCCCGCCCCAACGCGAGGACATCCTCACTGTAGCGGGGCTCGGCAAGCTCGTAGTCACAGCGCGCACGATGTCCGATCGCCGCCCGTACCAGATGAGCCTGATGCGGCGCCGGGGCCGAAAGGGCTGTATGCAAAGCCTCAGCAAGAGCCGTTCGGGGAAAATCCGCTAGAAAAATCACGGGATCGAGGCCTTCGGCTTCAAGGCCGCGGCGCGCATCGTCGAGATAGATCTGGGCGGCGATATTGATCACGTCGACATCAGCATGCGTGCGCGTCGCGAAGCGTTGCGTGATCTCGCGCAGGAGGTCTCTCAGTTCCGCAAGAGACAGCCGTGCAAAATCGACAACCTGCAACAGCTGCATGTCTTTGGAAAACTCAGGCACAAAACACGCGCGAAAGTCTCGCGCAATGCGTTCGCCCTGGCGTCGAATGCGCCTGAGCGCCAAGCCGTTGAGCCTGGGCGCTCTGGCCGCGGCTTCGCGCGTATCAGTGTAGAGCCGCCCGAAGGCGGTGACATAGAGCGGTGGCGCCCGCTCGCTGACATTTGTTTCAAGTCCCAGCGCCCGCAACGCATAATCAACGCCGCCGCCGCTGGCCCAAATCTTTTGCAAGAGCGATAGCGACAGCGCGGTAGGCCGGGGCAGCATTTCCGACATATCGGTTTGCACCAGCAGCAGACCTTCGACTGGTTCCTTGCCAGCCATTGCAACCAGCCGCCGCCACTCGGCGCGATGCGGATCTGATCGCGCAACGCTCGTTGCGGTGATGTCGCGGCTCTGCAGAATCCAAAATTTGCCGCGCGCGTAGGCCCACTCAATATCCTGCGCGGCACCGAAGCGGCGTTCGATGTCCAGCGCCATGTGCAACAGGCCCGCGAAGCCGATCGGAGGCGCATCAGGCCCCAAAGGTAGATTGATGGCCTCCGGGACATGTGTGGCGGCAAACTCGCCGGGATATCGCACGTCGATAAAAATTGCGCCGTCCTCAGCAACGAGGCGTCGAACCTCTTGCGTATCGAGCAGCGTCGAATGGTTGGGATAGTCCGGGATCGCCCTCAGCTCATCGACGGAGCGGGCCGAAAATCCGTCGAGCTTCCGGCCCTCGGTCAGCCATTTCTCGAGGCCACCCTTGATGAAGCGGCAATCGATCCCCTTCTCGGCCAGGGCTGCGCACGTCTCGGCGCTGCGATTGCCATTGTGGCAGATCAGCAAGGCTTTGCGGGAGGCGAGCGTGACCTGCGACTGCGGCAGATCGGGAAAGCGAATCTTTTCCGCGTTCTTGAACGTGCCCATTTCGGCTTCTGCGGTTTCGCGGATATCGAGGATTGTCCAGTCGGGCCGCGACCCATTGGCCACGCCCCTGACAATCGCCTCGGCCTCGTCCGTCGAAATCCCGAGCGGATGGCTTTGCTGTACCGCGTAGGGGATTTCCTTCAAAGCCGGATCGAGCGATTGTCCTGACGCGGTTTTCGGCGCCGGTCGAATGAGCGTCGCTTCCAGGCGGTTGCGCAAGCCGTCGCGCTGGCCAACGTACTGATAGGCGTTGAGTCCGAGTGACGACAGCGCCACCAAACCCGCGATCGCTGCGGCACGCTTAAGCCCGCGCGATCCGCCAGCACCGCCACCGCGGCCCATACGTGATCCGGCAACGACCGCCCCGCCGCCGAGCAGCGCCGACACGAGCGCCATCAGTTGCGACACACTCGTCAACGTTCCAACGACGAGTTCGGGCGATGGGATCGCGTAGCAGGGTGCTGCTGTCGCGATGACAGCGAGCAGCACTGCAGCAACCCGTCGCGGCGCTGCCTTGCTCGCCGTTGCTATGGCATGTCTCCAGCCCACACAGCTTGAGTTTTGTTCTATTTTAGGTTGCATTAACGTGTCGGGATATTATACTTGACGTACCAAAGCCGGAGGTTTTAAAGTCCGACCCTTGGAACGAGCCAGAGGCCGGTCGTCATATGGAATTTAGATTGACCTATGACGGGCAGCTTCTTGGGGCGTCGCGCCGAGCCACGCGGGCTGAGCACAAACATGAAATCCGAAAAGTGTTCCATGCGCAGCTTAAACGGCTGTGGGCTATCACGCCTTTTTTATGCGGCGACATCGTTGGCCCCGATGTTCTCATCGCTGACAATATCGGTGTGGATTTGCCCCATACCGTAGAGGACCTGTCGGCGAGGTTTGCCCGGTTCGACTATCGTTTCGTGCCACTCGTTACCCGTAATATTTCTCTCTTGTGCGGGATAGAACTTTTATTTCTCCGACCAGACCCGCCCGGCTCAGTGCTCAGTTCAGGCGACATCGACAACCGGCTAAAGACTTTATTTGACGCTTTGCGCATCCCCCACGACGCGAGCGAGGTTGGCAGATATAAAACTCCAGAGGCTGAAGAAGACCCGTTCTTTTGCCTACTTGAAGATGACTCACTAATTACGAAGTGACCTGAGACCCTTCTTTCCTCCGCTCAGAGGGAGAGTCCAGGGTTCATATTTTGCCCGTTGCCAGTGATCCCGGCAAGGGCCTGGTGGTGGTCGCGGAACTCTTCCGGTGTTCTGTTGGCAAGTGCGGAGTGGGGCC
>JANNEP010000057.1:0-51457 GCA_031378895.1 Hyphomicrobium sp.
CCCACTCCGCACTTGCCAACAGAACACCGGAAGAGTTCCGCGACCACCACCAGGCCCTTGCCGGGATCACTGGCAACGGGCAAAATATGAACCCTGGACTCTCCCTCTGAGCGGAGGAAAGAAGGGTCTCAGGTCACGAGCGCTGGATCAATTAGGTTTTTCTTTGCTTCAATCGCTGCGACGCCCACAAAGCTCGTGAAGCCACCAGCAGCTTTACCTGCATGATTTGGAAACTGGGTCTCCTGAAAATGTGAATCTAGGGATCGTTCCCCACTAAACCAATTGCGCCAGCCCATGGAGCACCCCGCAGAGCTCGTTTCTACTCACGGGGGATGATGACGTTACTCCGATAGCAGAGCAAGGTCACAAAAACGAACTACAGCCGAGTTCGAAGTTTGGGCACTGTATATGCTACAAGATTGGCCCCGGACCGCCCTACCTGAGCAACGGATCCAGGATGAAGTCTTCGTGCGGCTTGGGCTTGGCGGCGGAGTTTTCACCGGCGGCGCCAGCCTCGGCGGACTTGGCTTCACCGTCAGCCTTGGCTTGGGCCGGCGGGTCGAGCGGCCCCTTGACGCCGCACGCACCGACAAGCATCGCGGCCAACACGACGGCGGCGATGGTCATCCAAGGCTTGGCGCGTTCAAAAGGCGTCTTCACGCGTCACGTTCCCCCGGCAGCCCCCAAGGCCACCATAGCTGAGCAAGGTTCTACCCCCTCGCCCGCTCCTTTTCCAACCGCTTCGACCATTGACGCGCCATTTTAAGGACATTCTGTGGCGCGGTTCCCCCATAGCTGACCCGGCTTTTCACTGAATTTTCAACCGACAGCACCGAAAAGGCGGCTTTTGTAATGCGCGGCTCTATCTTTTGCATGTCGGCCAGGGGTAGCGCCTCAAGGTCCAGACCCTTGGCCTCGGCCACCTTCACAATCGAACCGGTGACATGGTGGGCGTCGCGGAACGGCATTTTGAGCTCGCGGACCAGCCAGTCGGCGAGGTCGGTGGCGGTCGAATAGCCCCGGCCTGCGGCGGCGCGTAGGGCGTCCGGCACGGGTTCGAGATCGGCGACCATCCCAGCCATCGCAGCAATGACGAGCTTCAGGCTTTCGAGCGCGTCGAAGGTGACCTCTTTGTCTTCCTGCATGTCTTTCGAATAAGCGAGCGGCAGGCCCTTCATGACAATGGCGAGGCTTTGGAAAGCGCCAGCGATGCGCCCGACTTTGGCGCGCGCGAGTTCGGCGGCGTCGGGGTTGCGCTTTTGCGGCATGATCGACGAGCCGGTCGTGAACTTGTCGGACAATTTCACGAAGCCGAACTGGGGCGTCATCCAAATCACGATTTCTTCCGCCAGGCGCGAGAAGTGGATCGCGGTGATGGTCGCTGCGGCGAGCGTTTCCAGTACGAAGTCGCGATCCGAGACGCCGTCGAGCGAGTTCGCCATTGGCCGGTCGAAGCCGAGCGCTTCAGCCGTCATGTGCCGGTCGATCGGGAACGACGTGCCCGCCAGCGCCGCCGAGCCGAGCGGGCTTTCATTCAGCCGCTTGCGGGCGTCCTGGAAGCGGCCGCGATCACGCGACAGCATTTCCACGTAGGCCAGCATATGGTGACCGAACGTGACCGGCTGTGCCGGTTGTAAATGCGTAAAGCCGGGCATGACGGTGGCGGCGTGAGTTTCAGCTTTGGCGACAAGTGCGCGCTGCACGCCAGCCAGCGCTTCATCGATGCCGTCGATCTGATCGCGGACGTAGAGCCGGAAATCGGTCGCCACCTGATCGTTGCGCGAGCGCGCCGTATGCAGCCGCCCGGCAGCTTGCCCGATCAGATCCTTCAACCGGCTCTCGACGTTCATGTGCACGTCTTCAAGCGCACGGGAGAAATTGAATTTGCCGGCCTCGATCTCGGCCAGAACCTGATCGAGCCCCTTGGCGATCTCCTTGGCGTCGGCTTTGGTGATGATGCCGGCGTCAGCCAGCATCGCCGCGTGCGCCTTGGAGCCGCGGATGTCCTGCGGCGCCAAGCGCTTGTCGAAATGAATAGAGGCGTTTATCTCCTGCATGATCTCGGCCGGAGACATTGCGAAACGGCCACCCCACATGGTGTTGGCGGGTTTATCTGTCACGTATGGGTCTCCGTCAGCGTAGGCATCAACAGCGCAGGAGTGGATATGAGTGGCGACAACAAGAGCGGCAGCGGGTTATGGATCGTGGCGCTGGCGGCTCTCATCGGGTTCGGCGCGGTATACCTTACGTTGACCCGCCCCGACAACGCGGCTTCGACGCAAAGCGCGGCAGTGCCCCCTGCTAAAACAGAGGCCGCGGTTAAGGCTGAGGCAAAGACTGAGGCAAAGACCGGCCAAATGGCCGCGTTCGTCAGCAAAAAGGCTCCCGAAGCCCTGCCCGGCATCACTTTTAACGATGCGGCGGGTAACTCAGTTGCCTTGTCGAGCTTCAAAGGCCGCGTGGTGCTTCTCAATCTTTGGGCAACGTGGTGCGCGCCGTGCCGCGAGGAAATGCCGTCGCTCGACCGGCTGCAGCAGGCGCTTGGCGGCGAAAAATTCGAGGTGGTGGCGTTGAGCCTCGATCGCGGCGGGGCTGAAGCTTCGCAAAAATTTCTCGACGACGTCAAAGCCAAGGCCTTGAAGCTTTACGTCGACCCGACGGCGAAACAGGGCTTGGCTCTCAAGCTCGTCGGCATGCCGACGACAATTCTCATCGACAAAGAAGGCCGCGAGACCGGCCGGCTCGCAGGCCCGGCGGAATGGGACTCGGAGGAAGCCAAAAAACTGATCGAGGCGGCAATGAAATAGTGTTTTAAGCGCTCACCACTACACAAGTGCCATCCCGGAATTTATTGCCCCGGCACGTGTTGCCGGGGTTGCAGGGACCCAGCCTTCCGTGGATTTCGGTGCCTGTTGAGCAATGGATCCCGGGGACAAGCCCCGGGATGACACAGTTACAGCGGAAACCGTTAAACGCGGTGCGCTACTTCTTCTTCACCTTCTGCGTCAGCGCCGACGCGGCGGCCGACTTAGCGTCCTTGCTGGCTTTCGGATCGCGCAGAACCTTGGAGGCGGTCGCGGCGACCCTGGCGCTGGTCTTTTCGGTGCTGCCTTTCTGGGTCAGCGCCGACGCCGCAACTGACTTTTGCGCCTTGGTCGCGGTCTTGCTTCTCAAAACCTTGGAGGCCGACGCCGCGACCTTCTTGCTGGTGCTTTCAGATTTTGCCATGGACGTTGCTTCCTTGTTCAGAGGGCCGCAAGGGGCGCGGTCCAACGGCTGAGGAACATGGCAGATTCGCTTTGCACACGGAATCTCAGTCCGTGCCCGCAAACCGCATTATTTTGCAGTCCTGACCCGGCTCAGATACCCGCTCGAGCCCGGCGCAAGATTGACACCTGCCGCCTAGCCAGCCACAACCCGGCACGCGCAGTCAAAATCTCCGGAGCCCCGCCGCCCATGGCCCACGCCGACCTGCAAAAAACGATCGATGCGGCCTGGGAGGGCCGCGATGCCATCTCGTTTGCAACCAAAGGCGCCGTGCGCGACGCGGTTGAGACGACGCTCGATCTGCTGGACCAGGGCAAGCTGAGGGTTGCGGAGAAAAAGGACGGCCAATGGACCGTCAATCAGTGGCTCAAGAAGGCCGTGCTTTTGTCGTTCCGGCTCAACGACATGGCCATGATCCCGGGCGGGCCTGCAGGTAGTTTCTATTGGGACAAGGTGCGGCCCAAGTTCGAAGGCTGGACCGAAGCCGATTTCCGCAAGGGCGGCTTCCGCGTGCTGCCAGGCGCCATCGTGCGGCGCTCGGCCTACATCGCGCCGGGCGCGGTGCTGCTGCCGTCGTTCGTCAACCTCGGCGCCTATGTCGATAGCGGCACCATGGTCGATACCTGGGCCACCGTCGGGTCCTGCGCCCAGATCGGCAAAAACTGCCACATCTCGGGCGGCGCCGGCATCGGCGGCGTGCTCGAACCGTTGCAGGCCGGACCCGTCATCATCGAGGACAACTGCTTTATCGGGGCGCGAGCTGAAGTCGCGGAAGGCGTGTTCGTCGGCGAAGGCTCGGTGCTGTCGATGGGCGTCTACCTCGGGGCGTCCACCACGATCATCGACCGCGCCACGGGGGAAAAGATGTTTGGCCGTGTGCCGCCGTATTCGGTCATCGTCTCCGGCTCGATGCCGGGCAAACCTTTGCCCAACGGCGAACCGGGTCCGAACCTTTATTGCGCCGTCATCGTCAAGCGGGTGGATGAGAAGACGCGTTCAAAGACCAGCATCAACGAGTTGTTGCGTGATTAGAGCGCGTTCGCTCTTGTTGGAATCGGAAGCCGAAGGTGCGAACGGGCTCTAAGCTTTTGTTTTAGAGTCTAATTCACGTTCTCAATGCTCGCATGAAGTGCTCGCATCTCAAACGATCAGGCTCTAGCGCACCAATGAAGCGGCCCGTGGGGTGACATGTACCGGACGCTCAATCCCGACAAAATTATCTCGACGCTCGTGACGCTGTACGAGCGCATCGTGGAGCGCTTTCCGGGTTCAGGACTGAGCAAAGTCTGCGCCGAACTGATCAATGTGGCGCGAGAGACCGAAGCCCGCGCTCTGATGACCGCGAGGCCGAACGTCCTGCTGCGTCTCAGCGTTGTTGGCCTTTTGGCGGCAGGAGTATTTCTGCTCGTGCAGGTCGGATCAATTCTCGAGTTCAAGAGGGAAAGCGAGAATCTGTCAGGTGTCCTGCAAGCCATCGATGCGGCGTTCAATATTCTATTGCTGATGGGCGCTGGCATGCTGTTTCTTTCGTCGCTCGAAACCCGCTGGAAGCGCCACCAGGCCATGGAGCATTTGCACGAACTGCGCTCGATCGTGCACGTCATCGACATGCACCAATTGCCGAAGGACCCCAGTTCCGACCGGCCCGCAACGGTTGCCGTACCGGAGCACGGCGCCGAGCAAAGGTCGATCACGCCGTTCGAGTTGACCCGCTATCTCGACTATTGCTCGGAAATGTTGTCGCTCACCGGCAAGGTCGCCGCACTTTACGCGCAGAGCACCAAAGACCCGATCGTCATCGACGCGGCCAGCGACATTGGGCAAATCACCGCCAATTTGTCGGGCAAGATCTGGCAGAAGATAACGCTTGTGCAGGCTCGTGAAGGCCGCGATGTTCCGTTGCCTATGCTGGCGAAACCAGCATCCACAAAAAGCGAACCGCAATCCAGCATCACATGACTCTTCACCCGACCGATCCTGTCGCCCTGACGCAAGCCCTGATCCGCTGCGAAAGCGTGACACCGCACGAGGGCGGGGCGCTGACGCTGCTGCAGAACATTCTGGAGCCTGCGGGCTTTGTCTGCCACCGTCTCGTGTTCACCGAACCCGGCACGCCGGACGTCGATAATCTCTATGCCCGCCTCGGCACGGGCCGTCCGCACCTGTGTTTAGCCGGTCATACGGACGTCGTCCCAGTGGGAAACGAAGCCGCGTGGACCTCGCCGCCGTTTGCAGCCGAAATTCGCGACGGCGTTTTGTACGGCCGCGGCGCTGTGGATATGAAGGGCTGCGTCGCGGCGTTCACGGCAGCAGCCTTGACGTATGTCACGCATCACGGCGGACTGCCGCGCGGTTCGCTGTCATTTCTCATTACCGGGGATGAAGAAGGCCCCTCCATCAACGGCACCATCAAAGTGCTGCAGTGGATGAAGGCGCGCGATGAAGTGATCGACGCTTGCCTCGTGGGCGAGCCGTCGAACCCGAAAGCGCTCGGCGACGAAATCAAGATCGGGCGGCGCGGGTCATTGAATGCCGAACTTATTGTGCACGGCAAGCAGGGCCACGCGGCGTATCCGAAATTAGCGGATAACCCGGTTCCGAAACTCGCCCGCATCATCGACCGACTCGCGTCGGCCAAGCTCGACGCCGGCACGGCAAACTTCGAGCCGTCGAATTTACAGGTGACGGTGATCTCGGTACCGAACACGGCGTCCAACGTTATTCCAGCGCAAGCGCGGGCGACATTGAACATCCGCTATAACGACGCCTGGACGCGGCCGAAGATGGAAGCCTGGGTGCGCGACGCCGCGGCCAAGGCTGCAGCGGAACTCGGCGCGCGCTTTGATCTGACGTTTTCTGGAACCGGCGACGTGTTCCTGACAAAACCCGGCCCGCTGGTCTCGACCTTGAAAGACGCCATTAAATCCGTGACCGGGCGCACGCCGCAGTTGACCACGGGCGGCGGCACCTCGGACGCGCGCTTCATCAAGGATTACTGCCCCGTCGTCGAGTTTGGCCTCGTCAACGCCACCATCCATCAAGTGGACGAGCACACCAGCGTCGCCGATCTCGAAGCGCTGACCGCCATCTACGGCCGCTTCATCAGCAATTATTTCGCCAGCGGGTAAGAGTCTTTCATTGGCGCTTCCGGCTCCCCTGCGGGGAGCCTGCCGGAAGCGCGGCTTCGCGGCGACATGTTGCCCTTAGCCCGCGCCGGAGCTCAGCGCGGGCCTACGGCGCCGGCGGCCGGCTCACCGCAAGGACAGTCGCCGGCGCCCAGCAAAAAAGGCCGCTCGCGAGAGCGGCCTTTTCAGACGTCACACCACGGATTGAGCGACTACATCATTTCCTTGAGTTCTTTGGCGGCGCGGAAGGCGATCTTCTTTGACGCCTTGATCTTGATGGCTTCGCCCGTTGCCGGGTTACGGCCCATGCGCGCCGGGCGCTTGCGAACCACCAGAACGCCGAGACCGCCGATGCGCAGACGCGCACCCTTCTTCAAGTTCTTGGCAATGTGGGCGACGAGATCTTCGAGCAGCGCGATCGACTGCTTCTTGGGAATTTCGTGCGCCTCCGCCAGGGCTGCAGCGATGTGCTTCAGCGTGACGGTTTCAACCTTGGCAGCAGGTTTTGCTGCGGATGCCTTTGCTGCGGGTGCTTTGGCCATTTTATTGAGTCCCTCTTACGAATCGAAAGATGCAGCGGACAATACATAGCGCGGGCCAAAAAACCCGTGTTTTGTTGGCATTTTTATGTGGGACGGCAAAAAATCGGCATTTCGTGGCCTGAAAACCCGCTTTTTTGCGCCAAAGCTCATGTGCAGTAGCCCAGCGCGACCGGCTACTTGAAGTGCTTCGACAGTTTGAGGCCCTGGCCCTGGTAGTTGGACTTGAGATCGCGGCCATAGATAATGTCCGGAGTTTCGGTCATGCGCTCGTAAATCAGACGGCCGATGATCTGTCCGTGCTCGAGAATGAACGGCACCTTGTGCGAGCGGACTTCGAGGACAACGCGTGAGCCATGTCCGCCAGCCGCCGCATGGCCGAATCCCGGATCCATGAAGCCCGCATAGTGGACGCGAAATTCACCGACCAGAGGATTGAACGGCACCATCTCGGCGGCGTGCGTCGGCGGCACATGCACGGCTTCTTTTGAGGCGAGAATATAGAACTGGTCGGGATCGAGGATCAGGCGGTGCTTGCCGCGCGTAAAAATAGGATCCCAGTAGTCTTCGACCGGGCAGCTGCCCGGCTTATCGACATCGATAACGCCGGTGTGACGCCGGGCCCGATAGCCGATGAGGCCTTTGTCGTCGCCCTTGAGATCAACCGATAGCGCAATGCCGCCCGCAATATCGGCGTCGGCGCCGGAGACAAGCATTTCGCGCCGATGCAGTTCTTTGAGTTGCACGTCGCTGTCGGCTGCGGAGCCAACGCGAAAGCGGATTTGCGACAGCCGCGAGCCCTTGCGCACCACGATTGGGAACGTCTGCGGGCAGATTTCGGCAAACAAGGGACCCTTATATCCAGCTGGCACTTGATCGAAGGCCGCCACGCCGTCGGCAATGACGCGGGTGAACACGTCGAGGCGGCCTGTTGAGCTTTTCGGATTGGCCGAGGCTTCGATCTCAGCGGGCAGCGCCAAGCTCTCGAGCAGCGGCACGATGTAGACGCAGCCCGTTTCCAGCACCGCGCCTTGACTGAGACTGATCGTGTGCAGGGCGAGGTCATCAAGTTTGGCTTGCACCCGCGTTCCAGGCTGCGGCAAGAAGCTCGCCCGCACCCGGTAGGCGACCGCGCCCAGGCGCAAATCGAGGCTGGCTGGTTGCAGTTGCGTGTCGGCTACAGGCTCGGCAAGCTGCAAAGCGCCTGCATCAATGAGGCGCGCAATAGCCTGCGACGGCAGAATGCCCGGCGTTGCCGCCGGACGTGCCAGGCGTCCTATTTTTGCGACCGGTTTGGCCATGCTGAATTCCTTGCTTTGATCCGCTCTAACGGAACCCACCCTTGACGCCAAGGGGCGCGAACGGTAATCCCCGAAGCATCACCTGTGGTCCTTTGGCCGGCCGGCTTGCAGCCACGTAAAATAAGTCGCTCAAAGAGGCCGAGTGCGCCCCCGGTTTCTCGCGCCCGGCCTTTCGTTCCGGCGCTTCAGGACACCGGGTTTTTTATTGGCGGATGAGGCTTCTGGCGCGCATGTCGAAAGACCCGAAAAAATCCGGCACGCCGCGCTGGCGGCCCGAAACCGAACTCGTGCACGGCGGCATTGTGCGCTCGCAGTTCGGTGAAACGTCGGAAGCGATGTTTCTGACGCAAGGGTTTGTCTACGACAGCGCTGAACAGGCGGAAGCCCGCTTCAAGCAGGAAGACCCCGGCTACCAATATTCGCGCTTCGGCAACCCGACCGTGTCGATGTTCGAAGACCGCTTGAGGCTTCTGGAAGGCGCCGAGGATTGCCGCGCCACCGCCACCGGCATGGCCGCGGTCACGGCTGCGATCCTCTGCTATGTGAAAACCGGCGATCACATCGTTGCCGGCCGGGCGCTGTTTGGCTCATGCCGCTACATCGTCGAGACTCTGTGCCCGCGCTTTGGCATCGCCTGCACGCTGGTCGATGGCACGGACCTCGACGCCTGGCGCAAGGCCATCCGCCCCAACACAAAAATGGTCTTCTTCGAGACGCCGTCGAACCCCAACCTCGAACTCGTCGATATCGCCGCTGTATGCAAAATCGCCCGCGAGCACGGTGTCCTTTCCATCGTCGACAACGTGTTTGCGACGCCGATGCTGCAGCGGCCTTTGGCGCTCGGCGCCGATATCGTTGTTTACTCGACAACGAAACACATTGATGGCCAGGGCCGCTGCCTCGGCGGCGCCGTGCTCGCCTCGAAGGAATTCGTCAGCAAATACCTCCAGGATTGGGTGCGCCAGACGGGGCCGTCCATGAGCCCGTTCAACGCCTGGGTGATGTTGAAGGGATTGGAAACACTTCCCATCCGCGTCAAGGCGCAGTGCGAGACCGCGGCAACAATCGCCGATAGCTTGGCCAAGACCAAGGGTGTGACGCGCGTCATTTACCCGGGCCGCGCCGATCACCCGCAGGCAGGCCTGGCGAAAGCCCAGATGCCCGGCGGCGGCCAGATGATCGCGTTTGAGGTCGATGGCGGCAAAGCCGCGGCGTTCCGCTGTCTCAACGGGCTGCGCCTCATTCGTATCTCGAATAATCTCGGCGATGCTAAAAGTCTGGTCACGCACCCTGCGACGACAACGCACTTTAAGCTTACCGCCGCCCAGCGCACCGAACTTGGCATCACCGATGGCATGATCCGGCTCTCCATCGGACTTGAGGCGGCGGACGATCTGGCGGATGATCTTGCAACTGCCCTTGCCGCTGCATCAGGCTGAGTTCAAAATGGCGAAAAGTGTTCTACCAGTGGCGAAGAAGAAGACTTTGAAGGGCTCCGACATCCATATGTACGAGTCGATTACGCGCGGCATCCGCATTCGCGTCGAGCCGAAGTATTTGGACGATCAGTCGTCGCCCGAGGACGGTCATTTCGTGTGGTCCTACGCGGTTCACATCAGTAACGATGGTAAAGAGACCGTGCAGCTCAAGACCCGCATGTGGCGCATTACGGACGCGCTAGGGCGAACCGAAGAAATCCGCGGCCCAGGCGTCGTCGGGCAGACACCCGTCATCCCGCCTGGCCAATCGTTCCAGTACACCTCGGGTTGCCCGCTGAAGACGCCGCAGGGCATCATGGTCGGCAGCTACCAGATGACGGACGAAGCCGGCAAAATGTTCGACGTCGCGATCCCGGCGTTCTCGCTTGATAGCCCGTACGCCCAGCGCAGTATGAATTAGGCCTTGGCGGGCAAGGACTGGAGCACAATGCCTGGCCCCATCTATACGCCAACCGAACTGCTCGCTCGCCTCGTCGCCTTCGACACGACAAGCCACAAGAGCAACATGGCGCTCGTCGCCTTCGTCGAAGACTATCTGCTGCAGCACGGCGTCGTGTCTCACCGCGTCGCCACGGCCGACGGCCAGAAAGCCAGCTTGTTCGCGACCGTCGGGCCGCTGGATCGCGGTGGCGTCGCGTTGTCGGGGCATACCGACGTCGTGCCCGTCGACGGTCAAACCTGGGACAGCGACCCATTCACGTTGCGCACTCTGTCCGGCCGCCTTTACGGCCGCGGATCATCGGATATGAAAGGCTTTCTGGCCTGCGTCCTCGCGGCCATTCCGGATTTCAAGCGGCGGCCGCTTCGCACACCCATCCATCTCGCATTTTCCTACGACGAGGAAATCGGCTGCCTCGGTGTGCGCCCGATGATCGCCGAATTCGGCACGCTGCTGCCCAAGCCGCGGCTTGTGATCGTCGGTGAGCCGACCTCGATGCAGGTGGTTGACGCGCACAAGGGACCCGTACGCTGGCAGGTCGAGGTGATAGGCCGGGCCGCGCACTCAAGCATGGCGCATCTCGGCGTCAACGCGATTTCCTACGCGACCCGGCTGATATGCGAACTCGAGCGCATCGAAGCCGATCTCAAAATCTCGTCGCGCAACGAGCGTTTTGAGCCGCCTTACGCGACCTTGCAGGTGACAAAGATCGACGGTGGTACGGCGTCGAATATCATTCCGGTCTCCTGCCGCTTTGGTTTCGAAGTCCGCGCCCTGCCTGGTGTCGATACGGACGCCATCGAACGCCGCTTGATGACGTTTGCTGAGACGGCGTGTCTGCCTCACATGCAGCGCGCCGCGCCGGAAGCCGCTGTATCCATCACGCGCGGCAATTGTGTGCCGCCGTTCGCCGCTGATACAAAATCCGAAGTCGTCGCGCTGGCGCTCAAGCTGACGGGCCAGAATGAAACGCACACCGTTTCCTACGCCACCGAAGCCGGCCTGTTCCAGGACGCGGGCGCGCCGTCCGTCGTCTGCGGGCCAGGCGACATCGCCCAGGCGCACACGGCGAATGAGTGGATCGCGGCCAGCGAACTGGCGAAATGCATGGCGTTTCTGGCGCGGCTCGGCGATTGGGCCGAAGCCTAGAGCAGATTCCGATCTCGTCGAATCGCGGCCGGAGTCCTTCTCCCTTGGGGAGAAGGTGCCCCGCCCGGCGCGAAGGCGCCAAAGGATGGGGGGCGGATGAGGGGCTTAGATCCCCAACACATCACGCCAAGTCCCTCACCTGCCCGCCATTCGTCGGCGCTACCGCGCCGGGCGGACATCCTCTCCCGTTCCGGGAGAGGAAAATCCTGACGCTGGTGCCGTATGGCCGGAACCTGCTCTAGCTCTCAACGATCGCGGAACAACCAGCCGCCCGCGGTCATGCCTGCAAAGGCGCCAACGAGCTGCGCCACGATAAAGGCCGCGACATCGCCCGGCGCAATGCCCGCGAACGTATCTGAGAACGCCCGCGCGATCGTGACTGCCGGATTGGCAAATGACGTCGAGGCGGTGAACCAGTACGCTGACAGGATATAGAGGCCAACCGCCGTTGCAACAGTGTCAGGCCTGAACCGCAACGTGCCAAGGATCGTCAGTATCAGGCCAAAAGCTGCGACGAACTCCGCCGTCCATTGACCTATGCCCGCCCGCGCCGTCGTCGACGTCTGCAACAGCGGTAAATCGAACATCGCGTGCGCGACGAGCACGCCGGTGAGCCCGCCTGCGACCTGAGCCGTCACGTAGGCCACCGCCGCGCCCGTCTCGATCTCGCCGCGCGCCCGCATCACTGCGGTCACTGCTGGATTGAAATGCGCGCCCGAGAGCGGCCCAAAGATCGTGATGAGCACGAACAGTGCAGCGCCCGTGGCGATGGCGTTGCACAAAAGCGCCAGCCCGGTGTTACCGCCCGACAGCTTCGCCGCCATGATGCCCGAGCCAATGATGGCGGCGAGCAGCAGCGCCGTACCGATGAATTCCGCGGCAAGGCGGCGCGGGAGATCAATAGTAGTCATGGCAGATCGTGTCATTGGGCGTCAGACTTTCCCTTGCCCGGCCGCAGCCGTCGCGCCCTCGAGTTTGGCGATCCCGGCAAGTTGCCGCCGCAAATCATCAGCGCTCATCGTCTCAACAGGGAGCGCGGCCAGCGCCGTCATGCGCGCCAAAAGCCGGTCATGCGCAACGCGAAAAGCGGCACGCTCGGCCTCGATGCCACCCGGCACGCCGGCCGGGTCCGGGATACCCCAATGCACTTTCAGCGGCGTGCCCGGCCACAGCGGGCAGGCTTCTCCCGCCGCCGCGTCGCACACCGTAATAACGAGATCGAATTTGGGCGCCCCAGGACCTGCGAACTCATCCCACGATTTGGAGCGCAAACCGTCCGTCGCATAGCCGAGACCGCTGAGCAGTTCGATCGCCAGCGGATTGGGCTGACCGCGCGGGTGGCTGCCAGCCGAATAGGCCTGAAAACTGCCCGCCCCAACGCAGTTCAAAATGGCTTCGCCCAGGATCGAGCGGGCCGAGTTGGCGGTGCACAGGATCAGAACGTGCTTCATTTCTCAGGCTGCGCCTCCTGCGCTCAAGCCGGCTTGTTTTGCCCTACTCTGGAGCTTTTTCAATCCCTTGACGATTACTGAGCCGTGTGACGTCTATGCGACAGTGCCGCCCCGGAATAAACTAACCCACACGCTATTCAAGTTCCTGCCGTGCGCCCGGCGTAATTTGCTGTCTATGACGAACGCTCTTTACGCGTCATCAGGCCTTTGCCGAAGGACTAAACGCCCATGTTTCCGCGCGCTCCCGCTCTTGCTGCCGCCGCTTCGTTGCTGCTCGCTGCCTGTTCGTCCTCGCCGCTCAGTTCAATTGGATCGATCGGCTCAAAATCGATTTCTGAAAGCGACCGCGTGTTCCTTATGGCCGCGGGAAGCTGGGACCGCAACCGCGACAACAACGTGACGTGCGATGAGTGGAAGGCCTACGCGACCGAACTTTTCAACGGCGCGGATGCCAACCGCGATGACACTGTCGACGCCTCGGAATGGGGCCGCGTCGTCGCCGTGGACCGCATGTTCGACACCGCCAACCTGAATTATTTCGATGCCAACGGTGACGGCAAGGTGATGCGCGCCGAAATGGTCGATAGGCCGAACCCGGCGTTCAAGCTCATGGACACAGGCAATACCTGTTCGTTGAATGGCACCCAGATCGCCGGGGCGCGCTCAAAGACGGAATACGACACCACCGGCAAGAAAAACGAGGCTGATCCTCGCGATGCTCAGGACGCCGCCAGCGCAGCCGCCAAGGGCGGCCGCTAACCTAGAGCAGATTCCGATCATACCGACGCAGGCCGGAAGCCGTTGCTCCCTCTCCCCTTGGGGAGAGGGCTGGGGTGAGGGGGTCTTCAACAGCTACAGATTGCGAAAGAAGACCCCCCTCATCCGGCCCCCATCCTTTGGCGCCTCGCGCCGAGCGGGCCTGACCAGGAACAACCTCTTGAGGCATCACATCTAGAGCGCTTTGCGATCCGATGGAATCGGATCGGCGCTCCAGTCTCTTGTTTTGTCGCATTTTCTACGACGAACCGGTACCCACTTCGCCGGAAAATGCTCTAGCGCGGCGTCAGCCCGGCACGTCGCCAATCTCGCTCAGCGGAAAGACGTAGCGGGCGGCGCAGAACTCGCAGGTCACGACGACATCACCGGTTTCGTCGCGCATGTCTTCGAGGTCTTTGGCGCCAAAGCTTGTTAGCACGTCGAAAACCTTTTCGCGCGAGCACCCGCAGACATTCGACAACGGCTGAACGCGCTCGACGATAACACCTTCCTCGTGAAACAGCCTGAGCAGCAAGCGCTCCGGCGACAGCGTCGGGTCGAGCAGTTCGTGATCCTCGATTGTCGCCGACAGCATGCGAATGCGGGTCCAGTCTTCAAGACGCTCGCTATTGCCGTCATCTGCCCCCCGGACCATGCTTTGCATCATCAGACCACCGGCCCGCCAACGCCACGGGGAACCTTGGACCGCGCCGGCATCGCCTTGACGCGAGCTCGCATAGTGCCGCGCAACGGCAAGCGTCGTGAAGGTCGGCAAACCTTCGCGCTGGTCGAAATAAGCGGCCGCGGCCGTCGCCAGCGGCGCACCTTCCAGTGCCACGATGCCTTGATAGCGATCACCGCTTGGCCCTGGATCGATCGTAATCGCGAGGTGGCCGTCGCCAAGCACGCTACCGGGGTCGAGCTTCTCGCCGCCCTCAGCCAGCACCGCCAGCGTCTCGGCGTCATACCGCGCATAGCCCCTGAGGCGGCCTGAGGCTTCGCAGTCGGCGACGAGAAACGACACCACGCCATCGGAGCGGGTTTGCAGGATGATTTTGCCATCTCCAGGCAGTGCCGATCCGAGCAGGCCTGCGAGCACGAGCGCCTCGCCAAGCGCTTCACTGGCGGCGGCAGGCATCCCGTGCCGGCTCAAGATGCCATCGACGGTATTACCGAGCCGCACAAGCCGTCCCCGGACGCCAGAACTTTGCGTGCGGAAAACGACAACCGCATCGTCCGCCGGGATGTTTAAGGCGCGTTGCTCAGCTGCCGGGCCCGCCATGCCTTTAGGCCCCGAAACACCAGGCCAAAATGGCCTTCTGCGCATGCAGGCGGTTTTCCGCTTCATCGAACACTACTGACTGGCGGCCCTCGAGAACCTCTTGCGACACTTCGTGTCCGCGATAGGCTGGCAGGCAGTGCATGAAGATCGCGCCCTTGGCGGCCTTGCTCATCAGTTTGGCATCGACGGCATAGGGGGCGAGCGTTTTCTTACGGCGGCTCGCATCCGATTGGCCCATGGAAACCCAGGTATCGGTGACGACGCAATCGGCGCCGCGAACCGCTTTGTCGGGATCGTCGCCGAGCAGGACCGCACCTTTCTCAGCCCGCACCCAGTCCATCGCCGCATCGTCCGGATACAAGGATTTCGGGCAGGCCAGCCGCAGCGTGAAGCCAAACCGTACCGCCGCGTGCATCCACGACACGGCGACGTTGTTGCCATCGCCGACCCAGGCGACCGTCTTGCCCTTGATGGCGCCAAGATGCTCCTCAAACGTCATGACGTCGGCCATAACCTGGCAGGGATGGCTCTTTTCGGTCAGGCCGTTGATGACGGGAATGGTCGCGTGCGCCGCCAAGTCCAACAGCGTCGTGTGGGCGTTGGCGCGGATCATGATGCCACCGGCGTAACGCGACAGCACGCGCGCCGTATCAGCGACAGACTCACCGCGCCCAAGCTGCAAATCGGTGTGGTTGAGCGACAGCGCACTACCGCCGAGTTGGCGCATGGCGATGTCGAAGGACACGCGCGTCCGCGTCGACGGTTTTTCAAATACCATCACGAGCACCGTGTCTTCGATGCCCTTTGGCTTCAAAGCCGCCGGCACACGTTTGCCGGCTTTCTTCATGGCGTGCGCGGCGTCGATGATCCGGCGCAGCGTCTTGGCGTCGAGATCGCAAATATCCAGGAAATGTCTGGGAATAGCTTTGGATGTCATGGTCACGGAGCTCACTCTGGCTCTCTTCTAACTTCTAAAATTTCAGGATTGGGTTTTGGCGGCGCGCTGAAGTGCTTTTGCGAGCCGCTCCATGCCCTCGGAGATGTCGTCGTCGCAGACGGTCAACGGCGGGATGACGCGCACCGTGTTGTCGCCAGCGCCGACGAGGAGAAGCTTTTCGGCAATGGCGGCTTTAACAAGATCGGCGGGCGCGACGCCACTCCTGAGCTTGAGGCCCGTGAGCAGCCCGGTTCCGCGCACGTCTTCGACAAGAGTTGGAAACTGATCCTTGATCCGCGCCATGCCCTGCTTCAAGCGCAGGGCCTTCATCTGCACATCTTCAAGGAAGCCTGGTTCGGTCACGACATCCAGAACAGCGCCTGCGACCGCCATGGCCAGCGGATTGCCGCCGAACGTCGAGCCGTGCGTGCCAGGCGTCATGCCCTTTGCAGCTTCCGCAGTCGCGAGAATAGCGCCCACCGGAAATCCGCCACCAAGGCCTTTGGCAGCCGCCATGATGTCTGGCGTAACGCCCGCCCATTCGTGAGCGAAGAGTTTACCGGTGCGGCCAACACCGGTCTGGACTTCATCGAAAATCAGCAGCAGGCCGTGCCTGTCGCAGAGTTCGCGCAAACCGCTAAGACACTGCGGCGGCACAGCGCGCACGCCGCCCTCGCCCTGAATGGGTTCGATCATGATGGCAGCCGTCAGCGGACTTATGACCGCTTCAAGGGCGGCATGATCGCCGAACGCCACGCAATCGAAGCCGTCGGCGGCGGGTCCGAAGCCTTCGAGATATTTTTCATTACCGCCAGCCGCCAACGTCGCCAGCGTCCGGCCATGAAAGGCGCCGCTGAAGGTGACGATGCGCTGTCGTTCAGGATGACCTGAGACAAAATGATAGCGCCGCGCGAGCTTAATCGCGCCTTCGCAGGCTTCCGCGCCCGAGTTGCAGAAGAACACGCGGTCAGCGAACGTGACCTCGGTCAGCCGCGCGGCAACGGCCTCTTGGCCCTCAACGCGATACAGGTTCGAGGTGTGCCAGAGCTTTTCGGCTTGCGCGGTGAGTGCCGCCACAAGGCGAGGATGGGCATGGCCCAGCACATTGACGGCAACGCCAGAGCCGAAATCGAGATAACGCTCGCCGGAAGCTTCCGTCAGCCAGGCGCCTTCGCCGCGCACGAACATGAGGTCCTGACGAGCATATGTGCCCATCACGGCGTCGGAGGCTCTGCCCTTCGGGAGAGGAGCGGCGTCAGCTGTGTTGCCAACCGCCGCGTGCGACCCGGACATTCGAACGCGCGACCTCGTGCAGAAAATCAAAAAGCCGCCCAATCCTGGCGGCCCTGTTACAACTCTTGATACGCGCAGGCCCGCCAGCTGTCAACGCAATGGCGCCGGGAAGCCTCGTGTTTGCGGGCTTTTTCGATAGCTACATGCCAGCGGTTGAAATCTGAGGGTTGTTCCGCTGCACGCCCGACATATCCACTGTCGCGAATCGATCTGTGGCCGAGCCGCAACGTCTCCCTGTCAATACCCCGTTCCGAGCGGCCCCGGCTTGTAGACGGAATTCAGCCTGTTGTAACTTCCCCCTCGTTGGCCCACGAGATGTGGCAGCGCGCCCTGCGCTCCCTCTTGATTTTGAGTAGGTCCGACCGTGCCCTGGGTGCTCGCTTACTGAGCCACCCGCGTTTCGCCGGCACGTGTTGTCTCGCGTCTCATCAAGTTCCTGCGTCTGTACCCGGTCGGGATCGTCATCCTTTGCCGCCGCGTCGCGTCTTTGCGCGCTGCGGCTGAGGAGCGTTCGCGGCTGTTTCTAGCGGGCACCGGGGGGGTGCACCGCCGCAGAATTGCGGCTCGACAGGGAGCGAATAACGCATGTCTTGGACGGATGATCGGGTGGAGCTTTTGAAGAAGCTCTGGTCAGAAGGTCTTAGCGCCAGCCAGATTGCTGGGCGCTTGGGTAGCGTCACTCGCAACGCCGTGATCGGCAAGGTTCATCGTCTCGGCCTTTCGGGCCGGGCCACCACATCACGCATGAAGACGCATCGGCCACGGGCCCGCATGGCCAACCCCAAGCGGGTGGTGAAGCCGCGTTTTGCATCAGCCGGCAACCCCGCTGTCAGAGCGCTCTACAGTTCTGATGCCGAGGTCTATGTGCCTCAGGTCGAAGAGCTCGTGATCCCGCTCGCCGAACGCAAAAGCATTCAGACGCTGACCGAATGCAGCTGCCGCTGGCCGATCGGCGATCCGCAAATGAGCGACTTCCACTTCTGCGGCAAGACCAAGGTTGCAGGCCTGCCCTATTGCGAAGTCCACGCCCGCCGCGCTTTCCAGCCGGCCGTACCGCGCCGCCGCGAGCGCGTCGAGATCGAGGCGCCGATGCCAGCCCTGCCGGCACCCGTCGAAAAAGAGCGCGCCTAGGCGCTTCTTGAATTGAGTTTTCCAATTGCCGGGCGGGGGTGCCCGGCATAGGGGAAAAGAGCCAGCATCCGCGGGGACTGCTGGCTCTTTTTTTGCGCATTTCCGGCGACGCCGAACGCGCTTTAACTTAACGCCACGGGGCTATGGCAATGCGGCCTGAAGCGCGTGCTACTCCTTTTCACTGAAGCAAGCGCCGCAAGGAGACTGTGATGGCAAAGTCCAAAGATAAGAGCGCCGCCAAAGACGCGCATCCGGCAAAGGCCGCCACAGAAGCCGCGCCTGCTGCTAAACCTGCGGTGCCCTCGACTTTGCCCAAAGGCTTTTCCCTCGATAACCCCAAGCTTCCCGCCGCAATCGACGACGCGGCGATGACGTCGGGGGGGTATCCCTACGACAAGAAAATGAAACGCGAGGCGTTCGAGGACGAGCTGCACAGCCTTCAGGTCGAGCTGTGCAAGCTGCAAGCCCACAACCTCAAGACCCGCGGCCGCATCCTGATCCTGTACGAGGGCCGTGATGGGGCCGGCAAAGGCACGTGCATCAATGCCTTTACCCAGCACTTGAACCCGCGCAACACGCGCAGCGTTGCGTTGACCAAGCCAACCGAAACCGAGCGCGGGCAGCTGTATTTTCAGCGCTATGCCGTGCACCTTCCGGCAGCCGGCGAAATCGTGCTGTTCGACCGCTCCTGGTACAACCGCGCCGGCGTCGAACGGGTCATGGGCTTTTGCGATTCAGGCCAGCTGGCGACGTTCCTGGCCGAAGCCCCCGAATTTGAAGGCCTTCTCGTGCGCGACGGCATCCGCCTGTTCAAGTTCTACCTCACGATCGGCCGAGAAATGCAGCTCAAGCGTTTTCACGAACGCCGGCACGATCCCTTGAAGCAATGGAAGCTCTCTCCCATCGATCTGGCAGCGCTTGAAAAATACGACGCCTATTCCGAGGCCCAAGCCGACATGTTTCGCTTGACGCACACGGCGATCGCGCCCTGGCTCGTGATCCGCGCCAACGATCAGCGGCGCGCCCGGCTGGCATCGATCCGCACCGTGCTTCTTGCCATCGACTACGAGGGCCGCGACTTGAAGGCCATCGGCAAGGCCGATTCCTTACTCGCCGGATCTGGCCCGGATTTCTTCACACCGGCCGCCTCCACGCCCGCCTGAACAGTGCCGCCAAATCGAAGCATTGCGCAGCGTTGCGTTAACGACGTTGCAAGGCGCCGCGCCGTATGCCGGGATATTCGTTCCCGTGACAAGGGTTTTTTACGGCACCTACGCGACGCTCTCTCTTGTTCAAAGTGGCGCAAAGGCGGGGAGGCAGCGCGGCCATGTCACGCGCGATTGTCGCAGACAAAATCAAAACCTTCCGCCGCGATGATCGTGGTGCGACGGCGATCCTGTTCGCGCTGATCTTCGTGCCGGTCCTTTGCATGGCGCTCACGGCCATCGACTACGGCCGCGCCTACTACGCCCGTAACAAACTGCAGGCAGCGGCGGATTCGGCGGTTTCCGCCGGCGTCAAGCTGCTCGGCATGCCACATGAAGCTGTTGGCGAAACGGTCCTCGCCTTTCTCAAGGCCAATACGCGCCAGGACCGCAAGCTGCCGCCCTACGAGGTGGTGATCGCGCCCAACGACACGGCCCTCACGGTGCGCATAAAAGATAGTATCGCGACGACGGCGGCCGGTATCGTCGGCATTCCTCAGTTGGCCATCGCAGTTGAGAGCACGGCTGCGCGCCCGGCACCTGTGCTCGTGCCTGATCGCGGCGAAGCCGGCCCAACCGGGGATGCTCAGCCGGCGTTGCCGCCAAACCCGGCGCTCGACAGAGCCCCGACGCCGGAAGAGATGCGAAATGCCGAAGCCGCGGTCCGCGATGTCTTGGAGGACCTCGAACGCAACGGCGGCGGCGATGTCAGAGACTTGCTCCGGGCGCTGCGCCAGCAGCGCTAAGACATCGCGCTACCGCACAAGTAAAAATGGCGCCCGGGCCATCGTCATGGTTCGCGCTAAGGCCCGTCCGTTGGCGAGCAACGTGCCGCCGAACCGCGCGATCACAAACCCTGGCCGCGACTTGAAAAGCCGCTCATCGAGAGCTCCCTCAACGCCGAAGGTCGCGCCGGATGCTTCGAAAACGAGCCCTTGACGGCCCTCGGTCGCAAGCCGCACCGCCGCTTCTATATCGCTGTAGTGCGCGGGCGACGCCGCCGCGATCAGCACGCGGATGCGGCCTTTTCCAGCCCTCAGCCGTTCGGCTGCTCGCAGCATCGACGGCAACCGTTCGCTGTCTTCAATGGCAACCACCACGTCCTGCGAACGCGGTTCGCGTTCCCGCCCGGCAACAACGACGCCGGTGGCGCCGCTGACATTGGCGAGGATATCGCTGATGACCGGACCGAGGCCCGCCGACGGGGCGCGAGACAGCGTGATGATATTCCAAGGCCCATGCGCCCCGCACAGTTCGGCAAGACGGTCGACGGCATCACCCGAGGTTCGCGTATGCCGCACCGGAACCTTGAAAGTCGCGCCCAAACCGTCGGCGGTGCGGCGGTGACGTTGCGCTAACAGATCAAAGGCATTTGCAATGTCTAACGCCGGTGTCGCAGCACTGCCGCCCCACCTCACCCCCGCAACCCGGCGCACCGGGAGATCGCCAAGCGCGGAGAGATCGATGGCACCGACAACGACTGTTTCGATCTCAGAGCCGTAAGCCGCCGCTATGCGGGCCGATGCGGTCAGGGCCTGCGGGACACAGGACGACGCCGGGTCGAGCCATACGAGGACCCGGCCGCTGTGCTCGGAGACTTCGGCGACATGAGCAATCATGCCGGCGCCCTGTGGCTCTCAAAATTCACGACTGTTGGAAAGTGCTGGCTGATACCCGGATCAATGGCCTCGAGCTTGGCCCACGACGCATGATCCGCAATCAGGATGACTTTGATCGACAGCGGCACCGGCGCGGCCGTCACCGCTACTCCGGGCGCCGGTTCAGGCGTCACGGAACTCGTCTCCAATGCCGCGCTCAACGCTGCCCAGTTTCGCGCCTCCGTGGCGAGCCGCCAGGCTTCAATCAGCAAATACCCGCCGTTGGCGTGCATCAAATGTCCGCTTCTCAGCGCCACAGTGCCTGCCGCATCGCGGCCAATCTCGCCGCAGAGATCAGCGGGTGCCACGTGACGGGCGAACACCACGGGGGCAGTGGCAGCGGCCTCGGACGGCGCCGCGCCGGCGGCATGAAACGTCCGTCCTGGATGGAACGGCTCGCCCGCTATCCAGTGAACACCATCGCTGGCGCGTGTGACGAATTGATTTTCGAGTAAATCGAGCAAGGCAGTTGCCGCGTCCATGCCGGCGTAGGCGCCCCGCAGCGCCGAAACGTTAGGCTTGACCGCGCGTAATGCCACTTGGCGGCTCAAAGCCGTGGTCTTGTAATGGGCTTCCATCTCGACCTCGGGCATGGCGACGACAAGCGCCTGTAATTCCGATTCGAGCGCTGTCATTTTGGCTTCGACGTCGCGCTGCAGCGACTCTGGAAGGGCGCGAAAAACCTCCGAGCGCACCACCCGACCCTCGTGCATCGGCGCAAGCACGAAGCCTTCGAGCGTTTTTACGAGCGCGATATTCTGGCCCTCGGCGCGGCGCTTCAAGGTCTCAAACACCCGGTCTTGCCGGTGACGGTGTTCCTCCTCGAGAATATCGAGGTTGATTTTGTGATCGTCGCTGGCAACGAGACGCTCAAGCATCGCAGCCGACATTGCAACGGCGGCATTGGCGTCATGTGTCAGACGCGCGCCCTCCCCGGCTGGCACGGCGAAGGGCTGCAGGGCGCTGGCGTGGTCGGCGCCCGTTGTGTAGATCCATTCATCGGGGGCTGGCATGCCGCTGGCGCGTTCGGATGCGATGCGCAGCGCCGAAGCGCGCCGTCCAGAGCCTGGCTCACCGAGCACCAAAATGTGGGCACCATTGAGTGGCTCAGCGACAGCCTGGCGCAATGCGGCAATCACGTCCGCGTTGGCCGCGGCCAGATCGTGTTGCCGCGGCCCGGACAGGAACGCCGCCGCGGCTGCAGGCAGGGTCCCGGCCTTATCCGAACCAATCTCTGTAATCCGGTCCGCAAGACGCCCCGGCGATAGCGCCACCACATTCGACGCTGCGACGGCGGACGACGCGTCTGTCAAGGACTCGAAACCGGACGTTGCTGCGGACAGCTCCGGCGCGTCAGCGAAAGCCCCGGCCACGATGGCCTCAGATGCGTTTGCCTCGGATGCTGTTGTCCCGGCCCCTTCCGAGGCGGGCCCGGCAGCCGCCGTTGTAGCATTCTTAGCGCGCCAAAAAACCATAACCACAGAGCCCCGCTGACAATTCCCAAGTTTTAAACTGGTCCCAAGTCTTAAACTGGGTGATTGAAAGTCCCCGCCCCCGCAGGCAAGTTAGATTTAGAGTTCTCAACTGCATCATGGCGGCACCATGACCATTGCGACGCCCATCCCTCCGGAACCTGCGGGCACCGTGTCTCCACTCTACACCGGCAAACGCGATGCGGTGCAAATCCTGCGTGGCGTACAGCGCCTGCTCCGGGCCCAAGGCTTCGAAAGCCTGAGCGAGATACCCCTTGGCAACGGGCGGCGGGCCGACGTGATGGCGCTCGGACCTGCGGGCAGCATCTGGATTGTTGAAATCAAAGCGAGCGTTGCCGACTTCCGCTCCGACCACAAATGGCCGGAGTATCGCGACTATTGCGACGGCCTGTATTTCGCCGTCGCACCGGACTTTCCCCACGCCATCCTGCCGGGGGAAGCCGGCCTCATCCTCGCGGACACGTACTCCGGCGAGATCATCCGCGCCGCGCCTGAGGTGCAACTGGCGAGCGCCCGGCGCAAAGCCGTCACCGTATCGTTCGCGCGGACCGCCGCCATGCGGCCGCAGGGACTGACCGATCCCGGGCAAATACTCTAAAAATGCGCGCTAACTTTGGCTTCTAACTTTGACTGCCTACTTCGGCGCCCGCTTGGCCAGAATGCGCTGCAGCGTACGGCGATGCATGTTGAGACGGCGCGCCGTTTCAGAGACGTTGCGGTTGCACAGCTCATAGACGCGCTGAATATGCTCCCAGCGCACGCGGTCCGCCGACATCGGGTTATCGGGCGGCGGCGCCTTGGAGTCCGTCGGCGCCAGCAGCGCGTCGGTCACGTCGTCGGCATCGGCGGGCTTGGCCAAATAGTCGACAGCACCCAGTTTCACGGCGCTGACAGCGGTCGCGATATTGCCGTACCCGGTCAGCACGATAGCGCGTGCATCGGGCCGCACGCGCGCCAATTCGGCAATCACGTCGAGGCCGGTGCCATCTTCGAGACGCATATCGATGACTGCAAATGCCGGCGGGTGAGCGCGGATCAGTTCGATCCCCTCCGCCACCGAGTGGCCAAAGCGCACCTCGAAGCCTCGCGTTTCCATGGCCCGCGCCAAGCGCTGCAGGAAGGCCCGGTCGTCATCGACGATGACCAGCGAGCGATCAGCCGGTAATTCATCTTGCTTGAAGGAAAGGTCATCTGCTTCTGTGGCCAAGGTGTCCTCCGGGGCACGAACGGCCCCATGTATTAGGCTTCGAGCTAATAATCTAACGGCCCATATCCGGGTGCAACCCTTTGTTGCACGAAAAAGTGGCTCACAGGGTTACTTTGACGAAAAACAACGCTGAGAAGCGGCTCAGCTGTGCCGGGCATGGCTTACGGAGCCGCCTGGGCGGCTGGTCCACGGCTACCAGGCCAGTCGAAGGCACGCGCACTGAGCTCAAACGACGGCCGCCGCCAGGAAATTTGCACGATGGCGCCCGTTCGCGGCTCCGGGTGATTTGAAAAATTAACAACGGCTCCCGACCGCTCCAGCAGGGTTTTGGCGATAAAGAAGCCGAGCCCAAGTCCCGTGTGGCCTTTGTCGCCCCTGTCTTCGAACCGCCGCGTCGTGACGTAGGGCTCGCCGATCGTGTCCATCAGCTCCGGCGCGAACCCCGGCCCGTCGTCGGAAATCGTCACCACCACCTCGTCGCCGTTCCAGCGGGCGTCGAGCAGTACTTCGGACGCGGCAAAGCCGACCGCATTTTCGATGATGTTGCCAAGCCCATAGATAACGCCGGGGCGGCGGTGGCCGACGGGCGCCTCGCGGGCGGGGCCTTCGCAGCCGGTGAACGGATTTGCCGCAATGATAATGCGTTTGCCGCGCGCACGGTAGGCGGCTGACGCCTCTTCGAGCAACTCCCGCAGCGTGATGCTGGCGTGCATCGGGTCCTGCTCGTCGGGCCTACGGGTCAATTTCTGCAGGATTTCGCGGCAGCGCTTGGCTTGCCCATGCAGCAGCTGCAAATCTTCGCGATAGCGGCTGTCGGCGCCGAGCTCATGCTCCAGTTCCTTGGCGACGAGCACGATCGTCGACAACGGCGTGCCGAGTTCGTGGGCCGCCGCCGCCGCCAATCCATCAAGGGCGTGGAGGCGCTGCTCACTCGCCAGCACCATATCGGTCGCGGCGAGCGCCGCCGACATCTGCCGCGATTCCTTGTTCAGCCGCCACGTATAGAACGCCATGAACCCGGTCGACGCCACCAGTGCCGCTAGTAAGCCGAGTTTGTAGTCGCGCGGCAATTCAAGGCGTTGTCCATCATACCAGGGCAGCGGATAGTGGTTGTTGATCAGAAATGCCGCAGCAGCGATGACCATCAGCCCAAGCACAACGGTATACCGCGGCGGCAAGGTTGCAGCCGACACGGTCACCGGTGCGACCAAAAGCACGGCAAAAGGATTTTGAATCCCGCCGGTGAAATACAGCAGCGCACTCAGCTGGAGAATATCATAGGCGAGCAGCGCCATCGCAAACTGTGTGCTCAACCGGTGCCGGGCTGGAAAACGGATCGATAAATAGACATTCAACCACGCCGACAAGGCAATCAGGATCAGACAGCTCCCGGCATCAAGCGAGAAGCCGTAGAGCGCGGTCACAACGCCAACTGCTATCAGCTGCCCTAAAACGGCGGCCCAGCGCAGCCGCACCGTGGTGACGAGGCGAAGCTGACTCTCGCGCTCATTGACAATGCCTTTGACGCTAGGCGGCGGTTGAGGCGGCGTGGTCGGGCTCAAAGTCCGGCTTTCCATGGTCAACAATCCCGCGGCGGGAAACCGCACTCGTGACCCCACGCCGCAGCTTGGCCCGGCACAAGTGGAGTAACATCAATAACAAATTCGGTCCTTAGAGTGCTTGCCGGGGAAAAGCCGGTCCCGCGCAGGCGGGGATGGGTACCGGTCTTCCGGAGAGAAGCACGTTAATGCAAAGTGCTTGGGTGTTGAAGCGATTCAACGAAGCGCTGAAACGCCCTAGATATGAGAATATCCAGACCGCAACGGAGACTTCAAGCGCATGCGCCAACGCACCCTCGGTCTCATTTTAGCAGGACTGATCACCGGCGCGGCCGTTGCCGCCCTCATCGCCGGCTTGCCCAGCCGCCCTGGAATAATACCGCAGGCGAGCGTTTCGGGCACAGCCCTGGTCGGCGGATCCTTCACCCTCACCGATCACACCGGCAAGCGGGTCAGCAACACTGACTTCGCCGGCAAGGCCATGTTGGTGTTCTTCGGCTTCACAAACTGCCCCGACATCTGCCCGTCGGGTCTGCAAGTCATCTCAGCGGCTCTCGATAAAATCGGCGCCAAGGCCGAGGCCATCACACCGGTTTTCATTACGTTCGATGCGGCCCGCGACACGCCGGAAAAACTCGCAACCTATCTCAAGAGTTTCCACCCTCGCTTCGTCGGCTTGACCGGCAGCGACGTTGAACTTGCCGCCGTCGCCAAAGCCTATCGCGTCTATGCGCAAAAAGTGGCCGATGACAAGACTCCCAGCAGCTACAGTTACGATCATTCTGCCATTTTCTACATCATGGGCAAGGATGGCGCCTTCATTGCCCACGTCCCCCATACCAACGACGTTGATGAACTCGCCGCCGCACTAGAAAAAGCATTGACGTGACGTGAGGACCTAGAGCGCTTTGCGATCCGATGGAACGGGATCGGCGCTCTAGTCTCTTGCTTGGTCGCATTTTCTACGACGAACCGGTGCACACTTCGCCGGTAAATGCTCTAGCTGCCGCTGCGACCTACGCGCAACAGTTTAGGGCATCGCAGCCACAATCCCACTTTGTCTCTGGAGCCGCCGCGCGAAGCTTGCTAGGTCAGATATCTGCTCGCTTCGCGGCACGCACTGCCCCACATGAGCAAACTTCAACGGCGCGAATTGTTTAAGGGGTCCCCTCGCATGCGGCAGGCCAAGGCGTCAGCGTCTCGTAAAAAGCCACCGGTAAGGCTTGAAGACATTGGTGCTGAGCTCGAGGTCCGCCGTCATCCGGGTGCCCGCCGTTTGACGTTGCGCGTCAGCCGCACGCGCCGCGCTGTGATCGTGACGATCCCCGTTCAATGCGACCTCGACGAAGCCGGATCGTTTGTCAGCCGCAATATCGATTGGGTGCGTGAGCGCCTCAACAGCCTGCCGGACCCGGTACCATTCGCGAACGGCGCCGTGATGCCGCTCAGGGGCGAACCGCACCGGGTCGTATTCACTGGCGCCGCGCGCACGCGCATTGTGACCGTCGTCGCCGTCGCGGGACAATGGCCTGAAATTCACGTTCCGGGACCACGCAATTTGGCACCGAAACGGCTACGCAGCTGGCTGTTCGATGAAGCCAAACGCGATCTTGATGTCCGCGTCGCCTTCCATGCCGCCCGGCTGCGTCTTAAGGCCAAGCGCGTTGCTGTACGTGATCAGACGAGCCGCTGGGGTTCGTGCTCGACGACGGCGCTGCTGTCATTCTCCTGGCGTTTGATCCTGGCGCCGCCACACGTTCTCGACTACGTGGCAGCCCACGAAGTTGCCCACCTTGCCGAAATGAATCACGGGGCCCGCTTCTGGGCACTCGTCAAGCAGGCGCTGCCAAACTTCGAGACGTCCATGCGCTGGCTGCAAATTTACGGCCTGGACCTGCACCGCTACGGTGCTGCCGGCCGCGAGGCGAATTGACGGCCACACCCGCCCAGTGCGACGCGGAGCCGTAAGCCCTACCACCAGCCGCCGAGCGACATCATGCCCCGCGGCCGCGCGGGCGCAACCGGTGCCACCGCAGTCACTCCATCAGCTGCATCCGAGCCCGAGTCCGCCAGCGCCTTGTCAATAAAATCGTCGTCAATGCGCTCCGCCGGATAGGCGGCAGACGGCGGCAGTAATTTAATACGGAGTGCGCCGGAAACCGGCGGCGCGGCGCGTTCGGTGGCTTCGTTTTCGCCGCGCCACGGCAGCGTCTCCACCACCCGGCCGACGCGCGGCGCCCGCGATTGCGGCGTCAACCACGGCAGAGACCCCATCTGCGTTTGAAAATCGCCCGGCGTCTGGCGCACAGTCCCGGGAAGGGCAAGCGGGGCTTTGCCCTCGTGCGCGACCTGCATCAGCTGTTGCCAGATCTCAGCCGGTAGCCCCCCACCAACAGCGTGGTTCATGGGCTTGCCGTTGTCGTTACCGATCCACACGCCGCCGGTCAGGTGGTTGGTGTAGCCGATGAACCAGGCGTCGCGGAAATCCTGCGTCGTCCCGGTTTTCCCGGCGGCGGGATGATTGGCGAGTGCGGCGCGGCGGCCCGTGCCCGACACCAGGGCGGCATTCAACATGTCGTTCATGGCGCCGACGTTGGCGGGGTCGACGACCTGCGCCGTTCGCGGAACCTCGCGGGCGTAGAGCACCCGGCCCGAACTCATGCGCACCCGGCGGATGGCGTGCGGTTCGACGGCCATACCGCCGTTGCCGAACACCGAGTAAGCCCCGGTCATCTCGAGCAGCGTCACCTCCGACGTCCCGAGCGCGAGCGAAGGATCCTCACGCAAGTCTGACTTCACGCCCAGACGGCGCGCGACTTCGATCGTGCGGCCGCGGCCCACATCCTGATTAAGCCGGACGGCAACCGTGTTGACTGATTGCGCCAAGGCCCGGCGCAGCGTGATCTCGCCGGTGTATTGGCCGTTGTCGTTGCGCGGCGACCATCCCCCCATCGTCAAGGGCAGATCATAGGTGACGCTGTCCGGCGTCATGCCCTTTTCGATGGCCGCCAAATAGACGAACGGCTTGAAGGCCGAACCCGGCTGGCGGCGCGCCTTGACGGCGCGGTTGAACTGACTTTCGGCGTAGTTCCTGCCGCCGATCAGCGCCCGTATGCCGCCGTCATTGTCGAGCACCACGACGGCGGCCTGGCTGGCGCCTAGACCTTCGCCATAACGGTTGAGATTTTTCGAAACAATGTCGTTGGCGCGGCGCTGCAGATTGGCATCAAGCGTCGTCTCGACCACGACCTCGGCATGTCCGCCCCCGACCAGCGGCGGCAAACGTTCGAGCACGAAATCAATGGCGTACTCGACGCCAGATGTATCCTTCTGCGACTTCGGCTCGTTGAAGATGATGCGCTCGGCCAACGCCTTGGACTCGTCCGCCTTCGAGATCACGCCCGCTTCAACCATTTTGGCCAGCACGACGCGGCCCCGCGCCCGCGCCACACCGGGGCTGGACGCTGGCGAATATTTCGACGGCGCCTTCAACAGCCCGGCGATCAGCGCGGCTTCCGCCAGTGTCAGCTCGCGCGCCGACTTGTCGAAATAGCGATGGCTTGCAGCTTCGATACCGTAAGCTCCGCCGCCGAAATAGACGCGGTTGAGATAGAGTTCGAGAATGTCGGACTTCGACAGCCGGAGTTCCAGCCACAGGGCTAAGCCCAACTCCTCGATCTTGCGCGACAGGGTCCGGTCGGCCGTCAGGAACAGATTCTTCGCCAGCTGTTGCGTCAGCGTCGACCCGCCCTGAGCAAAGCGCCCGGCTCTGAGGTTGGCGAAAAACGCTCTGAGCAGGCCGACCGGATCGAGCCCGTGGTGTTCGAAAAAGCGCCGGTCTTCCGTCGCCACCACCGCCGCTTGCACATGGCGCGGCATGAGATCGAGCGGCATGTAGTCATGCGCCGCGCCGCGTTCCGCCAGCACCGAGCCATCGCGGGCCAGAATACGGACGACCGGCGCCCGCTCCTTGCTGCGCAGGCTGAGCGGATTCGGGAACGCGACCGTGTAATAGACCATCATGCCGGTCATGCCGACGAGGGCGATAATCGCGCCGTACAGCGGACCCAAAATGGCCAAGCGATAGCGCAGCGGCAAGCTCCCGGCGAGACCGCGCACGAGGCCGCGAGGTGACACCGGAGACGACGGCAGCATCGAGCCCGGCTGAAAACTGAAATGCGAGAGCGTGGGAAAGTACGGCGGCAGCGGCGGCGGCCCTGAAGCCAGCCCCTCGCCGGTTGGCCCGTCCTTTTTGCGGCGGAACAGGCCCATCAAACGCAACAACCCCGCGGACGCATCACAACACGCAACCCATACAAAGCGCACGCCAGCCCCCACCGGGCCCGCGCGAACTGTATAAAGTTAGAGGATTGACCCTAAGACCCGGTTAACCAAAGTGCGCTTGCACCAGCCGATCGTTTGAAAGACTTATCGCAAAACGCAATGAGGGCGGAATGGCTGCAGCAGTCGATTTCACGACCTACAAAGACGCCCTCCTGGTGCTCGGCACTGCGGGCGTCGTCGTCCCCGTCATGCATCGCTTCAAAATCAGCCCGGTGCTCGGCTTTCTTCTCGCTGGCGCCCTGCTCAGCCCCAAGGGCCTCGGCGTCTTTGCCGCTCAGGTGCCCGCCCTCGACTGGATCACGGTGTCGAGCCCCGAGCGCGTCGGCAGCATCGCCGAACTCGGCGTTGTCTTCCTGCTGTTTCTGATCGGACTCGAATTGTCATTCGAGCGCCTCGTGACCATGCGGCGGCTGGTTTTCGGCCTTGGCGGCTTACAGGTTCTGGTCTCCTCGAGCCTCATCGCCCTGGTCGCCATCTGGTTCGGCATCGCCCCGGCGACGGCGCTCGTCATCGGCGCGGCGCTGTCGCTGTCATCGACCGCGATTGTCATCGAGGTCCTCGCCGGCCAGAAGCGGCTGTCCTCCGCCGCCGGACGCGCCAGCTTTTCGATCCTGTTGTTTCAGGATCTCGCCGTCGTGCCAATCCTGTTCCTGCTCGGCGTGCTCGACCCGAGCGCCAGCGGCTCTATCGCCGGCGGCATCCTGAAGGCCTTAGCGTCAGCAGCGGCGGCGCTGGCGATCATCGTCGTCGTCGGCCGCTTCCTGCTGCAGCCGCTGTTCCGCCTCGTCGCCCAAACCGGCAGCCACGACCTGTTCATCGCCACGACGCTGTTTGTGGCTGTCGGAACCGCCTTCGCCACCGCTGCCGCCGGGCTGTCGATGGCCCTCGGCGCCTTCGTCGCCGGCCTGCTGCTGGCCGAGACCGAATACCGGCGCGCGGTCGAAGCCACCATCGAACCGCTGAAATCCCTGCTGCTCGGCGTGTTCTTCTTTTCCGTCGGCCTCAGCCTTGACCTCAGCGTGCTGATCGCCAATCCGCTGCATATTCTCGCGACCACTATTGGCCTGCTGACGCTGCAGGCCGTCGTGATCTTCGTTCTGGCGCGCGCGTTCGGCATCGCCAAGCCCGCGGCCATCGAGACCGCCGCGCTGCTCGCCCCCGGCGGCGAATTCGCCTTCGTCATTCTGACGCTGGCGCTGGCTTACGGTCTCGTCAGTGGCGAACTGACGAGCATCCTGCTGACCTCGGTCTCTCTCACCATTGCGCTCATTCCGGCGTTCTCAAAATTCGGCCGCCGCTTGGCCGCACATTATGCGCCGCCCGTCGCCGCCGACCCCGAGCTCGCGGCGATGCCGTCCCTTGAGGCGCCCGCGAAAGCCCTCGTTGTCGGTTATGGCCGCGTCGGGCAGCTGATCGGCGACATGCTGAGCGAACACAAAGTCCCCTACATCGCCGCCGATCGCGAACCCTATCTTGTCAGCACCGCACGCCGCGAGGGCAAACCGGTGTACTTCGGCGACGTGCGCCAGATCGAATTTCTCAAACGCTGCGGCCTCGACACCGCCAAGGCCGCGATCATCACCATTCACACCCAATCCGAAATCGACGAAATCGTCACGGCGCTGCGCGACGCCTATCCGAAACTCGTCATCGTCGCCCGCGCCAAGGACGCAAGCCACGCCCGCCACCTTTACGCCCTCGGCGTCACCGACGCGGTGCCGGAAACGATCGAAGCCAGCCTGCAGTTGTCGGAAGCAGCCCTCGTCGGCCTCGGCGTGCCAACCGGCCTCGTGATCACCTCCATCCACCAAAAGCGCGACGACTTCCGCGCCGAGCTCCAAGGCGCCGCAAAAAGTGCGGGGCGCGAAAGCCGCGCGTTTCCGAAACGGAAGGGGACGTAGTCACACACTCTCCCCTTTCCGTCATTCCCGCGCAACCACTTGGGAGTCCCCTTGCGGGGCCACGGCGCTGGCAGCCGGCGCGCGAAACGCGTGTCGCCAGCGCCCACATAAAAGTGTGCGGATCCCGCGGCGGCGACCCACGACAGCTTCGGCACGTTCGAGTGACCTGGCGACCACAAATATCCGCCCGCGTTCCCGGCCGCAGCGACCGCATGCAATGCGGCCGCGCAGAGCCGGGACCTTTACCGTCGGCAGATTGAATGCATCACAACGATGGGTAAAGGTCCCGGATAGCCGCGCTCGCTCGTCTCACGCACACTGTTGAAAACTAAAATGCGCGGCTTCCGGAAATGCGGGTGGGATGAAAATGAGGACGCTCCGAGTGAAGTGCGGGTCTGTTGCACCCTACGCAGGCATGTTCTGCTGCGGACTGCGCGAGCCACCAAGATGCTTGCACGTTTCTTCCTGCAAGCATATGCTTGCGTGATTCGATGCAAGCATGGGGTGCAAATGACCGAGAAAGATGAAAGCAAAGTAGTTGGTGGATTGGCACGAGCCGAGTCGCTTACGCCTAAGCGTCGAAGCGAAATTGCAAGGCAGGCCGCGGCTTCCCGCTGGTCAGCCGATCTGCCACAGGCGACTCACGTCGGAAAAATCAAGGTTGGGGACGCCGAAATTTCCTGCGCTGTCTTGGAAGATGGCAGGCGCGTCCTTACCCAAAGCGACATGATGAGGGCCCTTGGTCGGGCCCGACAAGCAAAGGGGCGCGCGTACTACAGCGGTGACGTCAACTTGCCTGCGTTCCTCACGGCAAACAACTTAAAGCCTTTCGTTCCTAAAGAGTTGGAGGTCACGTCAAGCCAGATAGAATTCAAGCTTGCTTCTGGACAGAAGGCCTACGGCTATCAAGCGGAACTGTTGCCCGAAGTGTGCGAGGTCTACATCAAGGCTCGTAAGGCGGGCGAGTTAGCTGCAAACCAGGAACACGTTGCCGATCAGTGCGAAATTCTCATCCGGGGCTTGGCCAAGCTTGGCATCGTTGGTTTGGTCGATGAGGCTACCGGTTACCAGTACGTTCGCGATAAAGAGGCTCTGCAGAAAATTCTCGATGCTTACCTGCGGCACGAGCTAGCCGCATGGGCTAAGCGTTTTCCCGATGAGTTTTATCGTCAGATTTTTCGATTGCGTGGCTGGGAGTGGAAGGGCATGAGGGTGAATCGGCCTCAAGTCGTGGCTCACTACACGAAGGACTTGGTCTATGAGCGCCTAGCTCCAAACATCTTAAAAGAGCTGGAAAGTCGCGTCCCAAGAGATGACGATGGACGAAAGAAGGGCAAACTGCACCAATTGTTCACAGATGACGTCGGCCATCCTGCGCTGGCACAACATCTTCATGCCGTCACAGTCCTTATGAAGGGTGCACAGAGCTGGGCGGACTTCACACGCATGATAAATATTGCACTGCCTAAACGCGGCGCAAATCTTGAACTCGACCTAAGGTCCAAGACCTAATCCTAGGTGGGGTGGAGTCCACTGATCCACTTGCGTTATCGTTCCTTAAAACGCGGCTATTACCCAACACGGAACATTCAAACGCCGTCACGCGCACATCGAAGCGGTCGGGTTACGGCGGACGTACGGTTGCAACGAAATTCAAACATCCGGGCCGCCTAACCCAACCTACAAATGGTGCCCGCCGCTAGACTCCCTCGGCGCCAGCGGCGCCGAGTTTCAAAACCTACACATCCAAATTCGAGACATTCAGGGCGTTGTCCTGGATGAATTCGCGGCGCGGTTCGACGACGTCGCCCATGAGCTTGGAAAAAATCTCATCCGCTTCCGAGACGTCACCGATTTTCACCTGCAACAGCGTGCGCACCGTGGGGTCGAGCGTCGTCTCCCACAACTGCTCTGGGTTCATTTCACCGAGGCCCTTGTAGCGCTGCAGATCGACGCCCTTGCGGCCAGAGTCATACACCGCTTCAAGGAGCCCGCGCGGCCCCGAAATCACCTCGCTTCTGTCCTTGCGGCGCAGCTTTGCAGCGCGGCCGTAGACTTCATCGAGATGGGCGTGGCGCTCGTTCAACCGCCGCGCGTCGAGCGAGCCGAGCAAATTACGATCGAGTGTGTGCACCTCCGTGACGCCGCGGACTTCGCGCTTGAACACAAAGCCGTCGCTGCCGAAGCGCCCCTGCCAGCCGGTTTCCATTTCTTCGGCGTTGGCGTCGAGACGCTGGGCGATATGCGCCGCTGCCGCCTCGGCTTTATCAGCCGATTGCAGCAGGCTGGGATCAAACACGCCGCCGATCGCGCCCTGCTCGACGATGAAGCGGGCGTAACGCGAATGGAGCCCGTTGATGCCGCCGGTGATCTGGCGCGCCTGTTCGAGAATATCGCGCAAGTCGCGCCCGCCACGTTCCGTGCCGTCTCCCGTCACCAGAACCGCGTCGTTCAACCCGGAATCGATCAGATAATCTTCGAGCGCGCGCTGATCTTTCAGGTACGTGTGCGATTTCCCGCGCGCCACTTTGTACAGCGGCGGTTGCGCAATGTAGACGTGCCCCTTATCGACCAGCTCGTGCATCTGCCGGTAAAAAAACGTCAGCAGCAGCGTTCGAATATGCGCGCCATCGACGTCGGCGTCGGTCATGATGATGATCTTGTGATAGCGCAGCTTGTCGAGCTTGAACTCTTCCCGCCCGATGCCAGTGCCCAACGCGGCAATAATATTCGTCACCTGCTCGGATGACAGCATCTTGTCGGTGCGGGCGCGCTCGACGTTGAGAATTTTACCCCGGATCGGCAGCACGGCCTGGAACTCGCGCTTGCGGCCTTGCTTCGCGGACCCGCCAGCAGAGTCGCCTTCGACGATAAACAATTCGGTTTTCGACGCGTCGCGGTCCTGACACTCAGCCAACCCGCCCGGCAACCGCAGCCCATCGAGCGCACCTTTGCGCCGCGTCAGATCGCGGGCCTTGCGCGCGGCTTCGCGTGCGATCGCCGCCTCGACGATCTTGCCGATGATCGATTTCGCGTCCTTGGGGTGTTCTTCGAACCAGGCGCTCAGCTGATCGCCGACCGCGCTCTCGACAACGGGCTTCACTTCCGACGAAACCAGCTTGTCTTTTGTCTGCGACGAAAATTTCGGATCAGGAACTTTCACCGACAGCACGCAGGTCAAACCCTCGCGCGCATCATCGCCCGATAGCGTCACTTTTTCCTTCTTCGCGATGCCGCTTTCCTCTGCATACTTATTCACAATACGCGTCAGTGCACCGCGAAAACCGGCCATATGCGTGCCGCCGTCGCGCTGCGGAATGTTGTTCGTGAAGCACAGCACCGTCTCGTGATAGCTGTCGTTCCACCACAACGCGACTTCGACGACGATGCCGTCCTTCTCAGCGTTGATCATGATCGGCTCGGACAGCACTGCCGTTTTCGAGCGATCGAGATAGCGCACGAATGCCGACGTGCCACCGTCATAGACAAATTCTTGGCGCTTGATGTCGGCGTGACGCGCGTCCGTCATCACGATCTTGGCGCCCGAGTTCAAAAACGCCAGTTCGCGCAAGCGGTGTTCGAGCGTCGTGTAATCAAACTCCATGACGTTGTGGAACGTCTCGGTGCTCGGCAGGAACGACACTTCCGTGCCGCGCTCGCCATTGCCGTCGCCGACGACCTTCAGCGGCGCGACGGCGTTGCCATGGCGGAACTCGATGGCGTGCTCCTTGCCCTCGCGCCAGATGCGGCAGCGGAGCCACGCCGACAGCGCGTTGACGACCGACACGCCGACGCCATGCAGGCCGCCCGACACCTTGTAGGAATTCTGATCGAACTTGCCGCCCGCGTGCAGCTCGGTGAAGACGATCTCGGCTGCCGAGCGCTTCGGAACTTGATCGTCGTCTTTTTTGATACCCGTCGGGATGCCGCGGCCATCGTCACGCACGGTGCAGCTGCCATCCGGGTTCAGTGTCACCTGGCAGGATTTGGCGTGACCGGCCAAAACTTCGTCGATGGCGTTATCGACGACTTCGTAGATCATGTGGTGCAGACCCGAGCCGTCGTCGGTGTCGCCGATGTACATGCCGGGGCGCTTGCGGACCGCGTCCAGACCCTTGAGCATCTTGATACTATCTTCGCCGTAGTCCTCTGGCGGGGGCGTCTTTTTGGCCGGCGTCGCACTCATTTTCGACCTACTTTTTGGGGCTTAAAATTGATCCTATTTTATAACACAAAACGGCCCTCGAAGCCGCATGAAATCGCGCTTAAAACCCGCGAAAAACTCAGCCGTTTTCAAGGACTTGTTTGTGACCGATCGGCCCTTAACGTGAACACCTCAGCCGGGGATAACTTTGCCCTCGTCGACGCGCCAGAATCGAGCACCCTTAACCATCGCATCGAAGGCGTTGGCGTCGGTCCCGGTCATCCAGGCCTGGGCTTTGAGGCGCAGGATCTCATCAAACAGCGCGGCGCGGCGGAAGGCGTCGAGATGCGCGGTGATCTCGTCGAGCAGAAGTATCGGCGCCGCGCCCTCCTGCCGCGCCGTCAGCAATTCAGCGTGCGCCAGGACAAGCCCAAGCAGCAGCGCCTTTTGTTCGCCTGTCGAACACAGCCGCGCGGGGATTTGCTTCGGCCCATGTGTTACGGCGAGGTCGGAGCGGTGCGGCCCGTCGAGCGTCCGCCCTGCCCCGCGGTCACGTTCGCGCATATCGCGCAACTGACGCGCGTAAGCATCCTCGGCATCGACGGCGGCCATGTCCGCGAGGGTGTCCTCGATCTGCCCCTCGATGCGAAACTCCGACCAGGGAAACGCCGAATTCGGATCACGCGCCCGGCGCTCGGCGATAACCGCCGCCATCGCCGACACGGCCTCCAGCCGCGCCGCCGCCACAGCAATACCGGCCTCAGCCATGACGCGCTCGAAACCTGACAATTGCGCGTTGTCGCGCACGCCGTCGGAGAGCAAGCGGTTGCGGCTGGTCATGGCGCGCTCGAAACGGCCGGCGATTTTACGGTACGCCGGATCGAAGCATAAAATCAGCCGGTCGAGAAAGCGGCGGCGCTCGGATGCGGCGCCGGTGAACAACCCGTCCATGGCCGGCGTCACCCAGACGATTTCGAGATAGTCGGCGAGACTGCCCGAGCCCGATTGCGCCACGCCGTCGATGCGCACGATGCGGCCACGCTCGGAGGTGCGCTCTCCATTGCGTTCCGATGAGCGCTCGGCGAATCCCCCTCCCCCTTGCGACCACTCGGGAGTCCCCTTGCGGGGCGGGGAGGGGTTAGAGCCTGCCCCGGACCCGGTCGCATTGCGACCGGAATCGATCCGGGGGGTGGGGGTAAAATTGGGAGACCGGTCTTGCGGGTTCACCCCACCCCCAGCCCCTCCCCGCATCATCGCGGAGCGATACTTCGCATCGATGGGGGAGGGGAGTCCAGCCAAGCCATCGCCTTCCTCGTCGCTCGTCCGATTTGCATTTGCGGCAGCGGCGCGCAACCCGGTCCCGATGTCCGCCGCGCCAACGAGCGTATGCACCTTCGCCGCAACCGCAAACCCGCCGTCGCCGCCCGCGCGCGACAACTCGCTGAACGGCACGCGGCGCATCCCCTGCCCCGGCGCGAGTAACGACAACGCTTCGAGCAGATTGGTTTTACCCGCGCCGTTCGGCCCGGCAATCACCTGCGGCTCCGGCCCGGCCTCGATCGTGACCGACGGATAGCTGCGGAAATTGGTGAGCGCGAGCCGCTCGACCCAGAGAGAATGATCAGTCGTGGACATGGGGATCGCTTAGCATCGCGCGCACGATTCTCAAACGCGACGCGCTTTTAGTGCTCCTGCCGCGCCTCTAGTACCATTGTCATCCTAGGCCTTGTGCCTAGGATCCATCGCGCCCCAAATGCCTGAGCACGCGGACAAATGGATCCTCGGGACGAGCCCGAGGATGACAGCTTCGGCAGCGGAAATTTGGCAGATTGAGCTGCTCAACCCAGAGGGAGTGGGCATTATCAACCCTTGAGCTCGAAAAGGGCTTAGAAATCATTGCGGCGAAGTCCGACGCTGCCACTCAACACAAACTATGTGGTCCTCGGGCGGCATCATGGTCGGAGCAAGAAGCGATGCATCGCGCTCATTGAAGCGGCGGCAGAATTCTTCGTCACTTATTATTTCGTCTCCATGTTTCCGATAGTCAAAAAGCCGCCATTTGCCGTTTTCATTCGAATAGGCATAATTAACTCCGACCAGCGGGCAGCTTGGCAGATAATAAGTACTGACAAATGGGTTTTGCTCCCAGTCAGACTTGATGAAGCAAGCACCGGCTGTGCCTTCAATAAACCAGGGCTGGCGACCGATCGCAGAAAATTGAGTCTCGACTACGTTTCCCAATAGCTGAATGGCTTGGAGCGCATCTTCACGAAGTTGAACATAGGTTGATTTCGAAAAGTGCAGCGAACGCAGTCTTATTGGTTCTAATTTTCTAAATGCTGTAGCGGCTTCTGGCAGCAACACATTCCAATCAGTAAGTACGTTTATTGCTCGCTGCCAGTTATCAAACGATGATCTATTGGCGACCTTCGAATAGGTCGTTTTGTGCTTGTAGTGTTCACGCAAGTCCAGAACGAGATGATTTAGAATCCGTTCCCCCAACGCGGAGGCCGCCGTAAGTGCGGGGTAGTAAAACCCTTGGACAAATGCATTGCGTGACTGATTGAGGAAGTCGTTGTGGTACGAAATAATGGAAAAAGGGAGCGCTCCGATCGCTTTGAAATCCTGAAGTTTGCGCTGAAAATCGACGGCGCCAAGCTCGACGCAGAGCGCAGCAATCAAATTTGCATAGTTCTGATGATGCGTCGCTTTGACGGACTCGTCCCACTCAGGCCGAATATCATCAATCAAAGTGCGTACGCGCGTATCAAAGTTGATGGCGGCGACCGGAATTAGGTGTCGGCGCGTCACAGTGCGCCCATCACACCCGCATCGGCATCAACACGTACAGCGCGCCATCGCCGCCGTTCTTCTCCCTCTCCCCCTGGGGAAAGGGCCAGGGTGAGGGGGTTGTGACTACGTCCTGCATCGCTCAGCCCGCCCCCTCACCGTCGCTGCGCTCCTGCCTCTCCCCAAGGGGAGAGGCGTTTCTTCGGAAACTACACCCGCATCGGCATCAGCACGTACAGCGCGCCATCGTCGCCGCCGTCGCGGACCATGGTCGGCGAGCCGGGATCGGCGAGCAAAAACCGCGCGTCCTCGCTCTCGAGCTGGCTGGCGATATCGAGCAGATAGCGGGCATTAAAGCCGATTTCGAGCGGTCCGGCGCTGTAGCCGACCGAGATTTCTTCCGTGGCGCTGCCGCCTTCGGGATTGTTGACCGTCAACACCAGCTTGTCCTTGACCAGGTTCAGCTTCACGGCCCGGCCGCGCTCGCTGGCGATCGTCGAGACGCGATCGACGGCTGAGATGAAGGCCGCGTTCGGCACCTTCATTTCCTTGTCGTTGTTGTGCGGAATGACGCGGCCATAATCCGGGAACGTGCCGTCGATGAGTTTCGACGTCAGCACAACGGGGCCGATCTCGAAACGCACCTTGCTCGTTGAAACCCCGACCTTCACTTTCGCGCTCGTATCTTCAGTCAAGCGCGCCAGCTCATGCACGGTCTTTCGCGGAATAATCACGCCGGGCATACCGTCGGCGCCTTTCGGGCGCGGCAGCTCGACTTGTGCCAAGCGGTGGCCGTCGGTCGCGACCGCACGCAGCGTTTTATTTTTGCCGGTCTCGGCGGTATGGAGATAGATGCCGTTTAGGTAGTAGCGCGTTTCTTCGGTCGAAATCGCAAACCGCGTTTTCTCGATCAAGCGCTTCAAGTCCGCCGCATCCATCGTGAACTCGTGGCCGATTTCACCAACTGCGAGATCGGGGAAGTCTTCCGCCGACAGCGTCTGCAGGCTGAAGCGCGAGTGCCCCGACGTCAGCGTCAGGCGCTCTTTGTCGGCGTCGCGCTTGATCTCGATCTCGGCGCCGTCGGGCAGCTTGCGCACGATGTCGTGCAGCATGTGCGCTGGCACCGTCAGCGCGCCCGGCGTGTGCACCTTGGCATCGACGCTTTCTGACACTTCGCGTTCGAGATCGGTCGCCTTGAACATCAGCGACGAACCCGATGCCTTCAGCATCACGTTCGACAGGATGGGGATCGTCGTGCGGCGCTCGACGACGCTTGTCACGTGGCTCAGCGCCTTTAGAAGTTCTCCACGTTCGATCTCGAGACGCATGTCGGTCCTCAGCTCATCTGTTCGGAAGCGCGCGAGGCCTGGGCGGGAGGCGATTTGCCTCTTGGCGCGGCGCGCGTGCATGAAAAAATTCAAAGCCGGGCGCAGCCCTTCCGGAATCGCGCACGGGGAAATGATGAGAGCCGAACGGGGCCCACATTTCAAGCTAAGATGTACCGGCTATCCGGCGCTTATTGCGACAAAATACTGCGACCGGCCCAAAAGCCCTGGCTGGCGCACGGAAACGCGGTGCACCTGCCTCAAACGCCTCTAACCGTCATCCTCGGCCGAGGGCGCGTTGCACTTGCGCATCAAAGGCCGTGGACCCAGCGGAAAGAGCGCCGCAGGCTCGAGAATACTTCGTGTCTGCGACGAGTTTTACGCTGGTCCCCCGAGCACGATCGCGAGAGGGCTCACGTGCTCGAGGATGACGACTGTTATTTTGGCCGCCAAATCCACTAGTGGTTCAGCAGTTTTTTCAGCTCTTCCAGCTCGTCCTCGAGACGCGGATTTTTGGTGATCTCGCCCTCGATTTTACGGATCGCGTGCAGCACCGTCGTGTGATCGCGGCCACCAAAGCGGCGGCCAATCTCGGGTAGCGACCGCGCCGTCAACTGCTTCGCCAGGTACATGCCGATCTGGCGCGGCCACACGACCGAGCGATGGCGGCGCTGCGAAAGAAGATCGCCCTTCGACACGCCGAAATGCCGCGAGATGATCCGCAGGATATCCTCGATTTTGATGCGCCGCGGCTCGAGGTTTTGCACGGTCTCGCGAATGACCGTCTCTGCAATGTCGAGTGTGATCGGCGTCCGCATGAATTGCCACGTCGCGTAAAGCCGTGTCACTGCGCCTTCGAGTTCGCGGCCGTTTTCCGTCAGCCGCGTCGCGAGGATATCGAGCACGTCGCGCGTCAGCGAGAATGACGGGGCAATGGCCCGCAGCTGCGCAAGACGCTTTTCGAGAACCTTTAAGCGCAGTTCATAGTCGAGCGGCAGAAGCTCGGTCACGAGCCCGCGCTGCAACCGCGAGCGCATGCGCTCGTTCAAGCGCTCCATGTGGTTCGGCGCCCGGGCCGACGCCACGACCACCTGCTTGCCGCCGTCGAGCAGGGCATTGATGACGTGATCGAACTCCAGTTCCGTGCGCTCGCCTTGCAGGAACTCGAGGTCGTCGATCAGCAGCATGTTGATGTTGCGGAAGCGCTCCTTGAACACCATCGTGTCGCCTTTGAGCGCTTCGACGAACTGATAACGGAATCGCTCGGCCGTCAGATACAGCACCTGAGCGTTCGGCGCGCGGCGCTTCACTTCCCAGGCAATTGCCTGCAGCAGATGGCTCTTTCCAAGGCCGACCGAGGCGTGGATATAGAGCGGATTGTAGGCCGAGCTGTCGGTCAGGACGGTTTCGGTAACCTGAATAGCGCCGGCATGGGCCATGCGATTAGCAGCCCCAATGATGAAGCTGTCGAACGTATAGTTCGGATCGAGTGGCGACCCCTCAAGGCTCCCGGCACTTGTCCGCGTCACCGCAGGCTGAAGCGGCCGGACTGCGGCGCCGCGCGATCCCGCGTCAGCGGCGCGGGCATTTTGTGCGTGTGCGGATGGCGCGTCGCCAGCGGCATCAGTGGCCCGCAGATCGGCGCTGCGTTTGGCTGAGGCGCCCGGCTCGCGCCAGATGACCTCGACGCGCGCGACGGTCGTGAACTCGGTGCGGGCGCTTTGCAGTATGTGATCGGAATAGTGTTCGTGGATATAGTTGCGCACGAACTTGACCGGCACCGACACCTTGATGACCCGGCCATCGAAACTTTCGAACGCCATAGCATTGAACCAGCTCGAGTAGATGTCTTCTCCCAGCCGGGCTTTGAGCACCGCGCGCACTTTCTGGCCGCGGCCCTCGACGGCGGCGATCGCCGCCTGTCCCGTCAAAATCGTCAGATCGGCTGCGGCCTGCGCCGGCTCTGTTTTCTTGGCTGCATGCATTGGTAATCGCTCCCCACTTTTTACTTAATTTTCCAACGTGCAATCACGTGCCGTGCCGTTGAACGCTTGGCGTCTGCGACGCCCTCGCGGACGCTTTGCGTTCCGACTTCCGGGCCTGTGTCTCAGGCGGGCCTGTGTCTCAGGGCTAACCCTGCATCCAAGGCAGACCCGCGGCTTTCCAACCCGCGACCTGGCCCCGGTGACGGCCGGCATCGAGTGGTCCCTCGAAGCCCTCCGCCACATTCCTGCTGCGGCGGTAGCCCGCCTCAGCCATGACTTCCGCGGCCATCCGGCTGCGGCCACCTGAGCGGCAGATGAAGAACACCTCATCGGTCGTCTCTGCACCGGCGGCCTTTAGCGCCGCATCGACCCGATCCGCAAAGTTCGGGTCGATGCGGCTGTCCGGGAACGACTGCCACTCCAGCGTGATGACCTGCCGGCCGAGCGGCGACAGATCAGGAATTCCAACGAAGGCCCACTCGGCGCGGGTCCTGACGTCGACGAGAACGGCACGCGAGTCGGCCTCAAGCCGGGCCCACGTATCGTGCACTGGGACATCTTCGATGTGGACGAATTGACTTTTTTCCACGAGCGCCCCACGCACGCACCGAACACAAACAGTAAAGCCCGGCGCCATACGCCCAGCTTTACTGTTACAAAAGAAGCATTGGTCGCCCTTACACTCAGGAGAGCCAAAGACAAGACCATGCTTTTGCTAGTTTTGACGATGAAACCAGGACCGCATCACGGGCGGAATACCTGGAACCGACGCTCGTCAACTGTCACACGCGGACGATCGCAACCCCGCTGCCATCCACAGACTATTAACTAGCCGTTAACCACTTACTCAGCAAGCGCGTGGACGCGGTGTGGGGCGGGTGACGGCCCCAAAAAAGTTTTCCACAGCCGCCGTGGACAACCCGAGTCATGGTCACAACTTCTGTGGATAATGCCCCTGACTCTGTTGGCGTTTTCAGGACCTCGCTGGGCCGTTTACCAGGCTGTCACTCAGCCTGCGGCGCAGTCATCTAAACGTCATTTTGTCTTAGGCGGGGTGCCGCAGGCGCCAGGTATGAGTCGCGCTGAGCCTAAGTGTGCATAACATCAAGGCTTGTGAATCCAGCGTCTTAGGGCCGTTCAAAAAAAAACGGGCCTCGACGAGGCCCGCTCTTTACCGTTGCGAATATGCACCAGGGAGGAAAAGTCACCGTGGCCGCGAATTTCAGCTTCAACCCGTCATGGCCTTGACGCGCTTAGCAAGCCTGGAAACCTTACGACTCGCGGTTTTCTTATGCATCATACCCTTCTGAGCTGTGCGCACCATGATCGGCTGAGCCGCCTTGAGCGCCGCCTCGGCCTTGGTCTTGTCGCCGCCAGAAATCGCCTCTTCGACGCTGCGAACCTCGCTCTTGACGCGCGTGCGGCGCGCCTTGTTGACCTCGGTACGCCGGGTCATCTGACGCGCGGCCTTCTTTGCCGACGACGTATTGGCCATGGGACTTTCCTCTTGATGAGCTGTGCTGAGCTATGATGCCTCGTGGCCACCCCGCCGGAGCCGGTACGGTCACGCAATAGGAACCGCCCCCGGAACGGTGTTCCGAGGCGGTCGTTGGGCTGTCGTATACCGGGGCACCCCCTCCCGGTCAACGCCCAGGCCACCGCATTTACGGCCTCTGCGTCGATTTCGGCGCGGTCTTGACGGTGGCAATGGCAGGCAGCGCCAGGACGGCTATAGTCCTCCCGAACCGCGTATGATTCACCTCAACATCTGCCGCACGCCCGGGGGGCCTTGCCATGTCGTCTGTCACTGCCTGGATGATCGCACTGACGCTGTCCGTCTGCGCCATCATCATCACCGCCGCAGCCAATTTGCCCGTCGCCCACATGGCGGCGTCGGGTGTCATCAGCTTGGTGTTCGCTTTGATCGCGGTGCGCGAGCACGCGAACCTCACCGCGTCAGGCGCCTCCAAGAATGCGGTTGGCAGTTCCACGGCCCGCCACATCGGTCTGGTTTGGGCCTGGGGCTCCATCGGCATTCTGGTGACGTACGCCTTCATCCTCGAAAACCGCTGGCCCGAGTGGTGGCAGTTTTTCATCGGCTTCGCCGTCGCTGCAGCCGCGAGCCTGATGTTTGCCAGCATGCTGGACCGCGACGCCGAAGCCGGCAAAGTCGATCAATCGGTGATGAAAATCGGCCGCGCGCTGGTGATGGTTCAGTTCATCGGCGTCATTGGCGCCCTCATCAGTATGTTCGTCGATGGCAAGTTTCCGCGCCCCATCACCTATGCCGACTGGGCCGGATGCAATATCTTTTTTTTCGGCGCAATTGCCATCGCCGCCATCAGCCTGAACGCGCTGTTGCGAACGCGGCAAACCTGAGACACAACCCGGCATTCGCCCTCGCGAGACAGTCCAGCCCATGACGTTCGACCGGCTTGCACCAATGCTCATGGCCGCGCTGCTGGCGAGCGCTGGCGCAATGACCTTGTGCGCGGCTTGGCAGGTTCGCGGACTGTCGGCGCTCGCGGCGGCACTGTCCGCGATCCTGTGCGTCGCGGCCGCGGTGCATTTGAACGCGCCCTTGTGGCATGCGCCAGCGGACGGCGTTGACGCTGACGCGCCAAGGGCCGCGCTGCGGCAATCAACGCTGCTCATCGTGCTCGTCTATGCGTGGGGCGCGATTGCGCTGTTTTTGATCTATCGGATATCAGGCTTGTATTGGCGCCATGGATGGCAATACGGCTTGGCCGCGGCCCTGCTTGCGGCGGCGCACGCAAACTCTGTCCGCCGCCTTGCGCGCGAACCCGGCCCCGAAGCGGTTCATGCCGCCACTGGCCACGCCGTCAAGCTGGCGGCGGCCGAAGGTCTGGCAATTGCGGTCGCGCTGTTATGGCTCGTGGGCTCGGGCAAGCTCAACACCTTGAAAGGCGATTGGGCCGCCAATCAGATTTTTCTCAGCGGTGGATTTGCCGTGGTCTGCCTCACCGCCATCATCGTCAAGACGCACGCGTCACTGACGCGCCCATAACGCAAAAGTCCAGCTCTAGCGCTGACAGCTGCTGCAAGAGTACGTTGCACGGCCAGCGTGGATCGTGCGCTTGATAACGCCGCAGCAATCCGGCCGCGAACACGCACTGCCGGCGCGATTGTACACAGCGAAACTTTCCTGGAACGCGCCCGAACGGCCATCGGCGCCGCGATAGTCGCGCAGCGTCGATCCGCCAGCAGCGATTGCCTGCTCGAGAACCGATTGGATCGCCAATACTAAGCGCGCCGCGCGGTCCGTCGCACGCCCCTTCCGGCCGGCGAGGGACGCAGCCTTGCGGTTCGGCGATAGCCCGGCGCGATACAGCGCCTCTGAAACGTAGATGTTGCCGAGTCCCGCAATGATCCGCTGGTCCATCAAAAACGCCTTGAGGTTGACCTTCTTTCCCCGTGCCCGGCCCGCCAGATAGTCCGGCGTCAACGCCCCGCCCAGCGGCTCGGTACCAAGATTTCGAAACAACGCATGCGCCTCACGCTCAGCCTCCGGCATCATCAGCATAAAACCAAAGCGGCGCGGATCGTTATAGACGACGCTGGCCGCCTCAGCGAGACGCCCGCCAGACAAATGGAACACGACGTGATCGTGTTTCGGGTCGGTGCCGGTGCCGGTGCCGTAGACATAGGCGCCTGGTACGTAAACATCAGGCGTCGTGTTGTGATCCTTGGCGGCGATCGTAAATCGTCCGGTCATGCCGAGATGCATGACCAGCGCCTCGCCGCTCGACAGCCGCGCAATCAGATACTTGGCGCGCCGCTCCAGTCCCATCACAGTGGTGCCCGTAAGCCGTTCACCAAACCGCTCCGGCAGCGGAAAACGCAGATCCGGGCGCCGGGCCTCGACGCGGGTGATGCGTGCGCCGACGAGCACCGGCGCCAATCCGCGCCGCACCGTCTCGACTTCGGGAAGTTCCGGCATGAGCCTCTTGTTTCCGATGCGCGCATCCCACGTCGTGCAACACGAATCTGGGTTTGCATCTATCCCCGTGACGTCATGGCCGCGGAGGCTGCCACCCACGACAGGCGTCATCACAAGCAGTGGTGATCGGGAGCACAAATTTCGCAACCGGCTAAGCCCCTCGTGACTGGTCTCGCGGTTGCTTGCCGTGGCTGGCCGCCTCCGCGGCCATGACGGGTTTGTTGGATTGAACATTTCCTGAAGCTCATAGAACACTCGCGCAAAAATTGACGCTTTTTCACGCCAAGCATAGCGTCCGCGCGCACCCTTCGCTATGGTTTTGCCCCATGAGCAACACCGAGCAACCCAGCCCAGGCGAAACCACCACCTTCGGCTTCCGCGAGGTGCCCGAGGCCGAGCGCCAGGGCCTCGTCAATCAGGTCTTCGCGTCCGTTGCCGAACGCTACGATCTGATGAACGATCTGATGTCCGGCGGTCTGCACCGGCTATGGAAGCGCGACTTCATTTCGTGGCTGAACCCGCCGCGCGGCGCGCAAGCCTTCCGCCTGCTCGACGTTGCCGGCGGCACTGGCGATATTGCGCTCAGATACTCAGCCGCGAGTGGCGCGAACTCCACCGCGGTGATCTGCGATATCAGTCCCGAGATGCTCGCCGTCGGCCGCCGCCGTGTCCATGACGCCGGACTTGACGCGCGCATCACCTGCGTTGAAGGCAACGCCGAAAGGCTGCCCTTCGAGACCGGCGCGTTCGACGCCTACAGCATCGCCTTTGGCATCCGCAACGTCACCCACATCGACCGCGCACTCGCAGAAGCTCATCGCGTGCTCCGCCCCGGCGGGCGCTTCCTGTGTCTCGAGTTTTCCGAGTGCCAGGTGCCGCTGCTCGACCGGCTCTATGATTTTCACTCGTTCGAAGTCATCCCGCGCCTCGGCAAACTGACAACTGGGGCCGCTGAACCCTACCAATACCTGGTCGAGAGCATTCGTAAATTCCCCAAGCAGGACGCCTTCGCGGAGATGATCCGCACCGCCGGGTTCGCCCGCGTCAGCTACCGCAACCTCACCGGTGGTATCGCTGCAATGCACTCGGGCTGGAAAATCTGAACAGCCACACGTAACCGCCGTTTTGCCAAGAGGCGGCAGACCTTGATTGACCAAAGCTGCAACGGCGTCATAGCTTCCAGATATTCGATTTGCGTTTTTTTTCATCGAACGAAGGAGACCACGTCATGAAAACGAAATTGCTCGCCGCCATTGCAATCGCCGCCGCCGTGTCATTCGGCACCACCGCCGCCAGCGCTGGATGCGTCAGCAAGGGCGCCGTCGCAACGGCTGGATCAGCCGAGTCGGCCAAGTGGTATGCCCTCGAGACCATGGTTCAGGCAGTCAGCTGGGGATTGTGGCCGGGCTTCGTCGCCAACGGCAAGGTCGCGGGACATACCGTCAAGAATGAACGCTATAAGTGCGCACCCGACGGCGGTCAGGTGACCTGCCACGGCCGCGCCACGTTCTGCACGACGGGCTGAGCCTGCCGCTCGCGATCAAGTTGCATTTCAAACAGCGGCGTCCGGCAGATCCATGCCGGGCGTCGCTTTCGTTTCCGGGTTCAGCCTCTACGGCCCAACCTGGCGCAGTAAAAACGCGGTTCTTTACCCCCGGAGCGGCCGGCGCTTGACCTCGCGCGGCTCAAGGGCAATGTGCTCGCGAACCTTTTAGGACAAGTCCCGCCGCCATGCCCGGAGCGCTCATGAATACCTTGCGGCTCGCCCGGGCCGGCATTGTGCTGGCGCAGCACGGCGTCCGCTTCGTACCAAAAGGCGTGCCCGTGCCGCTGGCCTTGAAAGTCGCGCGCGCGGCCACGCTGCCGCTACGCCTCGTCACGGCGCCGCTCCGCTGGGGTAAACCGAAAGCCACGCGCGTCGCCGCAGCCCTAACCCAGCTTGGCCCCAGCTACGTCAAGCTCGGCCAGTTCATGGCGACCCGCGCCGACGTCATCGGTCCCGAACTCTCGGCCGATCTCAAGAACCTGCAAGACAAAGCCGCACCGTTCTCGATGCTCGAGGCCCGCGACGCCGTCGAGCGGGCCCTCGGCGGCAAAGTCGAAGATCATTTCGTCGAATTCTGTCCACCGGTAGCGGCCGCGTCCATCGCCCAGGTGCACAAGGCCTATGTCATGGATGGCGGCGTCAGGAAAGCCGTCGCCGTGAAGGTTCTCCGCCCCGGCATTGAAAAGCGCTTTAAGCGCGATCTCGACAGCTACTATTTCGCCGCCCAGCAGATCGAACGCTTCTACGAGCCGTCGCGGCGGCTGCGCCCGGTCGCTGTCATCGACAATCTGAAGCACACCACCGACCTCGAAATGGATTTGCGGCTCGAAGCCGCCGCGATTTCCGAGATGGCCGATAACATCAAGCCGGGTGAAGGCCTGCGCGTGCCAACCGTCGATTGGCGGCGCACCTCGAAGCGCGTGCTTACATTGGAATGGATTGACGGCACGCCGATCGCCGATATCGCTGCCCTCAAAGCCCGCGGCTTCGACGTCAGCGCCCTCGGCCTCACCGTCATCCGCTCGTTCCTGCGCCACGCCATGCGCGACGGCTTTTTCCATGCCGACATGCATCAAGGCAATCTGTTCGTCGATGACGCCGGCATCGTCGTTGCTGTCGATTTCGGCATCATGGGCCGCCTCGGTCTCAACGAACGCCGCTTTCTTGCAGAAATTCTGCACGGCCTGATCACGCGCGACTACTACCGCGCCGCCGCCATTCACTTCGAGGCCGGCTACGTGCCGCCGCATCACACGGTCGAGGAATTTGCCCAGGCCATGCGCGCCATCGGCGAACCGATCCACGGCCGCACGGCGGAAGACATCTCGATGGCCGATTTGCTCGGCCAGCTGTTCGCCTACACCGACGTCTTCGATATGGAAACGCGGCCCGAGCTGATCCTCTTACAAAAGAGCATGGTCATCGTCGAAGGCGTCGCCCGTGATCTCGACCCCAACCTCAATATGTGGACCGCCGCCGAACCGATTGCGCGCGAATGGCTGGACGCCAATCTCGGTCTCCTCGGCCGTCTCAAGGAAGCTGGCAGCGGCGCGCAAACCATCGGCGAGGTTTTGCTGCGGACGCCGGGGCTGTTGAAGCAGCTCGAAACCGCAGCGCTCGGCCTTGCCGGCATGGCGAGCAACGGCGTGCGGCTGGATGAGGCGACCGTCAAACGCTTGGCGAGCGAACGCGCCCGCACCACGCGCTCCGGCCGGCATGCCTTGTGGCTTGCAGCCGTGAGCCTCGCCGCTCTCGCCCTGCGCAAATTTGGTTTTATCTAGCGCATTTTCCGGCGAAGTGGGTACCGGTTCGTCGTAGAAAATGCGACCAAGCAAGAGACGAGAGCGCCGATCCGATTCCATCGGATCGCAATGCTCTCTAGCGCCTGTTTGGTTGAAATCGGAGCGCATATCCTCACTGCTCCCTCGCCCCTCCATGGCATAGAGCCATGCTTCGCATGGACGGGAGAGGGCCGCGGGGTTCATCTCCCTCTCCCCCTGGGGAGAGGGTCGGGGTGAGGGGGCATGCAGCGCAAGATGTGCGAGCGGCCCAGCCCCCTCACCCGGCGCGGACATTTGGGTCGCGATCAAATTGGACTAGCGGGCCGCGCCGGCCTCTCCCCGGGGGGAGAGGCGGTTCCGGCTCACCGCGTCTTGCGCGGGCTAACAAGGTGCGTGCCGTGGGCAATCGTCGCCGTCGCGCGCATCGTCGCGGCGATGAAAATCACTTCCGCAATCTCGGCCTCCGTCGCGCCGGTGTTGTGGGCATTGGTACGATGAACCTCTAAGCTGTAGGGGCACTGCGTCGTCAGCGCCACGCCGAGGGCGATGAGTTCTTTGTATTTGCGCGGGATGGCACCGGGCGCCATCGCCGCGCGATCGAAGGTCTCGAACGTATGCATGGTCTGCGGCGCCAAGGTTTTGAGATGCGGCAGGGCCGCGAGATTGGCTGTGTCGTACATGAGCGGGGCTCCCTCGTGGTTCGTCACCAACACAAGCGGACTTCGTGCAGCTTGTCATCTCGGGATTTATTCCCGGGATCCATGGTTCCGCAAGCGCGATGCGGCAGAATATTTTACCCTACACCGCAGTTACAATTTCCTGACGGATGGATCCCGGTGACACCGGCCTGCGCCGGTGCTGGCATGCGCCGGGATGACAGGTTTGGAGTCATTGGTTGGAAACTGAATTCTGGGATTACATTACATGACAGCCCAACCACCTTCAGCACAGCGCCCGCCGCTGCCGCCCTTCACACGTGAAACCGCAATCCAAAAGGTCCGCATGGCCGAGGACGGCTGGAACGGGCGCGATCCGGTGCGCGTGTCGCTCGCCTACACGGAAGACAGCCGCTGGCGCAATCGCGCCGAGTTTCCGGTCGGCCGCGCTGAGATCGTCGCGTTTCTGACCGCTAAGTGGGCGCGCGAACTCGAGTATCGCTTGATCAAGGAACTGTGGGCCTTCACGGACAATCGCATCGCCGTGCGCTTCGCCTACGAGTGGCACGACACCAGCGGCCAGTGGTTCCGCTCCTACGGCAACGAGAATTGGGAATTCGACGCGCATGGTTTGATGGCGCTGCGCTATGCCAGCATCAACGATCTGGCGATCTCGGAGTCAGAGCGCAAATACCACTGGCCGCAAGGCCGCCGCCCCGACGATCATCCGGGGTTGAGTGAGCTGGGGTTGTAATTTGTAGGGTGGATTAGCTGCGGGCTCTGCACTTGGCCGCGCCGTAATCCGCCGCATGGCAGAATCACAATTGTCATCCCGGGGCTAGCCTGCCCCGGCGAAGGCCGGGGGTGAGGCGCGGCAACGCGAAGAACGCGTTCCGCGACCACCACCAGGCCCTTGCCGGGATCACTGGCAACGGGCAAAATATGAACCCTGGACTCTCCCTCTGAGCGGAGGAAAGAAGGGTCTCAGGTCATGTCGGCTATCGATTCAGGGGTGCGTGAGAGTTGAAGAACACACGCAAAAACGCGCCGCTTGGATAAGCCCACGCGGCGCGTTTGTGCATTGAGATGCAAAGAGGGTGATTGACTTTTTTCATGGCGCCTTCCGACTCCCCTGCGGGGAGCCGGCCGCCGCGTGCGGACCGATTTTCACAACCGGCCGCAACGCACTGGCGAAATTCAAATAACGTCTCTGCAGACCTGGCAACGACCTACTCTCCCGCGTCTTAAGACGAAGTACCATCGGCGCAGGGGCGTTTCACGGCCGAGTTCGGAATGGGATCGGGTGCAGCCACCCCGCCATAATCACCAGGTCGGCGGAGACGTCATTTTTGTTTGCGCATGGCGACTCCTCTTCGAGGAGCCGGCCGCCATGCGCGGAAGGATGCGAGAGGCAGTCCGGCTGCCTCGCACAGGTGAATTTCGCACATTTGGTCTTTCTAATTCTTACGCTCATCGTAGGGGCTGCGCCTCTTCGCGCCTCTAGGCGCGAGCGGCAAAGACCGCCGGCACAAGTGCCGCCCCGCCGGAGCCGCGTCTCGCATTTTCAGCGCGACATGCGGCGTGAGGCAAAACGATGAGCATTGCTTAATGAGAGCAATCAAGTCGATCGAGTTATTAGTACCGGTAAGCTACATGCATTGCTGCACTTCCACACCCGGCCTATCAACGTGGTGGTCTTCCACGACTCTCGAGGGAGAACTTGTTTTGAGGTG
>JANNEP010000020.1:0-45755 GCA_031378895.1 Hyphomicrobium sp.
CCGGAGGTTTGCCGAGCCTGGCACCAGCTTTCGCGTACACTTGCCGGATCGAAGAAACATTTGGCCTTCAGGCGAAAGTGGCTCTCATGCTCCGTGATCCCGTGATGCGATTGCTTCAGCCATCCCCCTGCCCAGAGCCGATTGCACCGGCGCAAAGCTGCTTCGATTGCGCCGTGCCGGGTCGCAGCCGCCAGATGCGGTTGGCAATCGAACTCGCGGTGACGCGCGTCTTCGGCGTCGACAATCAATCCCTCGAAGATGCCAATCGGGGCGTGGCGCGCGTGGCGCTGGCGCGGCAGGTGGCGATGTACCTGGCGCACGTCGGGTGCGGTCTGTCGATGACCGCCGCCGGGCGGCTGTTTGGCCGCGACCGCACCACGGTGGCGCACGCCTGCCTCATCGTCGAAGACCGGCGCGATGATCCGCTGTTTGACCGTGCCCTCGATCTTCTCGGCTGGGCGGTGCCGGTGATGGTGCTGCGACCCGCAGTTTATCTTTCCAAACACTAGGATAACCCCATCATGTCTGTTCGAAAGCCGAACCGGCCGCGTCAGCGGCAGGACGAGGAGCCCGTTGCCGCGGCCCCAGTTTTTGCCGAGGCTGTTCGCAATCTCGACGAAAGCCCGCTGGCGTGGCTGGCGCGGCGCAAGGACAAGGACGGCCAGCCGATGATCTCAGACATCGAGTTCACGGCGGGCGAACGGCTGCGGGCCGATTTCCACTTTGCACAGATGACGCCGCGCATCACCGCTAACTGGACGCAGTTGTTGAGCGAGTGCGGGGCCCGGCGCGGCTCGCCCGATCATGGCGCCGAACTCAACGATCGTGTGGTGGCGGCGCAGGAGCGGGTGCGCCGGGCCTTGAAGGCGGCGGGGCCGGAGATGGCGGGTGTGCTGATCGATGTCTGCTGTTATCTGCGCGGGCTCGAAGCCGTCGAGCAGAGCCATCGCTTGCCGCGGCGGTCGGGCAAATATATTCTTCGCATCGCGCTCCGGCAGTTGGCGCGGCACTATGGAATTTTATGCGATACCGGTCCGCGCGCGGGCCAGAGCCGGGCCGTCAATCATTGGGGCGCGGAGGGGTACCGGCCGAAGGTAGATGGGGATGCGGGGGAGTGAGGGGGCAGCGAACGCCAGAGCGCTTTACGATCCGATGGAACGGGACCGGCGCTCCAGTCACTTGCTTGGTCGCATTGTCTACGCCGAACCGGCACCCACTTCGCCGGAAAATGCTCTAGTCTCTTGCTTGGTCGCATTTTCTACGCCGAACCGGTCCCCACTTCGCCGGAAAATGCTTTAGGCGACGCTCATCGCGCGCGCGTCCGACTTGATGCGTTCGACCATGGAGGCGAGGCCGTTGGAGCGTTGCGGCGTGAGGTGGTCTTTGAGGCCGAGTTCGGCGAACACGGCCGGTGCGTCGGTCGTGAGAATATCGGCAACGGTCTTGCCGCCGTAGACCGCGAACAGCACCGCGATCAGGCCTTGGACGATCAGCGCGTCGCTGGTGCCCTGCATCGCGAGCGTGTCGCCACCGGGTTTGGCGCCGCGCGCCGCGCCGTTGGCGGAGACGCGCTTGGTCGCGAGCCAGACCTGGCTGGCGCAGCCGCGGACCTTGTTGGCGTCGGTGCGCAAGGCGTCGGGAAAAGCTGGAAGGGCCCGGCCAAGCTCGATGACGTAGCGGTAGCGGTCTTCCCAATCATCGAGAAGCCTGAAGTCGGATTGGATATCGGCGAGTGTCATTGGCATCCTACTGCGCTGGCGCTATACGCCGCTCAGTTAAAGATAGGATGCCGGGGTTGCGCGGCGCAAGGCCGGGGTGCAAGGCCGGGGTGCAAGGCGCGCGGCGCAAGGCCTGGGCGCAAGGAGAGGCCGGCGATAAAGGGATCAGATACCGTTTTTGTTGGCGGATTTGCCGCGCCAAGCCGGGCGCATATCGCGTTGGGTCAACGTGCCGCTGCGTTCGAAGGAGACCGGAGCCACGTCGCCTGAACTCCCGGCTGTTGCGGTTTCGTCATCGCGCATGACGTCGTAGGCGAGTTTGGCGCCGAACTCGGCCTTGGCGACGAACTGCGCCCACGCGGAGGCAGCCTGCGTGCAGGTCGCGGCGTTGCGGTCGCAGTACGTGACGGTCCATTTTGCGGCCGCCGCGGCGCGCTCATAGAGGTGATCTTGCTTGTCGCGTTCCGCCGGCAGCAAAGCAACGCCCACCGCCACAACCGCACCTAATCTCAATATGCCCATGTCACTCACCGAAGCGTTCGCGTTGCCAGTATGGGCCGCCGCGTCCGTGTCACACCTAGTCCCACTTCGCTTGAAATAGCAGGCGGCGCTCAAGAAAACGCCTGAGACAGCGGGGTAATTCGAGATGCATTCGCGAGAACTTTGCTGAGCATTTGAAGCAAATTTTAGCGACCCCGGAATGGCGCGGCTGCAGCACGGTTAAGGCAACGTTAACGGCTCGGACCGATAGTCGAAGGGCATTTTTTTTTGAACACGGCAGAGACGTGCGGCACCTCATGACGGCGGGCGACAGCAGACTGGCAGGTGTGGCGTTTGCGCTGCTGACGCTGAGCGTGGTGGCGAACCTGCTTGCCTTCCAGGAGCCGCGCCGGGGCGCCACGTTTGAGACGGCGGCGATCGGGCCGCGGACCCTGACGGGCGAGGCCGGCGCGTCAGGACTGCCCCGGGCGGTGGCGGCCGCACCTCAAACGTCCGGGATTGGGCCTCGTGGTCCGGCCTCAGCCGAGGCCGCTGCCAGCACGGCCGAGATCGTCCGCGGCATCCAGCGTGAACTCAACACCCGCGGCTACGATGCCGGTCCGCCCGACGGCGCCGCCGGACTGGTGACGCGGGCGGCGATCATGGCCTATGAGCACGACTACGGTTTTGCGCTGACCGGGACACCGGGCCAGGAACTGCTGAGCCAGATCGTGCTTGGCACCTCGGCGCCGTCAGCCGGGCGCCGTCAATCAGCGAGCGACGTGTCAGCGGAGGCTGGGAGCGTGGTGCGTATGACCGAGCAGGCTCTGAGCTCGCTGGGCTATCAGCCGGGCAAAGCCGACGGCAAGCTCAGCGATCAGACGGCGCGCGCCATCCGCGAGTTCGAGCTCGACCAGAAACTTGCTGAAACCGGGCGCATCTCGGGGCCGCTGATGAGCCGCCTGTTGCGCTTGCAGGGTCAGACGCCGCAAGCGACGCCGAAGCCCGCGCGGGCGGCGCAGCGGTAGAGCGGTAGGATGCTGTTGCGCCGCGCGGCGGGTTCGCTATGAACAGCGGCGATGCGGTTAAAATCGGAAATCTGGGTCAAGGCTTATCTGCGCCGCTGCGCACTGCAGGGCGCTTTCGCCGCTGTGTTGCGCCACGGCGATGACGATGCCGGAGCGATCTTTATCAAGGTGGTCCGGGCCGACCGCACTGCGGCGGTGTTTGCGCCAGCGCCAGCGGGCCTCGAGGACGCCGGCTTCGACCGGCGATGGGTGCCGGGCCTAGCTGGAAAATTCGTGACCGACGCCGACGCGCAAGCGTCGCTCGATCGCGAAACCGGTTTCGACTGCGATCTTTGGATCGTCGAAGTCGAGGACCGCGACGGCCGCCATTTTCTCGGCGATGATTTGGTTGCGTAGTCGTCATCCTCAATCCGCGGGCGGCTCTTGAAGCCGCATCGCGAATTGGGGATCCAGCGGAAAAAGTGCCGAAGGCTCGAAGTATTTTGCGTCTTCGACGCGTCTTGCGCTGGGTCCCCGGCCTTCGACGCGCAAGTGCAACGCGCGCTTGCCCGAGGATGACGAGGCAATACGGGAGAAAGAGCCGCTTAACCGCTCGTTAACAGCTTCGGGGTTCTTATGACGTGTGCGCTGATTCTGGCGGCCGCAGCGCGCTGTGCCATTGCCCCACTTTGTATCGAAGTTCACGAGGCAAGAGCAAAATCCGAGGGAAGGTCAGCCAACCACGGCACGCGCCGTGATGGGGACCGCTTCAATGGCGACCATTCTTGCATTCAAGACAAGTCAGCGTTTGGCGGCTGTACCGCTCATCGCGGTGCGCGGGCCAGGAGCGCCGGCTGAGATCGTGTTCTTCCCCGGTGTGCGCTACGAGCGCTGGGCCGATGCGCCGCACGACGCCAAAGCGGGCAAACGGGCGCGGCGGCGCGACAAGCTCGAACTCAAAGATTGAGTTTTTCTTGGCGCTGGCGACTCCGCTGTCCCCACAAGGGGACTTCCAAGTGGTCGCGCGGAGCTGGCCGCCAGCGCGGCCCTGTTGCAGTCGCCGTCGCCGGTTAGTAACTCTTCTGCACGCACGCGGCTTTGGCGAGAATGGCTTCGGCCTCAGCGCGGTAGGCCGGTCCCTTGTCGGGAGCCCTGAGCACGATCAAGCCTTTGATCGCTGAAACGGTCAGCTGCGGATCGGCGTTGGCGGCCGTGCCGAGGGCCTGCGGTGTCATACCGAGAAAGCGATCGTCACCCGGTACGATGGTCAGCGCAATGACCGAGGGCCGTCCCGGCGCGGCGGTCGCGAAATATGCGCTCGACCCATCGCGGTGATAGATGCCGAGCGTCCAGCCGAGATCCGGCAGCACGGCACGGACCGCAACCGGACCTTGCTTGGTCTCAAAACGGCAGACGCTGTAGCGGGCATCGGCGCTGAGGAAGGGCAGCGGCTGCTGTCCAGGGCTTACGGGGGCCAGCAGCGTCATTTGATTGGTTTGCAGCGTTGCGCCCAGCCGCGCGAACGCCGCGCCGCTGGTATTGGTCATGGCCAGGAAGGTTGCGATCAGATGCACGATAGCCGCGGCGACGGGCAACATGGCGAGTGACCGCAAGGTTATTCTGGAATGCGGGCGCGACGGTAAGGGCATCACGAACAGCCCTCGCGGCGGATGGCGGGTAGAACTTTATAGCGCTCGTCACGCTGCTCCGCTGAAAGGCCGGTCGGCGGATCAAGCAGCGTGAACACGAGCACGAGGCGCCCGGCGCCACCCGTCGGCAGCCAGTTGCCGGGCCGGGCATCGCGTCCGAGCGTGACGATGCTGGAGCCGTCGGGATTGGCTGCTGCCGTATCGCTGGTGAAGGCGTAGCGCCGGGCATCATTCTCGATGAGGTCGCCGCGCGCGTCGAAGACGGCTAGACTCCACCACAGACCGCCGGTGTTCGGTCCCTCGATGATGTAGTCGCAGGACGAGTGCAGGCGGGCGCCGCCGGCGTCGGACCGGGCTTCGAAAACGCCGGCGCTGTCGGAGGCGATGCGGATCGTGCCGCTGCTCGCGAGGTGGGCGCGGGTGTAGGGGTCGGCATCGGCCTGGCCGGCGGTGTGCCACAGCTGCCAAGGCCCGAACATGTGCGTCGACAGCATCGACCCGCGCTCGATCATGGCGCGGCTCGACCAGACGCCGGCGACAAGCACGAGGGCGATGGCTGCGAGCGTGCCGATGAAGCGCGCGATCGTGCCGATGAGGCTGCGAATGATCTGGGACGCCTGCGGCCGCGCCCACACGGGTACAGCGGCGCCGGTGGTGCCGGCGTCATCGGCATCAAGTGTCGCTACAGTGCCGGGATTAATTGACGCCACGGCGCTTAGCCTCCCCGGCTGGCGGTGATGCGCCTTGGGCGCCTAATGCTGTTGCGCTTGGCGCGCCCGTCGGTGCTGCGCTTTGCGCGCCTGGCGGCGCGGGGACCGAGGCGCGGCGATCGGGCTTGGGGTCCTCTAATCTGTCGCCGTCGGGTCGCGGCGGGGCTTTGCTTGGCGCTGGCCCCGCAGGCGGACTTGCAAGTGGCCGCGACTGCGCTGGCACCGGATTTGAAGTTGACGGGCCTGAAGCAGCAGGACTGCGCGGCGTTGTGGCCGCGGGCTGAAGCGTTGGCGGCGCAGCGTCACCGAGATTTCCAGCCTTGCGCAGCGCCACCGCCAGTTTTGTCAACGCCGCGCGGGTTTGCTCCGGCATGGCGCTCGCGGGGCGTTGCGTTCCATCGGCGTTGAGCTGCGGCGCGGGCTGCGACAGACCGGCGGCGGCCTCGGCGGCTTTGACTTCGGCAAGGCGCTGCTGCTCGGCGATTTGGGTTGGGTGGATGTCGAGCCCTGGAATGGGCGCGATGTTCATGTCGGTGTGGGCGACGGTCATGAAGCTGTGCCAGATGGGGGCTGCGAACTGACCGCCGGTGACGCCGCGTGAGCCGCCGGACATCGGCCGGTTGTCGTCGTTGCCGATCCAAACCCCGGCAGCGTACTTGCCGGTGAAGCCGACGAACCAGGCGTCCTTTGGCCCCGTCGAGGTGCCGGTCTTGCCGCCGGCGTTGGTGAAGTCGAGGGCGGCGCGGGTGCCGGTGCCCTCAGTCACGACCTTGTTCAACATGAAGTTCATCTGCTCGGCGACTTTGGGTTTGATGACTTGCGGAGCCGGGCCTTCGTCGCGCTCACGCGAATACAGCAGGTCGCCCTTCGAGGTGGTGATGTCGAGGATGCCGTAGGGCTTGGCGAGCTTGCCGCCGTTGGCGAAGGCGGCGACGCCGCCGACATGCTCGATGACGGTGATGCCGCCGTCGCCGAGCGCCATCGAACAGGTTTTCTTGACGCCGGTGATGCCGAGCCGCTTGGTCATCTCGATGACTTTTTCGCGGCCAACAGCGAACGACAGTTCGGCAGCCACGGTGTTGAATGATTTGGCGAGGCCAAGCCACAATGGCATGCGCCCGCCCGAGCCGTAGCCGCCGCCGTAGTTTTGCGGTGCCCAGTTGCCGCAAGCGCGCGAGCCGTCGCGGACGCTGGTCTCGGGGGTGTAACCGTTTTCCAGCGCCGTGGCGTAGACGTAGACTTTGAACGACGAGCCGGGTTGGCGCTTGGCTTTGGTGGCGCGGTTGAACTGGCTTTCGCCGTAGTCGATGCCGCCCGTGATGGCTTTGACGGCGCCGTCGGTTTCCATGACCACCATGGCGGCGGAATTGAAATGGTTCGACCGGCCTTCCTTGGTGACGGCAGCGATGATGGCTTCGTCCGACTGGCGCTGCAGCGCCATGTCGACGGTGGTGCGCGCCGTCAGCACGTATTGGTTTTTGCCTTCGGCAAGGCGCTGGACTTCTTCAAAGGCCCAGTCGAGGAACCAGTCGGGGCTGGTCGTCGAGCGGTTGTCGATGGTCTTGGCCGGGTTGAGGCGGGCGTTGTGGACTTGGCCCGACGTGTAGAAACCGGCCTCGACCAGGTTGTCCAAGACTTCGTTGGTGCGGGCCCGCGACGCCGGCAGGTTAATGTGCGGCGCGAATTTCGCCGGCGCCTTGAACAGGCCGGCCATCAGGGCGGCTTCGGCCAGCGTCACCTCGCGCACGGTTTTGCCGAAGTAGTACTGCGCCGCGGCCTCGACGCCGAAAGCGCCGCCGCCCATGTAGGCGCGATCGAAATAAAGTTTGAGGATTTCGCGCTTGGTAAAGCGGCTCTCGAGCAGGAAGGAGAGGAACAGCTCCTTGATCTTGCGTTCGATCGAGCGCTCGGACGACAGGAACAGGTTTTTGGCCAGCTGCTGGGTCAGCGTCGAGCCGCCTTGCACGACGTCGTTAGCTTGGACGTTGATGGCGATGGCGCGGGCGGTGCCGTAGAGATCGACGCCGTAGTGCTCGAAGAAGCGGCGGTCTTCAGTCGCCAGCGTCGCCTTGATGAGATGGTCGGGAATTTCTTCGAGCGGCACGGCGTCGTTGTGCAGGATGCCGCGCTTGCCAAGCTCGTTGCCGTTGGCGTCGAGGAATTTGACGGCGAATTTACCGGTCAGAAATTTGCTCTCGTCGAATTCGAGGAGGGCTGGGAGGGCGAGGGCGTAGAGCAGGATGAAGCCGCCGGTGGCGAGCGAGACGGTTTCCGACAGGCCTTCGTTGAGCATGCGGCGCCAGCCGGTGAGATGGAAGCGGGCGAAAAAGCTCGAGGCGGCGTTCCAGCCGTCCTTGACGCGCGACCACGAGTCAATCAGCGCGGAGTTGATCCTGGAATCGATCCCGAGCCAGTTGATGAGGCGGTCGCGGCCGCCTTGCTTGAAGAACCAGTCGTTCAAGTGTTCAAATCCCCTTGGCCGGCACGGCATGTCTGGCACTGCAAGCCCGGCACTAAATGCTTGGCACTAAAAGCCTGGCATTACATGATGGCACTCGCGAGCCGGGCCAGTCGTGTATGCTCGTCCTGTCTTGTATCTAGCTCTGTCTTTGGTGGCGCTTGTACCACGCCCCAAAGCCCGCTAGGCCAGCGCATCCGCTGGCATAGCCCGAATCCCAAGACGCTCAAATTGTGGTTATTTATAAGCCAAAGCAAGTCTGTGAGAGAGGGGTCCTTTGGACAACGACGCGGCGCCGTTCTGGAAGACCAAAACGCTCGATGAGATGAGCCCGCAAGAGTGGGAGTCGCTCTGCGACGGCTGTGCCCGGTGCTGCCTTGTCAAACTCGAGGACGAGGATAGCGGCGACATCCATTTGACGCGGCTGGCGTGCGAGCTGCTGGACGTTAAATCGTGCCGCTGCACGAACTACAAGAAGCGCTTCAGTTTGATGCCGGATTGCCTGTCGATCGACATCGAGAAGGTGCGGGCGTTGACATGGCTGCCCGCGACCTGCGGCTACCGGGTGATCAACGAGGGGCGGGATTTGGCGTGGTGGCATCCGCTGGTGTCGGGAACGCCGGAGACGGTGCATCAGGCCGGGATTTCGGTCAAAAGCTTCGCCATGAGCGAAAAGCGCGTCAAGGAAGAGAATTACGGGCGCTACATCATTGCCGATTTTGATCCGGTGTGAGGTGAGGGCAGTGCCAGCCTACGCACGTGCAAGAGGCAAGAGGCAAGAGGCAAGAGGCAAGAGGCAGGCAGTAGAGGGGTGTCGTCCCCTCTCCCCATCCCTACACGTGATGGGGAGAGGGTTAGGGCGAGGCGGCGCTGAAAAAAGTTACGCGATTGGCCACTTTACGTATGTAACCCGATGCCCTATATATCATGGCAGAGACGGAAACCTGCCATGTCCAAGCCCATGCCGATTACCGAATTTCTCAAGCTCTTTCCGGATGATGACGCCTGTCTTGAACACCTGTTCAAGGCCCGCTTCGGCTATGACCACGAGTGCCCAAAGTGCGGCGAAAGCGGGCTGTTCAAGAAGCTCAGTAAAATGCCGGCCTATACTTGCTCGTGCGGGAACCACGTTCACCCCATGGTCGGCACCCCGTTCCACAAGTCGCATACCCCGCTGCAAAAGTGGTTCTACGCCATGTACCTGTTCACCACGACCCGGCACGGGGTTCCGGCCAAGGAACTGCAACGGCAACTCTCGGTGAACTACAAGACGGCATGGCGCATGGGCCACGAAATCCGCAAGTACCTCTCTTTAGTTGACGGCGATCCGCCGGTCGGTGGCCATGTCGAGATCGACGAAACGATGGTCGGCGGCAAGAGGCCGGGCAAACGAGGCCGTGCGGCGGCCGGCAAGACCATTGTGCTCGGTATGGTGGAACGTGGCGGCGACGTGATTACGCGAATTGTGCCGGACGTGAAGCGAACCAGCCTGGAGCGGCACATAATCCGCCATGTGGACCGGGACGCCACGATCAGCACCGACGAGCTGAACTCCTACAAGCGGCTGTCCATGTACGGCTACAAGCACGCCTCAGTGAACCACAAGGCCGAGGAATATGTCCGGGGTGAGCACCACACCAACACGATTGAAGGCTTCTGGTCGCTCATCAAGCGGTCGATCAAGGGAACCCACGTTCACGTCTCAGCCGAGCACCTGCCTAAGTATCTTGGCGAGTTCGAGTTTCGGTGGAATCTTCGGCATCATCCCGAGCGGATGTTTCCGTATCTTCTAAGACGCCTTGCGACATCGCCGCGAGAAGCTTGAGAAAGCGGTCGCGATCGGCTTTCTCAGGATGCTCTTTGCAGAACTGCTTGAATGCGCCGGACTGGCGGGCTTCTTCAAGCGATAGGAATTTGCCTCGGCTCATTTGCCCTCGCTCTGCGCTCCGTCATGCCGTTGTGACGTTTGGACGTGCCGGAGGGTTCCCCCAATCAGCGGTCACAAACGGGGTAAGGTACTCTCGGATGTCGGCGGCCGTGAACTCTTGTTTGAACTCGCCGACATCGGTCGAAATGGAAACTACTATGTAGGGGTGATGCTCCCAAAACGTCCTGATTGGCACGCCAATCTCGGCCCTTTCGCTTTTAACGTTTGGAAAGTCTATCTCAACGTTGAATGGAACGTTGCAAGATACTCGCAGCCCATTGCCAACAGGCATTCCGTCGATCTTACACGCAAAAAGCTCATTCGAGATCAGCGATTTTGCGCTCACGCTCTTAAGCAATAGGCCTCTTTTTCTTTTAGTTTCGCCGACCAGTCTGAGCCTGATGATTCTTATGATCACTCGGCCAAAAACATCGGGGTCTTTGTCGGCGAGCTTTGGTCGCTCAACCTCTACGCTGTTTAAGGGTTGAGAACTGTAACTCAGAAAATGATCGTAATTCTTCCACGTAATTGGGTCTCGACGCCAGTAGGCCAGAGACCGCCATGGTATCGTCCACTCTCCAGAATTTGCGAGGCGATCAGCAAGCAGTCGCCTCTGGATTTCCCGATCCTTGCCGATCGTCACTTCGATCAAGTAGACCAGCAACAGGAACAGGATCAGGGTGAGCCACCCCCAGCCAAGCAGCCCCCACACTTGGCTGATCATGCCGGTGACCTGCTGCCCAAGTCCCGGCCGAACCCAGTCAACGAGGGGCGAGAAATCCAACGCCTTAAGCCCGATCGCCAGCCCTGCGAAGGCAATCCAAATAGGGCGCCAGAAAAGGCTCCGCCAAATCGCCAGCCGGGCATGACACTCCTTGCGCATGACTTCTCCCGACTCTGTTGCTGTGCCCCCATATCACAGCTCCAGTTTTCGAGCGAGGAAAGACATACGCCAAGTGGCCAATCGCGAAAAGTTATCCCCGCAGTCTTCGGCGGGTGTACAATAGTCAGTTTACTTAAAATACAAAGTATAGTTACTGTATTGTTTGGTACTTTAACGTCTTAACGATAGATGATGCATTGACAGCGTGACGCTCCTCGAGTACTGTTTGGGTATGCTGCGAAATATGAGTGCAAATAGGCTTTGAAAGCCGGGCACCGCGCGCGTGTTCCAAGACAAAAGACCGAAATTCCAAAGGTGATGCGCGCATGGTCAAAGCAACGCCAGCGCGGGGTGGACCTGTGGGCATCCCGGCAGCAGCATGGGCCAAAGCCAAGCGCCTCTATGCCGATCCGGGCTCGAGGGTGTCTGACATCGCCAAGCTGGTCGGCTTAGCGGCCATCCAGCTCAGCAATGAAGCCAAAAAGCGCGGCTGGCCGCTGCGGACGGCGGGCAAAACCGCGAAGCCGACGGGCACAACAAAACGCACAACCAAAGCCCCGGCCAAAGCTCTGGCCAAAGCTCCGGCCACAACAACGGCCAGCGCTGCCGCCCGGAAAGGCGCTTCCGGGACAGGTGACGCCGAAACGGCGAAGAAGGCCGCGCCGAAGCCGATTGTGCTCGTGCGCCGCGTCTACAACACGATTGATGGTGAGCTGACGAAGCTCGAACAGCAAAAAGGCGCGTCGTCGCAGGATCGCGAACGGGCGTCACGGGCGCTATCGCAGATGGTCAACAGCCTGGAGAAAGCCATCGACATGCAACGCGAGATGACCAAGGACACGACCAAGGGGAGCGGCCAAAAGGACAAGGAGGCGCTCGCCCATGCGGAAGATCTACGCCGAGCGGTTGCGGAACGTATTGAACGCCTCCATCGCGAACGGCTGGCTGGCAAACGATCTAAGTGAGATTTCGCCGCGCGAACTCGAATTTCTGGCGCACGATTGGGAACTCTGGGCCCGCGACGAGCAGCTAGCTCCTTTATTCTTGGCGCCTTGCGACTCTCGTTCCTCGAGCCGGCCGCAAGGCGCGGAAGAGTCGAGCCGGCCGTCAGTCGCGCTTGGCGGCCGGCTCCGCGAAGCGGAGTCGCCAAGCGCAAACAAAAAACCGGAGTCGCCAAGCGCCAAAGCATGGAGAGTTTGGATGATCCTCGGCGGCCGCGGTTCGGGCAAGACCCGGGCGGGGGCTGAGTGGGTTAGAAATAGAGCGCTGGGCGAGGGTGCTCCGCGGCTTGCGGCTGGCTCCCCGCGACCACTTGGAAGTCCCCTTGCGGGGCAGGGGAGTCGCAAGGCGCAAAGAGAGACTCGCATCGCACTGGTTGGCAAGACGATCATGATCGGGATGAATACTCAGCAATCCCGACACGCCCTCGATCATGACGTTGCGCACATCGTTGTGCGCCTTCAGCGCCGACGGGCTTGGCCGGAAGGCTATGAGTACACCGTGGGCGGTCGCTCGGTGCGGTTCATCGATGAGCCGGTGGCGGGCGTGCGGCCGATTTTGCACGTGCGGATGTTTCACCCGGTCAACGACCACTACGGCATGAGCCCGATCGAAGCGGCGAGCGTCGCGATCGATATTCACAACACGGCGTCGGGGTGGAACAAGGCGCTGCTGGATAATTCGGCGCGGCCTTCGGGGGCGCTGGTGTATGCCGCGAGCAACGGCCAGATGACGGAGGAGCAGTTCGCGCGGTTATGCGTTCACCGGTGTGGGCTTGAGGCCATTGTCTCCGGCGCGCGTGAAGGGGAGCCGTGCGGCGGGCGATGTGGTGCTGTCGTGGCTGCGGCGCACGCGCGTTGGCGGTGATAGCTGGGAAGCGGCCGAGGTGCCGCTCTCCGAAGACAGCGAGCGCTATGAGGTCGATGTCTTGAACGGCGCGGCGGTGGTGCGGACGATTGCCGCGACCGTGCCGGGCCTGACGTACACGGTGGCGCAGCAAACGGCGGACTTTGGGGCTGCACAGGCCAGCGTGTCGCTGAAGGTGTATCAGATAAGCACGTTGTTCGGGCGCGGCACGGCGCGGGCAGCGGTGGTTTGAGGTTTTCCTTCTCCCTTTGGGGAGAAGGTGGCCGCCGAAGCGGAGCATCGCTCCGCGAAGACGGCCGGATGAGGGGGCTTCGCGCGTCTGCTGCGGATCGAAACCGCAAGGCCCCCTCACCCCGGCCCTCTCCCCAGGCGGAGAGGGAGACACAGAGAGCGGCGCGCAGCGCGGGTGGGGTGAAGGGGCTGGCGGGCCTTTGCCCGATTATGTCTCGTTCGATCCCCCCAGCCCTAACCCCTCCCCGCCCCTCAAGGGGACTTCCAAGTGGTCGCAAGGGGGAGGGGAAATCCTTCGGAAATCTTTGCGAATTGAGGACGCTATGAACCAACCAGCGTGGTTAGCTGCCGCGTGGGCGGAGTTTGGCGTGCGCGAAATGCCGGGCGCGGGGGATGCGCCTTCGGTCATCGATTATTTTCGCGAGGCCGGGCACGGCGGCGTTGGCGACGACGAAGTGCCGTGGTGCGCGGCGTTCACGGGCGCGATGCTGAAACGCGGCGGGGCAAAGGGTACGGGATCGCTGCTGGCGCGCTCGTATCTGGCGTGGGGCGAGCGGCTCGACGCGGCGAAAGTTGGCGCGATTGCGGTGCTGACGCGCGGCAACGACCCAGGCGCCGGGCATGCCGGCTTCGTCGTCGGGGTGGCGGCTGGAAAAGTTTTTCTGCTCGGTGGCAATCAGGGCGATGCCGTGTCGGTCGAGGCGTTCGATGCGAGCCGCGTGCTTGGCTACCGGTGGCCGGTGACGTCAGCCGAAGTGCGTGAAGACAACGCGGGCGTGTCACTGGGCGAGGCCGGCGCGGCCGGCGTTTTTGCAATCGCCTTGCGCCACGTCCTCGAGATGGAGGGCGGGTACGGCGACGACCCGTACGATCCGGGCGGGCCGACGAACCGCGGCATCACGTTGCGGGAGTTTGCCAAATGGCACGGCGTCACGCTCGACGCCACGTCGCGGGCGCGGCTGGTCGAGGATTTGAAACGTATTCCCGATGAGACTGTCGCGGCGATTTATCGAAAGCGATATTGGGAGCCCGCGTATTGCGCGGAACTTCCCGGTGCGCTGGCGCTGATGCACTTCGATGCAGCTGTCAACCACGGCGTTGGCGGCGCGATGCGCATGCTGCAGGCCGCGGTGGGCGTCGCGGTTGATGGCGAGATTGGACCGGAGACGCTGGCAGCTGTGCGCACCGCTCCAGCGATGACCATTGTGCGCCGGTACGCGGAGATCCGCCGCACGCGATACCGCGCACTTCCCCACTTCTGGCGCTTCGGCCGCGGCTGGCTGCGCCGCGTCGATGCAACCCTGGCTGCGGCAGCGGCGCTGGCCGGGCCAGACACTGTCGCAGCCCATGACACGCACGCAACGCCCGCCGCGCGCTCACCGCAAGACACGCATCCCAGTCAAACTGCGAAAGGACAATCACGCATGACACAAGACTATGGCTATCCGAGCCCCGGCGATTTTCCCAACCAACCGGTGCTGGGCAACGCGCCCGCCGCATCGAGCGGCAAATGGTGGCTGCATTCGAAAACGATGTGGGGGGCGCTGATCACCGCGGCGACGACGGTGCTGCCGATACTAGGCCCGCTGATCGGGCTCAATCTGCCGGCCGACGTGATCAAGCAGTTTGGCGATCAGGCGCTGGTGGTGGTTCAAGCGATTGGCGGATTGTTCGGCATTCTGCTGACGATCTACGGGCGGACGCAGGCCACCGGCCCGCTGACGCGGCGGGATGTGAGTGTGCGGGTGTGAGGGGGTAGTTCAGGCACACCAAAGCCCGTTGACGCAGGCTGAGATCAGCATGACACTTTGGACATTCATTCGCCGTTCAGCGGCAGGGCGTTAAGCATGTCCTTGGTTTGGAATGTAAGGCGATGCTGATCCTCCGAAATTTCCTGCCGCGGGCGCCCATTCGGGTTCTGGCCGGTGCGGCCTTTCTTGTCTCCGCAACTTATCCGGTCGCGGCTAAGGCCGAGGAGTGCGTTGCCGACTGGGGGCTGGCGGGTGAGATCGTGCGCCGCGAAAAACTGATGACGGTCGGCGAGCTCTCGAAGTCGGCGGCGGCGGATAAGGCGGGCGAGATCGTCAAGACAACGCTGTGCAAGGACGGCGACGATTACGTCTATAAGCTGGTGGTCCGCGACGCCAAGGGCCAGCTCAAGGCCGTTGTGGTTGATGCCCGGGCGAAAGGAAATGCTGCGGCGCCACGGTAGAAATTCTGCCATAAGGGCCGGTATAAGGTCTCGAATAGGACACTTAACCAGCCAGGCTCCCCGTGCGCGCACTCGTCGTTGAAGATGACAAAGACCTCAATCGCCAGCTGGTCGCGGCATTGCACGATGCCGGATACGCGGTCGATACCGCGCTCGACGGCGAGGAAGGCTATTTCCTCGGCGACACCGAACCCTATGACGTCGTCATCCTCGATATCGGCCTGCCGAAGATGGACGGCATCTCCATTCTCGAACAATGGCGCCGGTCTGATAAAAAAATGCCGGTCATTATACTGACCGCGCGCGACCGCTGGAGCGACAAGGTCACCGGCATGGACGCCGGCGCCGACGATTACCTCGCCAAGCCGTTCCACATGGAGGAATTACTGGCCCGCGTGAGGGCGCAGGTGCGCCGCGCCTCGGGCCATGCCAAGGCCGAGATCGAGTGCGGGCCGTTGCGGCTCGATACCAAATCGGCGCGGGTGACGTGCGACGGCCTGCAGATCAAATTGACCTCGCACGAGTTTCGCCTGCTCGCGTATCTGATGCACCACAACGGCCGCGTGGTGTCGCGCACCGAGCTGGTCGAGCACCTGTATGATCAGGACTTCGACCGGGATTCAAACACGATCGAAGTCTTCATAGGCCGCTTGCGCAAGAAGATCCCCGTCGACGTCATACAAACCGTGCGCGGTCTTGGGTACCGTATGAGCGAAGACACGGATGAGGTTTAATTCGCTTGCGCTGCGGCTGTTCGCGACCTCGGCAGCTTGGACGCTGCTGGTCTTGCCGCTCGCGGGCTATCTGATTTTTTCGCTGTATCGCGACGACGTGCAGCTGAGCTTTGACGCGCAGCTGAAAAAGCTGCTCACCGCGCTCGCCGTCGACAGCATGAACACCAACGGCGAAGAGCCGGTCAGCCCGCAGAACCTGTACGAGCCGCTGTTCGAGATTACGCACTCGGGCTGGTACTGGCAGATCCGGCCGATCGATCAGGGCAAGGGCCGGACATTGGTCTCGGCGTCTCTGGCAAGCGAGGAACTCGCCTCACCCTACGACAAGAAATTTCCGACCGACGTCACGGGTACGCGATGGATGAACGTGGCGGGGCCGAAGGGCGAGCCGATCCGCATTCTCGAAGTCATCGACGCGCCGGGGCACGATCCGGCCAAGACTAAATATTCGGTGATCGTCGCCGGTCCGCTCGATTGGCTGGAAGCGGCGAACTCCAGATTCCGCAACCGGCTGGCAATCGCGTTATCGCTGGCGGGATTAGGACTGGTGGCGGTGACGCTGTTCCAGGTGCGCTTTGGCTTACTGCCGCTGCGAAAAATCGAGAACGGCTTAGCCGATATCCGCTCCGGCACCGCGAGCAAGCTCGATGGCCAGTTGCCAGCCGAGATCGAACCGCTGCAAACCGAACTCAATGCCCTCATCCGCTCCAACCAGGATATCGTCGACCGGGCCCGGACCCAGGTCGGCAATCTGGCGCATGCGCTGAAAACGCCGCTCGCGGTCATTACCAATGAAGCCCGCGAGGACAAAAGCGCGTTTGGTTCGAAGGTCGCGGAACAAGCGCAGATCATGCGCGATCAGGTGAGCCACTATCTCGACCGGGCGCGGATGGCGGCGAGCGGGGGATCAATAGGCCGGGTGACGCCGGTTGCGGCGACCGTTGAGCCGCTGGTTCGGGCGCTCGAGCGCATCCACCGCGACAAGGGCATCGCCATCACGATGGCCGTGCCGGAGGCGGCGAGGTTTCAGGGCGAGAAGCAGGATCTCGAGGAAATGCTCGGCAATCTGCTCGATAACGCCTGCAAGTGGGGGCGTAAGCGCGTGTATCTTACGGCTGCGGTCGAGACCCCGGACCCGGCGGCGAAAGCGCGGCGGCTGAAGATTTCCGTTGAGGATGACGGACCAGGCCTGACGGACGAGGAGCGGGCAAGAATAGGCAAGCGCGGCATGCGGCTGGATGAGACCAAACCCGGATCGGGGCTCGGTCTCTCGATCGTCAGCGATCTGGCGACCTCGTACCGTGGCGGGATGAACCTTGCCGCGTCGGCGCATGGCGGGCTGAGGGTCGATCTCGATTTGCCGGCGGCTTAGCAGGCCCCGGGCCCTGCTGCCGCACTGCAACAGAGTGGCGTTTGTCCCACATTCGCCCGAATCACAGTGGATTCCCGCCTTGTAGCGCGCACAATCTGGGACTAGTGCGTGATGTAAGAACGCTCCTGGCGATCTTTTTATGGGATAGCTGGTGCTGCAGGGGTTCTCACAAACGAGGTTTGCCATGCGCGTTGCGCGCTCTTCGATCGTTCTTGCCGTTGGTTTGGCGCTCGCAGGCTGCAGTGCCAATGGTGAAGGACCCAACAAGTCCGACGCCGGCTTGGTGCTAGGCGGCGTCGCCGGCGGCCTCGTCGGCAATCAGATCGGCAAGGGCCGCGGCAACGTCTTAGCGACTGTTGCGGGTGCGGTTGTTGGCGGCATCGTCGGCAGCGAGATCGGCCGCGGCATGGATCAGCGCGATCGTCAGCTGGCGCAGGAAGCCGAGTTCGATGCCTTGGAGCGCGGTTCGTCGGGTGTCTCGCGGCAGTGGCGCAATCCAGACAACGGCCGCTACGGCGATGTCGTGCCGAGCAAGCCCTACAAGCGTGGCGCCAATGATTGCCGCGACTTCACACATACGATTTATGTCGATGGCCGCCCGCAGCAGATGCGCGGCACCGCCTGCCGCAATCCGGATGGTACGTGGCAGAACGTCGGCTAGATGTGAACTTTCAGGACGTTGTCCATTCGATCAAGGCGTCATGAAGCCAAGCGGTTAACGGGCCGCGACACTTGAGCCGCGATTGCAGCTCTTGCCTTGCGTGTCTCCGCGCACGACCCTATTGCCATCGCGGACGAGGTCAAGGATCGCGGGCAAATGGTGTTCTGGATCGCAGTAGCGGTGTTGGCGGCGGCGGTGACGTATGCTGTGACGCGGCCACTGCTGGGTGACGCTACGGCGCGCGACGATGCTGCCGAAGCCGACATGGCAGTCTATAAAGACCAGCTCCGCGAAATCGAGACCGACGCTGAGCGCGGCACGCTTACAGCGGCAGAGGCCGAAGCGGCGCGGACCGAAGTGGCGCGGCGGCTGATCCGCAGATCCGAGATGCCAGATAGCGTTTCAGATCGTGTTTCAGATCGTGTTTCAGATCATGTTCCGGTTAGCGGTGACGCGGCAGCGCCGGCACCGGGGCCGGCAGTCTTGAAACCGCTCTATGCGGCAATGTCCATCGTGCTCCCAGCTGCAAGTCTTGGGCTGTATCTGATGTTCGGCGCGCCGGGTCAGCCGGGGCAACCGCTGAGTGATCGCATCGCCGCGCCCGTTGACCGGTCCAACACGAGCGATCTCGTGGCCAAGGTCGAAGCCCGCTTGCGCGAGCATCCGGAGGACGGCAAGGGCTGGGATGTGATCGCGCCGGTGTATTTGGCGCAGGGCAAGTATCAGGACGCGGCATCGGCCTATGCGACGGCGCTGCGTCTCTTGGGCAATTCGATAGCGCGCTTGCAGGGCTTTGCCGATGCCCGCATCCGCGCCGGCAACGGCATTATTGCGGACGACGCAAAGGCGGCCCTTGAAGCCGTGCTGGCGCTGGAGCCAAAGCGCCGCGAGCCGCGCATCTGGCTGGCGCTGGCCAAGGAGCAGGATGGCAATCTTGCGGGCGCGGCGAGTGATTACCGGGCGCTGATCGCGGAGGCGCCGGCAGAGGCGACGTGGCGCAAGGCCATCGAAGACCGGCTGGCGGCGATCGAAGGCGGACCCAAGGTCCAAGCGCCGTCATCATCACAGGGTCCAGAATCACAGAGTGAGGCGGCGTCCGGCGGCAAGGGTCCGCAGGCGTCCGACATCGCGGCGGCAGAGGCCATGAGCCCTGACGAGCGCGCCGCGATGATCACCAAGATGGTCGACAATCTGGCGGCACGGCTGAAAACCAACGGCAAGGATTTCGCAGGCTGGAGCAAGCTCATTCGCGCCTATCAGCTGATGGGCCGCAAGGATGACGCGATCAAAGCGTTCGCCGAGGCGCGGGCGCAGCTGGCGGGCGATGACGGCGCGCAAAAGGCGCTGACCGATCTCGCCGCGCGGTTGGGCCTCAATGGGTAAAATGCGCGGGTAAGAGGTCGTGGGTAAGTGATGGCGAAGGCCGAAAGCAAATGACACGCAAACAAAAGCGCGGGATGTTAATCGGCGGCGGTGTGGCGACGCTGACACTTGCCGCGATCCTCGTGCTGTTCGCGTTGAAGGACAACGTCGTCTTTTTCCATACGCCGAGCGACATCGCGGAAAAGAAGATTGCGGCGGGCGAACGCATCCGCCTGGGCGGTCTGGTCGCGCCGGGCTCGGTGGTGCGCGGGCAGGGGACGGTCGTGTCGTTCAAGGTTACCGATACGCTAAAAGAGATCCCGGTGACGTATATGGGCGTATTACCTGATCTGTTCCGCGAGGGGCAGGGCGTGGTCACTGAGGGTATGCTTGACGGCCAGGGCAACTTCACCGCTGATAGCGTGCTCGCCAAGCATGATGAAAACTATATGCCGCCCGAGGTGGCGAAATCGCTGGAAGCCCGCGGCGTCAAACTTGGTGCCAGCGCCCATCCAGAGGGCAAGACGCAATAGTTTTTGAGACGGAAGGCAACGGCCCGTGATCGTCGAATTCGGACACTTCGCTCTTGTCTTGGCGCTGCTGGTCGCGATGGCACAAATGGCGCTGCCGGCGTGGGGCGCGCAGGTGCGCGACAGCCGCATGATGGCGGTGGGCGAACCGGCGGCGGTATCGCAGCTGTTCCTGCTTCTGATTTCGTTTTTTGCGCTGATGCACGCCTACGTGAGTTCCGATTTCTCGGTCGCCAACGTGGCGGCGAATTCGCACTCGACCAAACCGCTGATCTACAAAATGTCGGGCGTATGGGGCAACCACGAGGGCTCGATGCTGCTCTGGGTTTTGATCCTCGCCATCTTCGGTGCGGCGGTCGCGGTCTTTGGCCGGAACCTTCCAGCGACCCTGAAAGCCAATGTGCTTGCGGTGCAAGCCTCGATCTCGGTCGCGTTCCTGCTATTTTTGCTTTTGACGTCGGATCCGTTCACGCGCCTCGATGTGGTGCCGGCCGACGGGCGCGGGCTGAACCCGATCCTTCAGGATCCGGCGCTGGCATTCCATCCGCCGTTTTTATACACGGGCTATGTCGGCTTCTCGATCGCGTTTTCGTTTGCCATCGCGGCACTGATCGAGGGCCGTATCGACGCGGCGTGGGCGCGCTGGGTGCGGCCGTGGACGTTGCTTGCGTGGATGTTTCTCACCATCGGCATCGCCATGGGGTCGTGGTGGGCGTACTACGAACGTGGCTGGGGCGGGTGGAGGTTCTGGGACCCGGTCGAGAACGCCTCCTTCATGCCGTGGCTGGCCGGCACGGCGCTGCTGCACTCGGCAGTCGTGATGGAAAAGCGCGAGGCGCTGAAGGTCTGGACCATCCTTCTTGCCATCCTGACGTTTTCGCTGTCGCTGATGGGCACATTTATCGTGCGCTCGGGGGTGCTGACCTCGGTGCATTCGTTTGCGGTCGATCCAGCGCGCGGGGTGTTCATTCTCGGCATTCTTGTGCTGTTTACCGGCGGCGGGCTGGCGCTGTTTGCGCTGCGGGCGAAAGACATGCGCATCGGCGGACTGTTTGCGCCGATCTCTCGCGAGGGCAGCCTCGTGTTGAACAATCTGCTGCTGGTGACGGCTGCTGCGACGGTGCTCGTCGGCACGCTGTATCCGATGGTGCTTGAAGGCTTGACGGGGGATAAGATCTCGGTCGGGCCGCCGTTTTTCAATATGACGTTCGGGCCGCTGATGCTGCCGCTGCTCCTCGCCATGCCGTTCGGGCCTCTGCTGGCGTGGAAGCGCGGTGATCTGGCGGGAGCAGGACAGCGCTTGATGTTTGCGGCGCTTGCCGCGGTGCTGGCGGTTACAGCAGTTTATGCCTATTCCAACCGCGGGCCGGCGCTGGCGCCGTTTGGCATTGCGCTCGGCGTGTTCGTGATGATGGGCACGCTCTCGGAGTGGGCCTCGCGCGTTAAATTGGGTGTCGCGGCGGGGGATGAAGTTTTGCGCCGGGCGCTCAATCTGCCGCGGTCGAGCTATGGTTCGCTGCTGGCCCATTTCGGCATCGGCCTGATGGTCGCCGGGATCGTTGCGACGACGGGCTATCAGGAAGAACGCATTGTCGTGATGAAACCCGGCGATAGCGTCGACGTTGGCGGCTATTCGGCGACCTTCAAGGGTGCTGCACCCGCACGTGGACCGAATTACAAGGAAGACGTGGCCCAGTTCGAGGTCACGCGCGACGGCGCGGCGGTGACGCGGCTCGAGCCGTCGAAGCGGGTCTATGATGCGCCACCGCAGCCGACGACCGAAGCCGGTATTCACGCGTCGTGGCGCGGCGATCTTTACATCGTGATCGGTGACGAACAGCAGGGCGATGCCTATGCGGTGCGGGCGTACTTCAATCCGCTCGTGCGGTTCATTTGGCTGGGGGCGCTGATCATGTTCCTCGGCGGCGGCATATCGCTGTCGGACCGGCGCTTGCGCATTGGCGCGCCGGTCAAGCGCCGCCGGGCTGCGCCTGTCGCGGCGGAGTAAAGTCATGCGTGGGATCCGCCTTCTGGCTCTGTGGATTGCTCTAATAGGTCTGCCGTGTGCGGCATATGCCGTGCAGCCGGACGAAATTCTTAGCGATGCTAAGCTGGAGCAGCGGGCGCGTGCCATATCGGCGGGGCTGCGCTGCCTCGTCTGCCAGAACCAGTCGATCGACGACAGCGACGCCCCGTTAGCGCGCGATCTGCGCGTGCTCGTGCGCGAGCGTATCAAGTCCGGTGACAGCGACAGCGCGGTCATCGATTACGTGGCGCAGCGCTACGGCGACTTCGTGCTGTTGAAGCCGCCGTTTAAATCCTCGACGCTGGTGCTGTGGGTGACGCCGCTTGTGGTGCTGCTCGGCGGGCTTTGGCTGGCGCTGAGGGCCGGGCGATCGCGTATGCCGGCGCGGGCAACCCAGGACATGCTGACGGACGCTGAAAAATCCAAGCTCGACGAGCTTTGCAAGCGCGACGCTTGACTTGCGCGACAGCGAAATATTCACCTGGACGCCGTGCTCACCGTGTGAGAGCTTTTTTTGGGCGAGGGAGGTGGGATCCAGCGCAAGGACTCGTCGCAGCCACAAAATATATTGAGCCTTCGGCAGCTTTGCGCTGGTTCCCCCAAGGCGGTCGCAAATGGGCTCACGCCTTCGAGGATGACGCTGCGCCTTTTATTTCAGGGCGCGCTGGTGGCTTTGAACGGTGCAGGTCTCATCGAGAGCTGATGCACTGCAGCGGCGAACTCTCGCGTGGCGACGGCGGTGTTGGCAATGGCTTCGCTTGAAGGCTGGGTGCCGCCCGTTCCAGCAGCGATGATGCTGCGCGAAAAGACATAGGTGCCAACATTGATGCCGACGACTTCAGGGCCGCCGGGGCCGTCGATGAGCAGCGGCGAGCCCGATGATCCCCCGCCGGTGTCGCAGGTGTGAAACAGGATGGCGCCGGGGTTGGCGAAATCGCGCGCCAGCACGTCAGGCCCCGCGTCCGGGAACGCGGTGTGGATGGAGCAGGGCCGGCCGTGCTTGAGCGCGGTGTCTGGCACGTCGCGGTGGACGGCGACCTGATAGATTTCACCACGTTCCCCCGCCGCTTGAATTTCTGCTGCTGAGCCCGTGGACAAGGCAAGTCCACCGGCGTGGCACGCGGCGGTCTCAAGACGAACGACGGCCCAGTCACGGTTCGCCCCGATCGGCGGCGTGACGCTGAGCCTTGTGGTCCCGGCGATGATGTGTTGCGTCTGGCTGGCGGTTCGGCGTCCGGCAATCGGTGTTGATGGACCGTTGGGTGCGGATGCAAGTCTGAAGACGAGGCGGGAGAGATCCGGTTTGCCACTCACCGAGGTGCCAAAGAGGCAGTGGCTGGCGGTGGCGATGGTGCCGGGGGCGACGCAGAACGCGGTGCACAGCGCGCCGGTTTTGCTTGAGACGAGGGTGCCGATTTTATCTGCGAGCGCCGATTTCGCTGCGGGCAACGGGCTGCGATCGTCAGCACCGAACACGGCGGCGAGGCTTTGAGACATCCCCATCACCGCGAGGCTGAGCAACACCAGAACGGTACGCTTCGGGGCCGTGGAGACCATGGTGAAACGCCTCGGCACGCGGCTCGATGGGCCGACATTACGAACAGTTAAGACCGCCGAAATGCTGCGGTAATCCCGCGTTCGTTACGCCCGTTCGACCAAGGCTCGAGAAGCCTTTTTCAAATTGGAGATACGGGATGCGCTCTTCCCATCGGGCTTCGACATCTTTCAGTGCTGACAGAGCAAATTCTGGGCCAGCGCTCGCAGCACTCGTCGCGGCGACAGCGATCAGCTTCGGCTTCACAGGCATGGCGACGCCGGTGCGCGCCGAGGTGGCGGCTGGTACAACGGTACAGACGCCGTTCGGACGGGCGCCGATGTCGTTCGCCGACCTCGTCGATAAGGTTAAGCCGTCGGTGGTGTCGGTCTCCATCGTCAACGATGGCGGCGCCTCGAAAGTGGCCGACAAGGGCAGCAAGGGTAAGGGCGGCCAGGGTGGCCCTCCTGGTGGGCAGGGCGGCCAAGGTGGTCCGGGCGGACAGGGTTTCGCTATACCCGATCTTCCCGAGGATCATCCGCTGCATGATTTCTTCAAAAATCTGCCAAAGGATTTCGGCCAGCAGCAGGACGGCGGCAAGCCGAAGATGATCCAGGGCCAGGGTTCGGGCTTCGTCGTTTCGCCGGACGGCTATGTCGTCACCAACAATCACGTCATCGATGGCGCCACCAAGATCCAGGTGTCGTTCGATGAAAACACCAAGTACGACGCCAAGCTGATCGGCACCGATCAGCGCACCGACATCGCGTTGCTGAAAATCGAGAGCGACAAGACCTTCCCGGCCGTCAAGCTGTCGGACAAGGAGCCGCGCGTCGGTGATTGGGCGCTGGCCGTCGGCAACCCGTTCGGCCTCGGCGGCACGGTGACGGCTGGCATCGTCTCAGCCCTCGGCCGCGATATCGGATCGGGTCCCTACGACTACCTGCAGATCGACGCCGCCGTGAACCGCGGCAACTCGGGCGGTCCGACGTTCAACCTCGACGGCGACGTCTTGGGTGTCAACACGGCGATCTACTCGCCATCGGGCGGCAACGTCGGCATCGCCTTCGCGGTGCCAGCCAAGACGGTCGCCGAAGTCGTCAAGCAACTCAAGGCTGGCGGCACGGTCAGCCGCGGCTGGCTCGGCGTGAAGATTCAGAACGTGGACGATGATACGGCGGCGAGCCTCGGCCTCTCCGAGCCCAAAGGTGCGCTCGTCAGCGAAGTGACGGCGGACGGTCCGGCGGCGAAGTCCGGCCTCAAAACCCAGGACGCGATCCTGCAGATCAACAGCGACAAAATCGCAGATAGCCGAGACCTCGCACGCAAGATCGCTGAGCTGGCGCCGGATACGATGGTCGACGTCAAGGTCTGGCGCAACAACGCCGAGCAGACCGTCAAGGTGAAGCTCGGCCTGTTCCCGAACGGTGCCGAAGCCATGCTGAAGGGTGAGGGCGGAAGCGGCGATGACGACGGCAAACCAGCGGCCGCCTCGCTCGAACTGTCGCAGCTTGGGTTGACGCTGGTGCCAGCTCGCACCGGCGGTCCCAAAGAGGGTGTCGCCATTGCCGAAGTCGATCCTGGTTCTGATGCCGCCGAGAAGGGCATCAAGGCTGGCGACGTGATCCTCGAAGTTTCCGGCCAGGCGGTCGCCAGTCCGGACGATGTGGTGTCGGGCGTCAAGAAGGCCCAGGAGCTGAAACGCTCAGCCGTGCTTCTGCATGTCAAGTCGGCGGATCAGAAGCGCTTCGTCGCCGTACAGCTGAAGGACAAAAAAGGCTGATACCGTTGAGTTTGTGCAGTTCGAGGTGGCGGCTCCGGGAAACCGGGGCTGCCGCCTCGACGTTTGTGCGGCAGGCGGCTAAAGAGATGCGTGAGCTGAGACAAGGGTGGGCCGTTGCAATGCGCGTGCTGGTGATCGAGGACGACCGCGAAACCGCGCAGTTCTTGCAGAAATCGCTGAAGGAGAACGGCCATACCGCCGATCTCGCGGGCGACGGGGAGGCCGGATTGGCGCTCGCCGGTGAGGGCGCCTATGACGTGCTGATCGTCGATCGCATGCTGCCGCGTCTCGACGGGCTATCGGTCATCAAATCCTTGCGCGCGGATGGCAACCGGACGCCGGTGCTGATCCTGTCGGCGCTGGGCGAAGTCGATGATCGCGTCAAGGGACTGCGCGCCGGTGGCGATGATTACCTCACCAAACCGTACGCGTATTCGGAACTGTTGGCGCGCGTCGAAGCCCTCGGCCGGCGCACGGTGCCGGAGGAACAGCAGACGCGCTATGCCGTCGGCGATCTCGTGCTCGACCGCCTGTCGCATCGCGTGACACGCGGCGGCGAACATATTCTGTTGCAGCCGCGCGAGTACCGCCTGCTCGAATATCTGATGCAGCACGCCGGCCAGGTCGTGACCCGGACCATGCTGCTGGAACATGTTTGGGATTATCATTTCGATCCACAAACCAACGTCATCGACGTGCATGTGTCGCGGTTGCGCGCAAAAATCGACAAGAGTTTCGACAAGCCGCTGCTGCATACGGTGCGCGGTGCAGGATATACGATCCGTGACGGCCCTGTTTGAACGCTTAGCGACCGCCGCATCGACGACTGCATTCCGATTGAGTGCGGCGGCGGTAATTGCGTTTCTGCTGGCGGCGGCGGCGATTTCCGGATTTTTGTTTTGGCAGACGAATTCGGTGCTGACCGATCAGGTTCTGGGGCAGTTACGCGCCGAATCTCAGCTGTTGAAAGCTGAAAATGCGGGTGGCGGGCCTGCTGCCATCGCTTCGGCCGTCATGGCGCTGAGCCGGCCGGATGGTGCCGGGCTCTATTTCCTCGCCGACGAACGGGGAATAAAAATCGCGGGCAACCTCAACCGCGTTCCCCCCGAGCTTGCGGCAAGCGCGCAGGGCGGCGTGTTTCGCTATCAGCCGCAGCGGGGTGCGGCCTCGCCCGAGCGGCTTGCCGTTGCCATTCCCGTCGATCTAGGGCCGGGCCAGACGCTGCTCGTTGGCCGCGATATTGAGGAGCAGCGCGCCTTTGCCGACACGATGAAGCGGACGTTTCTCTTGGGCTTCGGGGCGCTGTCGCTGCTCGGCTTGCTCGGCGGATTGGCGGTGAGCCGCTTGATCCTCAATCGCATGGAGGCGATCACGGCGACCAGCCAGTCGATCATGGCGGGTGATCTCTCGCGCCGTATTCCGGTGCAGGGCGGCGGCGGCGAACTCGATGGCCTGGCGCAGAATCTCAACGGCATGCTCGACCGGATCGAAGGCTTGATGTGCGGCTTGCGTGAAGTTTCCGACAACATTGCGCACGATTTGAAGACGCCGCTCAATCGCCTGCGTAATTCGGCGGAAGAAGCGCTACGCGATGCCCGCGGCGGGGAAGCTTACAGGGAAGGTCTCGAACGCACGATCGAGAAGGCGGATGAGCTGATCAAAACCTTCAACGCGCTGCTGCTGATTGCGCGGCTCGAAGCCGGGCCGCTGGAAGAAAGCCTCGAGCGCTTCGACCTCGGTGCGCTGGTTCAGGACGTTACCGAACTTTATACGCCGGCGGCGGAGGAGGCGGGCTATGCGCTTGCGGTCGAGACGTCGGACGGCATGCAGGTCCGCGCCAACCGGCAGCTCATCGGCCAAGCCATTGCCAACCTGATCGACAACGCCATCAAATACTCGCGGGGGCAAAGCGCGGGCGGGGCGATATCGGTGCGCGCGGCGCGGGACGGCGCCGGCGTTGCGATTTCGGTCGGCGACCGGGGCCCCGGCATACCGGCGGCCGATCGCCAGCGGGTACTGAGACGGTTCGTACGCCTGGAAGAAAGCCGCACGCAGCCCGGGACGGGGCTGGGATTGAGTCTGGTCGCGGCAGTGGCGCGGCTGCATCACGGCGAAGTGCGGCTGGAAGATAACGAGCCCGGTTTGCGCGTTATTTTGGTGCTGTCGAACCGGGTTCTTGTTGACGCCGTACCGCAAGAGCGTGACGGCCGCCTCGCACTTGCGGCACAGTAAGGTCATGACCGCCGCCGAGATGCAGCCCCTGTGGAGCCGGATCAGAGCCGCGCCAATCGGCGTGGTGCCCGTCTGTGCGCCGCACGACGACGCGTCAAATTCCCGTGGCGTTGAGACCCTGGCCGGGCTCAAGGCTGAGGCATCCGGCACGGCGCTGGGACTGGCGCGGCTCCTTGATGATGAACGCGTCGCGCGCCTGCTGGCCGGGACGTTCGAAGGCTCGCCGTATCTGGCGACGCTTGCGCTCAGGGATTTGGCCAGGCTGGAGCGCATTTTCAGTGCCGCGCCCGAAGCGCTGTTCGCAGAGCTGACATCTAAACTCAGTTCGGCAATGCGGACGATCGAGGACATGGCGGGCGCTAAACGCGCGCTGCGTGACTACAAGACGGCAGTGGCTTTGCTGACGGGCCTCGCCGATCTCGGCGGCGTTTGGCCGGTCATGTCGGTGACGCGGGCGCTGTCGGAGGCGGCGGATGCGGCCGTTTCTGAAGCCGTGCGGTTCTTGTTCCGCATCGCGCATCAGAAAGGCCAATGGGCGAGCCAGGATCACGCCCTGCCTGAAGCCGGTTCCGGCTACTTTGTGCTGGCGATGGGCAAGCACGGCGCGTTCGAACTCAACTATTCAAGCGACATCGATCTGATCGTGTTCTTCGATCGCGATAAGGCCCGGCTCACTGGCGACGGCGATCTGCAATCGTTTTTCGTGCGCATGACGCGCGAGCTGGTCGTGCTGCTCGAGGAGCGCACGGCGGATGGCTATGTGTTCCGCACAGATTTGCGGCTTCGGCCCGATGCCGGGGCAACGCAGGTGGCATTGTCGACGGCGGCGGCGCACGGGTACTATGAGTCGGTCGGGCAGAACTGGGAACGGGCGGCGATGATCAAGGCGCGCTGCTGTGCCGGAGACATCGCCGCGGGTGAGGCGTTCCTGACTGAATTAGCACCCTTCATTTGGCGCAAATATCTCGATTACGCGGCGATTGCGGACGTGCACGCGATGAAGCGGCAGATCCACGCGCACAAGGGGATAGGCGGGATTTCTGTTCTTGGTCAAAACGTCAAGCTCGGGCGCGGCGGCATCCGCGAGATCGAATTTTTTGCCCAAACCCAGCAGTTGATTGCGGGCGGGCGGCAAAGAGATTTGCGCGTGCGGGCGACGCTGGAAGCGCTCGAAGCGTTGCAGAAACGCGGTTGGGTAAAGCCGCAGGTCAGAGCCGAACTCTCAGACGCCTATGATTTCTTGCGCCGCCTTGAGCACCGCCTGCAAATGGTGGCGGACGAGCAGACGCACGACATGCCGGACGATGCCGCGGGCTTGGCCCGGATCGCATATTTTTCCGGGTATGAGAGCGGGGAAGGGCTCGGGTTGGCGTTGACGCGGGTGCTCGAAACCGTCGAGCGGCACTACGCCGGTCTGTTTGAAAACGCTCCCGATCTGACGCAGGCCGGCAGCGATATGATGTTTGCCGGCGCGGTGGATGATCCAAGCACGATGCAGGAATTGACCCGGCTCGGCTATTCGCAGCCCGGCCAGGTGCTGGCCATCGTGCGCGGCTGGCATCATGGGCGCACGCCGTCCGTGCGGTCTCCGCGGGCACGCGAGCGGTTGACGGAGGTGCAGCCGCTGCTGATAGCGGCGTTGGCCGATACCGTCGATCCCGATGCGGCGATCGCCGGGTTTGACCGGTTTCTGGCCGAGCTGCCGGCCGGTGTGCAGCTGTTCTCGCTGCTCAAGGCTAACCCAGTTCTGCTGCGGCTGATCGCCGATATCATGGGGTCGGCGCCCAGGCTGGCTCGTATCCTCTCGAAGCGGCGGCGCTTGCTCGATGCGGTGCTCGATCCGCGTGTGCTGGGCGCTGAGATCACGGCCGCCGCCCTCGACGATGTATTGATCCGCGAGTTTGCAGCGGCGCGGGGGGGAAGCGCGGGTGATCCGATGCAGGACATCCTCGACACCGCGCGGATCATCGGCGGAGAGCAGGCGTTTCTCGTTGGTATCAGGGTGCTGACCAGCACGATCTCGGCGGCAGACGCGGGGGCCGCCTACGCCATGATCGCGGAACGGCTGGTGGCGGCGTTGCTTGCCGAAGTGACGCGCGATTTCGAACGCGTGCATGGGCGCGTGCGAGGCGGGCAAGCGGTTGTCGTCGCCATGGGCAAGCTCGGCGGCCGCGAGATGACCGCGTCGTCCGATATCGACTTGATATTGATCTACGATTGCGGCGCTGAAGCCGGCCTATCCGATGGCGCACGTCCGTTGGCGCCGAGCCACTATTACGCGCGACTGACGCAACGTCTGATCAACGCGCTGTCGGCGCAGACGGCGGAAGGGACGCTGTACGAGGTCGACATGCGGCTGCGGCCATCGGGGCAGAAGGGGCCGGTGGCGACGCGGCTTTCGAGTTTCATCACGTACCAGGGAAACGAAGCGTGGACGTGGGAGCATATGGCGCTGACCCGGGCGCGGGTGATCGCGGGATCGCGGGATTTGGCCAGCCGCGTTGAGGCGGCGATCCGGCAGGTGCTGGTTGAGCCGCGTGATAGCGCCAAGATTGCCGCTGATGTGCGCGACATGCGGAGCCGCATTGCGACGGAGAAGGGCGCATCCGATCTCTGGGACCTGAAGCAGGTGCGTGGCGGTCTCGTCGATCTCGAATTTATCGCTCAGCACCTACAACTTGTTTCGGCGGCGGCGCATCCCCGCGTGCTCGATCAGACGACGCTGGCAGCACTCACGAACCTCGCCGAGGCAGGGGCGCTCGATCAGGAGACGTGCGCCGGGCTGATCCAGTGCGGGCGGCTGCTGCATGACCTGACGCAGATTTTGCGCCTCAGTCTGGACCAGCCGTTCGATCCGGTAACGGCGCCCAAGGCGCTGAAATCGCGGCTTGCGCGGGCGGGCGGGGCTGAGAGTTTCGAGGCGCTGGAACGCGGGCTCAATGACGGGCTTGCGCGGGTGCATGGGGCTTTCGACCGCCTCGTCAGGTAAGTCCGGGGCGGCGCCGCCAGAATCCCGCCGGAAACCCGCCGGAAATCCCAAGGCAGACCGACGGAATATGGCCCTTATGCCGTTACAGGATAAAAGCAGAGCACAGTCTATAGACGCACGACCTATTCACGCACGACCCAAATGCCGAGGGGTTTGGTGGCAGCGATACAAGGTGACAGCATCGCCGGATTGGGCCCGGCGCCGGCGTCTGCGGTGGCCGATGAGGCCGGCCTCGTTGCGCGTTCGGCGCGTGGGGAAACCGCGGCCTTCCGGACGCTGACCGAACGTCATTTGACGAGCATCGTTGCCATTGCGCGGCGCATGCTGCGCGATGATGCGGAGGCCGAGGACGTGGCGCAGGAAACGTTTCTCAGACTGTGGCGGGCGGGCGCCACGCTCGATGTCGGGCCTGCAGGCGTCAAACCCTGGTTGCGGCGCGTGGTTTCGAATTTGTGTATCGACCGGGTGCGGGGCGCTAAGCGCCTCACCGTGACCGACGAGGTGCCCGAGGTCCCGGACCCGCCCCGGCAGCTCGCGGGCCTTGAGAGCCGGGAAATGCAGCGCCGCGTCGATCAAGCGTTGGGGCAGTTGCCCGAGCGCCAGCGCTTGGCGTTGACGCTGTTTCACTACGAAGGGTTGAGCCAGGTCGAGGTTGGCGCTGCGATGGGTATCTCGGACGAGGCGGTCGAGTCGCTGCTCGGCCGGGCCCGGCGGCAATTGAAAGTGGATTTGAAAGCCGAGTGGCAGGCGTTGCTGATGGACAATGGAAACTGATGCAAACGAGAGTAGCGGGCAAGGTGAGACGATGACGACGGATAACAGACTGGGCGACACAACATCTGGCGGCGATTTCGAAGCGCTCGATCGCGCACTCGAGACTTATGGTGCCGACCGCACGCGCTGGCCACTCGAGGTGCGGCACGCGCTGTCGCATCTGATGGCGACGAGCCCCGAGGCACAGCGGCGCTTGCGTCAGGCTGGGATGTTCGACCGGCTTCTGGACCAAGCCCCAGTTGCCAGTGCGGCGGCGAGTGCAGCAGCCCGAGCAGCGTTGCTCGAGCGGATCATGGTAGCAGCGACGCATCAGCCGCGCCTCGTGCATGCGCCTGCCGAAGCGCCGCGGACACGCGTAACGCCGGCAATAGGCTGGCGCGAGCATGGTTTTGCGGCGGCGGCCTTGGCCGCATCGCTGGTTTTCGGTGTGATCGCCGGTCAAACCACGGCGCTCGGCCCGGTCGCCGTCGCGCTGGTAACGGGCGTGTCTGCCGGCAGCGGCGGCGCTGAACAGCAGCTCGCAGCGACGGACGAGGCCGAGGGGCTTTTGGATGAGGACTTGCTATGACGACCGAACCTGGTGACGCAGCTCAAGACGCAGCTCGTGGCGTCCCGGCCCGTCTGCCGCGCTGGCTTTACCCGGCGCTGATCGCGTCGATGGCTATCAATCTACTGTTTGTTGGCGGGGTTGGTGCCGCGTTCTGGCATCACCGGCAAGGGCCGGGTGGACATGGCCGCGGCGGCGACTTCGGACTGATGGGTTTTGTCCGCGAGCTGCCGCGGGAGCGCCAGACGTTTGTCCGCGATCAGCTGACGGCGGCGCGCCAGATGTTGCGTCCGCTGCGCAAGGCTGTGCGTGATGCCTGGGATCAGTCCAACACGGCGCTGGCGGCGGAACCGTTCGACAAGGAGGCGTTGAAGGCGGCGTTGGCGCAGCAGACCGATGCTGAAAGTAAATTCAAATCCGCGATGACAAGTGCGCTGGCCGAGACCGCGGAACAGCTCAAGCCGGAAGAGCGGCGGCTGTTGCAGACGTGGCGTGAAAAACAAAAAAAGCGGATGTTTGGCCGCCATGGGCGGCGCGGCGAAGGTCCGCCGGGTGGACCCGAAGATCAGGAGTGAAAGCTGCGGCCGAGCGCAAAGAAATCGCGCTGGGCGGCCGGCACGAAGCTGGCGGCCGCCTGCCAAGTGCCGTTGAGCGCCGGTCCGCAGGTCAGGCGGGCACCTGAGAGTTCGCTGAGCGTTTCAGCGAGGATCAGGGGAAAGCTCTCTGTGCGAAGCGCGTTGAGGTCGCGAGTGCCGCGCAGCGTCAAGGTTATTCCCACCTGCCCGGCGGAGAGCTGAGATGAAATCTCGATTTGAGCCCCGGGTGCGGCGCGGCTCGTGGCATCGGCGAGCAGGTTGATCAGCAGTTGGCGCACGGTTTGCGCTTCGGCAAGGATCTCGCACTCGCGATCGAGTGTTGTGGTGATGGCGATGTTCAGGCTGGCGGCATCGGGAGCGTTGAAGGCGAGGGCGTCGTCGAGTGCCGAGTTGAGCAATGTCGCGGGCAGTTGGCCCTTGCGCTCGGGAGCAGTCAAAAGTGCCGTGATGGCGAGTGCATCTTCGGCGGATTTCAAAAGCATGCGGCCGCTGGCGTGGATGTCGCGCGCATACTCGGCGTAGCAGGCCGAGCCCATCGGTCCGAAGACTTCATTCGACATGAGTTCGGAAAACCCGAGCACGGCATTGAGCGGGGTTCTGAGTTCATGGCTCATATGTGCGGTGAGGCGGGCCCAGGCGGCACGGTCGAGCGTGGACTTGCGATCCGCACAGGTGACGAGTTCGGAGAAGGTGGCGGGCCGGATTTCAGACTGCGCCAGGGCGGTGGTGCGCGGGGCACTTGGCGCGCAGCCCTTGACATCGGAGAAAGAGCGGCTGTGTACGCCTGATAGACCGGTCCACATCCCTGTCGCGGCTGCAGTCGCGAGGCCGGCACCGGTGAGAAACAGGAAGGCCGTGAGGGCGAGAGGCGGCACGTGCGTTGCGAGTGCGCCGGCGGCGGTGAGGAATACCGCGAAGGCGACGCACAGACCTCGGGTCAAGTCACCTTTTCCGAGATAACTCAGGGCGTTGTGCAAGCTTTGATGGGCCGAAGTGGCCAACATTGCGGCGGCAACAGTTCCCCGATCAGGGGCGGACCAGGTCCACGCCATCTCAAAACCCTTCCCAAAAAGTAGTGTGCTAGCGCCCCCGCGCACAGAGGCTGACGACGCCCCTCAAATCACAGAATCAGCATCACTGATTTGCGACTCACCTGTCGAGGGAGATTAAATTGCGGCGGCACAAATTCTGTCGCAATTGAGGCGGGCTGAGCAAAACCGGGATATGACGCTCGGGCGTGGAGAGGCTCAGGGCTCGAGCATGCGGGTCGAGATTTCGCGAAGATCGCGCGAAATCTTTGCCGTGGCGGCGACAGACTGCAGTGCCGCTTTGGCGAGCCCTTGGCGTTTGGGCTCAAGGGCCAGATAGCTGCGAAAGGCGCCGAGAAGCCGGGCCGAGACCTGCGGGTTGATGCGGTCGACCTCAAGGGCTTTGTCCGCGACGAAAGCGTAGCCTGCGCCATCGGGCCGGTTGAACTGCACCGGGTTCGACATCGCGAACGTGCCGATCAGGGCGCGAACCTTGTTGGGCGTGGTGATCTTGAACAGCGGATGTTTGGTCAGTGCTTTCACCTGATCCAGCGTTGCCTCGAGCGGCGATTGCGCCTGCGCCGCGAACCACATGTCGATGACGAGATGATCGCCCTTCCAGCGCTGGTAAAAATTGGCGAGGGCTTTATCGCGGGCCGGACAGTCGATCCCGGCCAGAAGGGTCAAGGCATACGACGCGTCGGTCATGTTTCCGGCGCTGGCGTAGTGGGCCTCGAGACGGGTGATGTCGCCTGATGCAGCCCGGCTCATCAACAAGGCCAGCGCGGCGTTGCGCAGCGCGCGGCGGCTGGCGCTCGCGGCGTCAGGCGAGAAGGCCGCGTTGCTTGTCGCCCCGGCGTAGACGGTTTCAAGAAGGTCCGTGAGCGCCGTTGCAACCTCGCGGCTGAAGTGCCGGTGTGCCGTATCGATGGCCGAGGGATCGACGCGGGAGGCTTTTTCGCGGGCGATGTCCGATTGCGTCGGCAACCGCAGGAGTTCAGCTTTGTAGGCGTCTTCAAGTGTGCCGCTTTGCAAGGCGTTTGCGAGAGCTGCCGCGTATTTCGTGCCACCGGATTCGGCCTTGGTCTTGGCGCGGCCGCCAAGCCGGCTGAGAATGGCACGGGTCGCATAGCGATTGGCAGCCTGCCAGCGATTGAAGAGATCGCTGTCGTGGGTCATCAGGAACGCCAGATCTTTCTCGGAGAGATCGATGGTGACGTTGACCGGAGCCGAGAAGCCTCGCATCAGCGACGGCACGGGCCGCGATGTGACGCCCTTGAAGCGGAAGACCTCGGAGGTTTTGGTGACGGCCAGAACGCCGTCGTGCAGTGACTTGCCCTTCTCTAGCGTCAGATCGAGGTCGCGGCCATTGGAGCCGATAAGGCCAAGGCGAAGCGGTATGAACAGCGGTTTCTTCTTGGCTTGACCGGGTGTTGGCCGCAACGTCTGATGCACCGTCAGCTCTGCGGTTTGCGCCGTCTTGTCGTAACTGAACTCGCACACGAGTTCGGGTGTCCCAGCTTGTGAATACCAGCGCGAGAAATGCGCCAGCGATTGGCCGCTCGCCTCTTCGTGGCATTTGAGGAAATCCTCGATCGTGGCGGCGTCACCGTCATGGCGATCGAAATAGAGGTCCATGCCGGCGCGGAAGGCCTTGGCGCCAAGGATCGTTTCGATCATGCGCACGAGCTCGGCGCCCTTCTCGTACACGGTCGGGGTATAGAAGTTGTTGATCTCGATGTAGCTCTCGGGCCGCACGGGGTGCGCCATCGGGCCCTGGTCTTCGGGAAACTGCAAGGCCCGCAATTGCCGGACATCGGCAATGCGCTGCACGGTCGGTGAGCGCTCGTCGCCGGAAAATTCCTGATCGCGGTAGACGGTCAGACCTTCCTTGAGGCAGAGCTGGAACCAATCGCGGCAGGTGATGCGGTTTCCCGTCCAGTTGTGGAAGTACTCGTGTGCGACAACGCTTTCGATGGCTTCGTAGGTGCTGTCCGTCGCGGTCTCGGCAGAGGCTAGGATCAAGCGGTCGGTGAAGATGTTGAGCCCCTTGTTCTCCATGGCGCCCATGTTGAAGTCCGAGACGGCGACAATATTGAAGACGTCGAGGTCGTATTCGCGGCCAAAGCGCTTTTCATCCCAGGCCATGGAGCGCTTGAGGCTATCCATGGCCCAATGGGCGCGGGCCTCCTTGCCGTGTTCGACGTAGATCCTGAGATTGACGCTGCGGCCTGATATGGTTTTGAACGTCGAGGCTATGGGGGCGAGGTCACCGCCGACAACGGCAAACAGGTAGCAAGGTTTGGGGTGGGGATCGCGCCAGACGGCGTAGTGGCGCTTGCCGTTGCTGAGCGTGCCGCGTTCGGCAAGGTTGCCGTTGGCGAGCAGGATGGGCGCCGTGTCAACGCCAGCTTCAAGCCGCACTGAGTAGATAGACAGCACGTCGGGCCGGTCGAGAAAATATGTGATGCGGCGGAAGCCTTGGGCCTCGCACTGCGAACAGTAGACGCCGCGTGACAGATAGATCCCCTGCAGTGCCGTGTTCGCGTCCGGGCTGACGACGGTCGTCAGGTCGAGGGTGAACGGCTTGTTGGGGACAGCGTGAAGGGTCAGGCTGGTGTCGTTGGTCGTGTAGTCCTTGGGCTTTAGTTCGATGCCGTTGAGGGCGATGCGTTCGAGTTCGAGATACTCGCCGTCGAGCGTCAGCTTTGATGCGATGTTGGCGGCTTTTGGATTGCGGCGCACGCGCAATTTTGCGGCGACGCGCGTCCGCGATGGATCGAGCGAAATGTCGAGATCAACATGATCGATCAGGAAATCGGGCGGACGGTAATCGGCGAGGAGGACTGGACGGGGTGTTTCTGGTTTCATGCTGCGTCAGGTCCACATCGATAGCTCAGGGGTGCGCTAGCCAGCGCTCCCCAGCAAGTGCTTCAGCCCGCGTCCTACCTACCTCTCAACGGCCCCGTACAAGTGCTGGATCAGCCGAGCCGGTAGCGGAAATCCTTGTAGCCGAAGGTACGCACGACATCCAAGCGGCCATCCTCCCGCAGCACGGTCAGGTCGGGCAGCGGCACGCCGTTGAAGGTATTATTTTTCACGAACGAGTACTGCATCATATCCGTAAAGATGACGTGATCGCCAGGGCGCAACGGCTTTTTGAACGAGTATTCGCCGATGATATCGCCGGTCATGCAGGTCTTACCGCCGAGGATGTAGTCATATGCCTGAGTGCCGGGTGCATTCGCGCCAATGACCGTCGGCGTGTAGGGGACTTCGAGTACGTCGGGCATGTGGGTCGAGGCCGAAGCGTCCAGGATCGCTATGTTTTTCTCGTTTTTGTGGATGTCGAGAACGCTGGCGACGAGATAGCCGGTGTCAACGACGAGGCCGGCGCCAGGCTCCAAGATGATGTCAACGTTGAATGCCGCGCGGAAGGACTTGATGGCCACTATCAGCTTGGCGACATCGTAGTCGCTCTTGTTGATGAAGTGGCCGCCACCGAAGTTCACGGCTTCGACACGGCGGACGTAGGTGCTGAAGTTTTTTGCGACGTGTTCGATCAGCCCGACCGAGCCCTGGTCGCGGGCTTCGCACAGGGCGTGGGTGTGGAGAATGTCGATGTCGTCCCACGGCGCGGCGGAGAGTGTATCCGGTGTTGCACCGAACCGCGAAAATGGGGCGCAGGGGTCATACAGAGCGCCGCCGAGCGTCGCATTCGAATATCCCGGATTGATGCGCAGGCCGATTTTGACGCCGCTCTTCTTCTTGAGCGCCGGCAAATAGCGGCGGATCTGATCGGGCGAATTGAAATAGATGTGCTTGGCTAAGCGCGCGAGGCGTTCGACCTCACCTGGCGCGTAGGCCGGCGAATAGACGTGGACTTCCTTGCCGAACTCGGTTTTGCCGAGGCGGGCTTCGTATTCGCCGCTGGCCGTTGTGCCATCGAGGGTTTCACGCATGAGCGGAAAGGCGGCGGGCATGGCGAAGGCTTTGGTCGCCAGCAGGATCTTGCAGCCCGTCTCGCGCTTGATGCGCGCGGCGGTCTTCAAGTTGCGCTTTAACGCCCGCTCGTCGAGGACGTAGGCGGGGGTGCGTATGTCGTCGGGGAGCTTCAAAGCCATTACGTCTTGACCGCGAACAGCTCTTTTTGCTCGCTCATCTTCATGTCCTTGATGTGCCACGGCAGACCTTGGCGGCCGATCTCGTCCATGAACGGCTTGGACGGCAGTTGCTCGACGTTGAACACGCCGGGCTTTGGCCCCCAATGGCCCTTGAACATCATCATGGCGCCGACGACGGGCGGTACGCCGGTGGTGTACGAGACGGCTTGAGCGCCCGTCTCCTTGTAGCACTGGGTGTGTTCGCAGACATTGTAGATGATCGTGCGCTTGGCCTTGCCGTTCTTTTTGCCGGTGAAGATACAGCCGATCGAGGTGCGGCCGGTGTAGTTCTTGCCAAGCGATGATGGGGCGGGAAGCAGTTCCTTCAGGAACTCCATCGGAATGACGGGGTTGCCTTTGTACATGACCGGATCGATGCGTGTCATGCCGACGTTCTGCAACACATCGAGGTGCTTGATGTAGTTGTCGGAGAAGGTCATCCAGAAGCGGATCTGCTTCAGGCCTTTGATGTTCTTGACCAGGCTTTCCTCTTCCTCGTGATAGATGAGGTAGGATTTGCGCAGGCCCACTTCAGGATAATCGATCATGGTCGAAATCGACAGCGCGTCGATCTCGATCCACTTGCCGGCCTTCCAGTATTTGCCGCGCTGGGTGACTTCGCGGAGATTGATCTCGGGATTGAAGTTGGTTGCGAACGCCTTGCCGTGGCTGCCGTCGTTGCAGTCGACGATGTCGATCGTCTCAATCTCATCGAACAGGTATTCCTGCGCATAGGCGCAGTAAATGTTCGATTGACCCGGATCGAAGCCGCAGCCGAGCACGGCCATGATGCCTTTGGCTTTGTACTTAGAATGATACGGCCACTGCCATTTGTAGGTGAACTTGGCAACCTCGCGCGGCTCATAGTTGGCCGTGTCCATGTAGTGCACGCCGGTCTCCAGGCAGGCGTCCATCAGGGCCAAGTCCTGATAGGGCAGCGCCATGTTGATCAGCAGGTCCGGCTTGACACGTCTGAGCAGCTTGACGGTCTCGGCGACGTTGTCGGCATCGACCTGCGAAATGTCGATAGGAGTCTTGCATTGCTTCTTAACCTTCTCGCAGCTCACGAGGCGGCGCGAGGCAAGGTGGATTTTCTTGAAGACGCCGCGGTTCATCGCGCATTTCTGCGCCGTGACAGAGCCGGCAGCTCCCGCGCCGATGATCAGAACATTATCCAACTGCCGCTCCTCATGTGTTCGTCCGGCGGGCCGCGCCGAAGGCGAGCGGCGCGCGTGTGCGACGCGCCGATAGCCAAGGCGGGAAATAGGACAGGCGAGGGTGGAATTCAACAGTATTCAAGGGGCGTTGTGTTTATGGCCGCCGGCACTGCAGCTACAAAGAGATTTGCGGGCTTTTGTCTCTGGGCAGCAAACAACGACTATCATACCGGGGCTCGTCCCCGGTATCCATCTCGCAGTGAATGACACTGGTGGACATATCCGAACTCACCCGACAAATAGCGCCAGCTGCACCTTGGATCCCGGCAATAAATGCCGGGATGACATTTTTACGCTGCCTCGTGGGGTGGGAGAACTGCAATCACCCCTTAATGTCGATCCAGTCGAAGCCGTCGCGGTTCGGCATTTTGACTTTGGCCAGTGTCGCGGCGGTCATCTCGTCCGTCTCGCCGATGATCTTGTTGGCGGCGAGCAGGTAGGCGGTCACGGCGTAGACGTCATTGGCTGTCAGCGAACCTGGCGCCGACGGCGGCATGGAGCGGCGCGTGAAGTCGAAGAGGGTCGCCGCAAAGGGCCAATAGGGGCCGATGGCCTTGCTGGCGGCGTCATCGGTGAGCGGCTGGGGTTCGCTGACCAATTCCTCCGCCGTGCCGCCGCGCCCGCCTTCGCCATGGCAGCTGGCACAGTGGTTGTCATAAATCACGCGGCCTTCGCCTGCCGTGCCGCGGCCTTCGGGTAAGCCTCGCCCATCGGGGAAGATGGTCAGGTCCCATGGGACGACGTCGTCGGCGGACATGGCAATGCCGAGGTGCGGCGCCTTGATAGGCGTTTCGGCGCGCACGTTCGCCGTTGCCGCGCAGACTGCCAGTATTGCGATGGCGGCAGTGAGGGCATTACGCATAGGCACCCTACGCATAGACATGGCGGATAGCCCCATCGTCGTCGATGCCCCAGGCAACAATGGCGTTGTAGTGGAAGTAGCCGTTGCGTCCGCGCTCTTTGACAAGACGATCGCGTTCGGGCTGAACGTATCCGGTTTCGTCCGTGGCGCGGCTTTTGAGAACCGCGGCTTTGCCGTCCCACGCCCAAGGCGCTCTGAAGCGCGTGAAGCAGCGCGGGAGGACAGGGCCTTGCAGCGCGGCTTCTGCCCAAGATTTTCCGCCATCGGCTGAAACGTCAACTTTGGTGATCTTGCCGCGTCCACTCCAGGCCAGACCGCGGATCTCATAGACTTCCGGTCCGCGCATCTTTTGCCCCGCCGACGGCGAGGTGATGAGCGATTTCGCGTCCATGACGAACGTGAACATGCGGGCTTTGCCGGAGGGCAGAAGCTCGGTGTACTTGGCGGTTTCGTTGCGCGCCATGACGGGCTCAGTCGTCAGCTGCAGGCGGCGCAGCCACTTGACGTTGACCACGCCCTCCCAGCCCGGCACCACGAGGCGCATCGGATAGCCGTTCTCGGGGCGGATGCGTTCGCCGTTCTGGTAAAGCGCCAGGATCGCGTCGTCCATCAGCTTGGCGAGTGGAAGGGAGACATTCATGACGGCGCCGTCCGCGCCTTCAGCGATGACCCAGGTTGCCTTGGGGTCGATGCCGGCCTGATCGAGCAAGATCGCTAGAGGCACGCCGGTCCATTCACTGCACGAGACAAGGCCGTGGAAGGACCCGAGCGGGCGCTGGATCGGCTCTTCGTGCCAGCCGGCGTTGCTGTTGCCGCCGCACTCGATGAAAATCATGTGCGACTGCATCGGATAACGCAGCAGGTTCTCGACTGTAAAAATCAGCGGTTGTTTGACGAGGCCGTGAATGACCAGCCGGTGTTGCGCTGGGTCGATCTCCGGCACGCCGTTGTGGTGGCGTTCGAAATGCAGGCCACTGGGCGTGATGATGCCTTCAAGCGATTCAAGCGGCGTCCACGATACGCCGTTGCCAGCGAGGTCGCGGTTGCCGCCGATGTTGCGCAGGATGCGTTTTTCATATGCCGACGGTTTGCCATAGCCGGTGAACGGCTGGCCGGGTTTATGCATCCACGACGGGGACGAAAGATTTTCAGGCGCTGGTTTTTCAGGTGGCGGATTTGCGACCGGGCCTGGCTCTGCCGCTAAGGCTGAACTCGCCGCTGCAGCCGTCGCGAGCACGATGCCCTGCTTCAACAAAAGCCGGCGGTGCAGCAGACCGCCGCCTGCAACAGGCACAGCATCGTCGCCGGAGAGCTTGTCAGCCATCGAGCCTGCCCTCAGTTGGAGCAGTCTTACGACGCGCTGGCGGCAGAGCGGCCGGCAAACATCGCGCCGTCGGAATCCTCGGCTTTGACTTCCATCGGGTCGGCCGGATTGCCTTCGTAAGTGAAGCGCATGTTGGGGTCTTCGCTGATCGAAATGCCACCCGTCATCGTGAACACGACGTTGGCGCCGGTCTTGACTTCGATTTTGTTGACGAAGCGGGCCGGCGTGTAGAGGCCCGTCAACTGGTCCATCTGCATGCCGGTGACGTTGGGGTGCTTGACCATGATCTGGGCTTCTTGGGTTAGTCCGTCAGCGCTCTTGCCGATCGCCGTCTTGATCTGCATCTTGCCGAGCGACTTGGCGGCTTCTTCGGCGTCTTTGCTTGCCGGTGCCGAGCAACCGCCCGAGGCCTTCACATACTTCGAAATCATATACAGCTTGCCGTCCGTGGTCTCAGCAATGGCGCGAACGTCCGAGTACTGATCCATGCGGATGCGCGTCGACAACATGCGGTCGCCTTTGCCGGCGGCGCTACCGTAGGTGAAGGCTGCGACGACGGGCGAGGGGTTCTGATCGACGATGAGCGTCAGGGCTTTGACGTTTCCAGCGAAGCTCGCCGGCATGCGGATTGTGATCGGTACGGTCGCTGCGTCATCGGCGCGAATGGGGGCTTCCATGGTCATCATGCCGGCGCCGTCAGTGATTTCGCGGCTGGCGAAGACGTCTTTGTGTAAGCTTTTCCACGAGGCGCTGTCGGCCATTTCGGCGTGCCCGGGCGTGGCCAAGGCCATCGCAGATGCAACTGCAAGGCTCGCACCGAGTGCGCGGATGGAAAGACTGGTTCTCATAGGATCCTCGCTGCCAGTGCCTGGACGGGTCACTTCGATTCTAATTTGGTGGTAAGATTACGCTTCGGCAAGCGGCATTGTTACAACTGAGAAACGCCCCGTTAGCAGTCTTGGATTTGCTTGGTCTGCCTCAGCCAGCAGCGGCCTTGGTCAAGACCGGGCTGTGGCCCCGGCTCGTTGCCCGTAACAAACTGGAAAACAACAGTAATCGTCAGGCTATCGGCGCCGGCGTGTGGCTGTCTTAAGGGCTCAGGCGGCGAGGACGATTTTGCCGAAGTGGGCGCCGCTCTCCATGTACCGCAGGGCTTGGGGCAGGTCAGCAAACGGGAAGACCTTGTCCACGACCGGGCGGAGCATGTGCAGGGTGATGGCGCGATTCATGTCGTCGAACATGGCCCGGCTTCCGACGAAGATGCCCTGAAGCGTAACGTTCTTCATCAACAGCGGGATGGGATCGACCTGGCCTCCGGTCAAGACGCCAATGAGGCTGATGCGGCCGCCGGTGCGCACGGCGCGCATCGAGTCAGCCAAAGTGCCGGCGCCACCAACCTCAACGACGTGGTCGACGCCGGTGTCGCCCGTCAGCTCGCGGGCGCGTTTGCCCCACGCCACAGTTGATTTGTAGTTGATGCCGTCCGACGCACCGAGGTCGCGGACGCGGACCAACTTGGCATCGCTGCTCGATGTAGCAATGACGCGGGCGCCGAAGAGTTTTGCGAACTGGAGGGCGAAGATCGACACGCCGCCCGTGCCTTGCACCAGGATTGTGTCGCCAGCCTTTAGTCCGCCAGACGCAACGAGCGCGTTCCAGGCCGTGACAGCGGCACAGGGCAGCGTTGCCGCTTCCGCGTCGGAGAGATGGTTGGGGACCCGCACGACGCCGTCGGCGTCGAACACGACGTACTCAGCGGCCACGCCTGGGATGGCGCCGCCGAGTGCGCTGCTGGATTTGTCGTCGCTCGATCCGCCGTCAATCCACTTTTGCATGAAAATCGCTGCCACACGGTCGCCAGTTTTGACGCGTGTGACGCCGGCTCCAACTCCGACGACCTGGCCGGCGCCATCTGACAGCGTTTGAAACGGCAGCCCCAGTTTTGGAGCGTAGGTGCCTTTCACGACCATCAGATCGCGGTAGTTGAGCGACCATGCGCGCATCTTGACGAGGACCTGGCCGGGGCCCGGCTCGGGTTGTGGCTGGTTGGCGAGCACGAGATTGTCGAGCCCGAAGCCGCCCTGGAGTTGATAGCTTTTCATGGGATGTGTTCTCGCCTGATGTGCGGATTGCGGATTGATATGCCGCGCGCGCCGGTTAGCACATTGCAGCGCCGCTGGTCACTCCTCGCATGAGATTCACGCTCGCCTTTCAATAGCGGAAGATGCGGCCGCCATGGGCGTCGACATCAACGCTAGAGGCGGGGACTGACACGAATATTTTTGCATCGGGGTGCTGATGCACTGCAACTCCGATGTTGAAATAAGCAACCTTAAGTAGTATTGTAATTTAATTCGAGGCTTCGCTCTCGTCGGTTCACGAGGATGGCGAGCCCTTCATGCCGCACATGTCTCACAGCACTCCTAACCAAAAAATCCAACAAAAATGACTTTATTCAAAGTGCCGATGAGCTGCTGGCCCTTACACCTGCGATTGATGAATTCTTCAGGACGGTCCCCCGTGCACACGTTAGGCGATATTATACTTGACGTACCATGCAAATCTCCTATGATTTCAACATAGGAGATTTGGCCATGACCGACGTTCTTTCCCACAAGCGCTTCCGTGACGAAGCAGCGGCATACGAATGGGTCGAAGCCCATCTGTGGCCGGAAGGTCCGGTCTGCCCGAAGTGCGGCGGCACGCATGAGCGTGTCACCAAGATGCAAGGGAAGTCCACGCGGATCGGCACCTATAAGTGCAAGGACTGCCGCAAGCCGTTTACGGTCAAGGTTGGCACGATCTTTAAGGACAGCCATATCCCCCTGCGTATGTGGTTGCAGGCCATTGCTTTGCTGGCAGCGAGCAAGAAAGGCATTTCGTCAAACCAGCTTCACCGGATGCTTGGGGTGACCCTCAAATCGGCATGGTTCATGTCGCATCGTATCCGCGAAGCAATGCGTTCAGGATCGCTTGCAACCCCGATGGGCGGCGCTGGCGATATCGTGGAGATTGACGAAACCTATATCGGCAACAACAAGCTCTACAAAAATTTCAAAAATGTTCGTGGCTATCAACATAAGCACGTTGTCTTGACCCTCGTGAACCGCTCTGGTGAAGCCCGCAGCTTTCACGTCGCTCGCACGACGGCTCGGGACATTATTCCTGTCGTGACGGCCAACATCGCCGCCGAAACGGCTATCGCGACGGATGAAGCATCGCATTACAACAAGCTAGCCAAACACTTCGCACAGCATGAGACTGTGAACCATGTGCGAGAAGAGTGGGCTCGCGGAACGATCCACACGAACACGGTTGAAGGTTATTTCAGCATCTTCAAGCGCGGCATGAAAGGCATCTATCAGCATTGTTCAGAAAAGCACTTGCACCGCTATCTTGCCGAATTTGATTTCCGGTACAGTCAACGTGTAGCTTTGGGCGTAGATGACCAGCAGCGCGCCGCAAAAGCGCTTCTTGGCGTCAAGGGCAAACGCCTCACCTATCGAACAGCTGGTGGGCGCTGATCCAAGGCATTAAGAGCGTGTTGCGGCCCGAAAACTTCGGAGGGCCAATGCCAAAAAGAAAAGAACCTGAGTTGACGCCAGAGGAACAATCGAAACGCTTCAAAGAGGCGGCGAAAAAGGCTGGCGTCACAAAGGACGAAGCAGAGTTCGAGAAGGCGTTTAAAAATGTCGTCAGAACACCAGATAAGCGACGCCGACAAACTTCTACTTGATTTGATCAAGCGTGTAGATGCGAACTACCGAGCATCCCGCGTCATGGACATTGCGACTTTGACATTCCTCGTTGATTTAAATCTTGTAACAGTTGAACAAGTTGCTCAACGAATTGAGCTAATTCGTGCGGCGTTAGGTAATCAGTATGAGAGCGACGACGTAAAGTCTCGACTTCGCCTAGCAGCCGGTTGGCTTGTTGAGCAAAATCCGCTCGTTCAGACTGAGCGAGCTTCATGGACGCCTCAAGTGATCGAAGGATGTCTTCGCCAGAAAGATGACGATCCAGCGCAATAAGCTCTTCGTTAGGCCGTGGACTCAATTGATCGCATCCAAATCCTCACCGCCGCAAGCTGGATGAAGGCGAAGTATGTGGCGCCGAGCTTGTCGTAGCGGGTGGCGATGCGCCGGAACTGCTTCAGCTTGTTGAAAAACCGCTCGATCAGGTTGCGCTCACGGTAGAGTTTTTTACGGAACGGGTAGAGCGTTTTTCGATTGGATTTGTTGGGAATGTTGGCTGTCGCGCCCTGCGCCTTGATGTGTGCGCGGATCCAGTCGGCGTCGTAACCCTTGTCGGCGAGGACGACGGTTCGGCGTTTGAGGTTTTGCAGCAGATAGGCCGCGCCGGTCGCATCGTGGTCCTGCCCCGGCGTGATCAGGAGGCGGAGCGGGCGGCCCTTTTCGTCGACGAGCGCGTGGATTTTCGTTGTGAGCCCTCCCCGGCTACGACCCACACAACGATCTCCACCCCCTTTTTTGCACCCGCCGCGTGCTGGTGAACGCGAACAATCGAACTGTCGATCATCTGAAGCTTTCCATCGTGCGCCTTCGTCACGGCGTCCATCAAGCGATCCCAAACGCCCGCCTTGCGCCAGCGGTTGAAGCGGTTGTAGGCCGTCGTGTAAGGCCCGTATCTGCTGGGTAAATCGCGCCATGGTGCGCCCGCGCGCAGCACCCAGAAGATGCCGTTCAAGACCCGGCGATCATCCTTGCGGCGAGGGCCAGGCTTGCCTGTCGGCAGCACCGGTTCGATAACGCTCCACTCGAAGTCCGTGAGATCGTAGCGCATGATCCAAGCTCCGATGTTTCGAATCTTGAATCACTGTTCGCGTTCCGGTGCTAGGATTAATTGAGTACACAGCCTAG
>JANNEP010000058.1:0-52885 GCA_031378895.1 Hyphomicrobium sp.
AGGGCGCCATATGCCATGAAAAGAAACGTATTCGAAATCCAGCTCGGCGAAAACGTGGACCCAGAGGCGCGCGAGTGGCAGGAGGCGATCGCGTCTGTTATCGCCTTTGAAGGAAGCGTGCGGGCTGACACGCTCTTGGAAAAGGCCGTAGAAACGGCCCGGCGCCAGGGCGCACGCGTTCCCTTTGCTGCTAACACAGCCTATATCAATACCATCCCGCCGCATCACGAGCCGTCTTTTCCGGGTGATCGCGAGATCGAGCACCGCTTGCGTTCCGCCACGCGCTGGAACGCGCTGGCGATTGTCTTGAAGGCCAACAAGGAAACGACCGAACTCGGCGGTCACATCGCCAGCTTCCAGTCGGCAGCAACGCTTTACGATACCGGCTTTAATCATTTTTGGCATGCGCCGAGCGAAGGTCACGGAGGCGACCTCATCTTCGTGCAGGGGCATTGCTCGCCGGGAATCTATGCGCGCGCCTTTTTGGAGGGACGGCTCAGCGAGGATCAGCTCTCGAAGTTCCGGCAGGAAGCGGACGGCAACGGGCTTTCGTCGTACCCGCACCCGTGGCTGATGCCAGAGTTCTGGCAGTTCCCGACCGTGTCCATGGGACTCGGGCCGATCATGGCGATCTATCAAGCGCGCTTCTTGAAATACCTTAATGATCGGGGTCTCGCCGACACGTCGAAGCGCAAGGTGTGGGTGTTCTGCGGCGATGGCGAGATGGATGAGCCGGAGAGCCTTGGCGCCATCTCGCTCGCGGGCCGCGAGATGCTCGATAACCTCATTTTCGTCGTTAACTGCAACCTGCAGCGCCTTGACGGTCCAGTGCGCGGCAACGGTAAGATCATTCAAGAACTGGAGCGAAATTTCCGTGGTGCTGGGTGGAATGTCATCAAATGCATCTGGGGCTCGAACTGGGATGAGCTTCTCCGCAATGACGTGACCGGCCGGTTGCGCCAACTCATGGAAGAGTGCAACGACGGCCAGTACCAGGACTTCAAGGCAAAAGACGGGGCTTACATCCGCAAGAATTTTTTTGGCCGCTATCCTGAGACTGCGGCCCTCGTCGCCGATTGGCCGGACGAGAGAATCTGGACGCTGACACGCGGCGGCCACGATCCGCGCAAAGTTTTTGCGGCCTACTCCGCAGCTGTGGCAGAGACGGGCCGGCCCTCAGTGATACTTGCAAAAACGGTCAAGGGCTACGGTATGGGTGCGGCTGGCGAAGGCCAGATGATCGCCCATCAGCAGAAGAAGATGGGACTCGATCATCTGAAGCGCTTCCGCGACCGCTTCAACGTGCCGGTGTCAGACGATGACGTCGACAAACTGCCGTTTATCAAGTTTGCCGACGGCAGTGCTGAATTGACCTACATGAAAGAGCGCCGCGCGGCCCTCGGCGGGTACCTTCCGCAACGGCGCGCCAAGACGTCCTTCCAGATCGAGGTGCCGTCGCTATCGTTCTTCGAGCAGCAACTCAAAGGCTCGGATGGGCGTGAGATCTCGACAACCATGGCCTTCGTGCAGCTTCTGACCAAGCTCATGCGCGACAAGAGCCTTGGCCGCCACGTGGTTCCGATCGTGCCGGACGAAAGCCGCACGTTCGGCATGGAAGGCATGTTCCGCACCTTTGGGATCTACAGTCAGATTGGGCAGCAGTACCGGCCCGAGGATGCCGACCAGCTCATGTACTACAAGGAAGACAAGAGCGGGCAGATCCTCGAAGAAGGCATCAACGAAGCCGGAGCCATGTCGTCGTGGATCGCGGCGGCGACGTCCTATTCAACGTCCAACGTGCCGATGATCCCGTTCTTCATCTATTACTCCATGTTCGGGTTCCAGCGCATCGGCGATCTCGCCTGGGCGGCAGGCGACATGCGGTCGCGAGGTTTCCTGATTGGCGGTACATCGGGCCGGACCACGTTGAACGGCGAGGGCCTGCAGCACCAGGATGGCCACAGCCACATTCTGTCGGCCACCATCCCGAACTGCATTTCTTACGATCCGGCATTCGGCTACGAGCTGGCCATCATCATCAAGCGCGGGCTTGAGCGCATGCTCGTCGGCCAGGAGGATATCTTCTATTACATCACGGCGCTGAACGAGAACTATGTCCACCCGCCGATGCCCGGCGGCGCCGAAGACGGCATCGTCAACGGCATGTATCTTTTCAAGGCCGCCGATCCCAAAGCCAAAGGGCCGAAGGTCCAACTGCTGGGCAGTGGCGCTATTTTGCGCGAAGTAATTGCCGGTGCCGAACTCCTTGAACGGGATTTCGGCGTGTCGTCGGATATTTGGAGCGTAACGAGCTTTACCGAATTGCGGCGTGAAGGCCTCGCAACCGAACGCTGGAATATGCTGCACCCTGCTGAGATATCGAAGATACCATTCGTGACCAGGTGTCTGGCGGCGCGTGGCGATGCGCCAGTGGTGGCCTCCACCGACTACATCAAGCAATACGCCGATCAAATTCGCCCCTTCGTTCCGGGCAACTATTGTGTACTCGGCACTGACGGCTTTGGCCGCTCAGACTATCGCCGGAAGTTGCGCCGTCACTTCGAAGTCGACCGGCACTATGTAGCGCTGGCGGCATTGAAAGCGCTGGCAGACGAAAACAAGTTGCCGTCCTCAAAAGCGGTCGAAGCCGTCAAGAAATATGGCATCGACACCGGCAGTGTTGATCCATCGCGCGCCTAACAGCACCATATCGAAAAGGAAGTGCGCAATGGCGCTCACAGACGTTAAGGTTCCGGACATCGGTGATTTCAAGGATATTGCTGTCATCGAAATCCACGTGAAGCCCGGTGATGCCGTAAAGCGCGAAGATCCTCTGATCACTTTGGAGAGCGACAAGGCAGCAATGGAAGTGCCGGCCTCGGAAGAGGGGAAAGTCGCGGAAGTTCTGGTCAAGATCGGCGACAAGGTGAGCCAAGGTACGGCGATCCTCAGACTCGAGGCCGTGGGCACAGTCAAAGAGCCGAGCCCCCCGCAATCGGTGGCCGTCCCCGCTGCTGCCGCAACGCCGGGCAATGGCGCCCGGGAGCTGGCCCCATCGCTGGAGGTTAAGCCGCGCGAGGCCGCGGGAACGGCCTTGCCGCTCGCCATGGACTTCGGTGGTGTGCATGCCGGTCCTTCCGTGCGCCGCCTCGCGCGTGAATTGGATATCGACATCACACGCATGCACGGAACGGGTGAAAAAGGGCGCATTACCAAAGACGATGTAAAGCGCGCAGTCGCTGGCACATCGGGTGGCTCAGCTATCCCGGAGATTCCGGCACAGGACTTCGCTAAATTCGGACTGATCGAAACGCGGCCACTATCGCGGCTGAAACGGCTGTCCGGGCCGCATCTACACCGGGCCTGGCTCAATGTCCCCCACGTCACGCACACAGACGAAGCCGGCATCACAGAACTGGAGAGCTATCGCAAGACGCTTGATGCGGCGGCGCGCGAAAAAGGCTACCGCGTCTCTTTGCTCCCGTTTGTCATGAAAGCAAGCGTGGTCGTCCTAAAGGAGTTCCCGGAGTTCAACGCTTCGCTGGCACCAGACAAGGGAAGCATTATCCTAAAGCGATATTACAATTTCGGTGTCGCGGTAGATACGCCGGACGGTCTCGTCGTTCCTGTGATCCGCGACGTCGACCGCAAGGGCATCATCGAGCTGTCGCAAGAACTCGCGGCAGTCTCGCAAAAAATGCGGGATGGAAAAATTGCGCCAGCGGACATCCAGGGCGGTACATTTTCGATCTCCAGTCTTGGTGGCATCGGCGGCACAGCCTTTACACCTATTGTCAACGCGCCCGAGGTCGCTATTCTCGGCCTGGCCAAGGCCGCCGTGAAGCCGAAGTGGGACGGTACGGCCTTCCAGCCAAGGCTTTTTCTGCCGCTGTGCCTGTCCTACGATCATCGTGTCATTGATGGAGCGCTCGCGGCGCGCTTTACCCGCAGGCTCGCCGACATCCTTGAGGATGTTCGCCAGCTGGTGCTGTAGAGGGCCGCCATAAGCATTGGTATGAATGCTCTGAGTCGTCGAAGGCCAACCGGCTAAGCTTGCCAGAGCGAGCTGCGCGTTGTCCGGTACATGACAGCGGCTGTCATAAGTCCGGCAACAAACTGGGTGCCAACAAAGCCGGCAATAGGATGCACGGACATAGCCGCTCCCGCGATGGCAGGGCCGATGATGCCGCCCGCTTGGTAGCACATGATGAATGCGGCGTTGGATGCGCCCGGGTCCGGCCGGTTTTTGAGATCGCCGGCGACAGCGAGTGCAAATTCCGTTCATACGGAATCAACATCGTCACTTTCCTCTCCCTTGGGGAGAGGATGCCCGCCCGGCGCGGAGCGCCAAAGAATGGCGGGCAGGTGAGGGGCTTGGTTTGAGAAGATGCGTTGCAGTTGAATCATGGCGTCCGCGATTGCAAGCCCCTCATCCGCCCCTTCGGGGCACCTTCTCCCCAAGGGAGAAGGAACCCATCGCGATTCAATGCGATTGAAAAATGTTCTAGTGCGACTGTGTAGAGCCCGTAGATGAGCCCTCCTATCGTAAAAATGACCGCTGCGAGGCCAAGGTTGCGTTCTCGAGGAGTGCAGGCCTTCGCCGGGTTCGTGAGCACGAGAGACCTTTGTTGTTCGCTTCAGTTCCACCGGAACGTAATGTAACTATCTCACGTTTGCTCGTCGCGGGAGTATACTTGACCACAGTCGCGGAGCCTGCTCGCAGAACGTCATGGCGCGGCCAACGCGCCATTCAATGCGCAATCTAGCCAAGTCCCAATTTTTTCTGCGTGTGATCGGCCCACCCTCGCATCAGGCGGTCTGCGACGATGCCAATGAAAGCAATAGCAAACCCGGCGGTGATGCCGCGGCCCGCGTCTGCCTTGGCGAGTGCGATGAACACCTCTTGTCCGAGATCGCGCGTACCGATCATGGCGCAGATGATGATCATGCTGAGAGCAAGCAGGACGGTCTGGTTCAAGCCGAGCATGATTTCTGGCATGGCGAGCGGTAACTGCACACGAAAGAACGTTTGCCGCGGCGTACAGCCTGCAACCGTGGCCGCCTCGATCAACTCTGGTGGAATTTGTCGGATCCCCAGGTTGGTATAGCGGATTGCCGGCACAATCGCGAATAACACAGTCGCAATCAACGCCGTCACGTCGCCAACGCGGAACAGCATGACCACCGGAATGATGAAGCAGAACGACGGCAACGTTTGCAGCGTATCGACAATGGTGTTGACAATCCCTTCAACGCGATCGCTACGGGACGCGAGGAAACCGATGGGAATGCCAAGCCCTGCTGCCAGGAAAGCCGCGACGCCGCAGAGATACAGCGTGGCCATGGTCTTTTCCCATAGCCCTGTTACTGCGCAGAAAAATGTCATCGGCACAACGACCAAAGCAAGCCGCAGCCCGCCAAGCCGATATCCGGCGAGACCAATTAAGAGCACTGCGCCGAGCCACGGGAAGCCCTCAAGAAATGACCTGACAGGATTGAGGATGTGAATGAGCAATGCGGTGCGGAAGGTCTCGATGGCGTCGAAATAGTTGACAGTCAGCCAGTCAACGCCGGCTTTCCACCATGGTGCTGTTGAGATCGTGATTTCCTTGGGCACGGCCGCAAGTGCTGGCACAAATGTGCTCAGCAGCGTCGTGACGAGCAACGCCGCAATCGCCATCGAGACATAAGGGTTGCGCTGCCAGAACGGCGCATTGCCAATGTATGACGCTGGACGCTGCTTGGCCGCGGCCTGGCTCAACCGATCAAGAACGATCGCAAGCGCGACGATCGCGAGGCCTGCTTCCATGCCTTGGCCTATCTTCAAGGCGCGCAGTGCTAGCAAAACATCATAGCCCAGACCGCCAGCACCGATCATGGATGAAATGATCACCATGTTGAGGGCCAGCATGATCACTTGGTTGACGCCAACCATCAGCGTGGGCCGGGCTGACGGCAGCAAAACGCTCCACAGCTTCTGGCGTGGCGTGCAGCCGACCATCTCGCCGAAGTCATTTATTTCATGGGGAACGCGCTGCAAAGCCAGCACTGTGGCGCGCACCATCGGTGGCATCGCAAAAATTGCAGTCGCAATCATCGCCGACACCGGACTATTTCCGAACAGCAGCAGCATCGGTATAAGGTAAGCAAACGTCGGCATCGTCTGCATCAGGTCGAGCATCGGCGTGATGGCGTACTTTTCGATGCCCGGCTTGCGGTACGATAGAATGCCGAGCGCGAGGCCGGCGAAAATGCAGACCGGAACGCTGATGATTATCAGAGCCAGCGTAAGCATCGAGCTATCCCATTGGCCGAACAGGGCGATGTAGAGCATACCGCCTGTCGCCACAGCACACAGTCTCCAGCCGCCGAACGCATAGCCCATAATCGAAAAGACGGCGCAGACGCCAACCCATGACAACCGCGGTAGGACGAACGCTTCCGGGCCTGTCCCGAATTTCCAGCCCTTCGCAAGGAAATTGAAAGCCCAGCTCAGCGGAATATTGAAAACGTCCGTCAGCCAGCGTGTGAACCATGAAAAGTTGACCTTCAGCCAGGTCATCAATGCGCTTATCCATTCGGCCACTGGAACAACGGCCGAAGCCGGATAGTCCACGGCCCAGGGCGCTACATCGGGCCTCATATAGAGAATGCCAACAGTGACGAGCGCAACGGCCCAGATCAAGGTCCAGGGTGAAATGGATGTGGCTTGTCGTCCGAAGTCTTGCGAGGCTACGGTCACGGCTGGCGCTCGTTTGTTTGGTCGCGGCCAGCAAGCAGATCGATAACGTCGTCCGGAGTAACGTCCCCAATAACACGACCGTCATCGTCAATAACTGCGAGCGGTTTCTTCAGCGCGACGATTGTGGCCGCAAAAGCGGAGACTTTGTCCGTCGGCTTGACCTGACCACCATAGTCTCCATGTCCCAGGGGCGGCTTCATGAGGCGCCTTGCCGACATCACCTTGGAACGCTGCACATCGCGCGTAAACTCAGCGACATAGCTTGTTGCTGGATGGAGCACTAGATCTTCGGGCGTGCCGGTCTGTATGATCTCGCCATCTTTCATGATCGCGATGCGGTCAGCAAGGCGGATCGCTTCGTCAAAGTCATGCGTAATGAAAACGACGGTCTTCTTGAGCACGCTTTGCAAGCGCAGCAATTCAGCCTGCATTTCGCGCCGGATTAAGGGGTCGAGTGCAGAAAATGGTTCATCGAGGAACCAGACCTCTGGTTTGACGGCGAGACTTCGCGCAATACCAACGCGCTGCTGCTGGCCGCCAGACAATTCACGCGGATAGAAAGTTTCACGGCCACCCAATCCAACAAGTTCGATAACCTCGCGCGCGCGCGCGTCGCGAGATGCGCGATCAACGCCCTGGACAGAAAGCGGGAATGCGACGTTTTCCAGAACGGTCAGGTGGGGCAACAAAGCGAAGTGCTGGAACACCATGCCCATCTTGTGGCGGCGGATCTCGATGAGTTCTTTATCTGTCGATTTAAGGAGATCTTTGCCGTCGAGATCGACGCGGCCTGCTGTTGGCTCAATGAGCCGCGACAGGCACCGCAGCAGCGTAGACTTGCCCGAGCCCGACAGGCCCATCACGATAAAAATTTCGCCCTCACGAACTTCAAGAGAGGCGTTACGAACTGCACCAACGAGTTTGGCTGCCGCGATCTCTTGCAATGTCGCAACTGCACCATGCTTGACGATGAACGCAGCCGCTCCTTCGCCAAACACCTTCCACAAATTGTGGCAGGCGATCTTAACCGGACGCGGGTCTGCTGCTGTTGGCGCGTCTCTGATGGGCGCGGAATAGTTCATGTCAGAGTGTTCCGCAAAACAGGAGGGAACTTTGAAAGCGGCGCAGCGTTAGGGTGCTGCGCCGGTCCGTATATTATGTTTCCCAAGAGCGAAGCGTTACTTCGCCCAGGCACGCCACTTGTCTTCGTTTGCAGTAACCCAAGCGGCTGCAACTTCATCAAGTGGTTTACTGTCGAGGTCGACCTGCCCCGACATCTTATTCAATTCGGCTGTATCGATGACGTAGGCCTGGGCCACCTTGTGAGCCAGCGGCCACTTGTCTTTCATTCCTTTCCACGAGTACTTCCAGATGTCGCCCGATGGCTTACCACAGTCGTATTTCGCGGCCGGATTTCCACCCCACTTTTCGTCTGTGTAGCATTCCTTGACATGCTTTGGAAATTCTACCCATTCACCCTGATACTTTGCCGGTGCCCAGTGCGGTGAGTAGACCCACAGTATGATGGGCGCTTTACGCTGATAGGCAGAGTCGAGTTCGGCAAACATCGCTCCGTCGGTGCCGGCATGGACAACAGTAAACGGCAGTCCGAGCGAGACGACGCGCTCGTCATCGTATCCTTCCCATGTCACAGGACCGCCGAGGTAGCGGCCCTTCGGTGCTGTTTCAGGCGTCGAGAATGCAGCCGCGCACTTTGGATCTTTTAAGGCTTCCCAGTTTGGCAGGCCAGGGCATTTCTCTTTCATGTAGAGAGGATACCACCACTCTTCTTTGGCTTTGGGGCCAAGCGCCCCGAGGCGCTCCGTTTGTCCAGTGGCGTCGGATGCTTTCATCGCTTCACCAGCCGTCGTGTCCCAGTACTCCACCCCGAGCGTGACATCGCCGTTGGTGAGGCCGGTCGTAAGGCTTGAGAGATAGTCGGCGGTCGGATACTCGACCGTGTAGCCGAGCTTTGCGAGGATTCCACCCAGGATCTTTGCGTTGAGATTGACGCTGGTCCAATCGAACAAAGCAATTTTAATGGGGTCGGGAGATTCAGGTGCGGCGGCTTGAGCGGGCACGCCGTTAAATGCCACTGCCGTGGCTGCGGCAAAGCTTGCCGCTAACATTCGTGTTGTACGGAAATTCATACCAATCCACTCCTGATTTGAGCCACGCCAAAAGATCGCCTGAGAGTGAGTTTGCAACCACTCTCAGCGAAAGTGTCGAACGCGCATCTTGCGAAGTCAACGTCCGGCAACATCCAATTTGCGGTCGATTTGCCTTTGAAAAAGGCAAGGTAACTATCTGACCGCCAAACCCGAATACGTCCGTCCATCGGGTGCAATGCAAATACTCGATAGTCTGAAGTGCAGGTGACGGCCAGTTGCTGGGGCCCCCCTATTGCAGGGTGAGGGCGATCGAGAGCTACCTGTTCCGTCATGCCCGCACCCGTTCAGACCCAGGGTCAAAGAAAGGCCGAAGCGAGACCTCGGCCGGAAAATTCTCGGTCGCAATTTCGACTTCAAAGCGTCCGCGCTCGACAAATTCAGCCGTCACGCCATCCGCATGGCCAATGTATCCCATGCCGACCGCCGATCCGAGGCAATAGCCTTCGCTTCCTGACGTGATACGTCCGACAAGGGTACCATCACGGTAAATGGGTTCGTCTTGGAACAGAAATGGCGCGGAGCTTTTCATCCGCACGTGAACGAGGCGTTTGGCTATCCGCGACGCTTCCGCCGTGACCTGCCTAAAATTATGAAAGCTGATTTTGATAGTTCGGACTTGAAGCACTTACTGCCCGACAAGAAAGAATTTGCAGTGTGGGAAGAAGCGTTTCAACCGCGTCCGCGCAAATCGAAGGGTCGGTATCTGTACAAGCTGCAGTATTTTTCACGGCGTTGCTGGCGGCGAATTCTGGGGCTATGACCTAACTTCGCAGCTGACGATTAGGGGAGTAGAGATTTTGTTCCACCGTTCGAATTGCATCATACTTGGCGCGACGCTTGTGTTCGTCAGCGGCGCAGCCGCGCAAGAAAAAACCGATCCCGTAATTGTGGCGCTGAACAACGTGCACGCGGACATGGTCACTTGCATCGCGTATTTTGAAACCCTGCGGCGCTGTATAGGCGACGATCCGAAGCGCAAAGAAGCCGCTGACGGCTATCATGCAGCCGCCGACGCGTTGCTGGCGAAGTCCTTCATTCTCAGCAAAGAGATTGGTTTGACCGATGACGCGGCGCAATCGCGGCTCGCGATGGCGGCTCAGGACATGGTGCAGTTGATGCAGAAGAACTGCATCAATATATCCTCGCTGCTCAACCGATATTCCGAGCGTTGCGTGGAAGTCAGCAACGATCCATTAAAACCGCCCAGGCCGAAGTGACATGAATAATGTACTTATCTCAATTGCCGCCCAGTTGCGACGTGCAGGACAAGGCAAGCGCATCGTCATCGGTGAGCCATACTAAGCAACGAGTGACGCAAGTCTTATTGACGTCCTGCAGGAAGCCTTTGCGGCCAGGCACAAGATGCTCGCTAACACAAGTGAAACGCTGAACGAGATCACGTCGCGCATTACAAAGAGCAAGGGGCGATTGACGGCGCTCATGCGCCTTTCCTACCTCGCGCCGGACATCATCAATGATATCTTGGCAGGTCGGCAGCCGCCTGAGCTCACGCCGAAGCGGTTGCTGAGAACATCGCCACATCTGCCGCTCGATTGGAGCGCTCAGCGCGCGTTTCTGCGCTTCGCCTGACGGACGCGCGGCCCGAAACTCGCGGCAAATACCCAATCCGCCCGCCCCGAAAGTCGGCACTTGAGACGTTTTGTGAAGCGTCGCGCAAAACAGCCGCGACTTGCGTCTCTGATCTCAGGCTCGGTAATGGTAGGGCCGATAACCCGCGGAAATGCCGGACCAATTCCGGCGCATATGGAATCGTAAAATATTGAGCTATTTCAATAAGTTAGCTGGCTGTGCTGGCAGTCCTGAGCGAACGGGTCTCGGAAACAGGGAATTTTCACGGTTTTCGGGCTTGAAATTGGCCAAGAAACCGCAATTTCATAGGCTATATCAGTGGCTTGCAGGCAAATTTTCAGCGGAATTATCAGGGAATTTTGCGGAGAGATCAGCGACCGATGAGCCGGGATCAGGGTGCCTCACGCTGATAACAGGGAGTGGTTCAAGCCTGCCGCTCGCAGACCCGCCGGTCTATTGGACCCGGCTCTCTAAAACCCGGTCAAGTTCGATCAATGACGCGGCAAGGCGACCGCGGAGATCTTCTAGGTGCACCACGGTCACTGCCTCTCGGCGACCAGCTAAGCAGAGAACAGCGCTGAGTGCCGCATCGGAATGGCGAATGACATCGATGAGATGTTGCCCTCGCGGTCCGCTTGTCCCAGCCAGCCAATTTTTGACCGTGCGCTCGTTGGCTGTCGTCCACTGCATGATCGTCTTAACCGCGCGATGTGAGCCGCCGAGTTCGGCACGCAGGGCCAGACTTATCGCGCTTGCATAGCTTACCTCGTCTGCAGTCACTTGCGAGCGGGACGGAAAAATCTTGCCCTTTTTAGGAAACATATTTCCGCTCCTCCACGAGTAGACTGGCCGAGACGGAGCCAAATGCGGCCCGCCGTCCAATTCATCCTCGCGTTGAAGTTTCACTTTCTCCTGGCGGCGCGGCGCTCAGGTCGACCGAAATGAACAACGGGAAGGGCTCACAGTAAGGACGCCGCGATGGTAGAGCGTGCGGTTGAGTATGTGCGTATGTCGACCGATCACCAGCGCTACTCAACGGAAAATCAGTCGGACGTGATCCGGCAATATGCTGCCAAGCGCGGAATCGAAATCGTTCGAACTTATGCCGACGCGGGAAAAAGTGGACTGCGCCTCGAAGGGCGCGATGCCTTGAAACGCCTGATCGATGACGTCCAGCAGGGACGCGCCGATTTCAAGACCATCCTGGTCTACGACGTCAGTCGATGGGGTCGCTTTCAGGACGCCGACGAGAGTGCCTACTACGAGTACATCTGCAAACGGGCCGGCATCGCGGTCCAATACTGCGCCGAGCAATTTGATAACGACGGCAGTCCGGTCTCGACCATCGTCAAAGGCGTCAAGCGCGCGATGGCCGGCGAGTACAGCCGGGAACTCTCAACGAAGGTTTTCGCTGGCCAATGCCACCTGATCGAACTGGGATTCAGGCAAGGTGGAGCACCAGGTTTTGGGTTGAGGCGCTGCCTGATCGATCAGGGCGCGACTATGAAGGGACAACTCTCCCGCGGCGAACACAAAAGCATTCAAACAGACCGCGTCATCCTAGTGCCCGGACCCGAAGAAGAAATCGAGATTGTGCGATGGGTCTACCGCTCCTTTACGATGGACGGAAAATCAGAGCGCGAGATCGCCACCGAGCTCAACGAACGACGCGTCGTCACCGATCTTGGCCGCCCTTGGACCCGCGCGACGGTCCATCAGGTGCTGATCAACGAAAAATACATCGGCAACAACGTCTGGAATAGAAGCTCATTCAAGCTCAAGAAGAAGCACGTACGCAACAGCCCGGATACGTGGCTACGCGCCAATGGGGTCTTCAAACCGATTGTCGAACAGGCGGTGTTCGAGGCAGCGCAATCGGCAATCCGCGAGAGATCCATTCGACTTTCGAACGATGAGCTACTCGAGATCCTGCGCCAATTGCTCCAGCGGAACGGCTACCTGTCGGGGCTGATCATCGATGAGTGTGACGCTACGCCTTCGAGCGGCGCCTATCAATCTCGCTTTGGAAGCTTGCTCAAAGCGTACCAGTTGGTCGGCTTCACACCGGACCGCGACTATCGGTACATCGAGATCAACCGGGAACTTCGTCGAATGCACCCGGAGGTGGTCGCTGATGTGGTTGCTGGCGTCGAGCAGGCTGGTGGTACAGCCGCGCAGGACAAGACCACAGATGTGCTCACGATCAATGGCGAGTTTACGTCGTCGGTCGTCGTCGTTCGCTGCAAGGAAAGCGCAGCCGGATCGCTGCGTTGGCAAATTCGGCTTGATACTGGGTTGATGACCGATCTCACGGTCGCCGTGCGATTGGATTCGAACAACAAAGATCCCCTCGACTACTACTTGCTGCCGGCTCTGGATATGTCCCTGCCGAGGCTACGCCTCGCCGAAAACAACGGAATTTCGATCGATAGCTATCGGTTCGACAGCCTCGAGGCGTTTTTCGATCTTGCCGCGCGCGTGAAGCTTTCGGAGGTCGCTTGATGATCCAGCACGATCAAGGAAAAACGGTCGAAGTGATCCCAATTGATTTGATCACCGTGATAAATCCGAGAGTGCGCAATCGTAAGTCTTTTAGAGACATCGTCGACAATATCGCCGAGCTCGGTTTGAAAAAACCAATTACGGTCTCTCGAAGAAACGGTCCAGACGGATTGAGGTACGATCTGATCTGTGGTCAGGGCCGGCTCGAAGCGTATCGATCGCTTGGTCAGACAACTATTCCAGCGATCGTTCGGGTCGCCGAAACGGAAGATTGCCTCATACAAAGCCTCGTCGAGAATTGCGCGCGGCGTAAACATGATCCCGTCAGCCTGCTCCACGATATCGGATCTCTGAAGCAGCGCGGCTATACGGATGGCCAGATCGCGAAAAAGACCGGCCTGACGGTCGCCTACGTGAAGTGTGTCATCCACCTTCTCGAAAAGGGCGAGCAGCGATTGCTTAGTGCGGTCGAGACGGGCCGGATTCCGATCACGGTCGCCATGGACATCGCTGACTCGGAAGACCTCGATGTTCAGACCGCACTTCGGACGGCCTACGAGAAGAACTTGCTCCGTGGACGCAAGCTCATGAATGCCAAGCATCTCATTGAGCAGAGATTGAAAAGCGGCAAAGGGTCTTTTGCAAAGCGGAAGAGGGATACAACCACGACGCCTGACGCTGTCTACAGAGCCTACCGCGATGATGCCGATCGCAAACAGATCCTGATTCAAAAGGCCGACGCGACAAAAGGGAATTTAATCTTCGCGACCGAGGCGCTCCGATCTTTATTGGCGAACGAAAACTTCGTCACGCTGCTTCGGGCAGAAAAGCTCGACAATTTACCCCGTAATTTAGCGACCCGTATCCGCAACCCCGAAACGACTGCGCCATGACAGTCGTATCGGACGCGAAACAGGTCAAGATGGCTTTCGAAGCGGAAAGCGTGCGTCTCCAGATTGCGGATATTCTGCCGCTGCGCATTGTGACGCCGTCGATTAAAGCGAGCCGAAAATACAATCAAATCAGCGTATCGATCGGGGAGGTTGGGCTCGTTGAGCCGCCGGTCGTGGCGCGAGATCGCGGAAGCAAGGGAAAATATCTGCTCCTCGACGGCCACCTGCGGATACAGGTTTTGAAAGACCTGGGCGAAGTGGACGTGCTGTGTCTGATCTCAACGGACGATGAAGCCTTCACATACAATAAGCGGATCAGCCGGCTCGCGATCTTCCAAGAGCACAAAATGATCGTGAAAGCGATCGAACGTGGCGTCTCCGAGCAGCGCCTCGCAAAAACTCTCGACGTTGATATTCCGTCTCTCAGGGCCAAAGCGCGCTTGTTGGACGGAATCTGCCCCGAGGTCGCCGATCTGCTCAAAGATAAGCACATCGCTATGCACGCTGTGCTTCAACTCAAGCGAATGAACCCACTTCGCCAAATAGAGGCGGCAGAGCTTATGATTGCTATGAACAAGTTCACGGGAAACTACGCGCGCTCACTTTTGGCAGCGACGCCTCGCATACATTTGGCTGAGCCTGACAAGCCGCGACAGGTGAAAGGCCTTACCGAAAAACAGTCTGCGCTGATGCAGCGCGAATCCGCCAACCTCGATCGACAGTTCAAACTGATCGAGAAATCCTACGGCACCGACCATCTCGATCTTGTGCTGGTCAACGGCTACATCGCCAAACTTCTGGCCAACGCAAAGGTCGTCCGGTTCTTGGCGCAGCACTACGCCGATATCCTGGTCGAATTCCAGAAACTCGTGGAAGCAAAATCGGCGACCGCCTGACGTTGTTCGGACTTATACGAATGATTGATGGGGACCCGGACCCATAAGCGCGGGGACCGCGGGAGACGCCGCACTGAGATGCGGATCAATCGCGGTGATGGGGATGGCGGCGAACCCGCTCGGAGCCCATCTGCCGGCCGCCGTTCGAGCGGGGCTGGCGAATGCCATTTGCTATTAGCGGCGTATGATGCTGTTTTTCTCAAAAAGCAATTTTGGAGGCATATCAAAGCCTTGCGCTGCGCGATCTGTGCAAAAGGCAAGTCATTAATATTATTGAGTTTTTCCTAGTTCTGAGGTCGGAAAAGGCTTCAATAAATGTCAATCGGTAACTATATTGATCTGGCCTGGAACGAGGCGCAGAAGGGACCGGCTGGCAGCCCATGTGGGACGCCGAAGGCCCGCGTGATGCGATATTCTGCGGGGTAGTTTCAAAGTGAGGGCGTGACGCCCGATGGGTTCGAGGTGGCGCATGGGCGCTTCACCCCGAAACAACATCGTGGAGTTGCGCGTCAAAAGTTCGACGGGCTCCACATTTTCTTTGGAGCCACCATGGCCGAGCTAGTCATCACCTATCAATCGCCGGCGTCCTTGATGCCGCGAAAATCAAATCCTCGCACGCACTCGAAAGCCCAGTTGAAGCAGATCGTCGACTCGATCCGGACGTTCGGCTTCACCAATCCGGTCCTCGTCGACGAGCACAACGGGCTCATAGCAGGGCATGGACGGGTCGAAGCCGCCAGGCAGCTCGGCCTCGAGCGCGTCCCGACGGTGTGCCTTGCCGGCATGACCGAGGCTCAGATCCGGGCGTACGTCATCGCCGACAACCGCCTCGCCGAAAACGCCGGCTGGGATGCAGAGCTGCTCGCGATCGAGCTGCAGTACCTTGCCGACCTCGATCTCGATTTCGACGTGACCATAACCGGTTTCTCAATGCCGGAGATCGACGTCTTGATCAGCGGTCTCGGCACTGCGCCGCAAAAAGATGACCCGGCGGACTTCGCACCCGAGGTCGCGGCAACCGCCGTCACGCGCCTCGGCGACGTTTGGCAGATCGGGCCGCATCGGTTGATTTGCGGCGACGCGACGGAACCAGGGACCTACGCGCGGCTGCTCGACGGTGAGCGGGCGCAGATGGTCTTCACAGATCCGCCCTACAACGTGAAGATCGACGGTCACGTCAGCGGTCTCGGCAAGGTTCGCCATCGCGAATTCGCCTTTGCCTCGGGCGAGATGACCCAGGTCGAGTTCACAAGTTTCCTAAGGTCCGTGTTCGCAAACTTGGCCGAAGCATCGGTCGACGGCGCAATCCACTTCGTCGCGATGGATTGGCGCCATGTCGGCGAGGTGATGACCGCAGCTGATGGAACCTATGCTGCATTCAAGAACCTCTGCGTTTGGTCGAAGACCAATGGCGGCATGGGTTCGCTCTACCGGTCACAGCACGAGTTGTTTTTTGTGTTCAAGTCGGGGACTGCGCCGCACATCAACAATGTCGAACTCGGCAAACACGGGCGCTACCGGACGAATGTTTGGAGCTACGCCGGCGCCAACGTGTTCAGCGCAACTCGCGACGACGACCTTGCCATGCACCCGACCGTAAAGCCGGTCGCATTAGTCGCCGATGCGATCCTCGACTGTTCAAATCGCAAGGGTGTGGTGCTGGATGCGTTTGCCGGCTCAGGAACAACGCTGGTCGCGGCCCACAAGACCGGCCGGCGTGGTTTCGGAATCGAACTCGATCCGCTCTATTGCGATGTGATCGTGCGGCGCATGGCGAAGGTCGCGAAGCTTGATGCCGTACTTTTAGCGACGGGTCAGACATTTGCGTCCGTCAACGCCGAGCGCAATGCAGCCGAAGTGATCGAGCCGCGTGATGTCGAACCGACACTATCGGAGGCGGCAGAATGAGTACGATCAAGTCACCGTCGCGCAAACGGACAACGATCAAGAAGCCCGAAGCTAGCAGACAAATCGATATTACGGCTGCGATTGAGGCGCCGCTAAAAATTCGTCAGGACGGTAAGACGCAAAACGTTTCGTCGTTCGAAGCGATTCTGCGTCAGCACGTGAGAAAGGCTTTGGTTGGTCGCGCCATCGCGTCAATGAAGTTTGTCCTTGGGCAGGCCGAAAAATATAAGCTGATTAAACCGCCTCCACCGCCGTTGGTTCGTGGTGGCGTATTCATCGTGCCCAAAAATCTTCCCGAAGAAATCGAGCGCCAGATTTTTGATTATCACGAGGATGACTCGAACTCGATGTCGCGTATCGCCAACATTTTATTGAGGTTCTATCATGCACAAAAAAGATGATGACAGTCAGGACGCGGGTGAAGCTATCGGATACGGCAAACCACCGGTGTGGGCTCGCTTCAAGAAAGGCGAGTCGGGCAACCTAAACGGCCGGCCGCCAAAATCCCTCAACAAGCGCAACATCGTCGAGACCGTGCTGAACGAAAAGCAGAGGCTCAACGATCAACCAGCCGGCGAACGGGTGCTTTATCCCAGTCTTGAGCTCATCATTATGATGGTCAAGCAGATGGCTGCGAGCGGTCATCAGCAGGCGACCAAGCTCTATACGGAGCTCATGGAGGAGTATGGTCGACAGGAGCCGAGTCAAAAAGCTGTCGGATGGATCGTCATTCCGGAAACGTTGACCGAGGAAGAATGGGTTGCGAAATATTCGCCGAAGGAACCGCCGCCGGGAGACGAAACGTATGACTAGGGGAGCCTAGGTTGAAATGCTCGGACGAGACAGTTGATTGATCGCCAAACTCATCGTTGTGCCAGAGACCTTGCGTAAGGAAGAGTGGGAAGCGCCAGGTTCGCCGACAGAAGAGCTGGCGAAAAATCGCGAATGACGATATCGCGCCCAGAAGTTGAAAACAGGAGACTTGGGTAACGGCGATGGGCCAGTGCCGCGCGATCATACGAGGACAGACGGCAATTAAAGTGTTTTGGCGGATTCCTGAAGGCGTGTCGTGACGTCAATCACGCACGGCTCCGACCACACAGCATCTTTCAAATGGAAAATGTGGCTGTTCGTGTGTTTCGACCAAGTCGCACGCGCCTTTACGACATCGAGCGGAACTATTGCTGCCCGATGGACGCTGAAGTCAGGATTGAAGAGAACGCCCGCGAGCATCTCAAATGAATTGTTACCGAGATTGCTGATGGCGCTCAACTGGCGGGTTCCTGCCCCCTTGCCGAGCCGCCGAGCCTTGATCTGATAGCGCGCTCCGGCGGCGTCCTTCGCGTCATGACCAGCGACCGAGTTACCTTCCCGAATCCATTCGAAAGCGCGGCAGAAGAGGACTTCTGCGAGATCACTGATCGGACTATTGCTACTGCGGACAACGTCACGGCGACGAAGCTCATCCATCACGTTGCCGTAAACCTGCAGCAGTTCGGAAATTGTCAGGTCTTGAGTGTTCATCGCGTCTGAAAATACCCGATTCGTTGTGGCGAAAAATCAGAAACGTCGCGCGATAGGCTCTCACCCAACCCGGTCCATCAGCCACTCAAAAAGGCCGGACTTAACAGCTATGTCTGCGAGGTAGTCGCCAGTCCAGAGATGGACGCCAGCGGCACCCCCGGTCGAGAGAACACCATCAGGCGAGTGACATACGAAAAACGTACGCGGCAGGCCACTCGTCGCGAAGTATGTCATGTGCTCATCAAGGATAGTTTGGCCCGCGCGTGACTTGACCTGAACCGAGGCTGTCTCGCCAAGCGTTGGCTGTTCGATAAGGAGATCGATGTCGGCCATCGTGCCGCCCAGGACCGAGGTGCGCTGCCAGCCGCCGCGGGCAAAAATGAGATCGACCATGATCTCGAAATCCGCCCAGTGGAGTTGGGCGATCATGTCTTTAGCGGAGGACAGCATAGCAGCCCGGGCTGACGTGGCGCCGACTATGATCGGTTCATCTTGGGCGTTGATTTTCCGAAGCAGGTAGTCAGCGGCGCGCACGGCGCAGATCGTGCCGCGATAGTTGGCGACCTGGGTTAGCCGGGTCGTCAAATCGTTCATTCGCAGCGGCTCACCACGAATGTTCGTATTGCGCCAACCGTTGAGCGTGCGCCGGGAACGCGATGCCGTGAGATTATTGTCAGGTTCTAGCCAGGACACGTCTTGGGCGGCGAAGGTCCACCAAAGGAACCCATCGGCAAACGTGATCCAAAGGCAGTCCGGCCCGAGTGTGTAGAAGTCCTGAACCTCGCGCAAGGAATCCCGTGCTTTGCCGACAGTCTTTCGGATGCCTGCGAAATGTTCGAGGACGGCGTCCCAGTTCCCGGCAACGCAGAGATCATGCGGAACTTCGTGGTAGCCAAGCTGGAGTTCGCCCCGGTCGAGGCTCGAACGGGCAAACGTGCCGCCCGCGCCGAGCTTGATGTAGCGGATGGTTTTGGGTGCAATTGGGTCCATGGCGTACTGATACTCATAGGATGCATTAAGCGGACCACCACATCGCTTCGTTGGCCGTGAAAGTCCAGCAAAATGAGACTCATAGTCTGTAGATCAATCGTCGCTAGCGCCGTTCCATCCCGTCCATGGATGTTCGGCGCCGGGTCGGCCTCAATTTGAAGAAGTTTCGGGAGGAGCAGGGCTACTCACAGGAGAGCTTTGCCGATCACTGCGGCTTGCACCGGACTTACATCAGCGGGATTGAGCGCGGCGTTCGCAATCCGACGGTGCTCATCCTCGACAAGATTGCAAAGGCCCTCAAGGTTCCGGCAGGAGTACTGCTGGACGAAGCGAAGGCGTCCACGAAGATATCGTAGCGCGCTTCGCTAATATCGTTTGATTGACGCAGCAGGCGGTAGTGGTCTCCCCACTCCGATAGCCAAAGTCGTATTTTCAGATGGAACCGAGTGTTCATCCAGTCAGATCTTACAGGATGCTCCCGTGGTCTCGGAACTTGCCCGGCCAGGGCGGATCGGTTTATTACGGCTTCGACACCGGGTCTGCACACATTGGCGCCGAGCCGTCGCATTAGGACGGTACTACACACGGGTTTCGCGCCAGAGTCCGATGGCCAGCCCCGCCGCAATTACGAATGCGGCCACGCTCGCCCACAGGGGAATGTCGGCGCCATTGAAAGTGACGCTCCAGCCCATACCCAGCCGCAGAGCGTGCAAAACAGCCACCAATGCCAATACGACAAGGGTTGCAGTTGTGAAGGGCTTCATGGATTTACCTCCCTATGACGCGGCATTCAGACTTCTGCGCGCTTTGCTAAAGGCGCGAGCCATTGCGCCGCCGGCGCGGCCGAGCGCGGGTCTCGGTGCGCAATGGTGCATCGAACGCGCGTGTCCATTTTCCGTTGGCATTGACTTCGATCAGGGCACATAATGCCATCAGGTGCATACCGGTGCAGCGGGGGCCGAAATCGATCAGCATCAGGAGGCCATCATGAAGGTCAAGGACGCAATGCACAAGAAGGCCGAGTGGGTCGGGCCGGAGACGCCGGTCGCCGATGTCGCCAAGAAGATGAGAGAATTGGACGTCGGTTCCATACCGGTCGGCGAAAATGACCGGCTCATTGGCATGGTGACAGACCGGGATATTATCTGCCGCGCCGTCGCCAACGGAAAGGACTGCTCCAAGCTGACGGCGCGCGATGTCATGACCAAGGGCATCGCCTTTTGCCGGGATTCCGAGGAAGTCAACGAAGCGCTGCGTATCATGAAAGAGAAGAAAATCCGGCGGCTGCCCGTCATCGACGACAAGAAGCGCATGGTCGGTATGCTGAGCGTGGGCGATGTATCGCGTGCCGTTCCGCATGCGCTCGGTGGTGAACTCCTGGCTGCTGTCTCGGCACATACGTGACATCGCGTCTTGCGCAAGAAAACACGGACGGCGCGGCGCCGTCGCGCACGAGATCGGCTGCCTCCTGAGCCAGGACCGGCCGCCGCTCAGTCAACTTCAAATGAACTGGTCCTGACCCTAGAAACTGGTCCATTCGGTGGGGGCTGATCAGACCCATGTCTATAATCGACGCCGATGCCGGCGCGACCGATAACCTTGATGCGTCGGCCCCCCGAGGTCACGGCAGCCGGGACGCGAGTCTTCGAACGCACGATCAGTGCATCATAGTCCGCAATTCGCTCGCACAGAGCGGCCTCGTTCAACCCCGTTGCGGCATCAATTTCTAGTCCGCGATGGGAGGCCAATAGGCTCCGCCACTGCTCGTGAATGGCGTCAGCAACCAGAATCCTGAACGCGGGGGGCATGATTTGCAACTCCATCTGCCGGGGACGGCGTCATCCAAATCCTAGGCAAAGAGATGAATTGCCGCCGGATTTCCATATCTCAATATTCGAAGTTGGAAGATGTGAGTTTGCCGTTTTCGCCTAAGGGCCTCACCCGCTATCCTCAAATTCTCGTTACACTACTCGGAGGCACGCGAGGTTGCGTGGACGATCTGCGCGAAGTACGTGGCCGGTGTTTCAATAGTGAAGTTTGGATATGCCGAGTAACCCTTGAAAGTGGTAGGTGTCGAGCGCACACGAGACACTCCACATCCTTGAGCTATTTGAGATGTGCATGTGCAGCCATTGTCGAACCCCGGTCTCCTCCATCTTTGTGACCCGCTCGACGCCGACAATCGTATAGGGACAAGCCCTGCCAAGGATCGCGGAGGCATGACGAGGATCGACAGAGTTCTGGATTGGCTTGGAAAGCGGATCGCAGAACACATCCGGCGCACACCAAAGAGCGCCGACCCGACGATCCATTCCGATCCGGTGCAGCTCAGACGCATTCTCCGGTCCGGCGACGTCCTGCTCGTCGATTCCCCTGAGAAAGTATCCACTGCGGTCAAATATCTGAGTCACTCGACCTGGTCGCACGCGGCGCTTTACGTCGGCGATGCGCTCGGAGTCGCTCCCGACGGGCGTGAGCCACATACACTGATCGAAGTCAATCTTGGCGAGGGCTGCGTCTCCTCACCACTGTCGAAATACGCCCACTGCAATACGCGCATCTGCCGGCCGGCGAACCTCACCGAGGCGGATCGCGAGCACGTCATCGGCTTCATGATCGAGCGACTGGGCTTGCAGTACGACATGCGCAACGTGACCGATCTCGCACGCTACCTACTCCCGACTCCTCCGGTTCCTGCGCGCTGGCGCCGCCGCATGATCGCGCTTGGCTCGGGCGAGCCGTCTCGCGCCATCTGTTCGACTCTGATTGCTGAGGCGTTTCAATCGGTGTGCTACCCGATCCTACCGCGCATCGAGTGGCGCCAGATACAACGCCGGGGCCGGGCTGGCTACGCACGCGAAATGATCCTGCACATACGCCACCATAGTCTGTACGCGCCGTGCGACTTCGATCTGTCGCCTTACTTCCAGATCGTAAAGCCGACCATGGAGGAAGGCTTCAACTACAAGGGAGTCACTTGGGCCGACGACCAAGACAATCCCACCAAGTCGGGGTCGACGATAGCGGCCCGGGCGTCGGGCCAACACCCGGAAACATCAACGCGTGAAAAGTGATAGGGTGACCACTCCTCGTCCGCCACGGCCGAGACGACGCGCTCCCAAATCCTGATCCCGGCCCTACAGGGTGACGACGCAAGAGATGCAGAAAGACAAACTCATAGCGCACCGGACAGACGACCCCGAGGCCAAGTATCGATCGCCGATGGATCTCGCTGACGACGCGACGCTCCCTCATTCGCAGCGGATCGAGATGCTCGAGCGGTGGGAGTTCACGGTGAATGCGCGCCTCACCGCAGGGGACGAGGGCATGCCGACGCAAGGAACAGAGCCTCGCGATGCAGAGCTCGTTCGCGATATCGGGAAGGCGAAAGCTCGTCTTCTCGGTCAGACCTGAGCACCATCGACGGTGACAATTTCGGCATCACCCATGACTTTGTGTCGATGATGCTCGGCGTGCGCCGTTCGAGCGTGACTGATGCTGTCCATCTTCTGGAAGGCGGCCAGTTCATCAAAGCGGAGCGCGGGCGTGTCAAAGTTCTGAACCGCCACAATCTGGAATACGCCGCCGGGACGTCCTATGGTGTCCCGGAAGCAGAATTCCGGCGCTTGATCGGTCCTCTCTAAAAATCGTCAAATGAGAATTTCGACTTTATGCTGACTGGAAGTCGATTGACCCCTTAGGAGCATGAGGTCATGCGAGGAATCGCTGCGCGTGCGCGCATCGGGGAGATCGAGGGCTGCCGCCACGGAAGATGCTTATGACAGTTCGGACAACTGTGGTTGTGAACCGCGATCGAGTTGGGAGCAATTTCGATTCACGGGGCTGCCCTACTAGCTTGTCCGCACGCGGACGCAGCCCTGGGTCGGTCAAATATGTTGGCGATATAACTTTAGGCACCCCGCATACGGTGATATCTTGGCAATCGAGCATTGCTCGGCAGAAGCCGCCGTCTTACTGCGGCTAATCATGGCGGCGGAAGCCGCGTGAATTTGCTCCTCTCTGCATCATCATTTGCCAAGGAGTGAAGCCATGAGCTTGAAAAGAGCGATTGCTGGCGTACTCACGATTGGTTTCATGATCGCGAGCGCCACCGGTTTGCCTAGCGCTAGCTACGCGCAGGACGTGAAAGTAAAGACGGCGATGGAGACCCTGCGATCAAAAGCCGAGAAACTGGGACCAGCAAAAATCGAGGGGACGGATACCGTTGCAGGCAAGAAAGTGCCTGCCATTTATTTCGGCTCGACCAAGCAGGACAATAACTTCGCCCTGGTTGACGACGTCGCAAAGCAGGCAGGTGGAATCGCCACCATTTTCGTCAAGAGCGCTGATGAGTTTGTCCGGGTGGCCACTAATCTGAAGGGTGACGATGGGAAGCGCGCTATCGGCACCATTCTCGATCCCAAAGGAAAAGCCATCGAATCCGTAAAGAAGAACGAAGCTTTCTATGGAGACGTGGAGATTCTCGGAAAGGCATACACGGGCGGATACGAGCCGATCCGCGATGCAACCAAGAACGTTGTCGGCATCTACTTCGTTGGCTACGCAAAGTAGGTCGCCACTTGAAACAAAGGTCCGCGAGGGCCCAGGGTGGGCCCTGGTGCCCATCTTTGTTCTGAAGTGGTGGAAATGTGGTGCGCCCGGAAGGATTCGAACGTCCGACCGCCAAATCGTAGGCTGGAGAGCCTATAGGTGAGTGCTTGAAACAGCACGTCCGACGGGACCGAATTCATCAACCGCACTCTGCCGACGTTCAAAGACCGAAGGCCCCTCGATGAGGCATCAGGAGAACGCCTGCAAGCCGGTTTGCGCGCGCCCCAAAATCAATGCGTGCACATCGTGCGTGCCCTCGTACGTATTGACCGCCTCCAGGTTCATCATGTGTCGGACGACATGATACTCTTGAGAGATGCCGTTGCCGCCATGCATGTCGCGGGCCTGGCGCGCGATCTCGAGCGCCTTGCCGCAGTTGTTGCGCTTGATGAGGGAAATCATCTCAGGTGTGACCTTTCCCTCGTCCATCAACCGGCCGACGCGGAGACTCCCTTGAAGTCCCAATGCAATCTCCGTCTGCATGTCGGCGAGCTTCTTCTGAAAAAGCTGGGTTTGTGCGAGGGGCCGTCCGAATTGAATGCGATCAAGGCCATACTCTCGTGCGGCATTCCAACAGAATTCAGCTGCTCCCATCACCCCCCACGAGATTCCGAAGCGCGATCCGTTGAGGCAGCCGAAGGCGCCTTTCAATCCTTGGGCATTGGACAGAAGCGCCTCATCGCCCACTTCAACACCGTCCATGACGATCTCGCCGGTCATCGACGCCCTGAGCGAGAGTTTACCGGTAATCTTCGGAGTGGTCAGTCCGGCAGAGCCTTTCTCCAGGATGAAGCCGCGGATATCGCCCTCATGCGCCTCGGACCTCGCCCACACCACGAATATGTCGGCGATTGGTGAGTTCGTGATCCACGTCTTGGAACCGCTGAGCCGATAGCCGCGGTGTGTCCTGAGAGCCCGGGTTTTCATGCTTGCGGGGTCAGACCCGGCGCCGGGCTCGGTCAGCCCGAAACAGCCGATCGACGCGCCCCGCGCCAGCTTCGGCAGGTAGTGCTGACGTTGCTCTTTACAACCGTAAGTGTAGATTGCGTGCATCACCAATGACTGAACGGAAATGATGGAGCGGTACGCGCTGTCGACACGTTCCGTCTCGCGGGCAATCAGACCGTTGGCGACATTGCTGGCGCCGGCGCCACCGTATTCCTCAGGAATCGTTGCCCCCAACAGACCAAGCTCACCCATCTCGCGAAAGATCGCAATTTCCGTCGATTCCTCCGCGAACGCCCGGATGACGCGCGGCTGAAGTCTGGTCTGCGCGTAGGCCCGCGCCGTATCGCGAATAAGTCGTTCCTCGTCGTGGAGCTGTTGCTCGAGAAGCAAAGGATCCTGCCAGCTGAAGACGGGCAAGCTAGACGCATCCCCGGCAGCGCGTGCAATCGGTTGATCCATATCAGCCAGATTTCTTTCCATCGCGCTGCTACGCCGCCTCCACTCTGCACGGTGCGGACGAACCGCCCGCCCAGGCCGCTTTAGAGCCCTTTCAGGACGACCTCAAACCGCTCCACCGCCCAGTCCACCTCCTCGCGCTCGATGACGAGCGGGGGCGAAATGCGGATGGTGTGTTCGTGTACGTCCTTCGCCAACACTCCGCGCCTGGCAAGAGCTTCGCAGGCGCGGCGAGCTCCACCGGCCTCACGGTGCAATTCAATGGCCATCATCAGCCCCCGGCCGCGAACTTCGCGCACAGCATTGGCCCCTATGTTCTCAATCGCCCTCTTGAAATAAGCCCCCTGCCTCTCAGAATTCTCGATCATCCCCTCTTCGACGAGTACATGAAGCGATGCCCGAGCAACGGCGCACGCGAGAGGGTTGCCGCCGAAGGTCGAGCCGTGCTGGCCGGGTTTCAGAACGCCTAGAACCTCGCTATTCGAGAGCACGGCGGAGACGGGATAGAACCCTCCCGATAGTGCCTTGCCGAGGAGCGTCACGTCGGCTTCGATGCCTTCATGCTCTTCGGCCAAGAGCTTGCCAGTGCGGCCGAGGCCGGTTTGAATCTCGTCCAGGATCAGTGTGATGTGCTTCTCCGAGCACAGGGCACGCACCTTGGTGAAATAACCCTTCGGGGGAACGATGACGCCGGCCTCACCCTGGATCGGCTCGACAAGGAAGCCCACAGTGTTGGGTGTCACCGCCGCGGCGAAAGCGTCGAAATCTCCGAAGGGGACGGATTTGAAGCCGGGAGCGAAGGGTCCGAAGCCGACGCGGTTCAGGGGATCGGTGGAAAATCCAACGATGGCGATGGTGCGGCCGTGGAAATTGTTGGCACAGACGATGATCTCTGCCTCATTCTCGGGCACGCCACGAACCTCGTAGCCCCACTTGCGCACCGCCTTGATGGCGGTTTCCACGGCCTCGGCGCCGGAGTTCATTGGCAGGATCTTGTGCGAGCCCGTGAGCTTGGCCAGATCCTCATAGAAGTAGGCGAGCTGGTCATTGCGAAACGCCCGCGAGGTCAGTGTGAGCTTACCCGCTTGCTCGACCAACGCCTGCATGATTTTGGGATGGCAATGACCTTGACCGACGGCCGAATAGGCGGCGAGACAATCGAGATACCTGTTGCCGTGAACATCCCACACCCAAACGCCCCGGCCGCGAGACAGCACGACATCGAGCGGCTCATAGTTGCGCGCACCGAACCGACTTTCGCGCTCGATCAGCTCAAGTGCCAGTTCGCCCATGACAGGCCTCCAGTCTTGCTGCCTGCTGATCGGCCGCGATCCTGCATCCGAACAGGTCGGCGGCGAGTTCCGCGATTACGCGCGCGCTCTTTCCGCCTTCGTCGAACATGGGATTGATTTCGGCGATGTCCAGAGAAACAACGAGCCCGGAGCGATGCAGCATGTCCATAATGATACGCGCTTCATCGATATTCGCCCCGCATGGCACTCTCGTGCCGACGCCGGGTGCAATCGACGGATCGAGAAAATCCGTGTCGAAGCTCACGTGGAGCACGCCGCCGCGTCTCGCGACCGTGTCCAGCATGTGCACCATCACTCGCGGGACACCGAGTTCGCGGATTTGGCGCATCCCATACACGTTGACGCCGCGCTTGCCGACGAGTTCGGCTTCACCGATGTCTACCGAGCGCAAGCCGAACACATGCACATTGTGCGGGTCAATCGTCGCGCACCGCCGCTCGCCGAACACCGCCTCCAGCCCAGCCTCGCCACAGAGCGCGGCAAGCGCCATGCCATGCATGTTGCCCGATGGCGAGGTCGCCGGGGTGTTGAAATCCGCATGAGCGTCGAGCCACAGCAGGCTCAGACTCTGTCCCACATCGGTGCAATGCTGCGCCACGCCGTTCACGGTTCCTATTGATAGGCTGTGGTCGCCGCCGAGAAAAATCGGAACAGCACCCTCACGAATCAGCGCGTAAGACGCATCCGAAAGACGGCTGGTCCAAAGGGCCACCCGAGAGGCGTTGCGCGCAAGCCCGCTAAGGCTAACGGGCCCCGCCTCGATGCGACCGTTTTCGGATAGGTCCCCGCGGTCGTCCACCTCGAGGCCGGTCTGCCGCAGCATTTCGGGCAAGCCGGCCGACCGCAAGGCCGTTGGACCCTGCTTTGTTCCAGCTAACCGAGCACCGTCCTCGGTCGGGGCACCTAACAGAACAATCCGTGGGTGAAATTCCCGACTGATGCCGCGGCACGCCATGGCGTCGCCTTTGTCGAATTATGCCGACTCGTAGTGTGTAAAGGATCTCAGAGACAAGAGGTGACGAAAAGCCGGAATTGTGACAAACTGGACGCCTCAATTGAGCATTTTGTTCCATACTATTGGTCATATTGCTCAGAACTGCCATGGATGATCTTGATTACAAGCTTCTGTCCCACTTGCGCGGCGATGCGCGACGACCGGTTGCCGCTCTCGCCAAGGAACTCGATATTTCCCGTGCCACGGTGCGCGCGCGTATCAATCGTCTGATCGAGACCGGCGTCATTGGCGGCTTCACGATTATGGTGCGTGATCAAGCCAGCCGGAATCTCATCCGTGCCGTGATGATGATCGAGGTCGAGGGCAGAACCGCGGATAAAGTGTTGAAACGCCTTCATGGATATCCAGAGGTCCACAGGCTTCACTCGACCAATGGCCACTGGGACATTGTCGCTGAACTCGTGACCGAAACGCTGAGCGAGTTCGATGGCCTTCTGAACCGGATCAGGTCGATCGATGGCATTGCGTCCACAGAAACGAGCATTTTGCTGTCGTCCCCGAAGGACGCACCCTAGAGGGCGCCGGTCCGCACGGCGCCGTGATGATTCGCGGTCTCAGTGACTGCCACTACGTTGAAAGGCCTCACATGCGACCAACTACAATCCAATTGCCTTCGGTACGGGACGAAGCGCTCGCTATTTGCGCGAAACTTGGCGTACCGAGTTCCCTCCTGCAACCGACAGGCCTGCCGGCCCACTCTCCGATCACAGGCGCAATCATTGCGCATGTCCCCGAGACCACGCTGGATCAGGCTAGGCAGTTGATCGGTCACTCCGAGACCGCTTTCCGCACATGGCGCATCGTGCCGGCGCCCAAGCGCGGTGAACTCGTCCGATTATTCGGCGAGGAGCTCAGAGCCGCGAAACGGGACCTTGGCCGCCTCGTCACCCTCGAAGCGGGCAAGATCATCTCCGAAGGTTTGGGCGAGGTGCAGGAGATGATCGACATCTGCGACTTTGCCGTCGGCCTCTCACGGCAGCTTCACGGCGTCACAATCGCGACCGAACGGCCAAGTCACAGGATGATGGAAACGTGGCATCCCTTGGGACCAACTGGCATTATCACATCGTTCAACTTCCCCGTGGCGGTATGGGCTTGGAATGCTGCACTGGCGCTCGTGTGCGGCAACTCGCTGATCTGGAAACCATCCGAGAGGACGCTCCTCTCAGCTCTCGCGGCGCACGCGCTTTTCGAAAAAGCCATGGCAAAATTCGGCGCGGCGCCGGAGGGGCTCTCGGTGGTCCTGACCGGGGGACCGAAGCTGGGCGAAATCCTTGCCGATGACCCGCGCGTGCCGCTTGTGTCCGCAACAGGTTCGACCACCATGGGACGCGCGGTTTCAGAGCGGCTCGCCCGGCGATTCGCTCGCCCGATCCTCGAGCTCAGCGGCAACAACGCCGCCATCGTGGCACCCTCGGCGGATCTCGATCTCGCGCTCCGCGCCATCGCCTTTGCAGCCATGGGAACTGCCGGCCAGCGCTGTACCACGTTGCGCCGACTCATTGTGCACGAAAGTATCTACGATGCGTTCGTGCCGCGCTTGAAGAGAGTCTTCAAGTCCCCGGCGATCGGCGATCCACGCGAAGACGGAACGCTTGTTGGTCCTCTGATCGATCGGCGGGCTTTTGAGGCCATGCAACAGGCACTCGCTAGCGCTCGGGCGGCGAACGCGCGTGTCACGGGTGGCGCGCGGGTGCTGGCGGATCAACATCCGGCGGCATTTTACGTGAAGCCGGCATTGGTCGAACTGGAAGCCCAGGCGGACGTTGTCAAGCGCGAGACGTTTGCACCTGTCCTCTATTGTCTCCCCTATCGCGATCTCGACGCTGCGATTGCCGTTCAGAACGACGTGCCGCAGGGTCTTGCCGCCGCCATCTTTACTCAAGATCTTCGCGAGGCAGAGGTCTTCCTGTCGGCCATCGGCGCAGACTGCGGGCTAGCAAATGTGAACATCGGCCCGTCAGGAGCGGAAATCGGTGGCGCATTCGGCGGCGAGAAGGAGACCGGCGGTGGTCGCGAGTCGGGGTCGGACTCATGGAAGGGCTACATGCGCCGCGCAACCAACACGATCAATTACGGCACGATGCTGCCACTAGCTCAGGGCGTACAATTCGAAATCGAAGGATGATGCGGACACGACGTTCGCACTCGCCTAATCGCAAGCTCGTCGACGCCAAAGGAGCCCCCGCATGAGCACTCAAGACCCAATTGCTATCGTTGGCTCGGCCCGTACCCCGATGGGCAGCCTGCAGGGCGATCTAAAGAACATCTCGGCGCCAGCGCTTGGCGCAACCGCCATCAAGGCCGCCGTGTCGCGCCCCGGAGTGCCGTCAGAGCAAGTTCAGGAGGTGGTGATGGGGTGCGTCCTGCCCGCGGGCCTCGGTCAGGCGCCGGCCCGCCAGGCAGCGCTCGGCGCGGGCCTACCCCCGTCGGCCGGTTGCACTACGGTCAATAAGATGTGCGGGTCTGGAATGAAGGCCGTCATGCTCGCACATGACCAGCTGCTGGCGCGAAGCGTTGACGTCATCGTCGCCGGTGGAATGGAAAGCATGAGCAATGCTCCCTATCTCCTCGACCGGGCCAGGTCCGGCTATCGCATGGGCCACGGCAGACTTATGGATCATATGTTCCTCGACGGCCTCGAGGATGCCTACGACAAAGGGCGCTTGATGGGCGCCTTTGCCGAGGACTGCGCAGCGAGCTACCAGTTCACGCGTCAAGCACAGGACGAGTTCGCCATCACGTCGGTGACGCGCGCGCAAAGAGCAGTCGCCGACGGTAGTTTCAGTGCCGAGGTCGTACCGGTGGTCGTCATGAATGACAAGGTCGAGACGCTGGTCGCGCGCGACGAGCAGCCTACTAAGGCAAGGCTCGATAAGATCCCAACACTGAAGCCGGCCTTCAGAGACGGGGGTACGGTGACGGCCGGAAATTCCAGCTCAATCTCGGATGGTGCGGCAGCCGTGGTGCTTATGCGTCTGTCGGCAGCGGAGAGACGTGGCCTGACACCTCTGGCTTTTTTCCGCGGCCATGCAACACACGCCGATGCACCGAGCCTGTTCCCTACGGCCCCGATTGGCGCGATCCGCAAGCTCACGGACAGCGTCGGCTGGCCACTCGCGCACGTCGATTTGTTCGAGATCAACGAGGCCTTCGCGGTCGTTGTTATGGCGGCCATGCGGGAATTCAATCTACCGCACGAGAAGGTCAACGTTCACGGCGGGGCCTGCGCACTCGGACATCCGATCGGAGCGTCGGGCGCGCGGATCATCGTCACACTCCTGGCGGCGCTGCAGAAGTACGGCCTCAGCCGTGGCGTTGCATCTCTCTGCATCGGCGGCGGCGAGGCAACAGCCATGGCCATCGAACGCGCTTCCTAGCGTCAATTCCACTTGTTCGCTGCCCGACCGTAAATCAACCCTGTCGACAATGTCCAGCTGGGCCGGAGTTGCCCTAGTCTTCGCCTGCGGTATTGAGCGGCCGTCGCTACACCTGACCGATGCCTCATGCTAGCCTTGCAGCGAAACGCTGACGAACCGCGGTGGTGGGAGAGCAATCCCCTGAGGCTCGCCAAAGACGCGTCGCGGAAAGGCCCAGATGTTCACAGCCGGAATGAGTTTTGGGTTAGGCGATGACATTGATGCGCTGCGCGCCAGCGTCCACAATTTCGCCCAAGCCAAGATTGCGCCGCGTGCGGCCGAGATCGATCTCAGTAACACCTTTCCCAATGACCTTTGGCAAGAGTTTGGCAAGCTTGGCCTCTTGGGCGTCACCGCCTCTCCAGACTATGGTGGTTCGGGTATGGGCTACCTTGCCCATTGCGTCGCGATGGAGGAAATCAGCCGGGCGTCCGCCTCCGTGGGATTATCTTACGGAGCTCATTCGAACCTCTGCGTCAATCAAATCAATAGGCACGGCACGACCACCCAGAAAGCGCGGTATCTGCCGAAGCTCTGCGCGGGCGAGCATGTCGGCGCGCTGGCAATGTCGGAGACCGGCGCGGGGTCCGACGTCATGTCCATGAAGCTTCGCGCCGATAGACGAAACGGCCAATACGTCCTCAATGGCACGAAGATGTGGATCACCAACGGTCCCGACGCGGACACGCTTGTCGTCTATGCCAAGACCGAGCCAGAGGCCGGGTCGCGTGGCATCACCGCCTTCCTGATTGAGAAGGGGTTCACGGGATTCTCGACGGCGCAGAAGCTCGACAAGCTCGGCATGCGCGGCTCAAATACGTGCGAACTCGTTTTCGAGGACTGCGAGGTCCCCAACGAAAATGTCCTCGGGGACGAGGGGCGCGGTGTCGAAGTGTTGATGTCGGGCCTCGACTACGAGCGCGTCGTACTCGCGGCCGGCCCCCTAGGCATCATGGCCGCGGCATTGGATGTCGCCCTCCCCTACGCGCACGAGCGCCAGCAGTTCGGCCAACCGATCGGTGAGTTCCAGCTCGTCCAAGGCAAGCTCGCCGATATGTATACCACGATGAACGCGTGCCGGGCCTACGTCTATGCTGTGGCCGCCGCGTGCGACCGGGGCGAGGCAACACGCAAGGATGCCGCCGGCTGCATCCTCTTTGCTGCGGAAAAGGCGACCCAGGTTGCGCTGGATGCCATCCAGCTCCTGGGCGGCAACGGTTACATCAACGACTATCCGACGGGCCGCCTTCTCAGGGATGCAAAGCTCTATGAGATCGGCGCAGGGACGAGCGAAATTCGCCGAATGCTGATTGGCCGAGAGCTCTTTTCGGGGACAGGCTGACATGACGATCCTTTCATCGAATGCCTCGCCGAATTCGCAGACGTTCAATGCCAATGTAGCTGCCGGGCTCGCAGCGATCGATGCGGTGGGTGCGGTCGCAACCCGGGCGATGGCGGGTGGCGGCCGGCAGGCGCTCAAGCGCCATGTCTCACGCGGCAAGATCGCGCCGAGAGAACGTGTAAGCCGCCTTATCGATCCTGGCTCGCCATTCCTGGAGATCGGCCTTTTCGCCGCGCACAACATGTACGAAGGAGTAGCGCCGGCGGCCGGCGTGATCGCCGGTGTCGGACGTGTCAGCGGTCGCGAGTGCATGATCATTTGCAACGACGCCACCGTGAAGGGCGGTACTTATTACCCGATCTCGGTCAAGAAGCACTTGAGAGCCCAGGAGATCGCGCAACAGAACCACCTGCCGTGCGTCTATCTCGTTGATTCCGGCGGGGCCAACCTACCCAACCAGGACGAGGTGTTCCCCGATCGCGATCACTTCGGCCGCATCTTTTTCAACCAAGCCAACATGTCGGCGAGCGGCATCGCCCAGATCGCGGTCGTGATGGGCTCGTGCACAGCGGGCGGCGCATACGTGCCGGCCATGTCCGACGTGTCGATCATCGTCAAGGACCAAGGCACGATCTTCCTCGCCGGGCCACCGCTTGTTCGCGCCGCGACGGGCGAGATCGTGACGGCCGAAGAGCTTGGCGGCGCCGATGTGCACACCCGACTTTCTGGCGTCGCCGACTATCTTGCGAATGACGATGTGCACGCCCTGGCACTCGCGCGCGAAGCGATTGCCGCGCTCAATAGGCCGACGCACGCCGACATCAGAAGCGAAACGCCCGAAGATCCTCGCTACGACGCCGAGGAATTGCTCGGAGTCGTGCCGTCAGATCCGCGCACGCCTTATGATGTGCGGGAGGTGATGGCCCGGGTGGTTGACGGTTCACGGTTTGACGAATTCAAGACGCGATATGGCACCACGCTCGTGACCGGCTTTGCTCATATCCATGGAATTCCTGTCGGTATTGTCGCCAACAATGGCGTGCTGTTCTCGGAGAGCGCGCTCAAGGGCGTGCACTTCATCGAGCTCTGCTGTCAGCGGCGGATCCCGCTCGTATTCCTGCAAAACATCACGGGGTTCATGGTCGGCCGTAAATATGAATCCGGCGGCATCACCAAGGACGGCGCCAAGCTCGTGACCGCTGTCGCGACCGCCGCAGTTCCCAAGATCACGGTGCTGATCGGCGGCTCGTTCGGAGCGGGCAACTACGGGATGTGCGGCCGCGCCTATTCCCCTCGCTTCCTGTGGACCTGGCCAAATTCTCGCATCGCCGTCATGGGCGGCGAACAGGCCGCGGGCGTTATGGCAGCGATCCGGCGTGACGCAGCGGAGCACCGCGGTGAGCCTTGGAGCGCAGAACAGGAGGCCGAGTGCAAACAGCCAATCATCGACCAGTTTGAAGCCCAATCTCACCCGCTTTACGCCTCCGCGCGCCTTTGGGACGACGGCATCGTAGACCCCCGGAAAACACGCGAGGTGCTTGCACTCTCGCTGGCCGCCACCCTCAATGCACCCATTCCCGAAACGCGCTTCGGTATCTTCCGGATGTAACGGACTTGGGCCGCAAAGATGTTCAACAAGATCCTGATTGCAAATCGAGGGGAGATCGCCTGCCGGGTGATGAAAACGGCACACCGGTTGGGCGCCAAATGCGTTGCCGTCTATTCCGACGCCGACAAGACTGCCCTGCATGTTGCGCTCGCCGATGAAGCCTACCGGCTCGGGCCGGCGCCGGCATCGGAAAGCTATCTCAAGATCGACCGCATCATCGCGGTAGCCAAACGCTCTGGGGCCGAAGCCATTCACCCGGGCTACGGGTTTTTGAGCGAGAACCCCGCATTCGTCGAAGCCTGCGACGCAGCCGGCCTCATCTTTATTGGCCCACCCGCTCGAACGATCCGCACAATGGGTCTCAAGGATGCCGCCAAACGCCTGATGGAAACAGCTGGCGTGCCGATTGTTCCGGGCTACCACGATGAAAAACAGGATCTTGCATTCCTCGCCGCGCGCGCCCGAGAGATCGGCTATCCAATCCTCATAAAGGCCCGTGCGGGCGGCGGCGGAATCGGGATGCGCCGTGCGGGCGACCCGTCGCAATTCGCTGCCGCCTTCGAGTCCGCGCAACGGGAGGCGTTTGCGAGTTTTGGCGACGGCCACGTCTTGATCGAGAAGTTTATTGTCAAATCCCGGCATATTGAAATGCAGATCTTTGCCGATGCATTCGGGCATATCGTTCACCTTTTCGAACGCGATTGCTCATTGCAGCGCCGGCACCAGAAAATCATCGAGGAGGCGCCGGCCCCTGGCATGACGCAAGATCTGCGGCAAGCCATGAGCGAAGCGGCCATCAAGTGCGCGCGGGTGTCCGGCTATCGTGGTGCCGGCACTGTGGAATTCATCGTCGATATATCCGAAGGCTTGAGCCCCGACCGGTTCTACTTCATGGAGATGAACACGCGGCTACAGGTCGAGCATCCGATAACCGAGGCAATCACCGGCCTCGATCTCGTTGAATGGCAATTTCGCATGGCAGCCGGCGAGCCTCTGCCAAGATCCCAGGAACAGCTGACGATCGACGGTCACGCCATCGAGGCGCGACTCTACGCCGAAGACGCGACGCGCAATTTTCTCCCCGCAACGGGCCGCCTCACGCTACTCCGCTGGCCCGGCGACGGGATTCGCGTCGACACCGGGGTACGGCAGGGCGACGAGATCGGTCCGTTTTATGATCCAATGATCGCAAAGCTGATTGTTCATGGGTCCAGCCGGCAGGCGGCGCTCAGCAAGCTGTTCCGCGCGCTCGGCAACAGCCGGGTCATAGGCTGCGCCACCAACATCGATTTCTTGTCGACTCTCGTCCGGCACCCTGACGTGATCGAAGGTAGTGTGGATACTCGCCTGATCGAACGGGAGTTCAAGGTTTTGACCGTTGAAACGAAACCCGCTGACATTGCCACGGCCATCGCCGCCCTGGCTGCGCTTGGGCTCCTTGGCGAACAGAGCGACCCCAATCCATGGTCGAGGCTCACGGCGTGGCGGGCATGGGGAGAAGCCGAGCATTTCGTCCGGCTATCGTGGCGCGACGGTCTGATCGACGCGCACGTTGTCTCCCTTGGCCCGAAGGCATTCAGGATTGCTCTTCCGGCCGCAACGATCACCTGCTCACTGATCTCGCGGGAAGGCAGCCATCTGATCCTGGAGGTCGGCGACAGGATTGTCAAAGCCGAGATTTCCGAAGCCAGGAGGGAGATCGGCGTCGTCCTCGATGACACGATGCACGTCTTCACCGTTCCAGATACTTTTGAGACCGGTGCCGATCCGACCACCGGATCAAACAGTATCGTCTCTCCGATCACCGGCATTGTGAAAACGGTCAAAGTTGAACCAAGGCGTCGCGTTCTGAAAGGCGAGGCCCTCATCATGATCGAGGCGATGAAAATGGAACATACGTTGACCGCCCCCCGGGACGCTATGATCGTCGAGGTGCTGGTTAGAGGTGGTGATCAAGTCCACGAAGGGGCCGTTCTGTTGAAGCTCGCGGACGAAGCCGGCTAATTCGGAGCCCGCCATGGGTGATAAAGTGCGCGTCTTCGAGGTTGGTCCGCGCGATGGTTTGCAGAACGAGCCACGACTCATTCCGACGAGTCAAAAAGTTCACCTCATCGATCTTCTCTCGGATTGCGGCTTCGAGAGGATCGAAGCCGCGAGTTTTGTTGCGCCGGCTTGGGTGCCTCAGATGGCGGACGCGGCGGAGGTGTTCGGTGCAATTCGGCGCCGTCCCGGTGTCGGTTATGCCGCCCTGACGCCGAACATGCAGGGCTATCGGCGAGCGAAGGCCGCCGGTGCCGACGAGGTTGCGATCTTCGGCTCGGCCTCCGAGAGTTTTTCGCAGAAGAACATCAACTGTTCGATCGCCGAGAGCCTCGACCGTTTCGCCCCGGTCGTCGCGGCGGCCCTCGCCGACGGGATACCCGTTCGCGGCTATGTCTCGTGTGTCGTCACATGCCCCTATGATGGACCAACCCCGCCGGCAGCCGTCGCAAGGCTGACGTCGGCTTACTTGAAAATGGGTTGTTACGGGGTCAGCCTTGGCGACACGATCGGTGCGGGAACTCCGGAGACGATCGCCGCAATGCTCGACGCCGTGATGGACGTTGCCTCGGCAGACAGGCTAGCGGGCCACTATCACGACACCAGCAGAACCGCGCTGCAAAACATAGAGACCAGCCTTGCTCGCGGACTGCGCACGTTTGATGCGGCCGTTGGCGGTCTCGGAGGCTGCCCCTTCGCACCAGGTGCGTCTGGCAACATTGCAACTGGTGCGGTCGTCAGGCTGTTGCAGCAAAGCGGATTTGAGACCGGCATTGATTCCGAGCGCCTCGCCGAGGCCACCCGCTTTGCGGAAAGCTTGAGAGGAGGTTCGTCATGAGCATGTACGAGACGATTAAGCTCGATCGTGATTTGCGGGGCATAGCGAAGCTGGTGCTTTCGAGACCTGAAAAGCACAATGCTCTGAACGCGACCATGATCGGGGAGCTGCGTCATGCAGCAGCGGCCCTCGCGACCGACGCTTCTGTGAGGGTCGTCGTTCTCGCAGCGGAGGGAAAGAGCTTCTGTGCCGGCGGCGATCTTGTCTGGATGCGGGAACAGACCGAGAAGGATCGGGCGGGAAGGATGGCGGATGCAACAGAGCTCGCGTCCATGCTGCGCGACCTCGATAGCTTGCCGAAACCGCTCATCGCCCGCGTTCAGGGTTCGGCTTACGGCGGTGGCCTCGGCCTCATGGCCGTTTGCGATACCGTCGTTGCATCAGCGACCGCAACATTTGCGTTGACCGAGGTCCGGCTTGGCCTCATTCCGGCGGCCATCGGCCCCTATGTTGTGCGCCGTATTGGTGAAGGACTGGCGCGGCAATTCTTGCTGAGTGGCAAAACTTTCGACGCTGACCAAGCGCGGACCATGGGGCTTGTGTCCCTGGTCTCCATCGAGAACGCTCTCGACAGCGCCGTCGAGGCCGAGATCGCCGAATACCTCGCCTGTTCGCCCGGCGCCATCGCGGATGCGAAGGTGCTGTGTCAGCATCTTGCGCGCAATCCCGGCTCGGATCACCTCGGCTGGACCGCCGAGCGACTCGCAGATCGCTGGGAGACGGCCGAAGCCCAGGACGGTATTCGTAGCTTTTTGGCCGGCCAGAAGCCGTCTTGGACAAAGGCGCCCCACTGACAAAGCCGGCTCACGGAGACCGCGGCTGGTGCCCGCGTCGGCCTTGCCGCGTGTGTCGGCTGTTCGGGGCGAACTCGGCGAGTCTATCTCGGGTGGAAGGTCAAGCATCGACAATCGGTCATGCTTCAGGACCTGGATCGATCCAGTAGTTCCAGTCGTGACCAGTTGCGATGACGCAGGAGAATCCCTGGGGTGAGGAGACGATCAAAGTCCAATGGCCATCGGCGGACACAAACAACTCCGCGAGCATGCCAGCTTGCGTCAGTCCAATCGCGCGATGATTCTGCTGCAGGCTGGTAGCGAGCTCGCCGATCATCACGTCGCGGGGTGCGCAGGGCGTGGCGATTGCAGAGTGTGCGGGAACGACCACAGTCACGGCCAGAGCACCCGCGAGCAGGTGACCATGCGCTATCCTGAGGACCGTTTTCATCGTCGGAACTCCGTTACCGCGCTTGGGCGGCGCCGACGGAATCCAACGAAAGGCCTCAGGGCGCCGATTTCCCTGCGCAGCACCTGCAAACTGGCTCTTCAGCTATCAAATGCCATTTCATAGAATGTGCCTTCCGGTTGCTGCCGCACGGCTTCGATACCAAATATGTGAGGTTTGACGATCGGCGCCACAAGCTCGACTGACGCAATTTTGATCGGCCGTGCTGCCTTTGGGGCTGCTGGCGACATTCAGGTCGGGCGCTCGAGATCAGCCTTGAGTGCTGCCAGAAAGCGCGCGCCCTCGCCACCGGTCACGACGCGGTGGTCGAAAATGACGCTCAAGGGCAGCATGCGGCGCACTGCGGGTGAGCCGCGATACGCGACGACGCGATCGGCCGCGCGGCCAGCGCCGATGATCGCAACCTGCGGCGGGACAATCACAAGGTGCGCGAATCGACCCCCGAACATGCCGAAGTTCGACAACGTAATGGTCGCGCCTTTGAGCTCCTCGGGCGGTACGACACGGTTCGCTGCGTCGGCGCGCAACCGGTCGAGCCCGACCCTTAAGTCGGGTGCATCCCGTTCCCCCACATTGCGCAGGACGGGCACGATGAGACCGTCCTCCGTATCGACCGCTATGGCGACGTCGATCCGCTCGATGACGTGGCGCAAGCCTCTGTCCGCAATAAAATGAGCGTTGAGTGACGGCTGCGCCTTACAGGCTCGGCTGATGCCACGAATGAGCCGGACCGATATATCCTCAGCGGGCGCCCAGTCGCCGATATCGGCCTCATCCAATACGCCCGCCGGAACGACCTCGCGATGAGCCTGTGTCATCCGCTGTGCCATGGAGCGGCGCATGCCTCGGAGTGGCTCTCCTGCGCCGAGATCGGCAAGCCCGCGCGCGGCGCGCTCGACGTCGGCTCTCGTCAGACTTCCGTTGGGTCCTGTGGCAGTCAGCAAATCGAGGTCTACATTGAGTTTCTTTGCGAGCGTTCTGACAGCCGGCGAAGCTCGCGCTTCGGCGGGGTGCCCGTGCGCCGCCAAGGGTCTCGATTTTGGGCCCTCTTCCTGCCGTTCGAGGGTGCCGACGACCGTACCCGTATCCTCGCCCTCCTCTGTCGCAAACTCCACCAGCGGTGCGCCGACCTTGACCATGTCGCCTTTGGCGCCGTTAAGCCGCGCGATGCGGCCGCTGCGCGGTGAAGGCACCTCGACAACGGCCTTGTCCGTCTCCACTGAGACGAGGGGCTGATCCGCCACGATATGGTCGCCGACGTTGACGTGCCAGGCAACGATCTCCGCCTCCTCAAGTCCTTCGCCAAGATCCGGCAGCAGGAATTTGTTCATGACCGAGTTCCTTCCCCTCAAGCGTAGGCGCAGGCGCGCAACGCAGCCTTTGTAATCCGCTCGACAGAGGGCATGTAAGCGAGTTCGAGCTGCGGCAAGGGCAAGACGGTGTCGAAGCCGGTAACACGTTCGACCGGCGCCAGCAGGCTCATGAGCCCGCGCTCGGCGACCGACGCGGCAATTTCGGCACCGAAGCCGCCGGTGCGCGCAGCCTCGTGAACGACGACCAGACGGCCGGTCTTCTTCACGGAGGCGAGCAGTGCTTCCTCGTCGTAGGGTTTGAGCGTCGCGAGATCGATGACCTCGGCGCTGATGTTATTTTCAGTGAGCCGATCCGCTGCGAGCAGCGTCTCCCGGATCATGGCACCCCAGCTGACAAGCGTCACGTCCGTTCCGTCCCGCAACGTGAAGGCGGTATCAAGCGCCAGAGCCTCCCCGTCATCGATCACGTCTTCCTTGATCGCACGATACAAGCGCGTAGGCTCGAGAAAGACCACCGGGTCGGGATCACGGATTGCCGCCAAGAGCAGCCCGTAGGCCCTGGCCGGCGAGGACGGCACGACCACTCTGAGCCCCGGAATATGCGCCAGCATCGCTTCATTGCTTTCGGAGTGATGCTCCGGTGCATGGATCCCTGCGCCAGTCGGTGAGCGCAGTACCATTGGGCACGTCAAGCGACCGCGTGTTCTGGTTCGCAAGCGCGACGCGTGGTTCACGAGCTGATCGATACATGGATAGATGAAGCCCATGAATTGAATCTCGCACACGGGCCTCAGGCCTTGTGCAGCCATGCCGACGCAGAGGCCGCTGATCAACGTTTCAGCCAAGGGCGTATCGATGACCCGGTCTGGTCCGAAACGCTTCTGAAGGCCTGCTGTCGCCCGGAACACGCCACCGCCAATACCGACATCCTCGCCGAGAACCACGACGCTCGCATCGTCGGTCAAGGCGCGTGCGAGCGCCAAGTTGACGGCCTCTACCAGCGTGATCTCAGCCATCGTCTCCCTCCACGAGCTGTTTCCTCTGGCGCTCGAAGGCATCAGGCAACTCGGAATAGAGGTGATCGAACATGCTCGCAGGCACGCGTGGCGTCATGGCCAAATAGCGCGCGGCTCCCTCTTCTGCTTGGCGCTGACAATCAGCGACGAGGCTCTCCTCGTCTGCCTTGTTCCACACGCTCTGGGTTATGAGATACTTCCTCAAGCGCGCGATCGGCTCGGCCTGCCAGTGCGCCTTTACTTCGTCGTCGGAGCGGTAGCGGCGGGCATCGTCCGCCGTCGTGTGGTCTCCAAGGCGGTAGGTCAGAGCCTCAATGAGACAAGGTCCCTTTCCCGCGCGCGCTGCGGCGAGCGCCTCGGCGACGCTTGCACGCACAGCGATAACGTCATTGCCATCGACCTGCTCGCCCGGCATTCCGGCGGCAATCGCCTTCTGTGCCAGTGTCGCCGCTCCGGTTTGCAACCTCAGCGGCACGGAGATCGCCCACCCGTTGTTGTTAACGACAAAGACAACGGGGAGCTTGTGCAGCGCGGCAAAATTCATCGCCTCGTAGACGTCCCCCTTCGACGTCGCCCCGTCGCCCAAGAGACACACGGCCACCCTATCCTGGCGCTTGAGTTTGAACGCGTAGGCGACGCCCGCGGCGTGCGGCGCATGGGATCCGACGGGGATGCAGATGGGGAAATCCTGGCGCGGCACCGAGAAGTCACTACCGCGCTCATCACCACCCCAATACGTGAAGATTTCCTCGATGGTGACACCGCGCCAGAGGAGGGCGCCGTTGTCGCGATAGGTTGGGAAAAGAACATCGTCCTCGCGCATGGCGCTGGCCGCGCCGATCAGGATCGCCTCCTGGCCAAGCGCAACGGCATAAGTACCAAGTCGTCCCGTGCGCTGCAGCGCTACCGCCTTCGTGTCAATGCTGCGGAGCAGCACCATGCCGCGATAGAGTGGAATGAGGTCTTTGGCAGCGCCGGCGGACAGAGGCAGCGGCGCCAATATCTCTCCACTCGCGGCTAGATAAGCACGGCGCCGGATCTGGAACTCGGCGACGATCGCAAATGAGGCGTCACTCGCTGCATCTTTGGCTAACATGACAGCCTACACTCCTCTGCGTTGATCGGCGCTTCGTCAGGCGATCATCTAATGCCAGCGGCCATAGGTCATCATTTTTCGCACGCACTCCACCGCGTTTTCCATTGCCGCCTGGCGCGGAGACGTGCCCTGCCCTAATTCGTCCAAAAGCGACAACAGATTGTGATGGCGTCGGAGCATAGCTTGCTACATTAGGTTGAAGCCAAGGCGGATCAAGCGCCGGTCGTTCGCACACGAGGCTTGCGATGAGGGGAGTTTCCACTTCGCCACCGATCCCGCAGCGTAGCTTGGCGGGCCAGCAACGTGGTTCAATTCTCGACTTCGAAACTCATGCCTCTTGCGAGTTATGACGCCGTCACTCGGTTAATCGTGTTCGCGGCACTCGCCGGCACCCCCAGTTCCGGCCAATTCAATCGCCACCGCCTCGCGCGGTTGATCGGGCGCGAGATGCAAACGCGGCAGTTGCGTCGCACTCAATCGGCTATTTTTCGAGATTGAGATTCGCCGCAGCGCAATAATTCCCGAACAGATGTTTATTCGCTTTTCGATGCCTTGAGCGGCTTGAAGGCACACTGCGAATACTTAGCTAAATTGCATACAAGCGGGTTCCGCATGGGACTCGCGACGTCGACGGAAGGAGGTCGGCAAATGAACAGGTTAATGAACAGATTTTCTGCCTATTGGCAGGACTCCATGAACTTGTTGCTCGGCGCAGGGCTGTTCGTCTCGCCTTGGCTGCTGGGTTTCGGGTCGGAGCAGACTGCGGCATGGAATGCGCATCTCGTCGGTGCGGTCTTAGCGGTGATGGCACTCGCAGCCTTGTTTGCATACCAGGTTTGGGAGGAGTGGGTCAGCTGTGCGTTGGGCGCCTGGCTCGTCGTCGCTCCTTGGGCGTTCCGCTTCAGTGAACACGCAACCGCCACGTACACTCACGTGCTGATCGGCATTGCAGCAATCGTCCTCGCGATCTCGTCTGCGGGCCGGCATCACTCGGGCCACATGACGGCAGGTCGATGATTGACGAGGGGGCGGCCCCTTAAGGGTCTGCCCCCAAGTCCTGCAGGAACACTGCACCAAGGTGTGGTCGGTCTGGCAACGGACTCGCCGCTTTGTGCGCGCGCCGCTGGCCAGGACGTCACTGAAGCGGTTGCATCTTTGGATCGCGAGGAAGCCCAGCAATGTCTATCGAACAAACAACGGGCCGGTTCGGCTTCCACCTTACGGGTGGCAAGCGCGAGCCTGTTTCAACCGATCCTGTGGTTCAAATCTACGTGAAATCGAGCGCGCTTGGCCGGGCGGCCGATCTTCCTATTTCGCCGAATTTCGTGACAGCGGTAGAAATCGGTCGGTTCATTGACGAAGCGATTTTGGCTCTCCAAGAGATTCGCATTGAGGCGCAGCGCGCGCTCGCCGCGGCGAATCCCGCCTGACAGACTTGGATGGTGCGCTGCGCGTTGAGATCTGATCTTGCTGGATTTACTCAACCGCTGAGCTTTCTTGGGGTGCAGATCGCGGTCCTTTCTGACGGAAGAGATGCGCTCGCCTCTGTAACAAGCACGAGAAGCTACCTACCTCGTAAGGAGAGGCGCTTGGGGCCTGTCATGGCGAGACGACGTTTCTTATTCGCGAGCGGCATCGGACCTTGGCGCTGACCAACATGGTCAAGAGGAGGTTCATTATGGAACCTACTGGATGGGTGGTTGTTGCAAATGTCGGCCAGTCCGCCGCCGCGAAGCGAACAGACAGCTGCGGCGACATGGAGCAGCTTGAGCTGATGGATCTGATCCTTGTTTCGGAGCACGACACGAAGGAAGCCGCGGAGCAGGCATGCGCGGCGAAACGTGCGGACAAAGATGGGTGGGCGTACGCGGTCTTGTCGCGGCGTGATTATGACGCCAGGATACGGACGGCTGGAGCGAATGCGGCATAGCGGACGCCGGACGCGATCCGCTCGATCGCCCCTCTGTCGCAGCCCCAAAGCAATAGCGAGTGATGATGCGTGCGCAACGCGGAATCACAAGAGCGCCCCATCGTGCTCAGGGTCTATCCGTATGCCCGAGTGAGCGACTTGGTGCGAGACGATCGCGGACCAGCCGTTTGATCTCCTTGATATCGGGAAAGCGACCCTTGTCCTTGCGCGACCAAATCATCTCGCCGTCGAGGCGTATCTCGAAAACGCCGCCCGTGACATCCGGTGTCAGCGTCACCGAGCCGAGTTCCTCAGGAAATGTCGCCAGGAGCTCTTGCGCCATCCAGCCCGCCCTCAGGCCCCAGCCGCAGAGCCGACAGTACGTGATCTCGACCGTTGGGCTCGTCGGCATGAACGGCTCCGCATGCGCAGCAATTGGTGTCGAACAGCAGGGGCACCGAGAGTTACGCTGTTCGTTGTTGCACGCAGCCCCGTATAATAGCCGAACCCGCCGAGCCGGGCAGTATTTCTCTTGCGAGATAGCTCTCGCAGCTGGGTTCAGCGGCCTGTCCATCGGAGGCCGGAGGACGTACCAGGGAGGACGGTCGTGCAACAAAGCGCAATTACTTCGCCCTCAGTGCGCGGTGTTCTTTTGGACCTGGGGGGTGTTGTCTATGTTGGCACCAGGGCGATTGAAGGGGCGATCGCCGCGGTGCAGCGGCTTCGCGATGCTGGTCTCCCACTGCGATTCATAACGAATACGACGCGGCGCTCACGGCGTCAGGTGATCGCGGGTCTGAGCGAAATGGGCCTGCATGTATTGGACGACGAGTTGTTGACGCCGGCCTTGATGGCGCGGGCGTTCCTGAAGTCGCACGCTCTTTCACCTTTCCTGGTGGTGCATCCCAATCTGGAGGAGGATTTTGCCGGTCTCGCGTCCGACCGACCTGAGGCCGTCGTGGTCGGAGATGCGGGCGAGTACTTCACCTACAGCCGCCTCAATAGTGCCTACCGCAAAATTGCGGCGGGCGCAGAACTCCTGGCGCTCGCCCGGAACCGGACTTTCAAGGACGGAGACGGCGAATTGAGCCTCGATGCAGGTGCTTTCGTCGTCGCTCTGGAATTTGCAAGCAAGAGAAAGGCCGTGCTGCTGGGCAAGCCATCGCCTGAGTTCTTCAGTTTGGCGGTTGACAGCCTCGGCTATGATCGAAGCGACGTCGCGATGATCGGGGACGATGCGGAAGCCGATGTCGGAGGTGCCGTGGCCGCTGGTCTGAAGGGCATCCTGGTCCGGACGGGCAAATATCGTCCCGGCGACGAACGCGAATTGGAGATTGCACCCGATTGCATTGCCGACAGCCTCGATGAAGCTGTCGCCTGGATACTGGGCCAGTGCCGGTCTTGACGAGATCCACCATTGTCGTCCTTCGGGCGTTCGCAAATTCGCGGTCTCACGCGACCTTGCGGGCCAGCGTCAGTCCGTCGCCGACAGGTACGAGAACCATCTCGACTCGAGAATCCGCGTGGACCTTTCTGTTCAACGCCCGCACCGCCTCCGTTACCGGATCCCGTTCGGCGGGGTTGGCGACGGCGCCACTCCATAACGTGTTGTCGACGAGCAGGAGACCGCCGGGCCGGAGGAGTGCGAGGCAGCGCTCGTAGTATGCGAGGATGTTCTCCTTGTCGGCATCGATGAAGGTCATGTCGAAAGGGCTCACATCTTGATCGGCCAGCAAAGCATCGAGGGTGTCAAGCGCTGACCCGAGCCTGAGGTCAATCTGGTGTGCGACGCCGGCGCGCTGCCAGTTCTGCCGGGCGATATCAGCAATGGATGAATCGATCTCGCACGTCAGGACACGACCTTCGGGCGGCAGGGCCAGCGCGATCGCCAAGGCGCTGTAGCCGGTGTAGGTTCCGATCTCGAGGCAACGGCGCGCATTCGTCAGCTGGGCAAGAAGAGCCATGAGCTGCCCTTGCTCGGGCGCAATTTGCATATGCGCGCCGGGCAGTCGCATTGTATCCTCGCGCACGGTTCTGAGCACCTCCGGCTCCCTCAGACCCACCTGCAGGAGGTACTGGGAGAGGGTCTCGCTCAGGCCGATGCTGCGAGGTGACATGGGATTTCATTCCTTCAAACGCAGCAAGGGGCCGCTAGTGGTGCGATGCGAGGCCCGCTCTCCTATATTGAAATGAGAGGTGGGACGGAAACAACAACGGGGAGGGACGGATCGGCGGCAGTCGCCATGACTTTGAATTGCGTTACCGTCTTCGGGGGCACCGGGTTTCTCGGTCGCGCGATCGTGGAGCGGTTGGCAGCCGGGGGCACAACGGTCCGTGTGTCGACCCGTCATCCTGACGCCGTGAAGGTTTCCAACGCGGAAGCGAAAGGCGGACGCATCCTGCCCTTCTATGCCGATGTTCGCGACGAGACCTCAGTCGGTCTTGCCGTTGAAGGCTGCGATGCCGCCGTCAACGTTGTCGGCCTTTACCTCGAGAGGGGTGCGGAAACGTTTCGGGCGGTCCACGAGCTGGGCGCGATGCACGTGGCACGCCAGTCGGCACGCGCGGGTGTCAAGGCTCTCGTCCACGTCTCCGGCATCGGTGCCGATCTCAAGTCTCCCTCACGCTACGTGCGATCTCGCGCACAAGGCGAGGTCATGGCCCGGGAGTCGTTCAAAGACACGACGATCGTGCGCCCGAGCGTGCTATTTGGGCCAGGCGACAAATTTTTGAACAGCTTGGTTGCGGTGACGCGACGGTCTCCAGTGATGGCGTTGTTCGGTGGCGGGACCACGAGACTGCAGCCTGTCTATGTGGACGACGTTGCCGAAGCGGTCCTACGCTTGTTGAACACTCCATCTTCGCAGGGACGCGTGTATGAGCTTGGGGGTCCCCAAATCTACGAATATCGGGCGCTCATCGAGTTGGTGCTCAAGGAAGCCGGCCGGTCGCGCCTGCTCATGCCACTGCCATTTTTCGCCTGGGACGTCTTGGCGAGACTTCTGATGCTGCTGCCCAATCCCCCGCTCACAACGGATGTCGTGGAACTCATGAGGCGCGACAATGTCGTTGCTGATGGCGCTCCGACCTTCGCCGATCTGGACCTAGAACCAACCGCGATGGAAATCTTGCTGCCGGTTATGCTGGGCGCACGGCCCTAGAGCATTTTCCACTTAGCCTGAAGCATATCCGGCGTTTCTGAAGTAATTGGTGCATTGGTTTGGCGAGTATGTGTTCAGGAGTTCGCCGATCCGCTTCCAGAGGGCGTCAACGGAACGTTCTGCTGCCTTACGCAGTAGCGCTTTGAGTTTGGCGTAGAGCTGCTCGATCGGGCAGAGGTCTGGTGAGTACGGCGGCAGATAGCGCAGCGTCGCGCCGGCGGCTTCGATCGCTTCGCGCAAACCTTTGACCTTGTGGGCGGCTAGGTTGTCCATAACGACGATGTCGCCGGGCCTGAGCGTGGGCGCCAGGAACTGCTCGACATAGGCGCGAAACGTTATGCCGTCCATCGCCCCGTCGATCACGCAGGGAGCGGTGATCGCGTCACCTAACGCGGCTGGCTCGGTTCGGAATGCATCCAAAGGAAAGTCGACGAATTCACTTCAACGCTAAAGCCCCGGCGCAAACCGGGACCCCAACATTTTCGACGCGAGAGAGATCGGCTTAGAAGTCCATGTCGCCCATGCCACCACCGCCCATCGGCGGATGTCCGTGGCCCGCATCTTTCTTCGGCAGATCGGCGATCATTACTTCGGTGGTGATCAACAGACCAGCGACAGAAGCCGCGTCTTGCAGCGCGCAGCGGACGACCTTGGCGGGGTCAACGACGCCCTCCGCGATGAGATCGCCGTAGGTGTGTGACTGGGCATTGTAGCCATAGCTGTACTTGGCGTTCTCGAGGATCTTCCCGACGATCACAGAGCCATCCTCACCGGAGTTGGTGAAGATCTGACGGGCAGGAACCTGCAGCGCCTTGCGGACGATGGTGATCCCGACCTTCTGGTCGTCGTTGTCGCACTTGAGCGCATCGAGTGCCTTGATGGCACGCAACAGCGCGACGCCGCCGCCCGGAACGATGCCTTCCTCGACGGCCGCGCGAGTGGCGTGCAGCGCGTCGTCAACGCGGTCCTTGCGTTCCTTGACCTCTACCTCCGTGGCGCCACCGACCTTGATCACGGCGACGCCGCCGGCCAGCTTCGCCAGCCGCTCCTGTAACTTCTCGCGGTCATAGTCAGAGGTCGTCTCCTCGATCTGTGCCCTGATCTGCTTCACGCGCGCGTCGATGGCGGCCTTCTTGCCCGAGCCGTCTACGATCGTCGTGTCATCCTTGTCGATCATGACCTTCTTGGCCCGGCCGAGCATGTCGAGCGTAACGTTTTCAAGCTTGATTCCGAGATCCTCGGAGACCACGCTGCCGCCCGTCACTGTCGCAATGTCCTCGAGCATGGCCTTGCGGCGATCGCCAAAGCCGGGAGCCTTGACGGCCGCAACTTTCAGACCGCCGCGCAGCTTGTTGACGACCAGCGTGGCGAGCGACTCGCCCTCGACATCCTCGGCGATGATGAGCAGCGGCTTGCCCGCCTGAACCACGGCTTCAAGCAGAGGCAGCAAAGGCTGAAGACCTGAGAGCTTCTTCTCTTGGATCAGGATGTAAGGGTCCTCGAGCTCGACTATCATCTTGTCGGCATTGGTGATGAAGTAGGGCGAGAGGTAGCCGCGATCGAACTGCATACCTTCGACCACGTCCAGTTCGGTCAGCAGGGTCTTGCTTTCCTCGACCGTGATGACGCCCTCGTTGCCGACCTTCTTCATTGCCTCGGCGATTTTGTTGCCGATCTCGACGTCGCCGTTGGATGAAATGATGCCGACCTGGGCGATCTCTTCGTTCGAGGTAACCTTCTTCGCGTTGGCCTTCAGCTCATCGACGACAGCCTTCACGGCGATGTCGATGCCGCGCTTCAGGTCCATCGGGTTGGCGCCGGCGGCAACCGACTTGGCGCCTTCTCTCACGATCGCCTGGGCGAGAACGGTAGCGGTGGTGGTGCCGTCGCCGGCAACGTCAGAAGTCTTGGAGGCGACCTCCTTCAACATCTGCGCGCCCATGTTCTCGAACTTATCCGCCAGTTCGATCTCCTTGGCGACGGTGACGCCGTCTTTGGTAACACGGGGTGCGCCGTACGCTTTCTCGATGACGACGTTGCGACCCTTTGGGCCGAGCGTGATCTTCACCGCGTTGGCGAGAATGTCGACGCCGCGCAACATCCGATCGCGCGCGTCCTGACCAAATTTAACGTCTTTCGAGGCCATCTGAAGCTACTCCTGGGTAAGTCGCAGAAATTGCACGAGGGTCGGCTCAAAAAGTTAAGCGGCGGCCTTTACTTTGGCCTTGCCCTCGATCACGCCCAGGATGTCGCTCTCCTTCATGATCAGGAGGTCCTCGCCGTCGATCTTGACCTCGCTACCCGACCACTTGCCGAACAGTACGATGTCGCCAGCCTTGACGTCCGGGGCATTGATCTTGCCGCTTTCGTCTCGGGCGCCGGGGCCAACGGCCACGATTTCGCCCTGCATCGGCTTCTCCTTGACGGTGTCTGGGATAATGATGCCACCGGGGGTGGTGGTGTCTTCTTCGACTCGCTTGACGACGACGCGGTCATGCAGAGGGCGGAATTTCATCAAAATCTCCTTGAATCTGAAGACTATACGCGGTCTGCAGTGGCCGATGTTGTCAAGCAAAAGGCGAAGCCGCGTCCATGAATGATACGTACTGTTAGCACTCTATGATGACGAGTGCTAGCCCTGTTTCTAGGCGGCAATTGGGTTATGTGGTCAGCACTTTGCATTCGCCGTCGGGAAGGCGCCGGAGGCGTTGGAATGGACCGACAAGCAGCGCCAGTCGCGGGCTGCTCGGACTTCCTGTGGGACAAACGTCATGGTCACTATATCTGTCCCAACGGCAAACCGCTTCGTACAAGCGGCACGGTGCATGACGGGCGCACGCTGCTCTACCGCGCCTCGAAGCGCGACTGCGATGTCTGCCCGCTGAGATCGAAGTGCTGCACCAGGGACGAGGCGCGCAAGATTCCCCGTGACCTTCACGAGGATGCCCGCGACGTTGCGCGCCTGAAGATGAAGACCAAGGCGTTCGCCAAGTCGCGTGACGGGAGGAAGCGCGTCGAGATGCGCTTTGCACATCTAAAAACGCATCACGGCTTCGAACGGCTCAGACTGCGCGGCCTCTCCGGCGCCCGCGACGAGTTCCACCTCGCGGCCATCGTCCAGAACTTGAAGACACTCGCTTTGCGTCTGGTCCGCCCGCCGCCAGATCTGGCCACCGTGTGAGTTGCGTCGCGTCAGTAGAATTGGCGTCCCTGGTATCGAGTGAGGTCGATGCCCACAGAAGGCTCGGTCAACAATCGAAAATCGACCTGATCTTACCGGCGAACGCCCTCCGGCTCACCGCGCCGGCTTTTTTTCGACAGCATCGGCCCGAAGCTGACAAACGCTGTTCGATTTCCTGTGTCTGCTCTTACAGGCAAAGCGGCCGGCGCCGGCTGCATTGGCATAAGCTCGATTTTGCGAATCTGGAGGAGCTTGCAGGGCACAGATCACGGCGACTTTGTTGCCAGTACTAGAAAGGCTTTGACCCGAGCCATCGATAGCGCGGAGCAGAATTGGACGCGCGGAGCGCCCCATCACCTGTTCCCGTCCTCGCGTGCACGCCGAAGCGCTGCTGCGAGCGCGGACTCGCCCGCGCCGTTGTTCGACGACGGAGTGATCGAGCGTGCGTAGTTAGCCGGAAGCGCGCGACCGGTCTCCGGCTTTGGTGCCGGCCGCACCGATGTCGTGTCGATCGCACCCGATTTCATGGTCAGCGCTATGCGCTTGCGTGCGGCATCGACATCTTTGACGCGAACCTTGACCACGTCGCCTGCTTTCACCACGTCACGCGGGTCTTTCACGAACTTATCGGCCAGCTCCGAGACGTGCACCAAACCATCCTGATGCACGCCGACGTCTACGAACGCGCCGAATGCCGTCACGTTCGTCACCACCCCTTCGAGCATCATGCCGGGGCTCAAATCCGCGATCTTCTCGACGCCCTCTTTAAATTCAGCGGTCCTGAATTCCGGCCGCGGATCGCGTCCGGGCTTCTCGAGCTCACTCAGAATATCGCTGACGGTTGGAATACCGAAACGCGTATCGGCAAATTGTTTCGGGTCGAGCGATTTCAGGAAAACGCGGTCACCGATCATGCTCTTTAGAGGCCGCTTTGTCGCTTCAGCAATGCGCTCGACAACCTCGTAGGCCTCGGGATGCACGGCAGACGCATCTAACGGATTCGAGCCGTTCATGACGCGCAGGAAGCCGGCGGCCTGCTCGAAGGCTTTTGGACCAAGGCGCGCCACTTTCTTGATCTCGGCCCGCTTCTTGAACGCGCCGTTCTCGTTTCGGTGGAGCACGATGTTTTGTGCGATTGTAGCGTTGAGGCCAGCGACGCGCGCCAACAGCGGCACCGATGCCATGTTGACGTCGACGCCAACGGAGTTGACGCAATCCTCCACGGCGGCATCAAGCGATCGCGCCAGCGCTGTCTGATTGACGTCGTGCTGGTACTGGCCAACACCAATGGCTTTCGGCTCGATCTTCACAAGTTCCGCCAGCGGGTCCTGCAAGCGGCGCGCGATCGATACGGCGCCGCGCAATGAGACGTCGAGATCTGGAAATTCCTTGGCCGCGAGTTCTGACGCTGAATAAACAGAGGCGCCGGCTTCAGACACCATCACTTTCGTGAGTTTGAGATCGGGTATCCTCTTGATCAGCTCGCCGGCGAGCCTGTCGGTTTCACGCCCGGCCGTACCGTTGCCGATCGCGATCACGTCGATCTTGTGTTTGAGGCAAAGGCTACCAAGCGTTGCGAGCGCGCCATTCCAATCATTTCGTGGTTCGTGCGGATAGACGGTCGACGTATCGAGAACTTTGCCAGTCTGATCGACGACGGCGACTTTGACGCCCGTTCGAATGCCTGGGTCTAGGCCCATTGTCACGCGCGGGCCGGCGGGCGCGGCGAGAAGCAGATCTTTCAGGTTCGATTTGAAGATGTCTATCGCCGCGCCGTCGGCGTTGTCCTTGAGCCGAGCGAGCAGATCGGCGGCGAGCGAAGCGTGCAGCCTCGTTTTCCAAGCGAGCTTGGCGGTATCAATCAGCCATCCGTCGCCGGGCCGGTTGCGATCTGCAATGTTGAAGGCCGACATGATCCTTATTTCTGCCGGGTGCGGTCGTCCTGGCTCTACCGAAACGTCGAGATCAAGATTGAGCACTTCTTCGTTGCGGCCACGTAACAGTGCTAGCGCCCGGTGCGAGGGTATGTCCCTGATTGACTGCGAAAAATCGAAATAGTCCGAGAATTTAGCGCCCTCGGCCACTTTGCCTTTCGCTACTTTTGAAGCGAGGTCGCCGTTCGCCCAGAGCCATTGGCGCAATTCGCCGACGAGCTTGGCGTTCTCGCCGATGCGCTCGATCAGGATGAAACGCGCGCCATCGAGCGCTGCTTTAGCGTCGTTGACGCCTTTATCGGGGCTGAGATATTTCGTGGCTTCTTTGCTCGGATCGAGTGACGGATTGCTGATGAGCGCGTCGGCAAGCGGCTCCAGCCCAGCTTCGCGTGCCATCTGCGCCTTTGTTCGACGCTTGGGCTTGAAGGGCGCGTAGAAATCTTCGAGGTCAACCTTGCTGTCGGCGCCGTTGATGGCGCGCTGCAGTTCAGGCGTGAGTTTTCCCTGCTCGGCAATGCTCCTGAGAATGGTCGCACGGCGCTCTTCCAGCTCGGTGAGATAGCCGAGCCGCTCTTCGAGTTTTCGAAGTTGGGTGTCGTCAAGGCCGCCGGTTTTCTCTTTGCGATAGCGCGAGATGAACGGCACGGTCGCGCCTTCGGATAGCAAATTGACCGCTGCCGCCACCTGGGACAGCTGGACGTTCAGTTCTTTGGCGATACGGGCGTTGATCGCGTTCAAGTGTATTACCTTATCGATTGCTTCGCGCCTTTTTGCGCCAGACTGCGAGCCTGCTAAGCTCTCGTCCGGCTACAAACGACAATAGCGACAAATGCGGGCTCGCAATGGCATGTCCAAAGGATTAGGCCAAGAGCTGCTGCCGTGAAGCGCCAGGAATTTTGCAAATAATGCTCGAGGCTTTAGGTTGGAACGACCGACGAAAGCAGGAATTCCGGCCTTACGCCGCTGACGGACTGGCGCCTGGCCGCCTCGTTGCCGAGCATCGAACGCACTATCAGGTGGCGACCGAACTGGCTGAACTATCGGCCACGATCACCGGCCGGTTTCGCAGCGAAGCCGCTCAGCGCACGGACCTTCCCGGTGTAGGCGATTTTGTCGCCTTGCGCCTGAGATCAGGCGATGGGTGCCTCATCGAGGCGATCCTGCCGCGCACAAGCGCCTTTGTGCGCAAGGCCGCTGGCGAAACGCGGCCGCAGCTGGTCGCGGCA
>JANNEP010000043.1:0-11565 GCA_031378895.1 Hyphomicrobium sp.
AAATTGCTGCGACTGGGCCCGGCGCACGACGCCGCTGGCAATGGCCCCCACGGTTCCCCGAGCCCGGCACATCAGACTCGACATATAGTCGCTGAGACGAATTTTTACCGCATCCTGGGGTTCGACCCCGGGCGTGGCGAGCGTCTCCCATGCGGTGAAGGCCTCGCCCGCGCCCCAACTACCGTCGTCCTTTGCGGCGAGGAGTGGTTCCAACTGCTCGCCGACGCGCACGCTGGCGGTCTCGCCCTTGAGCCGTTCGTTGAGCCGCTGCAGTGCTGAAATTTCTGTGTCGTCCAAGGCTTTGACGTGCAGCTCGCGGTAATCGGCGAGGCCGGAACTGTCGGCAGCGGGCGGCAGCGTCATCCATAAGGCCGCGCCACGCAGATCGGCCGCCGTGACCTTGGCGCCGGACAGATCAGCGCCTTGCAGCTTGGCGCGGTGCAGGGAGGCGCCTTCGAGATCAGCGTTGCGCAACACCGCGCCTTCGAGGCGGGCGAAACTCAGGATGGCGCCCTGCAGGCTTGCGGTCGATAGGTCAGCGCCTTGCAGTTGCGCCCCGGTCAGATCGGCGCCCTGCAACGACGCGAGCAGAAAATTAGCGCCCTCGGCGCGGATGCCGCCGGTCAAATCCGCCATGTCGAGATGCGCGCTCGAAAAGCTGGCACCCGTCATCGCCGCGTACGAGAGATCGATGGCTTGCAACTCGGCGTCGTCGAAGCGCGCGGCGCGAACATCGGCACCTGTCAGCCGGGCGCCATCAAGACGGGCGCGTGAGAAATTGGCTTTGGCGCCTGAAGCGCAGCGCGCTGCCTCGCGGTTCTCAGTCAGGATCAGCTCGTTGAGATCGCCGCAATGGAGCGTGATCCGGCGCAAGTCGGCGCCAATGAGACTGGCTTCTGTCAAATCGGCGCCGGTCAGATCGGCCTGGTGTAAATCCGAGCGGTCGAGACGGGCATAGCGCAAATCGCGGCCGCGCAAGCTCAAGGTGCTCTCGCCCGGCAGCACGTCCTTGTCGACGACGAGGTCGGTGTCGGTGACCAAGAGATTGCGGCGGAAAATGCCGAACAGCGAGCCGTCCGAACTCGCAGCGAACAGCGGCAGCACAAACCCGCCGGTCATGTGCGCGCGGTCGCGGGCAACTTCTGGCTTCGGGGCGCCGAACGCGACTTGCGCTGTGCGGTCCAGACGTTCGCCCGGAACGGTGGCGACGAAAAACGACAGGAAGCCAACGAACAGCAGCACCATGCTGGTCACGCCGACATTCAACGGATGTGCCCGGGCGTTGCGCGTCACGGCCCCGAAGAACGAGGCTTCCGTGCTGAGCAGGAACGTGCCGATCAGCAGCAGCACGCCGAGATCAACCACCAGCGCGATGCGATGCACCCACGTCGTCGTGACGTCATGATAGGGCAGGAACGCGACTTGGATATAGAGCAGTAGCACCACGGGTATGATGACGGTTGTCAGCCAGCTCATGCCGTGCAGAAACGCACTGACGACGCGGCTGCGGTGCGGCCCGGCGATCGCCTGCACAAAAAAGAAGTTATGCAGTTCCAGCCGCAGCGGGTGGGTGCGCCGGTCCGTCATTTCCAAAAGACGCACGGCTTGGTCGAACTCGATGGTCTTGCGCGCCAGCAACACCAGCTGGGCCACGACTCCGAGATGGAACAGCACGATCACGATCGGCGCAAAGGTGAAAAACTGCCGCAGTTGGATTGACACCTGCATGATCGGCAGCGGCACCGGGGTCTCGAGTAGAATATCTTTGTGGGTCACGCCGGCGACGGCGATCAGCACGTAGGCCATGATGGCGAGAAAGATCAGCCAGCCGGTGTTGACGGTATCGCTCGAGGCGTTGACCGCTTCGAGCAGGCTATAGGGGTTGACCGGGGTCTCGACGTACGCATGCCCCTTATCCGCTTCACCCATGTAGGGATCCCCGCCACGCCACAGAACTCACGCGCTTAGCCCCGGCCCCGGCGCAATACAGCCGGGGGGCCGGCATCGCTCCGCCAGACATTACCGGGAAACGTGGGCCGCGCCATCCTCCGCTCGTACTCAATGACCACACAGGGGCGCCAACGTGGCAAGAAGGCCGCGCCTCAACCCCTGAAAATCGCTGATGATCGTCCATGACAAAGCTTGACTAGACCCATCTATCGGCTAAGGCGATAGGCCCTTATCGATGTGAAAGACCCCGGCCTCACCAATGGCGCATTACAATTGCCTCAACTGCCCCGGATACTGCTGCTCTTACCCCGTCATCGCGCTCAAAAAACGCGACGTCGAGCGCCTCGCCAAGCACCACGACGTGAGCTTCACAACCGCAAAAAAGCGCTTCACGCGCGTTGGCCACGGCCACAAATATCTGATGCGCCGCAAGGCCGACAAACACTTCGGCCGCATCTGCCAGTTCTTCGACACCAATGAACGCCGGTGCACGATCTACAAGGCCCGTCCCGCCACCTGCCGCGACTATCCGGGCGAAAGACGCCGCTGCGGATACTATGATTTCCTGATGCACGAGCGCCAGGTCCAGAATGACGACACCTTCATCGCCGTCACCAATCACAAAGATTGACGCGCGCACCGCCTCGCGTGCCAGTTCGAAACGCTGGCCAAGAAGCAGGGCGCCTGTCCGTCGAAACCCTAAAAACTAAAACAGCTTATTGTCACAGGGCTCTTTGCGGCACCACCGGCCACTGACGAAGATAGCAACCGGCCAGTCTCTTAACGCGAATGATTTTTCTGCTCAAAAAACGGATGGCCGCAAAGCGCAACCTCGCGCGATCGATGGGTGAGGAAAAGCTACGATCAATTTTGCTTTTGAACAGCTTGAAATTGGCTGCCGCGATATCCAGCAACTCAGCATCGTCATGCGTTCGATCAAAATCACGCCCAGATATTCGGTATGTCCGCTGGAAAAACGTGCAGCCAGGAGCACCCGTTATTTCACGATCCAAGATGAGCCGGAACAGAAACTGCATGTCGGCGTTGTACATATGGGGGTAGTCGGCCAAGACCTGTTCAAAATACGCCTTCAACCCATCTCTTCGATACATCCCGTAAAACCACGCAGGCTTTGTCGCGTAGAGCGTACGCGCGATTTGCGAGATTGACGCATTCGTCATCTGTTGGGGTGCAGGCCAATGCTTGACGTTTTTCTTGACCATCATGTTCTCGAACACGATATCCGGCACCGCCAGCGTAGCGGTCTGGCACTCATCGAGTGCCCGAACTGTTTTTTCAATGAAGTCAGGAGACCGCAAATCGTCGTAGGCGTGCCAGAAGAAATAGGATCCCCGGGCCTCCCCGAGGCAGAACATAAAATTCTTCTGAATACCTATATTGCGGTCCTGACGAAATGATCGGAACCGCCGGTCCTGTTGGCAAAAATCCTTGATCGTCTCTGGCACCAACGGGTCGTCCGAGGCGTTGTCGGATTTGATAACTTCAAAGTTCTCGTAGGATTGCGATCGAAGACACGCGAGCGATTGTTGTAGCAGTTCGCCGCCGTTACGAACCGGGACGCCGACGCTGACAAGGGGACGATGGTTGTCGTTCGCCACTAAGAAACCCGCGATGTAAATGAGCTGCACGCCACTATTTTCCTAGCACGCCTGCTCAAAAGCCTGAAGTGCCCATAATACTTATGCGGCGGACTAAACGCCGTTAACGCCGTTAGAGAAGTGAACATGATCACGCTATTTACTTTCGGGCCGATGTTCGGCCTGCCCGATGCCAGTCCATTCGTGACCAAAGCCCTCGTGCTCATGAAAATGAGCGGCTTATCTTTCACAACCGACACCAACGGGCTGACAAAAGCGCCGAAGGGCAAGCTGCCCTATCTCAACGACAATGGCGTGATCGTTGCCGACAGCTCCTTCATCCGCTTTCATCTGGAAAAAAAGCACGGGCTCGATCTCGACAAAGGTCTGACCGCGGAACAACGCGGCATCGGCTGGGCGGTCGAGAAAATGTGCGAGGATCACCTCTACTGGGCCATCGTCGACAGCCGCTGGATGGTGCGCAGCAACTTCGATAAAGGGCAGCGACGCTACTTCGACAAAACCCCGGCGGTCATTCGACCGCTCGTGATCGCGAAAATTCGGCGCGACGTCAGACGTACACTTAACGGCCAGGGCTTTGGCCGCCACACACGGGCTGAGATCGAAATGCTGGCCGCCCGCGATCTCGACGCGATCGCAGCGGTGCTGGGCGACAAGGCGTATTTGTTTGGGCCTGAGCCACACGCGGCGGACGCGTCAGCGTTCGCATCGATAGCGTCGGTGCTGACGCCGCACTTCGACACGCCGCTGTTGGCGGCCGCTCAAAAGCACAAAAATCTCGTCGCCTACGCGAAGCGAGGCATGACGCGGTGGTTTCCGGAGTTGGCGGCTTAGAGATTTGTCGTTGTGGTTTACCCAGCCGGTGAAGGTTCCGGCTCTCAGCAACATTCCTCGCTTAGCACCGGCAGCGCCACAAGCCCGCGCTTGCGGCCAGCTCGACGAAGGAGAGTCGCAGGCGCCAAATAAGAACCGCCGCCAACACAAGACAAAGCCCCGAGGCGTTTCCTTGCACTGTGGCAGAGGAGGCCTGCGGGGCTTATTACCTTCGATGGACTACCCAGAGTAAAACCGGGCTTTTAAGACGAGGCCCTGGCGAACCTTTGACAGTTGCCGCCCTCGTGCGGAGAATCCAAATAGTAAGTGTGGCAGCTGAAGCCAGTGTGGCCAGAATTTCAAGCTCACCAGCCAAGCTGTGGCCTCATATGAAGATGAGGCCGTGATGCCCTACCAGGTGGAGTCATCCTTCCTCCTCAGACTGTTTCGCCGCGCGAAGGACCGCCTCAGACCTAACGGTCCTGCCGGCTTAAGCTGAGGGTTTAGCGGCCCTTCGACCGGGATCCATCTCGCTCAAAACATCAGCGGAGGCGGCTTCACAACACAGAGTGTCTGCCTGAAATCGCGTGTCGTCAAGCGGTCATGCGCGCGTTATCGATCACAATACTGAACGCAAGGATAACGCGCGCACCAACTTTAGAACGGGCTCTAAGCCAGGACTCTAGTTCGCAATCGGGCAAGCCTTGTCGCACGGCACCTCGTCGCGCTTTTCAACGGTGCCCTTAAAAATCGACACCGTCTCGCGCATGCACTTGTCGTTTTCCTTGACGATGCGAATGACGACGTCATTCTGCTTGCTCTGGCACAGGGGCTCCGTCGTCGCCTCGGCAACGCGCACAAGAGTTCCAGACGAACGCGATGCAGGCGCCGCGATCTCTTCGGCCACGGCTTGAGAAATGATGAGATCCATCAAGCTTGCAGCCTGAGACGACGGTTTCGGCAATTGGTCGAACGCGATCCACTCGTAGTTCACTTGACCTTTGGCGCCCGACACCTTGATCGAAATGTCGCCGGTCTTCGTGCACGAGCCGACTTCAACGCGGGAGCCGGTCGACGTCGACAATGCGCGATAGTCGATCTTGCAATCGAAATTCTTCTCGAGCAGCGCCGCCTGATTGAGCCGGTGCTCGACCTGATTGAACGGTACGCCGTTCTTGAAGGAGAAATACAGGTTCTGCGCCGTCGGGATCGCCGCCGCGACAGAGACGGCAAGAACTCCGAACTTGATCAGCGACAGTGTGTGGTTCGCAGGCTTGGCCAGCGCGGTCAAATTGAGACGGGATGTTGGGTCGGTCATGGGAAAGGCCTCTTCGAAGACAGGGATCGAACTGATCATGGCGTGGTCTCACTCTACCGGGGTTATGGCCCCAGCACTACTCAGCTTCGCCTGAACGCGTCTTGAGTGTCCGGTTCATCACGGGTTCAGCTCAGCGCCTCAACGGCCAAATATGGCGGCTGCCTGGCCACAGCATGAACAGGAGATGAAGGGCGGCTTCAGCCTTCATTCAAGGCTTTGTGCCTAGTGTTGTCAGCATTCGTGATGCCTCTACCGGCGGCGCGCCAAAAGACAGAAAGGCCGCCGGCACACATCGCCCCTACGAGGCCCCAAAAGGCCTACTACCAGGAGCGTATCATGTCTGAATTCTTCCGCAGCGGTGCCATCATGCTGATGGGTTTGACGGTCATGGCCGCCGGCGTCGTCGTGGTTTTCTACGGCTAAGGGTGCATCGCCGCGGCGGCGTGATGTGCTGCCGCCTTGCCCTGGCTCCGATCTTGCGTCAGGTAAGGGGACCCCCGCGGTCCCCTTTTGCTTATCCGTCTCAGATCCTGGCGTCCCTTGCCCGACCTCTCAACGTCCGCAGTCTTTAAAGACGCCCAGGCCCGGCTTGCGGGCTATCTGACGCCATCGGTCCGCCTTGGCGTGACCGGTCTCGCCCGCGCCGGTAAAACGGTGTTTATAACCGCCCTCGTCCGCAACCTTGTCTCAGGCGGCCGCCTGCCGTTTTTCACTCCCGACGCCGCGGGCCGCATTGTCCGCGCTTATCTCGAACCGCAGCCCGATGACCAGATCCCGCGCTTCGACTATGAGGACCACCTGGCCGAGCTGCTCGGTGATCCGCCAACGTGGCCGGACAGTACGCGGCGGATTTCTCAGTTGCGCGTTACCATCGAGTACCAGACCGCGAACCGCATCAAGCGCGCGCTCGGGCTGTCGAAGCTGCATCTCGATATCGTCGATTATCCGGGCGAGTGGCTGATCGACCTGCCGCTGCTAGCGCTGGACTACGAGCAGTTTTCAGCCGAGGCTTTGACGCTCGCGGCCGAACCGGCGCGGGCCATCCACGCCAAACCGTGGCTTGATTTTCTCGCCGGCACCGATCCCGGCACGCGCGAAGACGAGCAGATCGCGCTGACCGGTGCGCAACTCTATACCGGCTATCTCAAGGCCGTGCGAGCCAGTGGCGCGCAATCGACCCTGGCGCCCGGACGTTTTCTATTGCCGGGCGATCTTGAGGGCTCGCCGCTCCTGACGTTTTTCCCGATGCCGCTGTCTTCGGGCTTGGCGGCGCCGCGAGGCTCGCTCGCGGGCATGATGGTGCGGCGCTACGAGAGCTATAAAGCGCAAGTCGTGCGGCCGTTCTTCACTGAGCACTTCGGCCGCCTCGATCGCCAGATCGTGCTCGTCGATGTTCTGGGCGCACTCGATCAGGGCGCAGGCGCCGTTACTGAGCTCGAGCGGGCCATGACCAGTGTTCTCAAGGCCTTTCGTCCAGGTGCGAATAGCTGGCTGTCGCTGATCCTTGGCCGAAAAATCGACAAGGTTCTGTTCGCGGCGACCAAGGCCGATCATTTGCCGGCGGTCAGCCACGACCGGCTTGGTGCGATTTTAAAACGCATTGTTGATACGGCCTCGCTGCGGGCGGCCAGCGAAGGCGCGGGCGTCGAAACGATTGCGCTTGCCGCGTTGCGGGCGACGCGCGAAACCGAAGTCAAGCACGGCGCTGATAAACTGCCCTGCCTGCGCGGCACGCCGCTCAAGGGCGAGCAGATCGGTGATATGGTGTTTGACGGCGCAACCGAAGCGGCGATCTTTCCAGGTGATTTGCCGTTAGATCCCGCAGAAGCCCTCGACAAGGCGCGAAGCAACGCCCTGCCGCCACTGTCGCTGGTTCGTTTTCGACCGCCGCGTCTCAAAGCTGACGAGAGCAATGGCAAAGCGGCAGCGCTTCCCCACATTAGGCTCGACCGGGCGCTCGACTTTCTGATTTCGGATTACCTCGCATGACGCGTGACACCACCCCAAAACCCCGCACCCCGCGCGCGCCGCGGGCTTTCAAAATCGACGACGCCGCCGAAGATGATGCGGCGGACGATGTCTTTGCCGGTGCCGGGGCGACGACGTCACGGCGCGGCGCGCTTGCAGCGTCGCGGCCGCTGACGGCCAACGATCTCAACCGCGGCGTCCGCTGGGGCAGCATACTGCTGTCAGCTGCAGCAGCGCTGGCGTCCCTCGCGGCGGGCCTCTGGTTCACACGCTTTGTCTCTGTTGCACTCGAACGCCAGGACTGGGTTGGGTGGGTGGCGTTCACGCTGCTCATGGTCATCGCGCTCGCAGGCACCGTTATTCTGATCCGCGAACTCATCGGCTTCCGGCGGCTGGCACGGTTGTCGAAACTCAGAAAAACGGTCAAGGAGGCTGTGGCGGCGAGCGACGTGGCGCGCGAGAAAAGCGCCGTCGCCATGCTGGCGCAGCACTACCGCGGCCGCTCCGATATGACCTGGGGCCTCGCCCGCCTTGCCGATCACAAAAGCGACGTGTTGGCACCCGGCGAACTGCTACGCCTTGCCGATCGCGAACTGTTGAGCCCGCTCGATACCGAAGCCCGCCGTGTGATCCTCAAAGCCGCAAAGCGCGTCGCGACGGTCACCGCACTATCGCCGATTATGTGGATCGCGATGGGCTTCGTGCTGGTCGAGAACGTGCGTCTGTTTAGGACACTCGCCGGGCTCTACGGCGGCAGGCCCGGTATTTTCGGTGCGCTGCGGCTGGCGCGTCTTGTCGTAACCCACATCATCGCCACCGGCGGCGTTGCCATGACCGATGATTTGCTGGGGCAGTTCCTTGGCCAGGATGTTCTGCGGCGGCTGTCGCGGCGGCTTGGCGAAGGCGCCTTCAACGGCGCGCTGACGGCCCGGCTCGGTGTCGCCGCAGTTGAAGTGACAAGGCCGCTGCCGTTCCTTGACGCCGAACCCTTACGCGTGCGCGAGATTTTTTCGGAATTATTCAAATCGCTCCGCGGCGGCGATAAGGACCCGGGCTCCGCAGCACCGGCCTAAGCCGCGTGAGCTTTCGCCGTCTCATCTTGATGACGCGCGCCGCCATCTTGCCGCGCAGCCCACTCAGCCGCACGATCCGATGCGGCGATGAGGATTGGCGCAGGTCTGCGATCTTCGAGCGTCGACAGCGCCCAGCGCGCGAACGCACCTGCCCGGCGCGATGTTAGCCAGCTCACCGGACCGGCGAGCAGCAATCCCAAAACTACCGGTGCCATCCACACGAGAAGTCCGGGCGACACGGTCCAGGCGATCGCCGCGATCACGACGCCGATCGCCGTATGCCAGCGCGCGAACCACATGGCGTCCTCAAAACTGATCGCGCCGTCATTGCGCTTTTGCGCCGACCAACCGGAATCGCGGCCGAGTAAAATCTCTATCGAGCCGACGGTCTGCGTCAGCATCAGGATCGGCGCGATGAGCATCGAGAACACGGTTTCATACATGACGCCAAGGGTCGCCCTGACGGCACCGATGCCATCGCGGGCAGCGCGCGCCCGTTTCCACTCTAAGATCAGACCGAGGCCCTTCGGCAGGAGAACCACGGCCAGCGTCGCCATGAACAGCCGCAGCGCCGCGCCCGGATCAATGATCGGCCAAATCGGAAACAGCGTCTTGGCGTCCTGGAAATAGCTCGGGATCATCTGCGAGCCTTGCAGCGCCAGCACGAGGCCGACGACCAGCGACATGGCCCATACGCCCGAGATCAAATACGAGGCGGCACCCATGCCAAGATGCACGCGGCCCATCGGCGTCAGTCCGGCCTGCGAGACAATGGCGAGATGCTGCAAGTTGCCTTGCGCCCAGCGCCGGTCGCGCGTGACCACATCGACGATATTTGGCGGCATGCCTTCATACGAGCCATCAAGCGACGGCAGCATGTGCACGCCCCACCCGGCGCGCTGCAACAGCACGGCCTCGACGAAATCGTGGCTCATGATGTGGCCGCCGAACGGCTTGCGGCCCGCGAGTTCAGGCAGGCCCGCGGCGGACGCAAACGCGTGCGTGCGGATCATGGCGTTGTGGCCCCAGTAGTTGCCCTGATCGCGATGCCAGAACGCGAGGCCAGCTGCGACCGAGGGGCCATAGGTGTTGCAGGCGAACTGCTGCAGGCGCTGCAACAGCGTCTCGCCGCCGGCGAGGCGCGGGACGGTCTGGATCAATCCGGCTTTGGCGTCAGCTTGCATGGACAGCGCCAGCGACACCAGCGTCGAGCCCGACATCACGCTGTCGCCGTCGAGGATGATGAAATGCTCGTAGGCTCCGCCGAAGCGCTGCACCCAATCGGCGATGTTGCCCGCCTTGCGGGCTTGGTTGCCGGCGCGGCGCCGGTAAAAGACCGGCAGCGTGGCACTGAGTTTGGCGTTGAGAAGTTTATAGACGCCGGCCTCGCGGGCGCCGTTGGCGTCGCCGCGGGTGTCGGACAGGACGAAAATATCGAAGTGACCGGAGCGGCCCAGCGCCATCAACTCATCCGTCATGGCTTCGATGGCGCCGGCGACGCGCGCCGGGTCTTCGTGATAGACCGGGAACAGCAGCGCGGTGCGGACGCTGAGCGGCGTTTGGCGCGGCGGCGGGTTGAGCGTATCGGGGCGTTCATTGGCGAACAGCGGCAAAAATCCGAGCGCAGCGCTCAGGCTCCCAGCGGCGACCCAACCAAAGGCGAGCGTCGACAAAATGAGGAACAGAAACTGCAACGGCGTCATCACCGCGAACGCGAGGATGCTGAACAGCTCGTAGCCGAACGCGGCGGTCAGCACGGCGGCGCCGGCAAAGATGGCGGCGCGCGGCACCCAATAGCCGCGCCGTTTAGGTTCGCGGACGCGGGCGATGCGCTCGGCAAAATCTTGTTCGAGCATTTCAATGGGCGCCTCAGCCGGGAGCAGCGTCCAAGGCCCGGCATCGCGCCCGTTGAGTGGTGCCGGCTGAAGCGGCCGCGCGCCGGCGAAATTCTCGTTTACGGCTTGGTCCATCGATAAAGCCAGCTCTCCGAAATCGTTTGCTCGGCGGCTTTCAGCACCAAGCGCAATTCCACGAGGTCTGCGGCCTCGGGGTTCATTTCAAAGGCCACGCGAACCCCGTCAACTTCGGGGTTGCGCTGCACGACAACGTTGGAGACGCTGCCGGGGTGCGCACTCACTTCGGCGACGGGAAGGTCGCGCAGGTCTTTGACTGCTGCGCCATCGAAGTCGATGACGAAGAGCTGAGTTTCGGGCTTTTTGGCGTTGCCAATCCGCGTCTTAGAGACGCGGGCCCCCGACCATGCGGCTGGCACATGCTCGGCCCAATGCAGCTTGTAGGCGAAGGAATGCTCTTGGCCGGGTTCGAGTTCCTTGGCCGGTTTCCAGTACACGACGACGTTGTCGTGAATCTCATCTTCAACCGGGATCTCGATCAACTCGATAAAGCCCTCGCCCCAAGTGCCTTTGGTCTCGACCCACACCGTCGGGCGGCGCTCGTAACGGGCTTCGAGATCCTGGAAATCCTGAAACGCCCGGCTGCGCTGCCACAGCCCGAAGCCTTTGGGGTCTTTGTCCATGAAGGCGCTGATCTGCAGCGTCTTGGGATTGGTGATCGGACGCCACAGCCGCTCGCCGCTGCCGTTCCACATGGCGAGGCCCTCGCTGTCGTGGACCTCGGGGCGGAAATCGTGGAACGAGCGCTGATCGGCGGGACCGTGCAGGAACATGCTGGTCAGCGGCGCGATGCCGACATGAACGAGGGGCTTCCTCGGATATAGTGTCGCCTCAATATCCATCACCGTGGCTTCCCCCGGCTGAATGGCGAAGCGGTAGGCGCCCGTCGTCGAGGGACTATCGAGCAGCGC
>JANNEP010000025.1:0-1631 GCA_031378895.1 Hyphomicrobium sp.
CCGCAACCGAACCAATCTTCACTGCCTCCCCTCGTAGCATTTTTGTGGAGGCGTCTAGAATGATGAAAGTATCGGGCCGCGTGACTGAGAATACGAGCAGGGTTTTGCAGATTGTTGTCGATGACGGGCGTGAGTTCTACATTACAACAACGATGTGCCCGTGCGACGCCAAGAAAGGCGAAAGAGTCACTGTTCTCATCGATAAGCCGGCCCACATCGCTGGTGCCCCGCCCTTAATTTTTGTGCTCAAGGAAGTCATTGACGTGACCCCCGTTTCTCATCCAGCCGGGACTGGAATCCGGTCGTCATCAGACGCCCCCAATGGGCGTCCTTCAAGCTCTTCGTTCTCCGTCCACCGCGCCGCGTAGCTGACCGGCGTGAGCCAGCCAAGCTTCGAGTGCGGGCGGTGCATGTTGTAGTCGTCGCGCCAGGCGCCCAACGCGAGGCGGGCGTGGGGCAGCGAGCGGAATAGCGTTTCATTCAACAGCTCGTCGCGCAGCCGCCCATTGAAGCTCTCGCTGAAGGCGTTCTGCTGCGGCTTGCCGGGCTGGATGTATTGCCAGCCGACGCCGCGCTCATCGGCCCATTTCAGGATCGCGTTCGAGGTCAGCTCGGTCCCGTTGTCCGATGTGATGGCCCCAGGCTGACCGCGCCAAGCGATGATGCGGTCAAGTTCGCGCGCCACCCGCGCGCCGGAAATCGACGTGTCGGGGACGAGCGCCAAGCATTCGCGCGTGCAATTGTCGACGACGGCGAGGACGCGAAAGCGGCGGCCATCGGTCATCTGGTCGTGCACAAAATCGAGCGACCAGCAGGCATTGGGCCGAGCAGGCGCCGCCATCGGCGCACGCAAGCCCAAAGCGCGCTTACGCCCGCCGCGGCGACGCACCATCAGCCGCTCTTCTTGGTAGATGCGTTGCACGCGCTTCCTGTTCACGAGCCGACCCTCCCGGCGCAGCAGGATGTAAAGCCGGCGATACCCGAAGCGCCGGCGCTCGTGCGCCAACGCCATGATGCGGGCGCGCAACTCCGCGTCGTCCGGCTTCCTACGTTGGTAACGCACGCTGGCCCGATCGACGCCGATGACCCGACACGCCCGCCGCTCGCTCATCTCGTGCGTCGTTTCGAGATGAGCGACGGCTTCTCGCCGCTGCGCGGGCGTCACCATTTTTTTCCGAGCAAATCCTTCAACGCCGCATTGTCGAGCATCGCCTCGGCCAGCAGCCGCTTCAGCTTGCCGTTCTCCTCCTCGAGGCTCTTCAATTTCTTGGCGTCGGACACCTCCATGCCGCCGTATTTCGATTTCCAGGTGTAGAGGCTGGCGTTCGACATGCCGTGCTTTCGGCACAGGTCGGCCGTCGATACGCCCGCCTCGTGCTCCTGCAAGATCGCAATGATCTGCTCTTCGCTGAACCGCTTCCGCTTCATTTCCGGCTCCCTAAGTGGGCCGGACTCTAGCTTCAGATGGAGGAGTTTGCGGGGGTCACGTCAGCGCCACCAAAGCAATGCCGGCGATCAGCCCGATCAACCCCAGGTCAGAGCGCGAGCCACCAGATAAAATCCCGGTCCGCGACGCGCCCTACCATGAAATCCCATTCGCTGTGGTCCGCAAAACCGAACCGGCGGTAAAA
>JANNEP010000045.1:0-10605 GCA_031378895.1 Hyphomicrobium sp.
TGATCGAGCGGTTTTTCAACAAGCTGAAGCAGTTCCGGCGCATCGCCACCCGCTACGACAAGCTCGGCGCCACATACTTCGCCTTCATCCAGCTTGCGGCGGTGAGGATTTGGATGCGATCAATTGAGTCCACGGCCTAGAGCATTTTACGGCGAAGTGGGTACCGGTTCGTCGTAGAAAATGCGACCAAGCAAGAGACTGGAGCGCCGATCCCGTTCCATCGGATCGCAAAGCGCTCTAGGGCTCAGAGTTGCTGCCGCGACTGGTGGATGGGCGCGATATCCGCTGTCAGCGAAGACGGCGCGATGGTTTTGGCGCGCTCTTCGAGGCCGTAGGCACGGCGTGCCGCAGCTTTCAATCCGTCAGCGGGGCTGTCACCAGCCGCAACCTCGGCAATGCCATCCGCCGGCAGCATGTCCGCTGCGGCAACCTTCGCGAACGCCGAAGCTGGCTTGGTGTCGAGCGCCAGTGCCAGCATCAGACCGCTCTCGATGCCACCTTGAGCCTGATCGAGAGACGCAAACGTGCCGATCGCGCCAGGAACGGCGTCATAGCGGCGGTTCTTCTTGTATTTCGCTTCCGCTTGGGTCGGCGCCGACATGACGCGAACTTCAAGGCTGGCAACGCCGCGCTTTTTGAAACCGAGCTTTTCAGCCGTGCCGCGGGAGACGTCGAGCTTGCGCTTGCCCCAGTAGGGTCCAGCATTGTTGACGCGCACCACAGCAGAGTGACCGTTGGCAGGGTTGCGGACGAGCAGCACGGTGCCGTTGGGATAGATCGGGCTCGCGGCGTTATCGGCGTCGTTGGCGCGAAAGACTTCGCCCGATGACGTCAGCCCGCAAGGATTGTAGCGGTCACGCTTGCAGTCGTCGTAAAATGAGCTCTTGAAGGTCTGGTCCTTGCCGACGAGTGCCGCCATCTCCTGCAAGGTGTTGACCCGGTGGCACACGCCGTTGAAGCAGTAGGTCTTACCGGGTGTTTTGGCCTCGGCGGCTTGCGGGGCGAGAGCTGAGAGCAGCGCCAGCACGATGACGGCGGCGGACCCGGTTGTCGTGGCGCTGCGGGCGAGCCGCGCGGCGATCCACTGCGCGAAACTGCTGAACATTGGTGTCTCCTGTTGCTTCTGTCGTGCGAGCGCGGGCCTACGCGCCAAATCCTCCGAAGTGCTCCAACGGCTCAGGCCGAAAAGAACAAAACAAAAACAAGGTTGAGTCACCATAGGAATTAACGATGCTGCAGCGCACCGTGGCGTAGTGCCGCCGTTTTTCAACGACCTATTTCTAATTATATCAATTAGTTAGATTGTTTTTCTAGAGCCCGAGGGCGCGCCGCAGGGCCGCCACGGCCTGCGCCAGCCGGGCCGGGTCGGTGCCTCGCAGGACGAGATCGGTCGCTGGGCGGCCGTCGCGCAGGTACGGATAGCTGCCCATGGCGATGTCGGCATAGGCGCGCTGATGGGCGGCGAAAAGCTCGGAGATCTGGCTTTCGGGCCGGTCGAGGGAAATGGTCTCCGACAGCATCAGCGCCCCTGTCGCGAGGCGTGTGGTCACGGCGTCCAGCATGACGCGCATGATGTCGGGAATGCCGGCCATGACGATGACGTTGCCAATCATGAAACCCGGTGCGATCGAGATCGAATTTTCGACCAGCTCGGACCCGGCTGGCAAGCGCGCCATGCGCAGCCGCGAGCCGGTCAGTTCGACCCCGCGGGCGTCGCACGCCGCCTGCATCAGGGCGCGGGCACGGGGATCGACGCCAATCGAAACGCCAAAAGCCTTGGCAAGGCTGTCGGCGGTGATGTCGTCGTGGGTCGGACCAATGCCGCCGGTCGTGAAGAGGTAGGTGTAGCGGGCCCGCAGCGTGTTCACCGCCGCAATGATCTCGGCCTCGTCATCAGCGACGACGCGGACCTCCTTCAACCGGATGCCGATGGCCGTCAGATGATCGGCAATGGCGCCGATGTTCCGGTCTTTGGTTCGGCCCGACAGAATTTCGTCGCCGATCACAAGTACGGCTGCTGTGATTTCCGGTGTCTCAGTACTCACAGTGTGTCTCCGCCCGGCTTGGTGCAGCCCTTATCAACCGGGCTTATAGCAGAGGACGATGGCGCTGACCGTGCGACAGCGCATCCCTCAGCCGGTGAGCTTAGCCAAAAATCAAGCGCCAGAGCGCGTCGAACAGGCTTTGGCTGGGCGCGGAATTGGGTGCGGGAGCGGTGGCGGCGGCAGCCGTCCTGGCTGCCTGGATTTCCTTGACCGCAGCATCGACTTTAAGGGCCAGCAGCTTTTCGCCGCGTTCAGGCGAGGCGCGGGCTGGGTCGCCGCTGACGCCGTCTTTATCGGCGGCGCGGCGGTCAAGACGCACGCCACTGGGGGCAACGGCCATCAATTCCGACGTATCGCGGATACCGGCGTGCTGGCCGATCGTGGCGTCTGTCTCACCCTCGGCCTTGAGGGCGTCGATTTGGCCGTTGGCCATGTAATAGTTATCGGCATTCAGCACGCGCATGCCCTCAGCCCCCCAGCGCTGCGACAGCGCCTGCGCGACGCCGCGCTGCGGCTCTTGATTGGGGCCGCTATCGCCCAGAAACACGATAGTTTTGAAGCCGTGGGCACGAAAACTCGAAGCCACGGCTTCGAGCACACGGGCATAGGTCTCCGGCGGCACGGAGATCGTGCCGGGATAGGCCATGTGCCCCTCGCGCGTGGCGATATCGCCTTCCGGCGTATAGGCGAGAACGGGCGCCACCAGCGCGTCGCCCAATTTGCCGGCGATGCGCCGCGCCGTTTCCGCAACGATCAGGTTGTGCTTGCCGGTGATCATGTGCGGGCCGTTCTGCTCGGTGCCGCCGGTCGGGATGATGATCGTTGTCTTAACCGCCGCCACAGCATCGCGGATTTCGGTCCAGGTCATGAGACCAGTCTCGACCTCTGCGGCAAATGCCGCGCCTGCCGCTGCAAGCGCCAAGACGGCAACACCGAGCAAGCGGGCAATGGCAACCACGGCGGACCTCGCTTGAGCGATTCGAATTCACATGAGCCTACCAGTTTGGCGTTGCAGGCGGGATAACAAGGCGGCTATGTCCGCGGCCATGACCTTCGATGAACCCCTACTGCCCGGCCGCCTAATCCAGCGCTACAAGCGCTTTCTCGCCGATATCAGGCTCGATACGGGTGAAACAATTACCGCCACCTGCCCCAATACCGGGTCGATGCTCGGATTGACGGCGCCGGGGTCGAAGGTCTGGGTGTCGACGAGCGACAGCCCGACGCGCAAGTACCGCCACACCTGGGAGCTGATCGAGACCAGCATCGGCCACGGCCCGGTGTGCGTCGGCATCAATACCAATCACCCAAACGCGCTGGTGACCGAGGCTATTGCGTCAGGCGTCTTTGCCGAACTCACCGGCTACAGCAGCCTGCGCCGCGAAGTAAAATACGGTCTCAACAGCCGCATCGATATTCTGCTCGAAGGCGGGCCCAAAGGCCAAACCTGCTACGTCGAGATCAAGAACGTGCATATGATGCGGCAATCCGGGCTGGCGGAGTTCCCCGATAGCCGGACCGAGCGCGGCGTCAAACACCTCGCAGAGCTCTCGAACATAGTCGCCGAAGGCCACCGGGCGGTGATGGTATATTTGGTCCAGCGGCCGGACGCGGAAACCTTCACTCTGGCCCGTGACATCGACCCGGTCTATGCGGCGGCCTATGCCAAGGCTGAGGCGGCAGGGGTCGAGATGCTCTGCTATCGCTGCCACGTCGCGCCCGGCGCAATTGCCGTCGACCGGCGCATCGACATTGCCGCCGCGTCATAAACCGCACGCAACTGTGACAAATCTTTCGCTCGCCTAAGAAACGGCGGCGCGCTTTCTCGCGTATCTCCCCGTGCAAGCCAGCGAAAACCGCGCTGGTCAACCTTTCACAATCCAGGAAACAGCCATGTTTTCCCGTCGCGACTTTACCAAAGCAAGTCTCACTCTGGCCGGCACGCTCGCGGCTGTTAAGCTGCCGGCGAACGCTGCCGAAACCGCGCCTGAAAGGTTCGAGATCATGAAGTCCGAAGACGAGTGGAAGAAAATCCTGACGCCGGAGCAGTTCTCGGTTCTGCGCAAGCACGGCACCGAGCGGGCCGGCACATCGCCGTTGGACAAGACATACGATCCCGGCGTTTACAACTGCGCCGCCTGCGACCTGCCGCTGTATCCGTCCGACACCAAGTTTGACAGCGGCACCGGCTGGCCGAGCTTCTTCAAGCCGCTCGACAACGCCATCGGCACGTCGGTTGATAAAAGCTTTTTCTCGACGCGGACGGAAGTGCATTGCCGCCGCTGCGGTGGCCATCTCGGTCACGTCTTCGAAGACGGGCCGAAGCCGACGGGCCTGCGCTACTGCATGAACGGCGTCTCAATGAAATTCGTGCCCAAGGCGGCAGGCTGATCATAGCTTCCTCTCTCCGGCCCCCTTCCCTCGCCGGTGAGAGATGACGTGAGGGCCGCGCTCCCCCGTGCCGGCCCTCACACATCACCCTCTCCCTGGCTGTCTCCGGGGAGAGGGTCTTTTCAACACCCAGAGGTCTTCCATGCTCCGTCGCGCTGCACTCTTACCGGCACTTGCCCTGCTCATTGCCTGGACGCCTGCATCCGCAGCAACGGCCGTCGCGGCGTTCGCGGCCGGATGTTATTGGTGCGTCGAAAGCGATTTCGACAAGGTGCCGGGCGTCGTCGACACCACATCCGGCTTCATGGGCGGCACAACCGAGAACCCCACCTACGAGCAGGTCGGTACCGGCACCACGGGACACAGGGAAGTCGTGCGCGTCACCTATGACCCGGCTGTCGTCACTTATGAAAAGCTGCTCGACCACTATTGGCTCAACGTCGATCCGCTCGACGGCGACGGCCAGTTTTGCGACCGCGGCAAGCATTACAGCCCGGCGATCTTCGTCTATGACGAGACGCAAAAGAGCCTCGCCGAGGCCAGCAAAAAGGCGATTGAGGCGAGCCAGCGCTTCAAAGAGCCGATCGTCGTGCCGGTCTTGCCGGCGGCGGTATTGACGGCGGCCAAGGACCAGGACTTTTACAAGACCAACGCCATACGCTATAAATTCTACCGCGCCGGGTGCGGCCGCGACGCCCGCCTCAAGCAGCTTTGGGGCGACAAGGCGGGGCACTGACATTGTCGTGTGCTGGCCGTGTTGTCGCGGCGGGCACACCCTCATTTTTTCAACGGGTATGTTGGTACGACCGGCCTTGCATGACAGGCCCAAAGCGTGCACGGGGGAGGTAATCCAAGGGAGCCCCGACACCCGATGATGCCCAAAATTAGCGTGCTTATCCCGACCCGCGAGCGAGCTGAAACACTCGGCCCCTGCATCCAGACGTGTCTGGCGCAGGACTACGACAATATGGAAGTCCTGGTATCTGACAACGCCAGCAGCCCGGCCACGCATGCCACGGTCGCGTCATTCTCAGATTCTCGATTGCAGTATTTCCGCCAGGATACGCGCGTTAGCATGCGCCAGAATTTCGAGTTCCTCATCAACCAGGCGAAAGGCGATTACATCATCATAATCGGCGATGATGATGGCTTGATGCCCGGTGCGATTCGCCGGATAGCACAATTCCTAAAACAAAACCCTGTCGACGTTTTGAACTGGACTGGCATTGTCTACTACTGGCCAAACCTAGCCTCGTCGGGACTGGGCTATCTGATGGTCAAATATGGAAAGGTTTTTGGTGGCCTGCAATCAATAGACCCCAAACGCCTTTTGAATGATTTCGCTACCGGAAAAGTGAATAACTACGTCCATGGCGCCGCTATCTATCACGGATGCATAAGCAGCCGTCTGATCCCTTACCTCAAGCAGCCGAATGGTCAGTTTTTTAATAACCACATGCCTGACGTGTATTGCTGTGTTGCCCTGCTGTACGCGGCTAAAACGATGGCACGGCTTAACCACCCGCTTTCGATAAGTGGCGTTTCTCGAGCGTCGACCGGGTCATCTTTCCTTGCAGATGCGAACTCCGTCACCAAGACCGGCACACTGACACCGTATCAAATTTTTGCTGATGAGAGCGCTGCCGATCCAGGAGTTTCATTTCACTACAATACAAACGTGCGCGCCGCACAGTACCACTGCGCTCAATCGCTCATCGTCGCGAATGAGTTGTTCGGCAGTCCGATGACCGTTGATCAAGACGCATGGGCGAGAATTATTCTCGACGAGGTTTCAAAGAATCCAGAATTGCTGGAAGTGACGCGGACTATGGATAGCCACAGTGACCTAGATCGTAAAATCAAAGCACTGATCGCCGGCGCGAAGACCAGAAGCCTATTCCCCACGGCGGCAAAACCGCTGCACTATAACGAGCAGCATCGACGGTTGAAGCGTTTCGATGTTCCGACTGCCAGAGGTGGAAAGGATACCGTTTTTACGGCCTATCAGACGGCGGCAGACCTCTTCCGCGGCGAGTATGACTCAATTGCAGATGTGAGATCGTCCTTTACGACGCGCGTTGCGCGGTGGTCGCGGTTCTTGGCGCGCGCTCGCAAAGTCCCGCAAATCCGGGCGTCCATATGAATGTTCGCTGTCTCGTTGTCTGCCCAATTGCAACAGGGGGCGGCGTCACAGAAGCTTTTCTGACCAGTCTGGACATGCTGTCATCGCACGGGGTCGTGCCAATCGCGGCAGTCCCCCATGATTTTCACTTTACTGAAAGGATCGTAGCTCGCGGCTATGACGTTCATCAAATTCGCCACCTCGCGCGAGGCGGCTGGGTTAGGCTGCTACAGCAGTCCTATGCGCTCGCCGCGACCGTCCGAAAGGTAAAACCCAATATTGTCGTTCTGAACAATGGGCGCCATATTCGCATGCTGAAGCGGCTAGTACCCGGCATCCCTATCGTTTCAATCTATCACGGCGGCAAAGTCGACCGCTTTATGTCGAGCAGCCGGGTGATTACGATCAACGATCATCAATTAGAGGTGCTTGTCAGCAAGGGCTATCCCGCCTCGAAGGTCGTGGTCGTGGACAATGCTTTGCCAATCAGCTCGTTGCCGCCGTACGAAGCGAAAGTACGCAAAAATTCAGGTTCACCTGTTGTCGGCACACTCCGGCTTTTGGAACCCGCGAAAGGCGTCGATGTCCTTATCGAAGCCATCGGCATTCTTGCCAAACGTGGCACACGGCTAAAAACGAGGATAGGCTCGTCGGGAAGTATGGAGGCGAAACTTAAGGCACAAGTGGCAGCCCTGGGCATTTCCGATCTCGTCGAGTTCTGCGGCTGGGTCGAAGACAAAGCCGCATATTTTTCTAGCCTCGACATTTACGTTCTGCCATCGCGCAGCGAGGAATGGGGAATTGGCATCGTCGAAGCAAATGCCGCTCGCCTTCCGGTCGTCGCCACTGCGTGCCTTGGACCAATGCGAATCGTCCGCCCTGGAGCCACGGGTCTACTGGTGCCGCCAGGAGATCCAGCAGCCCTCGCCAACGCAATCGAGCGTCTAGCACGCGATCCTGTTTTTGCCGAGAAGCTTGCGTCTGCGGCCTACAATCACTGCGCTGAAAGTTATCTCTTTCCAACAATTGCGCCTATCTTCACACGTGAAGTCCTAGCTGTCTTAGAGGGGTAGTCTCATCGGTGCTTTCGCTTCTGTCTTTCAGGTAGAAGTGATCAAAGCCCACCGTTTCAATTTTTTTAAAATGGCGCGACGTCATCCACACATCCAGCTCAGGAAATTTTTCTGGAAAGCTCTCGATCTGGAATAGGCACTTGTTTCGTTCAATCACATTTCCCATCCCCTCAAGAACTGTGATCTCGCTACCTTCAACGTCGATCTTCGCTACGACAAACGCGTCTTTAGGGCTCACAACCTGGTCGATTGTTACAGCCTCAATCTCACCCGCATCGGAAAGGCCAGAGTCTGCATCGTTGGTCATGCGGGCAGTGCCACGGTTTGATTTTGGTCCAGAGTAGAATTTTATCTTGCCTGCCTGATTGCTTGCCGCTTTTTCGACGATCTGCATTTTACCAACGAGGTCATTCAGAAACAAATTGGCTCTCAGCTGCGCGGCGTTCGCTGGCTCCGCTTCGAACATGACGATCTCTTCAAAAATACTCTCTCCATACATCAAAATGGAATACAGCCCGCCATGGGCGCCAATATCGAGAAACATAGATCTGCGTCCGGTAGCGCTATGTGTTCTGACCAGACGAGTGAGCGTCTTAATCTGATCAGGTTCCCATACTCCTTTGATCAGAAGGTTGCGATCAACGGAGTTTTCCTGATCTAGGAGGAAGAAATATCCGAGACGCCGCTCAACTGTATAGCGATGCTTGGCGCGGCGAGCGTATCGCTTCAGTAGACCCGGAACCCATCTTTTTAAAACGGGGACTTTCCGCACAAACTCTGGAGAGGAAATCATACAGCGCAGACCTCACTGCCTTGTAGCAATCAGCCCAGGCGCTTCAACCACGCGAGCGGCCAGTGGGTGATATTATTACTCAAGGTTGACTCATTGAACACCCAGGACGGCTGCTCGATCATGAATTCGGGATGCCGAGCCGCAAAATCTTTTGACGCTTCTGCTGGATTGTCCTTGTCCCAGCCCGGCTGGCCACGCGGAACATCCGTGAGATCACGCATCAGGCCATCGGTTGCAACGATATATGAACCCGGCGTTACAAGCGGCGCATAGGCATCAAGCTCGGCCATCACGTGAGCATACGAATGATTGGAGTCGAGGACGACAAGCACTGTTTCGCCAGGCATTACGGCACTTTTGACTTTGGAAACCACATCCGGCGCAACTGACGACCCCTCGATGAGCGTAATCACGGGCGCGAGTGCATGGCTTTCAATGCGCGCGCGGTTATGCGCCCGGATCTCGATATCGATCGCAATGACGCGGCCTTTGCCGATGAGTTTCAGCAGACTTGCCGACAAAACCGCCGAGCCGCCGTGCGCGACGCCTGTCTCGATGATCACATCGGGCTTTAACCGGAACACCACTTCCTGGAATCGGATGATATCTTCCGGCAGCTGAATGATGGGGACGCCAAACCAACTCATCGTGTAGCTGTACTTCTGATTCCAACCGACCTTGACCCAGAGATCTGACAGATAGTTGAAAGCTTCGTTGCTGTAGAGCGGGATGGATTTGCCATCGATGGCCAATGTTTGCTCAGCAGTATCAACGGTAATCTTCATGGAAAGCTCTCTTCACGGCTGGATTGCCTCAGACTCGCTCAGCCCAATAGCGCAATGCGTCAGCCAGGCCAAGCTCCAGATTGAGCGGTTTCGGCATGCCTCTGATCGCCATGTGGCGGGCGACGCTGGCCGTTATGCGGGGCGGTTCGTCCGGCCGATCGGGGTTGGCACCGAGCATGACCAAGTCTTCCCGGTTCGCCAGGCGTCCCAGCGCCAACGCAACGTCGGCAACAGTCGTACTTGCTCCCGAAGCAATATTGTAAGCGCCGGTCGCGCCCGACAGGGCAAGAGTTGCAAGTGCAGCACCAGCATCCCGGACATCCATAAAGTCGCGGCGTGCGAGGCCACGCGAGCACAACGCGGGCTGGCCTTTCAAAAGGGCCCGCGCGACCGATGGGACAAGGCGGCGCTCGTCTTCACCGGGCCCGTAGAGGAAAAACAGCCGGGCCCAGGCGAAGGATATCTTGTGTTCGGCAAAATACGCCTCTAGGCCGCGGCGCGCTGCATCCTTGGAAACGCCGTAGAGCGTCGACGGCTTCAGAGGTGTTGCCAAGTCATCGCAGTCACCGTTGCTGGGCCAGTCGTATTCATAACACGTGCCAACGCCGACAAAGCGATTCGCGCCGGCATCGGCTGCACAACGTGCGAGCCTCGACGACGCTGCCACCCAGTCGGTATTCAGCGGAGATGTCCAAAATGCGCCGTGTTCGACGCACCACGCGAGGTGCAGCACGATATCGGGCCGGGCGGCGCGGACGGCGGCCTCAGCAGCGCCCGCATCAAGGAGATCGCACGCCGTCCACGACACAGTCTCCGCGTCCTCGCCCACCGGCCTCCGCCGGGAGAGGACATGAACTTCGGCACCTTGACGGACCAAGTGATCAAGGGCAAACCGGCCTACAAATCCGCTGCCACCAGTTAACAATACACGCATTCAACTGTCCAAAGCCGCTTGAGGGCGATTTGAGGGCTGGCCTATAGTATCGGCTCAAGGGTCGGGTTGCCGCGTGTGCGCTTCAGGATAACCGCTCTTAGCCGTAACACTTCGTTCTCTGACCAGCCAGCACGTCCGACAAACTTCAGCCTGGAGGCGCGCGTCACTTTCCATGAAAGCCGTTATTCTCGCAGGTGGGATGGGGACGAGGATCTCGGAAGAGTCCCACCTCCGGCCAAAACCGATGATCGAGATCGGCGGCCGGCCGATCCTCTGGCACATTATGAAGATCTACGTCGAGCAGGGGTTCGACGAGTTCGTCGTCGTGCTTGGCTACAAGGGAGAGGTGATCAAACGGTATTTCTTCGAATTCCAGGCGCTGAACGGCGATCTGACCATTGACCTGGCCACCAGGCAAATCACGCCGCACGGCCGCCCGATCGGGAATTGGAAAATCCACCT
>JANNEP010000053.1:0-28390 GCA_031378895.1 Hyphomicrobium sp.
AGCTGTAGCTGTAGCTGTAGCTGTAGCTGTAGCTGTAGCTGTAGCTGTAGCTGTAGCTGTAGCTGTAGCTGTAGCTGTAGCTGTAGCTGTAGCTGTAGCTGTAGCTGCAATACGACGCGTGCAGACTATTGCGAACAAACAACGAATCGCCTAATCTGGTGAGTGGCGGTTGCCGAACTACCTTTCCACTCGAATGACCCTCTGCCCCGGAACACAGGGATGCATGGAGCATTCCTGTAGACCGTTGGCTTAAGTCCAATGGAGAAAGGGAACACGGCAAATGGTAAAGGTTCGCATGTACGAAAGGTATCGGTACGGGCAGCTCGAAATGGTTCGGGCACACTTCCGTCGCTACCCGAACTGCTAACCGGTGCTCTAGTCGTTCCACCGACAAAAGCACTTAGTTGAAACCCGGCTCAAGGGCGGCAACCGCAATTTTCTTAGCATCATCCGAATCGGTTGATAATTATTTAATTACATAAATTATTGCCTGACACCAATGGATTTTAAATCCCATAATTTGTGTCGTTTTGATCGGGAGTGGAAATGGCCAAAGCAGTCCACATGATGCTGCGCGTGATGGACGAAGCCCGGTCCGTCAAGTTCTACGAGACGTGCTTCGGCCTCAGGATAGCAGACCGGCGCGACTGGCCGGACTTCACGCTTGTTTATATGAAGAACCCCGAGAACGATTTTGAACTCGAGCTGACGGTCAACAAAGGCCGCGACGCCGCCTATGAGCCCGGCAATGGCTACGGCCACATGGCGTTTGTGGTCGATGATCTCGAAGCCGAACGGGCGCGGATTGCAGCGGCAGGCTACGCGCCGAAAGACATCAAGTCGATGAGCCACGACGGCCAGCCGTTCGGAAAATTTTTCTTCATCGACGACCCCGACGGCTACAAGATTGAAGTGCTGCAAAAGGGTGGGCGGTTCGTATGAGACGTGGCGGCAACCGGAGACCTGCGCATGGATGAAAAAACGATCGACCGCGCGGCGATGGGCAAGCTTGCAGGCGCCCTCAGCTTTATCTGTGGGGCCGATCATCCCGCTATTGCAGCTCTGAAAAAAGCTGCCGAAAGCGGCAGTGAGAAAGACATCAAGGCCGCGCGCTCGCTATTCCTGAGGCTCAAGTCGAGCGAGCGTCAGGCGGCGATGACGATGTTGAAGGACTGACGCCCCGATCCACGGCTACGCCAGACCGCTCCGCGAGCGCACCAGAGCACCCGACAGAGCATTGGCGAAATCACGGCGCTCGTCATCGTTCAGAAACTGACCGAATAGAATCTCGCGCCCTTGCGCCGCGAGCCTCATGGAGGTGCGCCCATCGGGCCGGTCAATCGTCAAACGCACACGGGCCCAGTACGGGTTAAAGTCAAAAACCTCACACCGGCCTGAGGGATGAACACGGGTAAGTTTCAGCAGCTGGGGCGAAAGATCGACGGTTTCAAAGAGTTCGCCTGAGCGATAGTTGAGCTTGAAGGCCCAGTAGATCAGTGCCACGTCGAGACCGAAAAAGCCCATCACAGGCCAAGCCCCGATCCACCAAAACGCCGCGCCAGCGATGAAGCTCACGGTGCCAACGGCGGTCATGAGGATCACAAAACCGCGCGGGCTCAGCGAACGGTGGGGATGGAGTATAAACTGGGCCGCAAGCTCGGATTGATTTTCAGCTCTGATTTCGTCCATCACTCTTACCCGCTTGTCCCTAATCCACCACGGCGACGCTACGTGAGGTCCGCCCATCCCATGACGCATGAGCCAAAGTTGCAAAAACGCAAAGCCGCCCGGGCGGCAAACATCCGGCCTTCGCAGCTGAAAGGCAAGCTCAAAGCGGGCGCAGCGCCAGCGCCCGCGCCCGCTGGCAGTGCCCGCGGCAAAAAGCTCGGCCCAACCGGCGTTGGCGAGATTTTCCGCCGGTTTCACGATGCGACGCCGGAACCCAAGGGCGAATTGGAACACACCAACCCGTATACGCTTCTGGTGGCCGTCGTGCTCTCGGCTCAAGCGACTGACGCCGGCGTCAACAAGGCGACACGGGCGCTGTTCAAGATCGCCGATACGCCGGAAAAAATGCTTGGCCTTGGCGAAGACCAGGTTCGCGACCTTGTCAAAACCATCGGGCTCTATCGCAACAAGGCCAAGAACGTCATTTTGTTGTCGCAGCGGCTGGTTGATGATTTCGCAAGTGCAGTGCCAGCGGACCGCGACGCGCTTGAGACGCTGCCGGGTGTCGGGCGAAAGACAGCGAACGTGGTGATGAACATGGCATTTGGCCACGCCACGATGGCGGTCGATACCCACGTGTTCCGTGTTGCAAACCGCATCGGGCTTTCAAAGGGCAAAAATCCGCTTCAGGTTGAAGCGGACTTAATGCGCGTCATTCCAACCGAGTACGGCCTGCACGCACACCACTGGTTGATCCTGCACGGGCGCTATCTCTGCAAGGCCCGAAAACCCGAGTGCTGGCGCTGCCCGATCAGCGATGTCTGCCGCTTCGAGCCTAAGACACCCGCGTCTTGAGGTTACGCAGAGCTTAACGCGACGCCCGGCATTTGATGCAATGTCTCCAAGAATTTTCAGGCGCTAGCGAACGGCGTTTTATTGTCCGTAGCATAACTTGAGCCTGACTTGGGGAAGTTTGGGCAGGCACAGGTACAAGCATCATGGCCACGATCAACGGCACGGCTGGCAACGACGTCATTACGGGCACAACAGCCGATGATATTATTGATGGCGGCGATGGCAACGACCGTATCAACGGCGGAACCGGCAATGACACTATTCTCGGTGGCCTCGGCGCGGACACGCTGACGGGCGACGCCGGTAACGACACGCTTTTCGGCGGCGAAGGCAACGATGGCTTCTTCGGCGGCGGCAACAACGACACCATTTACGGCGAAAACGGCAACGACACGATGTATGGCGACGGCGCCAACGACACGCTGTTTGGCGGTGCGGGCGACGACAAGCTGTTCGGCGGCACCGGCGATGATCGCCTGGATGGCGGCGTTGGCAACGATACGATCTCAGGTGATGCCGGCAACGACACCATTGTCGTACGCACAAACTCCGGCACCGATACGATGGCCGGCGGCGCGGGCATCGATACGATCGAACTGCAGTTTACGTCGTCCGATTTGACCGCGGCGCTGCGCTCAGATCTGGCAAGCTTCAAGGCTTGGATGGATCAGAATTACGCGTCCGCAGGCAACGACATCAACGTGCTTGCAGCACAGACCACGGCGTCGTCATTCACGATCAACGCCCTTGGCGTGACGGTATCGGCGATCGAAAAAATCACGGTATTTCTGGATGGCCAGCCTGTCGCCCTTGAAGACATCCTGAACCAGGCGCCGACAGCTGCGGCGACCGCATCGATTGCGACCGACGAAGATACCCCGGTCAATGGCCAGGTTGCGGCAAACGATCCGAACGGCGACACGCTGACGTGGACGGCGAGCCAGGGCCCGGCCCATGGCACGCTGACGCTCAATGCAGCGACCGGCAACTATACCTATACGCCGGGCGCGAACTTCAACGGCTCGGATACGTTCAAAGTCACCGTCACCGACCCGATGGGTGCTGCAACGGTGCAGACCGTCTCGGTCGGCGTCACGCCGGTGAATGATGCGCCAGTCGCTGATGCGACGGCCTCGATCACGACGCAAGAAGACACCCCGGTCTCCGGTCAGGTCTCAGCTTCCGACGTAGACGGTGATACGCTTGGCTACACGGTCGCTCAGGGCCCGGTGAACGGCGCGCTGACTCTGAACGCCGCGACCGGCGCCTACACGTATGCTCCCGGCGCGAACTTCAACGGCGCCGACACATTCCAGGTCACGGTTGCCGATCCGTCAGGCGCCTTCACCACCCAGACCGTCTCGGTCGGCGTAACCCCCGTCAACGACGCGCCAGTCGCTGATGCGTCGGTATCGGTCACGACGCAAGAAGACACACCGGTCTCCGGTCAGGTCTCAGCTTCCGACGCCGATGGCGACACGCTAGGCTATACCCTCGCTCAGGGCCCGGTGAACGGCGCGCTGACGCTCGATAGCGCGACCGGGCAGTATACCTATACTCCCGGCGCGAACTTCAACGGCGCCGACAGCTTCCAGGTCACGGTTGCCGATCCGTCAGGCGCGTTCGCCATCCAGACCGTCTCGGTCGGCGTCACGCCGGTGAATGATGCGCCGGTCGTAGACGCAAGTTCGATCACGACTACAGAAGATCAGGTCGTCACAGGCCAAGTCATTGCCACCGACATAGATAGCAGTAGCCTGCTCTATCTGGCCAAGAACGGTGAACATGGCAAAGTGGAGATAAACACCGTCACAGGTCAGTACACATATACGCCCGATGCCAATTTCAGTGGAGCGGATACGTTCGCCGTCAGAATCCACGACGGCGATGGGGCAGCCACGATTCAGAACATTTCTGTCACCATCGGCGCCGTCGCCGATGCACCCGTTGTCAGCGTCACGGATAAAACGATTGCGCTCACTGGCGGCGTGCTGCTTGGCACCCGGAACGGTGAAACGCTGACGGGCAGCGCGGGAACGACCCACATTCTCGGCGGCGCCGGTAACGACACAATCACGGCTGTTTCTGAAACGGTCACCACGTCACTCGATATCGCATCGGCACTGAAAGACCTCGATGGATCGGAAACATTATCGATCACCATCGGCGGACTTCCCACAGGCGGCACCTTGTCGGCTGGCCAGGCCAATGCCAATGGCACATGGACGTTGGCCAGCACCGACCTCGCTGGCCTGAAACTGACGGCGTCGAGCGCCACCGACATTGCGCTCTCCGTCACGGCAACCGCGACGGAAGCTGCAGGCGGATCGGCAACAACGGTCCGCACGCTCAACATCACATTTGACCGCAGCGCCGCGCAGAGCCTCGTCGAAGGCGGTTCGGGCAGCGACACGCTGACAGGCAGCGCCGCTGGCGACGTCATCTATGGCGCCAGCAAGCCGAATGGAACGCCATCGCTTGCCAGCAACAAGTCCGAGAAGGATGACGACACAATTTCTGGCGGCGACGGCAACGACACTATTTTTGGCCAGAACGGCAACGACCAGATCTGGGGCGACAACGGCAACGACACGCTCTCGGGCGGCAAGGGCAACGATGTCCTTTACGGCGGCAACGGCGACGACAAGCTGAACGGCAACAGCGGCAACGACACGCTGTTCGACGGCGCCGGCAACGATACCGTTTCAGGCGACTCCGGAAGCGACATGCTGATCGCGGGTGAAGGCGACGATGTCTACAATGGCGGCACCGGTTCGGATACGCTCGACTTCTCTGGCGCAAGTGGCGGCATGACGGTTGACGTCTCGAAGAAGACCGCCACCGGCATGGGCAACGACAGCTTCAGCGCAATCGAAAAATTCCTGGGCTCGGCTTTCAACGATACCTTCAAGGGCTCGAGCGCCGTTGACACGATCAATGGCGGCGCCGGCAACGACTGGCTGCGTGGCCTCGGCGGCGCCGACGTTCTGACCGGCGGCGCGGGCAGCGATACGTTCTTCTGGGAAAAGACCGACGTCGGAGCGGGCCTCGGCGTCGATCACGTCCGCGACTTCGCGGTTGGCGACGTTCTGGATTTCAAAAAGCTCGTCAGTGTTGGCAGCAAGCCGCTCGCCGACTTCGTCAAAGTCACGGACGGCGCTGCAGGCTCAACGATCGCGGCCAAGATCGGCGGCGTGTTTGTTGATGTTGCCGTGCTCGACGGCGTCCATGGCCAAACCGCAGCCACCTTGCTTCACGACGGGCAATTGCTGGTTGGGTAGTTGCATCACGCAGTGGTCCGAACACGCCACCCGGCCAACGTCATGGCCGCGTTGCGCAGCAATCGCGCGAACGCGCGACAGGCGGCCATGACGCTTGTGAGTGGGCTAGATAGAGCAGGTTCCGGCCATACGGCACCAGCGTCAGGATTTTCCTCTCCCCACGGGAGAAGGACTCCGGCCGCGATTCGATGAGATCGGAATCTGATCTAGGTCCCCAGCGCCCCATCAAGCCGCATGGCGAGGCCAGCCTTAGCCATATGGGCCTTGGCTTGGCGAACCGTGTAGGTGCCGAAGTGAAAGATCGAGGCCGCGAGCACGGCGCTGGCATGACCTTCCCTGACGCCATCAACAAGGTGATCGAGCGTGCCAACACCGCCTGAGGCGATAACAGGAACAGTCACAGCGTCAGCAATGGCACGCGTCAGCGGCAGGTCGAACCCGGCTTTGGTACCGTCGCGATCCATGCTTGTCAGCAGCAGTTCACCGGCGCCAAGGGCGACGACTTCGCGGGCGTAGGCAATGGCGTCGATGCCGGTGCGATTACGGCCGCCGTGGGTAAAAATTTCCCAGCGTAACGGCTCGCCTTCGGCTGAAACTTTCTTGGCGTCAATGGCAACGACCGTGCATTGAGCCCCGAATTTCTCTGACGCCTCGCGCACGAACTGCCGGTTGCTGACGGCGGCAGTGTTGATCGACACTTTGTCGGCACCGGCTTCCAACAGCTTGCGGATATCTTCGAGGCGGCGCACACCGCCGCCGACGGTCAGCGGCATGAAGCAGCGTTGCGCCGTGCGCTCGACGATATCGAAAATGGTCTCGCGATTGTCGCTGCTTGCGGTGATATCGAGAAAGCAAAGCTCATCCGCACCAGCAGCATCATAGGCGGCGGCGGCTTCGACGGGATCGCCCGCATCGACGAGATCGACGAAGTTGACGCCCTTGACGACGCGGCCGTCTTTGACGTCGAGGCACGGGATGATACGGATTTTCAGCATGGCTACCTCTTCTTCCTCTCCCCATTCCTGCACTCAATGGGGAGAGGGCTGGGGTGAGGGGGTCTTGTAACAGACAGAAAAGACCCCCTCATCCGGCCTTCGGCCACCTTCTCCCCAAGGGGAGAAGGAAATTCTACGCCCCGCGCTCGCGAAGGGCTGAGAATTTGATGTCGGGGAATTTCTCGCCCTTGTATTTGAGCATCCAGGCGCTTTCAGCAAGGAACACCAGCGCGCCATCGCGATCGCGCGCGACTTCATTGCGGTGGGCATCTATGAACTTCTGCAATTTGTCCGGATCGTCGGCTGAAATCCAGCGTGCGATTTCGCAAGGTGCCTGCTCGAAGCTGACCGGCACACCGTATTCGGCTTGCACGCGCGACTGCAGCACTTCGAACTGCAAGCTGCCGACGACGCCGAGGATCGGCCGGCTACCGAGGATCGGCGTGAACACCTGGACGATGCCTTCTTCGGCGAGATCGTCGAGCGCCCGGCTGAGCTGCTTGGCCTTCATGGCATCGGCAATGACAACGCGGCGCAGAAGCTCGGGCGCGAAATTCGGTATGCCGGTGAATTTAAGGTTTTCTTTTTCGGTCAGCGTATCGCCGACACGCAGCGTGCCATGGTTCGGCACGCCGATGATGTCGCCAGCATAGGCTTCATCCGCCGTATCGCGCCCCTGGCCGAAGAAAAACATCGGCGACGAAATCGTCATGAATTTCTGGTCGCGGACGTGCAGCAATTTCATGCCGCGCTTGAAACGCCCCGAACACAAACGCACGAACGCCACGCGGTCGCGGTGGTTCGGGTCCATGTTGGCTTGAACCTTGAACACGAACCCGGTGACCTGCTCTTCGCTTGGGCTCACGACGCGTTCGATCGCAGCACGCGCCAGCGGCCCCGGCGCCCAGTTGGCAAGGGCATCCAAAAGCTGCTCGACACCGAAATTGCGCAGCGCGCTGCCGAAAAACACCGGCGACAGATGGCCCTCGCGGAAGGCTTGCAAGTCAAAGGTCGAGAGTGCGCCATGTGCCAGTTCCACGCCTTCGAGCGCCCGCGCGGCGATATCGTCGTCGATGCCTTCAATACGCGTAATGTCAGAGAGCTTGCTGATCGGCTCGCTCTTGCCATAGGGCGAATTGCGTTCGGCCTCGGGCAACAGCACCTGATTGCCGGCGAGATCGATGACGCCGCGGAAATCTGGCCCCATACCAATGGGCCAGCCCATCGGTACGAGATCCAGCGCCAAGCCCGACGCAATATCGTCAAGCAACGTCAGCGGGTCTTCGCCGGGCCGGTCGATTTTGTTGATGAAGGTGATGATCGGGATATCGCGCAGGCGGCAAACCTCGAACAGCTTGCGCGTTTGGGCTTCGATGCCTTTAGCGGCGTCGATGACCATGACGGCGGCGTCGACGGCTGACAGCGTACGGTACGTGTCCTCGCTGAAGTCGGAGTGGCCTGGCGTATCCAGCAGATTGAAAACGATGCCGCCGCGCTCGAACGTCATCACCGAACTCGTCACCGAGATGCCGCGCTGCTGCTCGATCTGCATCCAGTCGGAGCGCGTGCGGCGGCGCTCGCCACGGGCTTTCACGGCGCCAGCCAGCTGAATGGCACCGCCGAACAGCAACAGCTTTTCGGTCAGTGTCGTTTTGCCGGCGTCGGGATGCGAGATGATCGCGAACGTGCGCCGCCGCGAAATTTCGGGGTGCGCGGTTTTTTCGAACGGGGTCACGGCTGTCATCACGGTCAACGGCTCAGGCCTCGACCGGCATCAGGTGATCGGCATCGAGCCAGATGCGATGCTTTTCGGCTGCCTCGCCGAAGGCTTCGCCAACGTGCAGCTCGATGAGATCGCCATCAAACCCGGCGATCGCAAACGACTTGCCGAGACAGCCGCGAAACAGCGTTTGCAACGCCGCGCTGTCTTTTGGCAGGTCGGTTGGAATCCGGTTTACGCGCACTGTGTCGCCAATTTTCATGCTGCCCCCAGGAGGTCTAAAGCTTGTTTCGGATCGATGCGGCCATGATAGAGAGCGCGGTGGCCGGCGTACGGGCGGCACTATAGATCGTCCGGGTTCGGCAATGCGCGGGCTCCGTGCCTAACGTGGACGATCACCACTTCGTCTGCCTCTACCGTGTAGTAAACAAGGTACGGATATCGAACGACCGGCAGTAGTTTTACGCCTTCGATATCCGTCGCCCGCCCGATCCGCGGGTATTCGCCAATTACGTCTGCTGTGCCACGGATGGCTGATATGACCGCTGCCGCCGCACCTGCGCTGCGTTCGGATAACCAAAAATGGATTTCGAAGAGGTCCTTGTGCGCTCGAGGTGCGTAGCTAACCTTCACAAACCGCACTTTTTCCACAGATGGGCCATGTCGGACTCGGAAGCGCGATCACCTCGCTGAGCTTGTGCAAGCCCCTCCAGTACCGCCGCTTTGTGATCCTCAGGCACGGTGAATATACCGCCCGACGCGACCTCATCGAGAAGCAAAGCCGCGTAAGCCTGGCGATCGCTCGGCAGGCGCTTCACCTTTTCGATGGCTTTTTCAAGTTTCTCGATCATCGCTCGTTCCGTCAAATTGCGCTGCATGCGCCGTCCAGCACTTTGAACTTATCATAATCGAACTCCGCGACCTTCCAAAGGAAAAGAGAATGACTATGGAGAATTGGTAATCCCCCCACAAATTAGCGGGTTTTAAAAGTAGAATTTTCTCGGCTCCATTTACCCGAGGGGAGACCCTAGCAACTGCAGTGCTTGTTTCGGATCGATGCGGCCATCATACAGCGCCCGGCCGGTGATGGCGCCTTCCAGCATACGGTATTCGGGCCTGAGCAGAGCCTTGATGTCGTCAAGGGACGCCAGCCCGCCTGAAGCGATAACCGGAATTTTCGTGGACCGCGCCAGTTCGGCGGTCGCGGGCAGGTTCAGGCCCTTCAAGACGCCGTCGCGGTCGATGTCGGTATAGATGATGGCCGAGACGCCGGCATCCTCGAAGCGTTTTGCGAGGTCTATGGCCGACAATTGCGACGTTTCCGCCCAGCCTTCAACCGCGACCCGGCCAGCCCTGGCGTCGATACCGACGGCGACGCGGCCGGGAAACTTTTTGCAGGCTGCCCGAACGAGCGCCGGGTCGCGCACGGCGATCGTACCGAGGATAACGCGGCGGATGCCTTTAGCGAGCCAGGCTTCGATGACGCTGAGATCGCGGATGCCGCCGCCGAGCTGCACCGGCATTTCGACGGCCTTCAAAATGGCGTCGACCGCGAGCCCATTGACCGGCTTGCCCGCGAAGGCGCCGTTCAAATCGACGATGTGCAGATATTTGAAGCCCTGGCGCTCGAACTGGGCTGCCTGGTCTGCCGGGTCGTCGTTGAACACGGTCGCTTGGCGCATGTCGCCGAGCTTCAGGCGCACGCATTGGCCGTCCTTGAGGTCGATGGCGGGGAACAGGATCAAGTGTGTGTGACTCGTTTGGTGCTGACTATCCCCTCTCCCCATCCTTCATGGGGCGAGGGTGTGGGGCGGCCGCTTATTCTGAGCCTGTTGCCGCCCCTCACCCCAACCCTCTCCCCGTTAAGTGCAGAAACAGGGAGAGGGAGAAGTGTGGCCATAAGTTTGCTCATCTCTCGTGGGATCAATCGCGTATCGCCGGTTACGTCAAGCCGGGCGAAGCTAAGTCTTGAATCCAGACACACATGCGATGTCATCCCGGGATTTATTCCCGGGACCCATCGTGAGGCATATTGAGTTCGTGGAAAATTCAGAAAAATACCGCCGCATCGTGCCCGCAGAACCTTGGATCCCGGGAATAAATCCCGGGATGACACCGGTTAGCGCAGCCGCGTTCCTCACTGAACCCCCACCCGCCGTCGCCCGCCGTCCGCTGACCGAGGACGACGCGGTCGATATCTGGATCGCGCGCTGGCTGCGCGTCCGCCCGAAGCACATTGTCGCGCGCTATGCCTGCGACCCGCGGCGTCTATATGAAATCTGGGAAGAGACGCGGTTTCCTGGCAGCCGCGCCAAGGCGTTAGTGTTACTGCGCCAGCGTTATCCAAGTCTCGAAGGCCGTTTCGATCCCGGCCCGCACCGGCGTATTTCAATTGAACCCGACCCCCGGCAATTGTTTCTATTTCCGTCCAGCCAGATTGCCCGCTGACGGCCACAATCGGATTTTGGCTACCCATACAACCCTTGAGCAAAACGCCTGCCAGCGGTCAAATTCAGGGCCTTACCGGCATTTAGAACTATAGAAGAACATTTTTAGAACAAGCAGTAGACAAGCCCGATGATTCGTGGCATGTTCTTCCTATGTTCACTTCCGCCCTCATCGGGGCCAGATCGGGGTCTACAGTAGCGTTCTCTCGACCCCCCAGCCAGCTTTAGGAGAGACCCTCATGCGCACGTATCTGATCTCGTACGACCTCGCCAAGCCGAACCGTAACCAGCATGTCCTTGCGCAGGTGATCATGGGTCTTGGCGACAAGTGGGCTCGTCCCCTGTCCAACACTTGGTACGTCGCCTCTGACCGCGACGAGACCGATCTCGAGACCGACCTCAAGAACCTCTTGAGCGATGAGGACGGTCTGCTGATCCAGGCGGTGAAGCGTGAGGCGATTTTGACCAACACGTCGCTGCGCTGGTTCCGCCAGCGCCGTCCGGACCTCGATATCGCGCCCGACAGCAACATCATCGCCTTCCCGATGCCGCCGGCACCGGAACCGGCCGAGCCGGAGCTGCCGTTCGCCAAGGCCAGTTAGTTCGAATACGCCGGCCCCCAGGGCCGAGGCCACAAGTGGCCCGCCGCGAGCGGCGTACTGCAAAGACGACTTTGAGCGGGGCGGGCTTCTCCCCCAACCTGTCCCCACGGGCCCGTCCCCACGGCGCCCGCCCTGCTCAATGCCATGTGATTGTGAGTTGTGCTTGTGCGAGTTCGTAATGGTTGAGTCTGGGGACCTTTCCCCCTCGGTCCCCGGCTCCCATATTTTTTGAAGGAGTAAACCGTCATCCTCGAGCATGTGAGCCCACTTGCGATCATGCTCGGGGAACCAGAGTAAAAAGTGCCGAAGGCTCAAAATACTTTTTGGTGTCTTCGACAAGCTTCGCGCTGGATCCCCGGCCTGTGACGCGCAAGGGCGCGCTTGGCCGAGGATGACGAAATCGCGTTCAAGTGTTTCGAGTGACGTGTTCCAAGTGGCGTAAGGCGTTCTCCCCTTCACCCCTTCCCCCCCGGAACCGCTGCCCATGAAAACCTTTCTCCTGCACCACACGCCTAAATCCCCCGCTCAGGACACGTGGGCCGTATCGTTCTCGCTGCCCTACATCGCCAGTGAATATGCCCGCGCCGGAGACGGCGTCTGGTACGTCCGCACCTGGCTGACGGCCGAGCAGATCGCCAAGCGCCTCGCGATTCTTTTTGATTCCTCTGATGAGCTTCGCGTCCACGAACTTGGCCGCAAGGAAGCCTCGCTCAACAGCCGGATGCAGTGGCTTCAGGGCCGTCTCGAAGACGAGGACGTGGCGGATGTTTTGAACGGGCCGCGGGTGATGTGGGAGGCCTTGCAGACTGCGGTGCAGTCGTTCGTGTTCAATCGCGCGGCGGCGTAGGCCCAATCGACGTTGTCATCCCGGCATTTACCTGCCCCGGCACGGGGGTTGCGGGGTCAGACCCCTCACAGGAAAGAGCGAGTGCGGTATCAGATTTTCATGTGAGGGGTCTGACCCCAGTCTTGTCGAGGAGGGGGAGTTCGAACCGGCATCTCGTTTCGAGTTCAACTTTCGCATACCAAGGTGCCTGAAGCCGCGTCGCAAGCTGAACCGGACAGCCGTGGCACAAGGCCGAGGCATGACATTTTTGCTAACAGCGTTGGCTAGGGCCGCCACTCTAAGAAATTCGCGAGCAGCTTGAGGCCGAGCCTCTGGCTTTTCTCGGGGTGGAACTGCGTGCCGGCGATGTTGTCATCAGCGACCATCGCCGTCACCGGCCCGCCGTAGTCCGTCTCGGCCAGCACCACGCGGCGTTCACTCGCCAGCAAATGGAACGAATGCACGAAGTAGGCGTGGAGCCCGTTGGGTCCTGTCTGAATATCTTTCAGCAGCGCGTGTGGCGCCGCTATGTCGAGCGTGTTCCAGCCCATGTGCGGAATTTTCAGGCCTGGATCTTTCGGCTCGATTGCCAGCACTTCACCTTTGATCCAGCCGAGGCCTTCGGTAACGGCGAATTCACGCCCGCGCTCGGCCATCAATTGCATGCCGACGCAAATGCCGAGGAATGGCCGGCCCTTTTTGCGCACGGCGTCGTCCAGGCCCGCAACAAGCCCTGGCACGGCGTCCAAGCCGCGCTTGCAATCGGCGTAGGCGCCGACGCCCGGCAGCACGATGCGATCGGCTGAGGCAACGTCCGCGCTTCTGGCGCTGACGATAATGCGTGCGTTGGCACCGCTCTCGACCGCGGCGCGTTCAAACGCCTTGGCCGCGGAATGGAGATTGCCCGATCCGTAATCGATGATGACGACGCGCTGCATGGAGTGCCGGTCAGGCCTTGGTGCCAAAGGGCCAGCCGCTGCCGGCCCGGCGAGGGTCCTGGCCTGCGGCCGCGCTTGTCGTGGTGGTCTTGATGATCGGCTGTGCGGGCAACCAGCTTTCGAAAAAGCGGCGCTCGCATTCGGCAAGACTGCGGCCCGTGACCGTGCCCAGCAAACTCCATCCGCTATTGTCGAGCGACCAGCGCTTCAGGCTCGACAGCTCGAAACCGAGGTAGACGTTGAGGGCCAGCACGAAAATGCCGGCAAGCGCCTCACTGCCGCCGAGCGCGACAAAGCCTGCGACGGCCGCCGACAGCAGCACCAGATAGGCGAGCGCTGGAAGCCACAGGCTGTTGGCCGCGTAGCCAAGCGGAGGACACAGCGCCGTCATCCACGAGAAACCGTCTTTGACGAACTGTAACTCATCTGCCCGGTCGAGGCGGTCGGCCTCCGGGTTCGACGGCTCATGGACTGTAAACGTCACCACGGAGTTTGAACTCCCTTCACGCGCACCAAATATCATTCCGGCCTGTCTTATCCTGCAAGCATGCCCTTGGTCGACGGGATACGCCCCGCTTGTCGCGGATCGAGGGTGATCGCCGCCCGAAGCGCCCGTGCCAACCCTTTATAGCAGGTCTCGGCGATGTGGTGATTGTTCTCGCCGTAAAGGTTTTCAACGTGCAGCGTAATGCCGGCGTGCTGGGCAAAAGCCTGGAACCACTCGCGAAATAGCTCGGTATCCATTTCGCCGACCTTGGGTGCCGGGAACTCCGCCTTCCAGATCAGGAACGGGCGGCCCGACACGTCGACGGCGACGCGGGTCAGGGTCTCGTCCATGGGCAGATGCACGTCGGCATAGCGCACAATGCCGGCCTTATCGCCAAGCGCCTTGGCGATGGCTTGGCCGATGACGATGCCGGTGTCCTCGGCGGTGTGGTGGAAATCGATGTGCAGATCACCCTTGGCTTGCAACGCGATGTCGATCAGCGAATGCCGCGCCAATTGCTCCAGCATGTGATCGAGAAAGCCGATGCCGGTCTGGATATCATAGACCCCCGTGCCGTCGAGATCGACGCTGGCCGTGATCTCGGTTTCCTGGGTCTTGCGGGTGATGCTGGCTTGCCGTTTCAAGGGGTCGTATCTCCGGTCGCTTGCCTGGCTCCGCCCTAGCGTTTATCAGCTTGAGCCCGGCCAGGGAAAGGGCGTCCCAGCTGGTATTCGTAGACTTGATTGACGCCGGGCGCCCCCTATGTGACGTCAGGCCATCATGACCACACCCCATCCAAATGCCGCCGATTCGTCCTGGCACGCCACCACAATTCTGACCGTCCGCAAGGGCGGCAGCGTGGTGATCGCAGGCGACGGGCAGGTCAGTCTCGGCCAAACCATCATCAAATCCAACGCCCGGAAGGTCCGCCGCCTGGGCCGGGGCGACGTCATCGGCGGCTTCGCCGGTGCCACCGACGATGCCTTCACCTTGTTCGCGCGGCTTGAGGCCAAGTTGGAACAATACCCGGGGCAGCTGACGCGCGCCGCCGTCGAACTCGCCAAGGACTGGCGCACCGACCGCTATTTGCGCCGCCTAGAAGCCATGATGATCGTCGCCGATGCCGAGACAACTTTGGTCCTCACCGGCACGGGCGACGTGCTGGAGCCCGAGCGCCACGTCATGGGCATCGGCTCGGGCGGCAACTTTGCGCTGGCCGCAGCCCGCGCGCTTCTCGATCAACCGCTCGGCCCCGAGCAGATCGCGCGCAAAGCCATGGCCATAGCGGCTGAGATTTGCGTTTACACGAATACCAACGTCGTTGTTGAAACACTCGAGTCCAAACTCAATACATGACCAGTTTCTCGCCGCGCGAAATCGTGTCCGAACTCGACCGCTACATCGTCGGTCAGGGTGACGCCAAACGCGCCGTCGCCATCGCCCTGCGCAACCGCTGGCGGCGGCAGCAGCTAACGGGCGAACTCCGCGAGGAGGTGCTGCCAAAAAACATCCTGATGATCGGCCCGACCGGCGTCGGCAAAACCGAGATCGCGCGCCGCTTGGCCAAGCTTGCGGGCGCACCGTTCCTCAAGGTCGAGGCGACCAAGTTCACCGAGGTCGGCTACGTCGGCCGCGATGTTGAAAGCATCATCCGCGATCTCGTCGAGGTCGGCATCGCCCTCGTCAAGGACGTCAGGCGCAAGGATGTGCGCGCCAAGGCCGAAAAGGCGGCGGAAGAACGTGTGCTCGATGCCCTTGTCGGACCAGCATCTTCGCCCGCGACGCGCGAGAGCTTCCGCAAAAAGCTGCGCAACAACGAACTGGGCGACAAGGAGATCGACATTCAGGTCGCGGAAACGGGACCTGCTATGCCGATGTTCGATATGCCGGGCGGCGCCTCGATGGCCACGATCAATCTTGGCGAAATGCTCGGTAAGGCGCTCGGCGGCCGCACGAAATCGCGCCGCGTAAACGTGAAAGACAGCTTCGAAATTCTGATTGCGGAGGAAAGCGATAAGCTGATCGACGCCGACCAGATCACAGGCGAAGCCATCGCTGCTGTCGAGAACAACGGCATCGTCTTCCTTGATGAGATCGACAAGATCTGCTCGCGCGGCGACGGCGTGCGGGGCGGGGCTGACGTATCCCGCGAGGGCGTCCAGCGCGATCTTTTGCCTTTGATCGAGGGCACGACGGTCGCCACCAAGTATGGGCCCGTAAAAACCGATCACGTCCTCTTCATCGCGTCGGGCGCGTTTCACGTTTCGAAGCCGTCGGATTTGCTGCCCGAGCTGCAGGGCCGCTTGCCCATCCGCGTCGAGCTGAAAGCGCTGACACGCGATGATCTGCGCTCAATTCTGACCGAGCCGCAGGCCAGCCTCATCAAGCAATACGTCGCGCTCATGCAAACCGAAGGTCTGACACTGGAGTTCACAGCAGACGCCATCGACCAGATCGCCGACACGGCCGTCGAGGTCAATTCGACAGTTGAGAACATCGGCGCCCGGCGGCTGCAAACGGTGCTCGAACGCGTGCTCGATGAGGTGTCGTTCGAAGCCTCCGACCGCAACGGCCAGACGATCACGGTCGACGGCGCTTATGTGAAAGACCGCGTCGGCGCGCTGGCCAAGAATGCGGATCTTTCGCGTTTCATCCTGTAGCGCACCCGGCCTCGATCCGTGGCCCTTAGGCCGGCGGCACTGCAGCCATCAACAAATCGCGCGCCACGCGGAACGACCCGAAAAAGCGCTCACGCGCTGTGACGATGTGGCCAGGTTCCAGCGCCGCGGCCAACTCAAGCGTCGCCTCGCGCCGCAGCCCTGCAGTGATTGCAGCCACGCGATCGGCTGCATCGCGCTGATCGAAATAGATGAAGTTGTTGATGTACCGGCCAGCCTTGACAGACTGTCGAAGGCTCTCGGTGTTCTGGTCGCTATGAAGGTCAAAATCGCCGAGCGGTCTCAGCGTTAGGCCATCGAGAAAGAAACCGGCATACCCAAGGGCCTCGAGCTGGCGTCTCACGCCTGCGACACTTCCAGGCCGATGGCGCTCTTCGACTTCGACAAGGACGGTTGGACGGCAGCGCGCAAGCGTTTCGCGGGCGCCCTCGAGCACCGCCATCTCATGGCCTTCGACGTCGATCTTGAGAAGCGAGACATCCATCAGCCGGAAACTATCGAGCGTTTGTAAGACGACCTCGTGTGTCTCAACCTCCGCGGAGGTGGTCCATGTTTCCGCCGTGTGCGCCTCAAGACTGCCAAGCTCGTTATAACCTTTCGGCAGCCGCAGCGTGCTGGTACCAGCCGTATTCGACAGGGCTGTACTCATGACCGTCGCGTTGGCGGGCCCGGCCTTCTTGAGATAAGCGGCAAGGGCCGGAAGCGGTTCAAAAGCCATGACGCGCCGGTAGTGCCGGCTCAGGTGATAGAGATAAATACCCTTGTTGGCGCCGGCATCGACCGCCAGACCCTTGCGGCGGCTGAGCAGCGGTATGAGCGCCACTTCAGGCTCAAGGACCCACGTGCGATTGGCGAGTATTGCCAGCGTAAACTTAGGAAAAATTCTCTGGCTAAGACCTCTCAGCCACCATTTGATCTGCCGCATGATGTACCCTACTCACGACCACAACACTGAGGAGGGTTAAAGTTAACACGGCGGACATTCATTTTCGAGAGCATTGCGCTGCGTCACGGCGCACAAGCAATTCGCACGGCCGTGCTTGATTTTGCTTCTATAGGCTGCTGCCAAGGTGGAAGTTTCACCGCACTGTGACAAAAACAAAAGTGCCAGGCATTTCTGCCCAGCACCCTTGCTTTCAAAATCCTCCCTCAGATCTCAGGTCAAAATAGCGTAGCCAACGTCGTGCGAATCGACGCCCTGCAGAACCGCGACATCAACCCATGTGTGGTTGACGAGGCCCTGAACCTTGGTGTCGGAGCCCGCTTCCGCGAAGCGCACCGACTGGGCGTAACTGGTATGACCTTTGAGGAAGTCGCGCAGATCGAGGCGATCGGTGCCGACCTGGAAGTCGGTGATCGTGTCGACACCACCTCCGGCTGTGTCCTTCTTGAGGTAGGCGAAGGTATCCGCCCCGCCGCCGCCCGTCAGCGTATCGCTGCCGCCTTTGCCGCGGAACCAATCACTGGCATCGCCGCCGATGAACCAGGTGCTGGACTTGTCGGCGCCTTGGTAATGGCCGCTCGCGTCATTGCCGACGACCACTTCGAAGCCCGTGACCTTGTCGGTGGTAACATGACGGCCCGAACCGAAGGTCGCGGAGCTCTTGCTCAGGTCAACGTTGATGCTTCCAATGACGCGGGTGAAGTCCAGCGTGTCCGTACCGCTGCCGCCCGAGTAGGTATCCGACCCGCTCGACACGAGGACGGTGTCGTCGCCCGATCCGCCAAAGACTAGATCGTTGCCGCGGCCGCCGTCGAGCCAGTCGTTGCCGGCGTCGCCGCGCAGCGTGTCGTTGCCGGATCCGCCGAGAACGACGTCATCACCGGTGTTGCCGTCGATCACGTCGTTGCCGCGGCCGCCAGCTACAACATCATTACCCTTGCCGCCAGAGACGACATCGTCGCCTTCGCCGGCCCGGATTGTATCGTTGCCTTCTGTGCCGTAGAGGACGTCGTTGCCGGTATCACCGAAAATGACGTCGTCGCCGCCACCGGCCCAGACGTAGTCACCGCCCTTACCGCCGCGGATCGTGTCACTGAGCATACCGCCAGCGATATCGTCATCGCCGCCACGCCCCCAGATCTCGTTCATCTCTTTGAGAAGTCCCACCAACTGGTCGGCATTCTTGGTTCCGTTAATACTCATGTACTCAGCTCCTGGTGACTGTCGACCGTGTGGTTGGCGACCGTGTGGTTGGAAGGCTTTGGCAAAAAACTAGATTAACCTTCTGGGAAAGTGTCCGAATAATCTTTGCTAGAGTTGCCTTGAAGATTGGCCGCAGTGTTCATCCCTGATTTATAATTTGGCATCCAGCTGTTGAGGAAATCCTCAAACCAGCTGTTCAAATTGCATCGAATTTGCTGCGAATTTTGCGGCAGGACGAGAACTGCGCAAGCCGCCGGTGCGCGGCTTCGCCCCTATTCATGGGCCGTTATCGAGGTTAAGACGGGCTCTCGGAGAATTAGGAAGCCGGCATCGCTATGGTTACCGCTGCAGAAACCAAAACTTTTTTGTCGAGCGGCGAGGGCGTAACCAAACGTTCGCTCGCGGGCTTGACGCGCGACGGCCTGCAAGCGGCGCTGCGCGGCGCCGGCGTGCCAGACAAACAGGTGCGCATGCGGGTGCGCCAGCTGTGGAGCTGGATTTATGCCCGCGGCGTCACGCGCTTCGAGGATATGAGCGACGTTTCCAAAGACCTGCGCAGCAGCCTTAGCGCGCTTTATACATTGGACCGCCTCGAGATCGTTTCCGAGCAAATCTCGGTCGATGGCACGCGTAAATGGCTGCTGCGCCTGCCCAAACGCGGACACGAAGCCCACGCCCCCGAGATCGAGACGGTCTACATTCCGGAAAGCGACCGTGGCACGCTGTGCATCTCTAGCCAGATCGGCTGCACGCTGACCTGCTCGTTTTGCCACACCGGCACCCAGCGCCTGGTGCGCAACCTGGAAGCCCAGGAAATCGCCGGGCAAATTCTTCTCGCCCGCGACCGCATCGGCGACTGGGCGGGTGCGGCAGGTCCTGCAGATGGCCGCCTGCTGCCGAACGCAGAGCGCAAGATCACCAACGTCGTGCTCATGGGCATGGGTGAGCCGTTGTACAACTTCGACAATGTCAAAGCGGCGATGGACGTCGCATCTGACGGCGCCGGGCTGTCGCTATCGAAGCGGCGCATCACACTTTCGACGTCGGGCGTGGTCCCAGAGATCCCGCGTTGGGGTGAAGAATCCGGCACCATGCTCGCGATATCCCTGCATGCAACGAATGACGCGCTGCGCGACGAGCTTGTGCCGCTCAACAAAAAGTATCCGATCGCCAAGCTGATGGAAGCGTGCCGCAACTACCCAGGGCTATCGAACGCCAAGCGCATTACGTTTGAATATGTGATGCTGAAGGGTGTGAACGACAGCTTGGCGGAAGCCCGCGCCCTGGTCCGGCTGCTGGCTGGTATCCCGGCCAAGATCAACCTCATACCTTTCAATCCGTGGCCAAACACGCGCTATGAGTGCTCGGATTGGGAGACGATCGAGCGCTTTGCCGAGGTCGTGAACCGCGCCGGATACGCGAGCCCGGTGCGCACGCCGCGCGGCCGCGATATCCTCGCCGCCTGCGGACAGCTTAGATCGGAAAGCGTCAAGCTCCGGGCCAGTGCGCGCGGCGGCCATTCAGATGTAGTGGCCGATCCCGCGGTCGATCCAGCTCTTTGAGACGGGGATTTAATCGTCCGCCCAGCAGCAATAAAACTCCGATTTCCATTGAGGGAAAGCGCTGTAGGCCTGTAAGCTCATTGCAATAATGAACGGGGTTCCAGGTCTGGCTATGGGGACGACGATGATCGGAACACTCGCCAGGGTTCTCTATGGATTTTTGCTGGCATGCCTTACGGCGGGGCTGGTCAAGGTCTTGTTCGTGATGACGCCCTACGAGCTGGCGGCATCGCCATCCGGCGTTTTGCTTGAGCGCCTTGGCCAAATGGCACTTTTGACCCTCCTCGCCGCCACCCATTCCGCAATCTTTGCGGCGGCATTTATGCTCATCGCAGCAGGCGTCGGTGAGTGGTTGAAGATCCGGACGCTGCCCTACTACCTGCTCGCAGGTGTGGCGATTGCACTCCTCGGGTTCGCGGCCCAATTCTCGAGTGAAGCCGGCGGCCAGCCAACCGTTCTGAACAATTACGCCCTGAAAGCCTTTCTGACAGCCGGGTTCTTCTCAGGTCTCGTCTATTGGCTGAGCGCTGGCCGCAGCGCCGGCGGAGGCGCCGCGGCAGCTGACGGCGACGCCACTACAGGCGTTGCAGCACCTTCAAAGTCTGGGACCAAGTCGAGTGATCGGCCTCGCATCATTGTCGAAAAGAGCCCGGCTGTGACGCCGCCGAAGGCAGCCGGAACGCTGTCAGACCGGTTGTCTAAAGGTGACGCCGGGGCGGCCCCTGCAAGGCCTTCAATGCCCGAATCCACAGCAACGCCGGTGCCGGCGACGAAACCGCCAGCACCGTCCGGGCCCGCAAGCAAGGGACCAAAACCAGCCTGATCCCGGTTCAACTGGCCAAGACGGCTTGAGGTCTGCTTGCACGCCATATAAAGCGTTGCTGCAATGCAGCAATTCTGCTAGCTTAGCGTTTTGGGATACTGTGCTGATGTTTGATTTTAATCTGCAGCTACGCATTTGGCGCAGCGCGACCGATGCCGCGATGCAATGGGGCCAAGCCTCGATGGCCGCCACGGCAGCGTGGCAGGATCAGGCGCGCGACCATTCAACCGGGCAGCGTCCTCGACCGCAGGCGTCGATCGCCGATCCGTTTTCGATGTTGTCTACAAATCCGATGACCTTGCCCTTTGCGTGGTGGCAATCCGTACTGCCGCAGTTTGGCCTACCAACACCGCCGCTCTGGCCGGGCACCGGGTTCGAGGCCTCACGCGCACCAGCAACACTGTTTGGCGATCCTTGGGGACTGCAGCGCTGGATGGACGCATTCACGCCCAACAGCACTGCAACGCCGGGCTGGGGTGCACAGGGTTGGAGTGCCCCGGGTTGGGGTGCACCGGGTTGGGGGGCTATGGATGCGGCAGCTTGGCCATCAATGATGCAAGCGTTTTGGGCGTGGCCGTCAAGCCCATGGGCCCTGTATCAGACGCCTCTGACGGCCATGATGATGTCGGCAGGAATGCCCTACACGGTGGCGCTGCCAACGGCCCGCGCCAGCACGGCAACACTGGACGCCGCCGACGCAACCAGACAACAGGTCCTGAACGTGTTTTCGGCCTACCGCTCTGACGGCGGCCACGGCTCTGCGCACTCGTTCCGGGGCTGAGCGCCAGGCCGCGCGTGATATGACGGGATCATAAAAAAAGCCGCGCTGTCGAGTGCGGCTTTTGTTCGTTTTGCCCAGACTACAAGGGATTATTGAGCCGGTGCGGGCGGCGTCACAAAGGTCGATTTTGCCGCCACCGGAGGCGCCGTAACGGTCGCAGCAGGCGTCTTCGGCTTGACCGTGACCGCCTGGTCCGATGCTGCAGCCGCTGATTGACCGGCTGCTTCGACGGCTGGCTTTGCAATGGGCTTAGCGACCGCTTTGACGGGTGCCGCGGTCGCGGCTGCGCCCGTGCCGTTGATCACTACGGGCACCGCTGTTTTGGCAACAGCAGGCTTTGCCGCTGGCTTCTTCTGCGCAACCACGGCGACCCTGCCACAGTGCGGATCAGGGACCTTTCCGGTACTAGCGACGACATCCTTGGGCGCATACCATTTACACGCCTTGCTGCCGCTGCAGGCACTCTCGTCAAGCCCTTTGCATGGCGATACGGCAACCGTTTTCTTGACGGCTGTTTTTGCGGGAACGGTGGACTTTGCCGGAGCAGGCTTAACCGGATCGTCGGCTTGCCAAACGGGTTTAGCCGCTTCGGCTTTTGGCGCGGCTTTGGTGACCGCCGCTGCGGTTGGAGCTTTTGCTGCCGGCACTGTCTTGGCCGGAACCGACTTGGCCGGTGCTATCTTGGCCGGCGAGGTCTGGGTGTCCGGGTCGACCACAGCAGGCGGCTCAATAATGACCGGCGGCGCTGCGGTTTGTGCGCTGGCCGCGCTTACGAAGACGCTTGCCGCGAGACAAGTTGCCAGGGCGGCGACGCCCACGCGAAAGGTGTTGGTCATGTCCGTTCTCCCACCGGCCGATCTCCCACCGGATAGCTTCGACTCATACCCTCTGGAGTTGGATTAGAACAAAAACACGGCAAAGTGATGAATTTATTGGCATCATGGTGCCCGCACGCATATGGCCCGCACATACCTGGCAGGTCCGTGAACCAAGCCTCGGGACGTGTCACGATGCGCCGCTTCGATCCCGCGCAAGGGTTGCGAATTCAAAGCGCTTTAAGCCGCGCTGGCTGGCTTGCAACGCGTGCCCGTCCTGATATGAGTTCCCGGCCTCGCGGAGCCCCAAAAAATCAGCCCGTACGATCAGGATGAACGCTATGGCCCAGAAGGGCAAAATCAAGAAAGTCGTGCTCGCCTATTCCGGCGGCCTAGACACCTCGATCATCCTCAAATGGCTGCAGGAAAACTACGGCGCCGAAGTCGTGACGTTTACCGCCGATCTGGGCCAGGGCGAAGAACTGGAGCCGGCGCGCAAAAAAGCACTGATGCTCGGCATCAAGGAAGACAACATCTTCATCGAAGATCTGCGCGAGGAGTTCGTGCGCGACTATGTGTTTCCGATGTTCCGCGCTAACGCCGTGTACGAGGGCGTGTACCTGCTCGGCACCTCAATCGCACGGCCCCTCATCGCCAAGAAGCAGATCGACATCGCGCGACAAGTCGGCGCCGACGCGGTCTGTCATGGCGCCACCGGCAAGGGTAACGATCAGGTTCGTTTCGAGCTGGGCTACTATGCGCTCGAGCCCGGCATCAAAATTATTGCCCCCTGGCGGGAATGGACGTTCAAAGGCCGCGAGGACTTGCTGAGCTTCGCGCGCGAGCATCAAATTCCCGTCGCCAAGGACAAGGAAGGCGACGCGCCGTTCTCGGTCGACGCCAACCTTTTGCATTCCTCGTCCGAGGGCAAGGTTCTGGAAGACCCGGCGAAGAAGGCCCCCGAGAGCGTCTATCAGCGCACCATCTCGCCGATGTCAGCGCCCGATCATGTGACGACCATCAAGGTCGGATTTGAGAAGGGTGACGCGGTCTCGTTGAACGGCAAAAAGCTGTCGCCCGCGACGCTTCTCAAAGCCTTGAACGATCTCGGCCGCGACAACGGCATCGGCCGTCTCGATCTCGTCGAGAACCGTTTTGTCGGTATGAAATCGCGTGGCGTCTATGAAACACCTGGCGGCACGATTTTGCTCAGCGCCCACCGGGCCATCGAAAGTATCACGCTCGACCGCGGCGCCGCGCATCTCAAAGACGATCTGATGCCGCGCTACGCCGAGCTGATCTACAACGGCTTCTGGTTCTCGCCCGAGCGCGAGATGCTGCAGGCCCTGATCGACCGGTCGCAGGAGCACGTCGCGGGCGAGGTGACGCTCGAGCTCTACAAGGGCAATGTCATCGTCGTTGGCCGCGATAGTGCCAAGTCGCTGTATTCTTCCACCCTCGTGACATTCGAGGATGACAAGGGAGCCTACGACCAGAAGGACGCCCAGGGCTTCATCAAGCTCAACGCGCTCCGGTTGAGGACGCTGGCGGCGCGCAACAAAACCAAGACATAGGCTTAGGCTCAAGTGAAACGGGCTTTAGACATATGTTTACGACATTGGCTTTCGTGGCCTAAGGGTCACGGATGCCACGCGCTCGCCGTTCTTAATGCAAATGCCGCAGTGTGGTCATGACGCCCGGCCTCCGTCTGCTATAACACCTCACGTTTCGCCCACCACTCTGTCGCGTCAAAGGGCCCATGACTCGCTTCTCGGTCAACCGCACACTGTCACGCCTCTACGGGCTGCTGTTTTTCGTTTTGCTGCTGCTGTTGGCTGCAAAGTTTGCCGAAGATATTCCGGGTGTGCCGCCGGTCGCTGTCACCATAGCCAACAAGCTCTACGAATTCATGCGCGACATGTCGTTGCTGATCGCAACGGGCGGCGTCGCCTATTTGTCCAATATCTTCCAGAAGCGTTCGAAGTTCGTCGAAAGTCTGGAAGAGGAATGGCGCAACATCGTGCGCACAAAATCCGTGCTGCTGACGTTCTGCGAAAAGCCGTATCACGGCACGGACGACTATCTCGCCGCCTTCAGCCGCATCAGCGAAACGATCGATACGATGCGGATCGCCTATCGCAATGCTGGAGAGACCGACGGCCTTGTTGGCCTCTACCCTTACGCCCCGCTTCACGACATGCGCCGCGCCCTGCAATCGCTCGATCCGCGGCAAACAGGCGAAGTTTCGCCCGAGCAGAAAAAACTGGTTCGCGATGCGATCCTGCAAGCGTTCTACGCATTGCGCGAGACGTTCCTCGAGGAGCTTGATCTCGAAGAGCCCGCGAATCCGCTGCTGATTTCGGGAGCCCGGCGGCTCAAAGTGCCGGGCGCCGATGTGGCCGCGCTGGTGCTGCAAGACCATCAGCGCCGCAGGTTAGATCGTGATCCGTCGCTGCGTCCCGATATCGACGCGATGCTGACTGAATTGCGTGCGAAGGAGAAAGACCCCGGCGGGGCTCCGGCTCACGTCCGCTGAGGCGACGTGAAGACCGGTCTGGCCTTTTCAACCTCGGCCCGCTTCATAACCTTCTGCGGCGCCTCGAGGGCATGATAGGCAGCATTGATACGCCGCGCCATCGCCGCCAAGTAGTCACGGACCTCGGCCGGCAGCGACACGCCCGTAAAGAGGTCCGGGTGATAGGTTTTCGACAATTTGAGATAGGCTTGTCGCACCTCGTCCCAGGTTGCCGCCGACGCGACGCCGAGGACCGCGTGAGGATCGAAAGCCTCAGCATTACGGACGCGCGCCATGAGCCCGCTGGACGACGGCAGCGAGACGATTCTGATGGCTGACAGCGTAGTCTTGGCAATCAGAGACCTGTCCCCTTCGTAGGACTCGAAATCGAGGAAGTGAGCTTCGCCGTTCAGCACGTCATAGATTGAACGCGAGGCGTTGATGACGAATTTGCCTTTGCGGACGTCGCCGGAGGCAAAGGTGATTTCCGCAGGGACGGTCGTTTGCTGCAGGCTGTTGTCGATTTTGTTGCGTTCGAACATGTGTGCCGCTCTGAAACGTGGACTGGCTTAGCCGATCAATCGCAAGAACCGTGCTAAAGCCGCTTAAGCCGCACCAGAACCGCCGCTAATCCGCCTAGCCGGGCGGGTCTCCGCTATGCTACGTCCCGGCCAGATATTGCGCCGCACCGCGCGGGCGCGTTAACCCTCAGGCTTACTTATGAAACTCCGGAATATCGCGATCATCGCGCACGTCGACCATGGCAAGACCACCCTCGTCGACGAGTTGCTCAAGCAGTCTGGAGCTTTTCGCGAGAACCAGAAAGTGGCCGAGCGGGCCATGGACAGCAACGATCTCGAGCGCGAGCGCGGCATCACGATCCTCGCAAAGTGCACGAGCGTCGTCTGGAAGGACACGCGCATCAACATCGTCGATACGCCGGGCCACGCCGATTTCGGTGGCGAGGTGGAGCGCATCCTGAACATGGTCGACGGCGTTGTTGTCTTGGTTGACGCGTCAGAAGGTCCGCTGCCGCAGACCAAGTTCGTCGTGTCGAAGGCCTTGAAGCGCGGTTTACGTCCGATCGTTGCCATCAACAAAATCGACCGTCCCGATGAACGGCATCTCGACGTATTGAACGAGATTTTCGACCTCTTCGCCAATCTCGACGCGACGGATGAGCAGCTCGATTTTCCCGTGCTTTACGGTTCGGGCCGCAATGGCTGGATGGCGGCTGCACCGGAAGGTCCGCAAAAAGACCTCGGACCGCTTTTCGACCTCGTGCTGTCGCATGTGCCGCCGCCCGCCGTCGATGATGGCCCGGTGCGCATCCTGGCGACGACGCTCGAGGCCGATCCGTTCTTGGGGCGTATTCTGACCGGGCGCATTTCGTCAGGCACGATCAAAGCCAACATGATGCTGAAGGCGATCCGTCACGACGGCACGCTGGTCGAAAATTTCCGCGCCACAAAAGTTTTGGCCTTCCGCGGCCTCGAGCGGGTGCCGGTCGAGGAAGCCCACGCCGGCGAAATCGTGGCCATTGCCGGCATGAGTGAGGCAACAGTCGCCGATACGCTGTGCGACCCAATCGTCGAACAGCCGATCGTGGCACAGCCGATCGATCCGCCGACGCTATCGATGACGTTTCGCATCAACGACGGCCCGTTTGCCGGGCAGGAAGGCAACAAGGTTCAAAGCCGTGTTATCCGTGACCGTCTGATGCGTGAAGCCGAGCGCAACATCGCGATCAAGATCGCGGAAAGCGACGACAAGGAATCGTTCTCGGTTTCGGGACGCGGCGAGTTGCAGCTCGCAATTCTGATTGAAAACATGCGCCGCGAAGGCTTCGAGCTGACCGTGTCGCGGCCGAAAGTCGTGATCAAAATCGACGAAGAAACCAACCAAAAGCTGGAGCCGATCGAAGAAACCATCATCGACGTCGATGATGCCCACACCGGTGTCGTCGTGCAAAAGCTGTCCGAGCGGCGCGGCGATTTGATGGAAATGCGCCCCTCCGGCGGCGGGCGCACACGCATGGTATTCCTGGTGCCAACGCGTGGTCTTCTCGGCTATCAATCAGATTTGCTGTCGGACACACGCGGCACTGCGGTCATGAACCGGCTGTTTCATGCCTATGCGCCGTTCAAAGGCGAAATCCAGAGCCGCCGCACAGGCGTGCTGATTTCCAACGGCACGGGCGAAGCGACCGCTTACTCCATTTTCAATCTGCAAGACCGCGGCTCGTTCATGATCGGCGCCCAGGCGCGCGTTTATGAAGGCATGATCGTTGGCGAACACACCCGCGACAACGACCTCGTGGTCAACGTCGTGCTGGGCAAAAAGCTGACAAACGTGCGCGCGTCCGGCAAGGACGAAGCCTTAACGCTGACGCCGCCCATGCGCCTGACGCTCGAAAAGGCCATGAGCTACATCACTGACGAAGAACTCGTCGAAATCACGCCAGAGTCGATCCGGCTGCGCAAACGCTGGCTTGATCCCAACGAGCGCAAGCGGGCCGAACGCAAACGCGAGGCTGATCGCGACGCCGGTGCCGTTTAGCTCCGCCGGGCGCCCAAGCCTTACGCTGTTCAGTTAGAAGCCTATGCATTGGTTGACGGAATTTAAATACGTGTACGCTAATGTTACTTGATAATTCGGCAGTTGTGCCGGGACATCAGGTCAAGGTGCGTTCATGCAGGCGGGCGCAGACAGCGCGGTGTTTGGGGTCGAAACCCCATCTGGGAGGTATAGGTTAGCGCTTGCCCCTATCCTCATGGGCTTGGCTGCACCTGTTCTCGTGCTTCTGCTGATCGATGCCGAGTCCTTGGCCAGCGCCAGCCTCGTCATTCATCTCTATCTCTATGCCATGTTTGCAATCGCGACAGGGGCCTACATCGTCAGTGTGTTCGAGACCGGCGACGTCACCCGTGTCACAATGAATAGCAAAGACCGGATGTTTCACGTCGAGCGCACGGGCCTGCTGGCAAAATCGGCACTCGAAATACCATACGCCGACGTCGCCGCCATCCGCATTGAAGCGCGCTACGATGATGATGGATATCAGACCGCGATGCCGGTTCTGGTACTGACAACGCGCGAAATCGTGCCGCTGCCGGCCGGCACAACGGAAAGCGATATCGCCTCCATGCGGGCCATGCTGAAGCGCGGCTAACGCACGTCAGCGCTGCATGCCATAGGGGTGCGGGGTCAGACCCCTCACATGAAAATCTGATACCACACTCGCTCTTTCC
>JANNEP010000013.1:0-46921 GCA_031378895.1 Hyphomicrobium sp.
CAAAATCCAGACCCAGGTTCTGGAAAAGGGCAAACTGCTCGGCGATCTGGCCGGCATCCCGATCCTGCAAAACGCCGCCAACGCCCAGGTCATGCTCATTCCATCGGGCGCCAACGGTTGCGTCGTCGTTGCGCTCAGCACCGCCTACACGGAGTAGGCCACCCGCCTGAAGCGACCGGCGATTGTCCAACACCCGTCGAAGCGCTCTCTCTATGTTTCCGCGTTGGAGAGCCCTTTGACGGTTCTGGGCGGGCGGTCCGCAGCCTAAAATCAACTCTTTGCAAGTTCATCCGCCTTTGGGGACGCACCATGGACACGCAGACGCTCGAAATCGCCCGCGCTTACGATTCTGTGCCCTACACCTCGCGGCCGTTTCCACAGTCGCATCCCCAGCGTCTCGCAGGCCTCGCCAAGCTGTTCGGATTGACGCCGCCGGATGTGCATTCCTCCCGCGTCCTCGAACTTGGCTGCGCCGCCGGCGGCAATCTCATTCCACTGGCGGCGTCGTTTCCCGAAGCCCAGTTTCTCGGACTTGATCTATCCGCCGTTCAAATCGCCGAGGGACAGGCGCGCATCGCCCGCATGGGGCTCAAAAACATCCGCCTCGTCACCCAGTCGATCGCCGACGTGACGCGCGGCCTCGGCAGCTTCGACTATATCCTTTGCCACGGCGTCTACAGCTGGGTACCAGCCGCCGTGCGTGACGCCATTTTGCGTGTTGCCCACGACAATCTCTCCGAACACGGCATCGCTTACGTCAGTTACAACGTGTTCCCTGGCTGGCGGCTGCGCGCCGTGCTGCGCGACGCCATGATGTTCCACGGTGCGACCTCGGACGACCCGGTGCAGCGCCTCGCCCTCGGCCGCGATTTCCTGGCGCAATTGGGCAGCATCACCAATGCCGGCTCGCCCTACGGCCAAATGCTGCGCCACGAAGCCCAGATCATGACCGGCATGGAGGACTACTACGTCACGCACGAGTATCTCGAGACCAACAATGAGCCGTGCTACGTCGGTGATTTTCTCAAGCGGCTCGACATCTTTAATCTTAGCTTCCTCACCGAAGCCGACGTGCATCTGACGATCGCGGAAAATTTCGGCGCTGAAACCGGCGCCCTGCTGCGCAACCTCTCGGGCAATAAGCTCGAGCGCATGGAGCAGTACATCGATTATCTGACCGGGCGCACGTTCCGTCAGTCGCTTCTGGTGCGCAAGGATCAATCGGGCCGCATTCAACGTTCGCTCAACAGCTCGGCGCTGAGCGGGCTTCACATCAGCACCCGCGTCGGTGCCGAGCCGGATGAGCAAGATGGCCGTTTCATCTTCAAGGACGCCGCGGCGCGCACACTGACGACATCGTCGCCCGCCGTGCGCAACGCCGTCTCGCGTCTCGCCCGCATGTCGCCGTTGACCGCGACGCCAGAGGACCTGACCCAGGACTTGTCATGCGACGGCACTGGTGATCCGCAGGACGCCGCCGACGTTGTCAATGCGCTGTTCAGCATGGTGCTTGCGGGCTTGGCCGACATCTCGACCGTGGCCGTTGCGGCCAATAGCGGCATTCCCGAGCGGCCCGACGCCGGGCTGTTGGCGCGCGACGATGCCCGCGAGGGCAGGACCTGGACCACCAACGTGCGCCACGAAACCGTGCCGCTCAATCTCGTGCAGCGCGCCATTCTACCGCTTCTCGATGGCGCACACGATCGCGCCGCCATTGCCCGGTCGGTGCAGACGATGGTGGCCGATGGCCAGATCACGTTTCAGCGCGACGGCGAAACGCTTATCGACGCCGAGCACATCAGCGCCGCGATTGACGATCATGTGAGCAGCGCGCTTACAAGCTTCCAGCGCGCGGCGTTGCTTACTCTTTAGTTGGCGCGCGCGACACGCTTGTCGCACGCGCCAAGAAAAGAGCTAGCCGCCCTACTCCGCCGCCTCCTTATGCGCGGCAAGGACTTGATCTTTCAGCCGCCCGGTCAGTTCCGAGAGATGATCGAACTTGGCCGTGAACGAGCCGGCCCCTGCCGTGGCTGAGCGCAAATCAATGATCAGGTTGTCCATTTCGGAGGCTGGAATGTGGGCGGCAATCACGTCCCACCCGGGCCAGCCCTCACGTGCGTCGAAGCCAAGGATCTGGCCTCGGCGCTGCGAAATGATGCCGTTGATGCGGGCGTTGCTTTCCGACGGCACCGCAATCGACACGGCAAGCACGGGTTCGAGCAGCACGGGGTTGCACTTTGGCAGACCTTCCGACATGGCGAGACGGCCGGCCTGGCGGAAGGCCATGTCGGAACTATCGACCGCGTGAAACGAGCCGTCCATCAGCGTGATGCCGACATCGACAACGGGGAAACCCAGCGGACCTTCCGCGAGATAGTCGCGGACGCCGATCTCGACCGACGGGATGTAGTTTTTCGGGATCGCCCCGCCGGTGATTTTTTCGCCAAACTGAATGCCCGAGCCGCGCGGCAGTGGCGCGATTTCGATTTTGACGTCGCCGAACTGGCCGTGTCCGCCGGACTGCTTTTTATGCCGGGCGCGGACTTCGGTGCCGGACTTGATCGTCTCCTTGTAGCCGATGCGGCGGCGTTCGCGCACGACCTCGATGCCATATTTGCGCAACAGCCGTTCAAGCGCCACGCGCAAGTGCATCTCGCCTTGGCCGTGCAGCAGGATTTGATGCATCTCGGCATTGTGCTCGATGGCGAGCGAGGGATCTTCCTCGACGAGTTTGGCGACCGCAGCTGACAGCTTGACCTCGTCCTTGCGATCCTTGAGGCCGAGGCCGATGGCGAGCACGGCTTCGGGTGCTGCCGCAGCTATGATTTGAACGACGCCGCCTTTTGCCGCCGTCACGGTTTCACCGGCCTGGATGCTCTCGAGGCGGCCGAAGGCAACCGTGTCGCCGGCTTTCGCGGTGCCGCGCTTCGTCGTTTCCTCGCCGCGGATTGAAAAGATGCCCGCCGCGCGCTCCTCCTTGCCATCACGGCCAATCAGCGTGGCGCTGTCGGGAATTTCCCCCGTCAGCACGCGCGCGAACGACAGCTTGCCGCCGGACTTGGTGTGCAGGCTCTTGAAGATATAGGCGGCGGATTTTGCATTCTCGAGTTTCAGACGCCGGGCGGTGTCAGCGACAGTTGGGGCTTCGTGGCGCAGCGCTTTGAGCAAACGCAAAATGCCGTTGCCATGTTCAGCTGATCCAAGCAGCACCGGGCAGATCAATCCATCGCGCAACTCCTGCGTCAAATCGTTGAAGACGCGATCGTTCGGCGTCGGCATGTCGGACAGCAATTGCTCCATCAGTTCGTCGTCATAATCAGCGAGCTTTTCCAGCATCTGGAAGCGGGCTTCTTTTTCGCGCGCGCTGAGATTGGAGGGCAGTTCGATGATCTGGCTCTCGGCGTGCTCGCGATAGACGTAGGCGCGCTCAGAGGCGAGGTCGACGAAGCCCGTCGCTATGCCGTTTTCCCAGATCGGGATTTGCCGCAGCACAAGCGGCTTGGCGCTCGCCGGCTGCAGGCTCGGGATGATGTCGCGCACCGGCGTCGTGAAGCTGTCTATTTTATTGAGGAACAGGATGTGGGGGAGGCCGATGTCTTCGAGCCGTTTCAGGATCATTTGCAACGCTGGCACGCGTTTGGGGTCGGGTTCGCAGACGACAATCGCTGCATCGCACGCAGCCAGCGCCAGGGCGCCTTCATGGGCGAACTCAACTGAACCGGGGCAATCGATGAAGGTGAAGGTATCGCCGAGGAATTGCACGTCTGCGACGTTGAGGGCGACGCTCATGATGTGGTCGCGGGCTTCGGGGGAGGCATCCCCGACGGTCGATTTTGCTGCAATAGTTCCGGGCCGGGAAATGCCGCCGGTTCGGGCAAGGATGGCTTCGAGAAGCGTGGTCTTGCCGCTGGCGAAGGGTCCGATCAGCGCGAAGCAGCGCGCGCCGCGGACCCCATCTCTTCCACTTGCAGTGCCTTTACCGCCCTTCGGGCTTTCGGAGTGACCCATCGTTGCCTCCACCTGACGAGGCGCGCGCCAAAGCTTCAAGCCGCACCCCGCACCTCGGAAGAGAGCGGCTTTTTTGATCGTCACTCCAAAGCGTGACGCGCGCAATGGAAACTTGCAGCAAACTTGCAGCACAGTTGTGTGAGAGGTAAATTGCTGCACTGCAAGAGCGAGCCCTGCGGGCACTGCAAGAGCGAGCCCTGCGGGCTCCGGTGGAACCGAATGCTGCACCTGGCCGTTATAAGCATTCGTCAAGCACATCGAACGATAGCAAAAAAATAACTTGAATTGCTGCATAGTTGACGCATCATGCCCGGGTTCGCGCTTGAGGCGTTTGGGGCATTCGCTTCCGGGGCGAAACGGGCCAGAGGGTTGGCTCAGGACGTGTGAGGCTGGGTTATGAGTATAGAAGCGTTGATGTCTGCCGCCCATGCGGCGGGGTACGTGATGGTCGCTGAGGACGAGCTGCCGTCGACGTTTGGCTCCGAGCCGGCGGTTTTCGAATTCAAGTCGCAACCTTCGACAGCGTTGGCCATTTGGCGGCCGTTGGTTCCCTCCATCGATGGGCAACCGGCGATGCATGGACATATGCTGACCGGCCAGTTGTCGAACGCGTGGGGCTGGCTGGCGGGCCGGTTTGCAGGCGGCGCAACGGCGTAAAGGGTTGAAATCGACGTAGCGCGGCCCTTGGGCTGCGTCCGGGAGCGCGCCTTTTGGTGCGCTCTTTTTGTTTGGCGCATTGCGACTCCGCTGTCCTGCAAGGGGACTTCTCCCGCATAGGGGGGACTCCCAAGGGGTCACAAGAGGTCGCGCCGAGCCGGCCGCATTGCGCGGAGCATCTCAGCCGGTGCGTGCCTGCCGAGGCGTGAAAATCGCTTCCCCCAAATGTCATCCCGGGGCTTGGTCCCCAGGATCCATCGTGCCGCAAACGCCGGAGCCCGTGGAAAAATGGATCCCGGGCATAAAGCCCGGGATGACAGCGGTTCGGATGCGGGATTATTGCGGTGACCACCACCACACCGCGCCAATCGCAGCGAGCGTCACAAGCAATCCCAATCGCCAAAAGCGGCAGGTCGCGCACTTTTGTTTGGACGCCGGCGACTCTCCTTCGTCGATCCCCGCCTTCGCGGGGAGGACGCCGGCGCCGTTCGTCACTTCAAATTGCCGCAAAACCGCTGGATGCGGGTGCACGCTTCTTTGAGCGAAGCGGTCGACGCCGCATACGACACGCGGAATGACGGCGACCCGGCAAATGCTGCGCCGTGGACGACGGCGACGCCTTCTTCCTGCAGCAGCGCCGTGACGAAATCCTCATCCGTGTTGATTTTGAGGCCAGCCTTGCTGGTCTTGCCGATCGTGCTCTTGATACTTGGGTAGACGTAAAACGCGCCTTGCGGCATCGGGCAAACAACGCCCTTGGCCTGGTTCAACATGCCGACCACGAGGTCGCGGCGCTCGACGAAGACGGCATTGTTTTTGGCGATAAAATCCTGCGGCCCGTTCAAGGCTTCGACGCCCGCCCACTGCACAATCGACGACGGGTTCGACGTCGATTGCGACTGCAGCTTGCACATGGCCTTGATCAGCGGTTCGGGTCCGGCGGCATAACCAAGACGCCAGCCGGTCATGCAGTAGGCCTTTGACAGGCCATTCATGGTCAGCGTGCGCTCATAGAGCTTGGGTTCGACCTCGACGGCGGTTGCAAACTTGAGGCCGTCGTAGATCAAATGCTCGTAGATATCATCCGTCAGCAGCCAGAAGTGGGGATGCTTAAGCAGCACATCCGTCAGCAGTTTGATCTCAGAGGCGGAATAAACCGCGCCCGTCGGGTTCGACGGCGAATTGAACACCAGCCACTTGGTCTTCGGCGTGATGGCTTTTTCCAGCACCTCGGGGCGCAGCTTGTAGCCGTCCTCGAGCGTGGTTTCGGCGAACACCGGCTTACCGCCGCCAAGGATAACGATATCGGCGTACGACACCCAACACGGGGCTGGCATGATGACTTCATCGCCCGGGTTCAGCGTCGCCAGAAGCGCGTTGTACAGCACCTGCTTGCCGCCGGTGCCGACGGAGACCTGGCTGGCCTTATAGTCGAGCCCGTTCTCGCGTTTGAACTTGGCCGAGATCGCCGCCTTGAGTTCGGGGATGCCGTCGACGTCGGTGTATTTGGTCTTGCCAGCGTCGAGCGCCCGCTTGGCGGCGTCTTTGATGTTCTGCGGCGTATCGAAATCGGGTTCGCCAGCCGACAGCGAGACGATATCGCGGCCTTCAGCCTTTAACTGGCGGGCTTTGGTGGAGACCGCGATCGTGGCGGACGGTTGGATGCGGTTCAAGCTGTCGGCGATGAAGCCCATGGGTCGGTCGGCCTGTTTTTTTAAATATTTGAAGATCGACTAATCCATCTCGCAACCGCGAAATGAACGGCGCGGAAACTACGCCCAACGGCAATCGACTGCAAGGCAGCCTTTAGAGCTTAAGAAGCGATTTCCAGGGTAACAAAGGGCAGTACAGCGACGAATCAGAATTGGTGCGCTGCCGCAACAGGCACCATTCGAAACACCTCAAAAGATCAAATGCTCATCCCCCGCCACATTGTCGGCCAACCCCTGCCCAGATGACGCGATCAACTCCGCCTTAAGAAGTTGTTCTTACGTCTTTGTATTTTGAACGGAGGGATTTTGATGATGGGGTCCGAGCAGGTCTGGAACATGGTTTCGAGCCCGGGGTATGGGCGCAATCCGAACGCAGGGTCCGATACAGAACCAAAACTCCGCCGCACCCTGCGGCGTCCCGTCCTTGATGCCTTTGCCGCGTTTGTGGTGTTCGGCCTTGCCCACACCGCCGTGACCTGCAGCCCCTCGTCCGCAAGCCCATCGTTAGCGAGCCCATCGTCCGCGAACATGAGCCCGGCGGCATTCGCGGACCCCTATGAGACCCCGGCTTCGGCCGCCATGAATGCCCTGGGCGAAGCCGGTGACCGGCCCATTATCGAGATCGCGACGACAAGTTCCTCGGCCAACGCCGACGCTGTTTATAAGCGCACCAGCGCTCAGGCGGCGTGGGGGCTGCTGGCGCTGGCCTTTTCGCTTCTGGCGGCGCTCAATCTTGCCATGCTGCGCCACCTCCGGCACGCCTACGCGGTGCCTCGCAAACGTAACTCTGAAACGAAATAGGCCCTGGGTTCGCCAGCGCAAATCGTGCTACAATCGGTCTGAAACGTGAACATCGTGACGATCTAGTGAACCACCTGCCCGCGTCCTGCCTATACACATTGGGTTGTCCTTGAGGAGATCTCAGAATGCCGGCGCGGTTTAGCACTCCTTCGATGACGTCGTTGGCCGCAAGCGCTGCCGCATTGGCAGTGCTTGGTTCGGGGACATTCCTCGCAACAAGTTCCGAAACCCTGCTGCGCACGAGCTTTTCGACTGCGCTCGGAACCTCCGTGGCGGCGCCGCAGCGCGTTGCCAAGACCGTGCCCCTCGCTGGCTCGGAAGAGTACTGGCTGAGCGCTATGCGGGCCGGCAGTGGCGCGCCGGTCACCAAGGCGGTGGCCATTGGGGATCGCATTTCCATGCGCCTTGGCGGCGAGGAGCGGACGCTGGAAGTCGCCTCCGTCGCCGAGTTCACGCCGAAATTTACCGAGATCGACACAACGCCGGGTCCAAGCCGGTTTGTGCTCGTCACTGCCAAGGACATGGCCAAGGATAAGGACATGGCCAAGGGTACTGGCAACACGCCAGCACGGCCGATCCGCTTTGTAATGGAAATCGAAGCCGCCCCGGCGCAGATCGTTGCGGGTCAACCGGCGCAGTCTCTGTAAGTGGCTGTTTGCGGCATATGCAGGTCAAACGCGGGCATGGCAGTTTTACCCGCGCCTTGCTAGGACCAGTGTATGCGGCTCAATCCTCCGACCATCATCATCTTCCTGATCTCGCTGACACTTGCCGCGCTGGCGCTCATTACCAAGCTCGGCTTCATCGCGATCCCGCGCTACCTGCCGCATCAGGAATTTTGGCTGGCGATCACGGCCTACATCACGCTGATGATCGGCAATATCGTCGACGGACTGTGAGGCGTCTCAGCCGCCGCTCAGGACTTCGCCGCGCAAGGCCCGCAACAGCTTCGGCACGTCCTGCTCCAAGGCGCCGCGGATCATGAAGCCCGGGATGGGCGTGCTGATGCCGACGCGGACATCGTAGAACACGCGTGTCGCCGCACCGCCTTTAAGCGGTTCCAGCCGCCACGACCCCTTGAGAAATCTCAGATCGCCACGGACTTTCTCGAAGCGGATTTCGCGGCCCGGCACGTAGTCCGAACGGAACACGCTGACGGTCTCGGGCAGAATACTCAGCCACTTGCTGCGATGCTCTCGCACATCCGAGCGGCCGTCCTTGCTCGTTTCCAAAACCCTGCACGCCGTGAGCCCTGCGAGAAACCTGAGCGCGCGCTGGCAATCGAGCATGACCGCGAAAATTTTGTCGGGGGCTGCGGGGATTTCGATCGCGGCCTCGATGCGGCCATCGGCTTCGCCAGCCTCGTCCTCGCTGACACGGACGATGGCGTCGCCGGCGCGTAGCCGCGCCAACTGATCGGCATCGAGTTTCGCTGCCGCGGCATTATCCTCGACTGCAAACACGCCAACCCAGACGGCGGCGCAAAGCCAAATAAAGTTTCTGGCAAAGAGCTTCGAACGCGGCGGTGGGTCGCGCATGATCACTCGGCTCTGCCTCCGGTCACCACGGTATCGGTGCCTTGTCTCTGAAAAACCCGCCCGTTGGGCCGTCTTCCCCAAGCGTCGCCAGCCAGACCGGTGTCTCTGCGCCCTGCTCGACCAAACGCGTGGCTTGCGGGCCGCCCATACTAGTTCGTACCCAACCCGGACAACAGGCGTTGATTTTTACGTTGCTGGTGCCCGAGGCGTTACCGGCTTCCGCCGCCGCGACCCGGGTCAGGGCGTTGAGCGCGGACTTCGACATGCGGTAGGCAGGAAACCCGGAGCCCATGCCGGACAGCTGTCCTGCCCCCGACGACAGATTGACGACACGGCCAACGCCGTGCGCGATCATGCCCGGCAGAACGGCTTTGATGAGGTGGGCCGGACCGAGCACGTTGGTTTCCCAGGTGCGCCGCGCCGTGTCGTCCGTCATGTCGAACAGACTGGACTCGAAGCCCCCGGGCCCGTCGATCAGGATGCCGGCGTTGTTGACGAGGACGCCGAGCGGGCCATGTTTGTTTTCGATGTCTGCAATCGCCGCGGAGATGCTGTCCGCGCTCGTGACATCAAGCGTCACGGCTGAGACGATGAGACCTTCCGTCTTGAGAGCCGCCGCCGCCGCTTCCCCTTTCGCAGCATCACGGGCGCTGAGGATGACGGCATACCCAAGCCTGGCAAGTTGCCGGGTGATCTCAAAACCAATGCCGCGATTGGCGCCGGTGACGAGGGCGAGGGGGGATGATGTCACTTCGATTGTCTCCACTGATGCGGCGGCATATCCCCACACTCTAGGCGGACTGCATATAAAGCAGAAGGCTATCCCGCCTCAGCGGGCCGCAGCGCGGGGCTCAGCAAGTTTGATGGCCTCAGTGCGGATGGCGTTCAAGAAACCGGGCACGTCTTTGGCCAGCGCGTTGCGAATGACGAAACCCGGAATGAGCGCGCCAAAGCCAACACGGGCGGTGTAGTTGAGGCGGGTGGCGGCGCCATTGCTCAACGGCTCGATCCGCCACGCGCCCTCAAGCGCCCGCATATCGCCGCCGGTGCGCTTAAAGCGGATGCTGCGCCCGGCCTCGTAGTCGGAGCGAAACTGCGAGCGGATCTCGGGCAGCAAACTGATCCAGCGGATGCGGTGCTCGCGAATATCCCAGGTCTTGCCGGCTCCGGATTGCAGTACGGTGCAGGCGGTGAGGTTTGGCATGACTTGGGCCGCGTAGGCGCAATCGACGAGCACCTGCCAGACCTTTTCAGGCGGTGATGCAATGTCGATTGCCGCAATAACCAAGCCGTCGGCATCACCGTCCGCGGGTTCAACCCGCACAACGGCGTCGCCACGTGCGACACGTTGCAACTCGCTCGATGTCAAACCTTCGGCCCGGGCCGCAGCCCCGAGCAAAATGCACAGGCTCGCTGTAAACAGCACCGCGGCGGCGATGGTTCCTGAGATGGCCAAAGCCAGCCTCATACTTGGCCGCGTGTCTTGCGACTCATTTGATTGTTCCATTCCGTCCTCTGCGTCTGGCCCCTCAACGTGCGTCAAGCTATCTCCGCCTGAGCCGCTGCCTGCGAAGCGACAAATAGATACGCAGTGACCGGCCCCCAGGTTTCAAACAAAGCCTGCGGCGTCGACGCAGCGAGGACGCCATTGCCGGAGATCGCGACGCTCCGCATAATCGCTGCATGTCATTCGCAGTCACACGCCCGCAGTCACAACGCCTTGCGGCCTTCCATTTTACCCTTGGCAAGACATCAACGAGCAGGCTCGCTTGGCCGGAACGTACCCCCTTCATGATGCCTGCACGTGACACCCACACAGATGCTTGAACACCACACCAACCCCGTTGCGGGGGCACCGCCGCGCCGTGACAAGCGCGCCCGCTCAGCTCTGCATGCGGTTGCAAAACTTGCCGCCGCGTTCGCCGTCGTTTTAGCAGCCATGGTTGCCATCATGTATTCCCGGCCTGAGACTTTGAACCTCTACAGCCGGCTCGTTGGCGAGCCCGGCATCACTGTCGAGATGAGCCGCGCCTACGGCCAAGGCCCGCGCCAAACTCTCGACATCTATCGCCCGCCTTCTGGCGTTGCCTGGCGCGACGCCATCATTCTGTTTCTCTACGGCGGCAGCTGGTCGAGCGGCGACAAGAGCATGTACGCGTTCGTTGGCCAGGCGCTCGCGGCGCGCGGCTTCACGACAGTCATCCCGGATTATCGCCTGTACCCGCAAGCGCAGTTCCCAGCGTTTATCGACGACGTGGCTGCGGCCTACGCCTGGACGGCGCGGACCTTTACGCAGGGATGCACGCCGCCGCGCCCCATCATCATCGCCGGACATTCGGCGGGCGGGCACATGGCGGCGTTGTTAGCGCTCGACCGGTCTTACATCGCGCGCCAGGGTACGGATATTTTTCCGCCCGCGGCATTGATCGGCCTGGCGGGGCCGTACACATTCGAGCCGACGACGTGGCCGTCGACGAGAGCCGCGTTTGCCTCAGTCGCGGCGACACCGGACATCGCACGGCCGGTCACGTTCGTCGCCAATGGTGCGCCACCCGCACTTCTGCTGCACGGCGCTGCCGACACGCTGGTCAATTTGAAAAATACGCGCGAGTTGGCGGCGGCACTGACGGCGGTTGGCGCCCCGGTCGAGACGGCGGAGTACCCCGGCATTGGCCACATCGGGCTGGTGCTGTCTCTGTCGCGGCCGTTTCGCTGGCGGGCAGGGACGCTGGACAAATTGGTTGAATTTGCCGGACGGTTCGGTGGCGCGGCGGGCGGCAAAGCTGGCCAACTTGAGAGGGTGCTCCAACCATCACCGCCGTGCTAGCCTTCACTTATGTCGACGCAGGCCGCCAAGCACACCACTGCAGACGAGTTTCTGGCTTGGGCTGAGGCCCAGCCCAAGGGCCGCTATGAGCTCATCGCAGGCGAGATCGTGGCGATGGCGCCGGAGAAGGCTGACCATGCGCGGACAAAGGCATCCGTATGGTCCGCGCTCAAATCCGCCATCAAACGCGCAGGCGCCCCGTGCGAAGCCTTTATCGACGGGCTGGCCGTGCGCATCGACGGGTCGACAGTTTACGAGCCCGACGCGCTGGTAAACTGCGGCCCACGTGTACCGGGTGGATCCACCACCGCGACCAACCCGATCATCGTTGTCGAGGTCTTGTCACCATTGACCGATGCAATGGACCACGGCGACAAGCTGATCGATTACTTCTCTGTTGCATCGATCCAGCACTATCTGCTCGTGCACCCAGTCAAGAAAGTCGTCATTCACCACCGTCGCGGCGATGGGGCGGCCATCGTGACGACCATGCACAGCGACGGCGAGATCGCGCTAAATCCGCCCGGACTGACGGTGCCGGCGGTTGATTTCCTCGATATCGGCTGAGCCGCCGCTGGGTGTCGACGACGACGCTACCTTATCTCCAGCCTTGCAAAGCGGTGCGTTTCGGGATCGGCGGGCGTCACATCCGTGTCCGCGATCAGCCGCGCTGTTGGGTCGGCAGGCGGCACGCCGAGGGGTTCCAAGTTGACATCATGAATCGTTCCATCAATCGCACCGTCCTCACCCAGCGCCAATTTGAAATACAGACCGTTCCAGGTGCTGATGCCGTAGCCTGCCGGCGGCTTGAACAAAAACAGCAGCGCGTATTCGAGATCGACGAGATCGCCCGCGGTGATACGGTGCTTCATCTCATACGGGTAGGCCAAGTGACACCAAGTCTCTTTCTCGCCCCTGACGCACGGGAACGGCCGCATCGACAGAAACTCGTCCTGGAACTCGGGGGCATTGAGCCCGACAGCAAACGCTTGGCCGTCGCCGTCTTTGGTAAACGTCACGTCGCCGATCTGGAGCCTCTCCCCCGCAGCCGAGATCAGCGTGATGGTTTTCGTTCCTTCGGGGAGGGATGCCGGGCCAGCAAAGGCACACGATGCCCAAACCGCCGCCCAAACCGCCACCGGCAGCGCCGCCAATCCCCAGACACCGGCCCGGATCACGTTGCTCCGCCACATCCCGAGTGTCCCCTATTTTGTTCGTCCCAAGACTACGCTACCAGACACCATCGGTTACATGTCCCGAACTTAGACTTTGGGACAACGCGGTCCTCCGTCCCCAATGCGGCCCACCCAAAACACCACCGCCGCCGCCCAGGACAAACCCGGACGGCGGCGGCAGTGTAGTCTCGAACGGCGTGGCGCAAGCCGGTCCTAGCTGGCGACGCTTTTCGCAATCTTCTCCGACAAGAAACCAAGCAGCGCACCAATCGCCATGGAGATGACGATGTTCAACAACGGATTGGTCGCAATATCAGCTGCGGTGACGGAGGCGCCCGTTTTCATAAGCGCGAACGCCACGGTCGCTGCATAGCCGTAGACGGCGGCAGGAATAGCTGACAACAGCGGGACTTGAGAGGCGAGGATCATGAGCCCAACCGTCACGCCGACAACAGCAGCCGTACCGATTACGCCGCCGCCGACCTGCGGTAGAAGCCAAAGCGCCAGGGAAGCCATCAACGCACCCCAGATCGCTCCAACAATCGCATTTTTGAGGCCAGCCTCACCACCGCCGTTACTGTAAAAACTGCCCCAGGCGATGAACGCAGCCCAAATCGACAGCCCGATACCAGCGAGCGGATCCAGAAATAGCCAAGTCGCGAGCGCACCAAGAGCGCCGATGACAAGTGCAAGTGCTGTGACGAGGTTCATGTTGTCCTCCTTTAAGGATCAAGTCAGTCCCATTTGTCCCGAGGAAGACAAAGCCAGGCGAGCCAGGTCGATGCATAAGCGGCCCAAAAAAGGGACGCTTAAACGCAAACTATTATTATCTAGATCTCCTGATTCTCTCTTCCCCACGAAGAATGTACGAAAAATGGGCACAATAGTCATTGCGTCAGTGCCTGCGGGGGCCGAAATGATAGCGGATGATTAATTCTACGGCGGTTTACGACAACCGCCGTTGTCAGGTGACTTCCGCAAACGTCACGCATCACCCATATTCCCCGTCATGGCCCGCTCCCCGAAAAACGAGTCCTCGAAGCCCCGTCCATCGCGGGGCAAGTCCGGCAAACCGGCTGCGCCGCCGGTCGAGACGGCTGCGGGCACGCCTGGGTTTGGCGAATCGCCGCAAGGACAGTATTCCGCACCGAGCGGCCGACTCGACGCGACTCCTTCAGAAGTCCCTTTAGGGAAAGGAGAGTCGCTCGGCGCCAACAAAAAAGTACTTCCCGCGCTGCGCGGTGGCGCGCCGCGCCCGCCCATGGCCGGTGAAAGCATGACCGATATGCTGACCGCGCTGCTAACCAAGCCCGACGAGCGCAGCGATCGCGCCAAAGAAATTCTAGCCCGCCAGCCGCTGATGGCCTCGCACCCGATTGTCGCCGGGACAACGCCGCAGTTCGTCCCGCACCGGCCCGAGCGGCCGGACAAGAGCGAAGGCGGCGTACCGTTCAAAATTGTTTCCGAGTACGAACCCAAAGGCGACCAGCCGCAGGCGATCAAGGAACTCGTCGAAGGCGTCCGCAAGGTCGAGCGCAATCAGGTGCTGCTCGGCGTCACTGGCTCCGGCAAGACCTTCACCATGGCCCACGTCATCGAGGCGACACAGCGCCCGGCGCTGATCTTGGCGCCGAACAAGACGCTGGCGGCACAGCTCTATGGCGAGTTCAAGAGCTTCTTCCCCGACAATGCCGTCGAGTATTTTGTGTCTTACTACGACTACTATCAGCCGGAAGCCTACGTGCCGCGCACCGACACTTACATTGAAAAAGAAGCCTCGGTGAACGAGCAGATCGATCGCATGCGCCACTCGGCGACGCGCTCGCTGCTCGAGCGCGACGACGTCATCATCGTCGCCTCGGTGTCGTGCATCTACGGTATCGGTTCGGTCGAAACCTATACCGCAATGACCTTTACCGTGCGCCAGGGCGAGAAGTTGTCGCGCGATCAGTTGCTGGCCGATCTCGTGGCATTGCATTACCGGCGCAACGACGCCAATTTCCAGCGCGGCACGTTCCGGGCCCGGGGCGACACCGTCGAAGTCTTTCCGGCGCACATGGAAGACCGCGCCTGGCGGTTCTCGATGTTCGGCGACGAGATCGAAGCAATCGTCGAGTTCGACCCGCTGACCGGCAACAAGACCGACGAACTCGCGCTCGTAAAAATCTACGCCAACTCGCACTACGTCACGCCCAAGCCGACGCTGCAGCAGGCGATCAAATCGATCAAAACCGAGCTGAAAGCCAGGCTCAACGAGTTGTATGACGCCGGCAAACTGCTCGAAGCCCAGCGCCTCGAACAGCGCACGACCTTCGACATGGAAATGATGGAAGCGACGGGATCATGCGCCGGCATCGAGAACTATTCGCGCTATCTGACGGGGCGCAATCCCGGCGATCCGCCGCCGACGCTGTTTGAATATCTGCCCGACAACGCCCTCGTCTTCGCAGACGAAAGCCACGTCACGGTGCCGCAGATCGGTGGCATGTTCCGCGGCGACTACCGGCGCAAGGCGACGCTGGCCGAATACGGTTTCCGGCTGCCGTCGTGCATGGACAATCGGCCGCTGCGGTTCGAGGAATGGGACGCGATGCGTCCGCAATCGGTTTTCGTCTCGGCAACGCCGTCGGCGTGGGAACTCGAGCAAACCGGCGGCGCCTTCGCCGAACAAGTCATTCGCCCGACGGGGCTCATCGACCCGCCGGTTGAAATCCGGCCCGCGAAAGCGCAGGTCGATGATCTGCTGGATGAAGTGCGCCAAGTCGCCAAGCAAGGCTATCGCACGCTCGTCACCGTGCTGACCAAGCGCATGGCCGAGGATTTGACCGAATACATGCATGAAAGCGGCATTCGCGTCCGCTACATGCATTCCGACATCGAAACGCTGGAGCGCATCGAAATCATCCGCGATTTGCGCCTCGGTGCCTTCGACGTGCTGATCGGTATCAATTTGCTGCGTGAAGGCCTCGATATTCCGGAGTGCGCCCTCGTCGCCATTCTCGATGCCGACAAGGAAGGCTTCCTGCGCTCGGAAACGTCGCTGGTGCAAACCATTGGTCGGGCGGCGCGCAACGTTGACGGCAAGGTCATTCTCTACGCCGACCAAATGACCGGCTCGATGCAGCGCGCCATTGCCGAAACCAACCGGCGGCGTGAAAAGCAGGTGGCATACAACACCGCCAATGGCATTACGCCCGAGTCTATCAAGCGCAACATCCACGACGTGATGTCGAGCGTCTACGAGCAGGATCACGTCACGATCGACGCAGGCCTGAACGCGGGTGAAGCGCCGCTCGTTGGACACAACCTGGCGAAGGTTCTCGAGGATATGGAGCGGCGCATGAAAAACGCCGCCGCCGATCTCGAATTCGAAACCGCAGCCCGGCTGCGCGACGAGATCAAGCGGCTGCGCCAAACCGAACTCGCCATTGCCGATGATCCGATGGCGCGGCAGTCCGACGTCGAGGACCGCACCGGCGGCTTCAAGGGCGAGCGCAAGTATGGCAACGCGGCCAATATGCCGGCAAAGGCCCCCTCACCCCGGCCCTCTCCCCAGGGGGAGAGGGAAAAGTCTCGCATCAAGACCGAATATGAACCCGTGCAGCCGTCGCACGCGCAATCAACGACTCGCCCGGCGCGACCACTTGGAAGCCCCCTTGCGGGGGCCGGCTCGACAAAGGAGAGTCGCCGGGCGCAGCCAGAGTCGCGCGTGAAGAAGCCTTCGCTCGACGACATGGGCCCCGGCACCGACCGGCCCGTCCCACACAGGAATCCCCTCTCCCCTCGGGGCGAGGGTCAGGGTGAGGGGGAGCAAGGGACCGGCGAGGGGGAGCCTCTCGCGCGGGCGGTGCATGTTGACCCACGGACCAAGGCCGGCGCCTTCGGCGAAAAAATCGCCGGTCCGCACAAGCCAACGCTCGACGAGATGGGCCCGCACGCCTCGTTGCCGGTGAAGTCAGCGAGCGGACCATTGCCTACAAAACCCGCAGCTCCAACGCGCACCTTCGAGTTCGACGACCCGGCCGAAAAGAAATCCCGCCGCGGACGGCCGAGGAAGACCGGGCGTCCGGGGCATTAAAGCTTATGGCCGCTGGCCCCGCTGCTTACCGCGTGGGTGGAATGTTGCAAATTGCTGTACTCAGCCGCAGTGGAAAGGGCTAAAATCTTTGCACGGCGGGGGGCGTTTCATCAGATGGAGGCTTTCATGGCGACCTATATCGTACTTGCCAACTTCACGGACAAAGGCGTTCACGACGCCAAGGATACCGTCGGCCGCGCCGACAAGTTCAAAGAGATGGCGAAGAAGGCCGGTGTGACGGTCAAGGACATGTTCTGGACCCTCGGGGCGTGCGATGTCGTCACGATTTGCGAAGCTCCTGACGACGAAACGGCGACCGCACTGTCCTTGAGTATTTCCGCGCGTGGCAGCGTCAGAACACAGACGATGCGCGCCTACTCGGCCACAGAGATGTCGAAGATCCTCGGCAAAATGGTCTGAGTGGATACGCCGGGCTAGGCCCGCACAATTGAAGGCGGCTTGAATGCGAGCAGCGTCAGCGGCCCGCATGGAGCGCCGACCGCCTCGGACGGCCGAAGAAAGCCGGCCGCCCGGGGCAGTAGCTGCCCCCTTCGCAGGAAGGCGATTTTTGTAGTAACATTCCTACTATGACAAAACTCGAAACCATCGAAAAAGCCATTGCCGAGCTCTCTACGGAGGAGAGGGTCAAGTTGCGCGCTTATCTCGATGAACTTGACGAGACACTCTGGGATGAACAGATCGAGCGCGACGCCAAGGCGGGGAAGCTGGATAAGTTGATTGCCAAGGCGCGAGCCGATTTCGAAACCGGCGACACTGAAGAGCTGTGAGACATCTGAGAAGTTCCGATTTCCGCAGGCGTTTCGATGCGCTGCCGGCGGACGTTCAAGAACAGGCTCGCAAACAATTCGAACTCCTCAAGAGCAACCCGAGACACCCGTCGCTGCACTTCAAAAAGGTCGGCGGCGTCTGGTCTGCAAGGGTATCGCTTGGATATCGGGCTTTGGCCGATGAAATTGATGGTGGTTTCTACTGGTTCTGGATAGGCCCGCACGACGACTATGAACGCATGATCCGCGCGTAGGCGATGACCGGCACGGCTGCGGCTCGCAGGCCCTTACCCCGCCAGCGCCTGCGGCGCGCGTAGGCTGCGGGTCGTCTCGAGGTTCTTGAGGATCAGCAGCAGCGTATGGCGCACGGCCTCATCGACACTTCCGACGAAATGGTCTTCCTCGCCGATCGTGGCATGGGCCCAAACCAGCGTCCCGGCGGTGACGCGCCAGCTGCCGAAATACGTCCGCCCCTTGAGGATCGTCACGCCGGCCCCTGTAAGGCCCTCGCGGATCATAAACCCGCTGAGGCCGATCTCGGAAATATCGAGGAGCCGGTCGAAAAGCTGACGATCAAGCGAAGAGTGTTGCATGAAAAGGCGGCCCGGAAATAACGGCCCAGAAATAATGGGATGTCGATATCACATAGTGATACCCGGCGAAGATTGCGCAATCGTTGATCTCGCCATAGACAGCTTGGGTGCGCGGGGCAGAGACGTTAATTGGCGTTTAGATCTTGGGGATTTAGATCTTGGGGATCTGGGCACCGGCGCAGCCGCTGCAACGCCAGCGGCGCAGCAGCCATGACAGCACGCACACGGCGCCCGCGCGACGGAGAGGATCAAGCCTGCGTGACTAGAGTGCTTCCGGAAAAGTGGGAACCGGTTTTCCGAAAAGAAGCACGTCAAACCAAAGAGCTAGGGTGTTGGAGCGATTCAACGAAAAGCGGAAACACCCTAGGGCGCTGTTTACCTTCGTGGCGCTTGACAACGACGGCCGTCCGCGGCCACTACCTGAGACTGTTCCTGAAACAACCTGGGTGTGATGATGAGCGACGCAAGCAACGCCAGCAGCAGAAAACTGATAGCTGTCTGGTCCGCGGCGAGCATCGTCTGGCTGGCGTCCGTCGCCTGGCAGGCGTGGGTCAGCTGGCCAGTCATGCCGCTCGATGTGAGCCCAAACGACGCCGCAACACGCGCGGCATTTGACGCAGCGGCGACGGCGCACGTCACACAGGCAGCACTCATAGGTCTCGGCGTACCGGTTGCCGTCTACGCCATCGGCTGGCTGGTTTGCCGCGTACGGGGAAACTGAGCCCGTAGGCCGGGCTGGTCCGCCTCCGGCCCTCGCCTCGCCCTGGCCCGGGGGCCGCACAGTCTCGATTAGCGAACTCTAAAATGTGCTGACATGGCAGTGACAGCGGAGCGCCTCAGCACTTCTTCAGTGTCGCGGCGAGTTCGCGGAAAACCTCAGATTTTTGCGGCATCACCTTGACAGACTGATCGCAGCCCTGACCGGCAACGGCCATCTTGGCCTCAAAGTAGCGGCCCGAGAGCTGCACCTCGAAGCCGTCAGCGGTGACGTTGCCCGCGACCGTGCCGTCAATCTCGTTGATCTTGTCTTTCCAGTGCCCCGAAACCTTGCCGCCTTCGACGGTGAGATCGGTGGCGGCATGAAGTTTGAAATCCGCGCCGTTATCGCAGCGCAAATTTTGCTGCAGGCCCGGCGCGTCCTTGCGCGGCAGGTACGTGACAATACATTTGAAATTCGACGGCTGACCCGATGCCGGCGTCATCACCGCGTTGCCGACCCAGCGCCCGGCGAGATGCGCAAGCGGATCAGCCGGAGGAGCTGCCTCGTTTTCCGTCGGCATAAAACTCGACATCGCCAAAACGGCAACGGCTGCAGCGACGCGGTACGTAGACATCAGATAATCCCCTCTGTCGTGGCGCTTCATGCGCCGCATTCCCCGTGATGTCTTGGTACCTTGATCGACTTGGTACCTTGATCGTTTGGACCATCACCGCTTGACCCCTGATCACTCGAAACGGGGCGCCCGGCAAAGCGAACCCGCATGCAGTTCGCCCATTCTTCTGGTGTCAACTACACCGTGTATCCACCCCGATCATTGCAGTTTCTAAAATGAGCCTGTGCGGAAAAGGCGTCGCTTTCTGGGCCACAATGGGGAAACTTGGCGCGAACCCTGCAAAACCAGCTCCGCTGCCAGCATTGGACACCAGACTCTATGAATAATTGTACTCATTGCCTTGCGAAGCGCGAGCGAGTCCCCCATCCTTCTTACAGAGGCCAGGACTACGGCTGAGCCGGTGCTGTCGTGCCCCCCGGACGTGTCCTCGACGCATAGGAGCAGATAATGCTTGTGAACTCCCCCGATCGGACAAAAGCGGCGCGGCGCGCTGGTGGTTTAGCGCGCGCGGCGGCGATCGCCATTGCAGTCCTTGGCGGTGCCGGGGCCGCCAGCGCGGCGGACGCCTTCAACGCCTTGAAAGGCAGCTGGTCGGGCGGCGGCAAGGCTTCGTTCGCCGGCGGGCAATCGGAAAAGCTGCGCTGCACCGCGCGCTACGGCGGCGGCGGCTCGAGTTTGTCCTTGAGCCTGAAGTGCGCCAGCGCCTCGGCGCAAATCAATCTCACCAGCAGCCTTGCCGCCAACGGCAACAAGGTCTCGGGCGACTGGGCTGAGAATTCCTTCGGTCTCAGCGGCGGCGCTTACGGCTCGACCAACGGCGGCAGCGTGCGGCTCAGAATCAGCGGCGATACGACCGGGTATTTGACGCTCAACGTCTCCGGTAACCGGCACACGGTGGCGCTGTCGTCGCAAGGCACCACGCTCACAGGCGTCAACGTCAGCCTCGGGCGGCGGTGACGGACGCAGGTCACGGAAATTTTGGCCCAGTGCCCGTAGTGCCGTAGGGCGCATTAGGCTCAGCCCCGGCACTCTGCTTCAGGTTGCGGCTTGCGGCCGAGGGGCCGGGCCGTAATGCGCCGCTTGCAGTGCCCGCGGCCTCCCCGCGAAGGCGGGGATCGACGAACGAGAGTCGCGAGCGCCGTTAAAATGCTGCGGCGCTATGCACCCTACAGATGATCGTCTGTATTGCGGGCGACGCGGCATCATTACTTGACTTCACATTTCTGAAGCCGCTAGCCGGGGGCCTTGATCTCCTTCAATCGATTGACCAATTAGCTGGACGTGAAGAAATGGGTCCAGAGCGTTTGCCCACCACTCCCAACGCCAGATGAACAGCCACTTCAGAGGCGGTTCAGCCGCAGCCCCCTACGACCTCGCCCATCGGATCGGGACACGTCCCGGCCTGATCAAAGTCGAACTGTCGCTCAGAGGTTACACAACTCAGGCCTTATCCCCCTCGCCAAACGCTCCAAGCCGGACAATACTACGCCGCCTTTGACACATCCCTCAGGGAAGGACACCCCGTGTCGCGCAAGCCACTTTTTTCAAGCACTTCCAAATCGTTGGCGGTTTCCGTGGCCTCCGGGCTCGGGCTCCTGTTTGGTCATGCTGCGGCCGCCGCCGATAGCCCGTTCAACGCCCTGGCCGGAACCTGGAACGGTTCGGGCACAGCGCAGTTCGACGGCGGCAAGACCGAAAGCCTGCGCTGCAAGGGCTACTATACCAACGGCAGCGGCGGCACCAACCTCGGGCTATCGATCCGCTGCGCCAATGCGTCCGCCAAAGTCGAGCTGCGCGCCAACCTCAACTATGCCGACGGCACTGTCACCGGCGATTGGGAAGAGCGGACCTACAATCAGTCTGGTTCCGTCACCGGTAAGGCGACGTCGAGCAAGTTGAGCCTCGCCATCAGCGGTGGGATTTCTGGCTCAATGTCGGTGTCGTTAGGCGGCGGCAGCCAGCAGGTTTCGGTGTCGACCAGCGGCCCTGTCCTCAAGGGCATCAATATTTCGTTCTCGCGCTGAGGCAACGCCGCGGTGGCGGCTTGCGTTACAGCAAACACCAGCGCCGCCAAATCAGATAGCCTCAGAGCTGAAGCCGGAACTGAAACCAGTGCTTGGAGACAGACAATGCGATTGACGCCCCTCGCACTGGCCACGGTTTTGGCTGTAACGCTTGTGCCGTTGCTGGCAACGGCCGCAGATGCCCGCCACAAGCGCCACGGCGGCTATGACAGCGGCAGTGTCACGACCTACAGCCGCCACGGCAACGGCGAGGTTTCGGGCGCGGTTCGCCCCGGCCGTTACGCCTGGGAGGTGCAGCTGCCGGGCGGCACCTGGGTCAGCTGCCGCAGAAGCTGCGAAGAGACGCTGCGGGTCCAGTCCATCGACTTCTTCGAGAACCAGGACACCCTGGTCGGATACGGCACGTTGCAGAACCAGTGCGGCGTGTTCGGCTGCTTGGAAATTCACTCTCCGAGGTAACTTTTTACTTTGGCGCTGGCGACTCCCCTGCGGGGAGCCGGCCGCCTGCGCCGAAAAAAATCCAGCACTAAACCAAAAACGGATTGGTCTTGCGCTCGGTGCCGAACTGGCCGGGCGGCCCGTGACCGCAGATAAATGCGATATCGTCGCCGAGCGGGAACAGCTTGGTCTTGATTGACGCGATCAGGCTGTCGTGGTCGCCGTAGGGAAAATCCGTGCGGCCTATGGAGCCGCGAAAGAGAACATCTCCCACAAGCGCGAACCTCTGCGCCCGGCTGAAGAACACGACCGATCCCGGCGAATGCCCCGGGCAATGGAAGATCTCAAACGTGTGGCCCGCGACCGTGACGGTTTCGCCGTCGTCCAGCCAGCGGTCGGGCGTGACGTTGCGCACGCCTGAGACACCATAAAGTTTGCCCTGCTTTTCGAGCCCCTCGAGCAGAATAATATCGGCCTTGTGCGGACCTTCTATTTTTACGCCGAGTTTTTCGCGCAGTTCGTCCGCCCCGCCAGCATGATCGATGTGGCCGTGGGTTAGAAGAATTTTCTCGATTTCGATCCCAGCTTCCGCAATGCCGCGTTCAATGCGGTCGAGATCGCCGCCCGGATCGACGACGGCGCCAATCTTGGTTGTCTCATCCCAGATCAGCGAGCAGTTCTGCTGAAAATCCGTAACCTGAATAATCGCGGCTTTGAGCCCGGATTTAGGCTTTTGCTCTGGCCCGGCGGGTGCGGGTTTGGGATCGGTCATTGTGCGGGCGCGAGCTCCGGCCAGATTTTAAGGTTGGGTGCTGGCGGTCATAGTGCAGCGGGCGTGAGAGGGAAAGATGCCGCCACACCGCACACACGAATCGCCGGGACCATTGTTGCAATATCAAGAGAATCCGTTCACTTATCCAGATGTCAGCGTCTTGTAGTTTCCTGGTTCAACGTGTGTTGGCCTAGGACAGGAACAATCGGGCCTCCTGTCCCCACAGAGGGACGCTCCATGATCCGCACATCTTTCCAAAGCCGCCAATCGACGACACTTTGGCTTGGCCTCGGCTGCTTGGCGCTCGCCATCGCCACGTCTACCGCCGCCTATATCAGCGCCTCCGATCCGCGCCTTGCGATTGCCCAGGCCGAGACTGCGGCGCAGGACGCACTGGCGCAATCCGGTTTAACCTGGGCCACGGTCAGGTTCGAGGACAATATCGCGCACATCTCCGGCGAGGCTCCTGGCGAAGCCCAGCGCGTCATGGCCTACGAAGTTGTGCGCAAGGCACTGCGGACGATCATGACCGGAACAGCGGCGGTCAACGGCGTCAACAGCCACATCACCTTGGCTGCTGCGCCAATAGCACCCGCACCGGCGTCTTTGGCCGCCCTAACCGAACCGGTGATCGAGTCGCGGCCGCGTCTAGTCACGATCGAAACGCCAGCGGCAACGCCATCTGCCTCAGCGCAGGCAACGGCCGCGCCGCCATCTTCAGCCGCAAAAGCGCCGCTTGAAACAGCCTCGGTCAAAAGAACAGAGTCGCTGGCGCCCGCTGATTGCAAGGCCGAGTTTGCCGCCGTGCTGTCGTCCAAGGCCATTGTCTTCGCCAAGGACTCAGCCGCGATCGCGCGCCAAAGCGACCAGGTCCTCGACCAGCTGGCAGGGATCGCCAAGCGCTGCGGCACCTCCCGTTTGACGATCGAAGGCCACACCGACAGCACCGGGACCACAGCGCACAACAAGCAGCTCTCGCAGCGCCGGGCGGAGGCGGTGCGCGTGGCGATGGTCACGCGTGGCGTCGCCAAGGATCGCCTCGCAGCGCAAGGCTTCGGTGCGGCGCGGATGATCGCCAAGGGCACAAGCGAGAGCGCGCTGGCAAAAAACCGCCGCATCGAATTCGCCGTCAGCGCGCTGACGGGGGCTCAAAAGCCGGCGGCGCGGAAGTAGGCTAGCGGCAAGCGGAGACCCCATACATGTCATCCCGGGGCTTGTCCCACGGGATCAATTCCGGCGTTCGTTCCTGAATTCGCGTGTCGATGCTCTCCCGGATCACATCCGGGGCGGCAAACGTAGATTGGGTAGAGGCCGTGTCCTGGCGCCTCAAACCACCGCTGTCATCCTAGGCCTTGTGCCTAGGATCCATCGTTCCACGAACGCCCGGCGCTAGCGGATATATGGATCCCCGGCCTTCGCCGGGGCAGGCCTCGGGACAAGCCCGAGTATGACAAATTCTGAAGCGTTGTCACTCCACCCCCTGCCCGTTGCGGGGAAGCGGTTGACGCTTGAAAAGCGTCACGCACGCGCAGGCGCTTTGTTTTGCGCCGGCGACTCTCGTTCCGAGAGCCGGCCCCCGCAGGGGGGGACTCCCAAGTGGTCGCGCCGGCACACCAAAAAAATCAGGGACTTCTTGCGAAGCCCCTGAGTTGAGACGGAAGGAAGGACAGCACGTGGAAAAGCGTCGGTAGAGAAAGCGAGGCGTTAAGAAAGCAAAAGCGTCAAAACGATGAGCCGTACTTAAAGCGTGGCAAGAGGCGCTGGCCGCGGCTTACGCCGCAGCCGAGCCTTCATCGCCTGGATCGCGCAGCACGTAGCCGCGGCCCCACACGGTTTCGATGTGGTGCTTGCCGCCGGTCGCCGCCTGCAGTTTCTTGCGTAGTTTGCAGATGAAGACGTCGATGATCTTGAGTTCGGGTTCGTCCATACCGCCGTAGAGGTGGTTGAGGAACATTTCCTTGGTCAGCGTCGTGCCCTTGCGCAGCGACAGCAGCTCCAGCATCTGGTATTCTTTACCTGTCAGATGCACGCGCTGGCCGTTGACGTCGACGGTCTTGGTGTCGAGGTTGACGCGCAAATCGCCGGTTTCGATGATCGACTGAGCGTGGCCTTTAGAACGGCGTACGATCGCCTGGATGCGCGCAACCAGCTCATCCTTGTGGAATGGCTTGGTCATATAGTCGTCGGCGCCGAAGCCGAGACCGCGAACCTTGTCGTCGATGCCGGCGAGACCGGAGAGGATCAGGATCGGCGTTGAAATCTTTGACACGCGCAGTGTTTTAAGAACCTCGTACCCGCTCATGTCCGGCAGGTTGAGATCGAGGAGAATGATATCGTAGTCGTAGAGCTTGCCGAGATCGACGCCCTCTTCGCCGAGATCGGTCGTATAAACATTAAAGCCTTCCGACTGCAGCATCAGTTCGATGCTTTGTGCCGTGGCGCTGTCGTCTTCAATCAGTAGAACCCGCATAGCCGTTCCTCTCGTGCCTCGTCCGCGTTCCGTTTGCTCTCCGCCCCAAAGAGAACGCACAACTGCTTCGAGCTAAGCCATTCGTTAGGAAGTTAGCGACGAGAGGTTAACAAAGCCTAATTTTGTGTTGGCGTTGGCGCTCAGTGCAAATTATTTCGCAACACCCGTGACGAGACTGTTGCGGCGCACCCCGTCGCTTGCCCAGATATGACCTGCATTGAACCAAACGTTGGACGTCGATCAGACGCGCGTCCCCGTTCGTGCCAACGCTGGCCCGATCTGCTACCCAAAATTGTAAAAAACGTGCCCCTCTCGCCCGCCTCAGACCTGCTGACGCGCGATCCCATGCAGGGCGCCCACCCCGCTTGTGACCGCTGCCCGCGCCAACGGGCCTGTTATCCGGTACGAATCAACAGCTAACAGAATTCGCAGGTTCGCCCTAGATAGCTGTGGGCAAAAATCAGGGCTCTGAACACTGGCTTGAAGAGAAATCGTATTGCGTTGCTTTACCGCAACTTAATCGCGAGCTGTTACACCTGACGTGAGGGCGGTTTGGGGCCTCGGCAACTTGACCTTCGAGCCCCCTTAACGCAAATTATCTCGGTCTGGCGCGTCTCTCGAATGCGTCCGGGCCACGCGCTGGCACAGTTCTTGGATAACGCTCAGCGTGAGTTCGAACATGTTTAGGGTATCGAACGATGAAAGCACGCGAGACAGCCATGCGCCTGAAGCGCCACGACGCCGACGAGAAAATCCGTAAAGTTGCGGATCTTGAGCGGATTATCCGCGAATTCGACCAGATGGCGGCTGACCTCGAGCGCCAGATTCAGCTCGAAGAAGACCGCACCGGTATTCGCGACAGCGGCCATTTTTCCTATTCGACGTTCGCCAAGGCTGCGGCCCAGCGCCGTGATAACCTGCGCACCTCGACTGAAGGCTTGCGCGAGAAACTTGCGAACGCCGTTCGCGAACGCGACGACAGCGCCGACCAGCTGACACGGGCCACCGCCCAGGCCGAGGGCCGCGACGACAGCCGCCTTAATCGCAACCGGGCCCAGCGCGCCGCCGCCGCATCCTTGCGCTGAACACACGACAACCCAGCAATCAGGCGGCAGCATTGGGCAAAGCACCCTGGCGCCGCCTTTTTTATGTGCTTTTATTGAGTGATGTGCGGGGGATAACCCACTTGCCTGAAGCCACGGCCCGGGGCACACGGGGTTTGCGGATTTTATTTCGCGAGTCGCTTAGTGCAAATTATTTGGACCCTATGTTTTCGGCGATGGCAAACTTCACGACCAGGCTGGTTTTGGCCTTTTTAGGTGGGTTCTTGGCGGCTGGCTGCTCGAGTTCGGGCAATGAAACCGCCGCGACGTCCCTCGCCCTGCCGTCGCTGCCGTCACTCGCGGCCATTGGAGCCGGAACGGCTGAACGGCCCCTCGGGTCGGCAACAGAGGTCTATGCACGCGTCGCACGCGGTGCCGTCACCTGCTGGTTCGCCGCCAACGGCCCTTTAAAGAAGGACTATATCTATCACGCCGAGGCCGACGCTCCGTCGCGCGGCGGCAAGTCCGAGATCGTGATCCACGCCCGCGAAGTCACCCAACCGAACCCGCGCGGCGCCAAGGCCTACAGGATCAAAATTGAACCCAAGGACGAGGCGGCGACACTCGAGACCGAAAATCTGAAGATGTCCGAGGCCGTTGCTGCCGCCATGACCTCGGATGTCGGGCGCTGGTCGAAGGGCGATCAGGGTTGTGCTGGAACCTCGACGGCGGCGCTGGCCGGTTGGCTTCCGCAGGCTCCAGCAGCCGCTACGCCGGCTGTGAAAAAAGTCGCGGCGCCTGCGAAAAAATCAAAAAACAAGACAGTGGCCGCTAAGCCAGCGACGACCACGAAGCCTTGAGCTGCTCAACGCACCGTGGCGCGGCCCATAAACTAAAAGCGGCGCATCCAGAGGAGCGCCGCTTTCCTAAAATCTCACAATAGGACTTAACCTAGTCGCGGTAGTCTTGAACCCGCGTCGCGCGCAGACCCGGCAGGCCGTGCTTGTCGATCGAGCGCTGCCAGGACAGGAATTCGTCGACGGTGAGGGTATAACGCTCACACGCCTCTTCCATGCTCAGCAGGCCACCGCGCACGGCAGCAACCACCTCGGCTTTGCGCCGGATCACCCAGCGTTTTGTATCCCGCGGGGGAAGATCGGCAACCGTGAGCGGCGACCCATCAGGGCCGATCACGTAGCGCCCGCGCGCTCTCATCTGTTGTTCGGTCATGATACTCAATACACACTCGCTGACCCTGGATTGTTCTACTTGGTTGCGATTAAATTAGGCCTAACCCATTGAGTAAACATGGCATAAATGGGCGTCCTAATAAAGACGTCGCAACCGGGGATGCTGCGTTCGGGTTAGGGATCATCCCGGAATGGAGCGCCGGGGGTAACCCTACCCCCGCCCTAGCGAAATCCGGGCCAACTCGCCGCTACATCAACCAAGAGCGCACTTCGTCGCCTTGCTTGTGACCAGCTTTATCGAATACTTTGCAGCCAGAAATGATACGGTTGAATTGGTCGGCCCGGACGGCCCATTGGGCAGCCGCTGAATATTGAGCTAAACTCCTGATTGCAGCAGACAGCCCGCCAGCGCCGACGGCCCATGCGCGCTCTTTGGCCCTTAGAAGCACCCAGACCGGACCAGACAATCTCACGATGAGCCAAGTTAACCCCCCCGTCCGTCCTGCTGAGAGCGCCAAAATGCGTGTCGTCGTGGCGATGTCGGGCGGCGTCGATAGCTCGGTGGCCGCCGCGATGATGAAGGCCGAGGGCCACGACGTCATCGGCATTACGCTGCAGTTGTACGACCACGGCTCAGCCACGGGCCGCAAGGGCAGCTGCTGTGCCGGTCAGGACATCCACGATGCCCGCCGGGTTGCAGACGCCATCGGTATTCCGCACTACGTCCTCGACTACGAGAAGCGCTTTGCGGAAAAAGTCATCGCCAGTTTTGCTGAGAGCTACGTTGCGGGCGAGACGCCGATCCCGTGCGTGACCTGCAACAACGAGATCAAGTTCCGCGACCTGCTCGAAACGTCGAAAGACCTTGGCGCCGAGGTGCTCGTCACCGGGCATTACGTGCAGCGCCTCGATGGCCCGGGCGGCCCGACGCTTGCCCGCGCCGCCGATGCCGATCGCGACCAGAGCTACTTCTTGTTTGGGATCACAAAAGCTCAACTCGCAAGCCTGCGCTTTCCGCTCGGCGGACTGCCGAAGGCCGAGGTGCGCGAGCTCGCCCGCAAGTTCGATCTCCCCGTCGCCGGCAAGGCCGACAGCCAGGATATCTGCTTCGTGCCGACCGGGCGCTATACCGACGTGATCGAGCGGTTGAAGCCGGGCGCGGTCGAAGCCGGCAACATTGTGCACCTCGACGGCCGCGTGCTCGGCCAGCACGAAGGCATCATCAATTACACCGTCGGCCAACGCCGCGGCCTCAAGATCCCGGCCACTGAACCACTGTTCGTCGTCCGCTTGGACGCCGGCAGGAATGAGGTCATCGTTGGCCCACGCGCGGCGTTGACGACGACCGGGCTTGTGCTCCGCGACACCAATTGGCTCGGGGAAAAGCCTTTACTAGACGTCGCGCGTGACGGTTTAGCGTTGTATGTTCGCATGCGGTCGTCACAAACGCCGCGGGCAGCGACGTTGTTTGCGGATGCGTCCGGCGCCGCCCGCGTCGATTTGACGGACGGCGAAGAGGGTATTGCGACCGGCCAAGCCTGTGTGTTTTATGCGAACGATGGTCCGCAGGCGCAGGTTCTCGGCGGCGGCTTTATAGCGAAGACATTAAAGAGCGCGGCAGCTGAAGATGTTGGCTGTACCGTTACGATTAAGTCGCGGGTGGGCGATGACCCAGTCTCGCGAACACCGGTTTGATGGAGGCATCCAGTGAGTGACAATATGCTGAATGGAAAGCGGCCATCGCGTTTTGATCGCAAAGCAGGTTCGGCGCGATCGGGCGCGGCGGCACTTCACAGCCGCGATGGCTTCAGCGCCCACCAGATGGATGCAGCAGCGGTGCGCGACGCTTATCGCCGCTGGGCCCCTGTCTACGACTATACCTTCGGCGCGATTTCGACTGCCGGACGCCGCCACGCCGTGGAGATCATCAACGCCAGCAAGGGCAAGGTGCTCGAAGTCGGAGTTGGAACCGGTTTGTCGTTGCCCGAGTACAAGTCCCACCTCGACATCACCGGCATCGACCTCGCGCCCGAAATGCTGGAGAAGGCTCGCGACCGCGTCAAAGCCGAGCGTCTGACACATGTGTCCGGCCTCCATGTCATGGACGCCAGCGATTTGCAGTTCCCCGACGCGTCGTTCAATACGGTCGTGGCAATGTACGTCATCACGGTGGTACCGGACCCAGAGAAGGTGATGCGCGAATTGGCCCGCGTGGTGAAGCCGGGCGGTGAGGTCATGCTCGTCAACCACTTCAGCCAGGACGACGGCGTGCGCGGCTGGGTCGAGCGCCGCATGGCGCCGTTCGCCGATCTGGTCGGCTGGCATTCGGTGTTCGACGCCTCGCGCGTCATGGTCTGCGATGACTTGAAGCTCGTCGACCGCAGCGCGCTCCGCCCCTGGGGCCTATTCACGATGATGCGCTTCCGCAAGGAGGCGAAGTCCGTGCATCAGCCTATTGCGGCGGAGTAGATCGTCAACCGGCAGCGGCCAGCAGGCATCCGTGTGAGTTGACAGGATCGGCGCGCGGTCCCTATAGACGGGTCCTTGCTTTGCCCGGCCAGTCCGGCAAGCGACGCAGCGATAGCGGGATAGCTCAGGTGGTTAGAGCGAAGGTCTCATAATCCTTAGGTCGGCGGTTCAAGTCCGCCTCCCGCTACCAAGTTCTTCAATCACTCCTCATCCCCCCGCGCGCGGCGCAGTTTCTTGACGTTGCCGCGCACCGACTTGGCCTTGATGCGGCGCTCTTTGGAGGCGCGGCTTGGTTTGGTCTTGATACGGCGCTTGGGCACGATCAGGGCTTCGATGATGAGATCGGCCAGTCGCTTTCTCGCGTCCGAGCGGTTCATCTCCTGGGTGCGAAACTGGTCGGCCTGGATAATCAGCACGCCGTCGAGCGTCAGCCGCCGCCCGGCAAGCCGCGCCAGCCGCGCCTTGACGCTCGGGCTCAATGCGTTCGAGGCTTCCATGTTAAAGCGGAGTTCAACGGCGGTTGAAACCTTGTTGACGTTCTGGCCGCCGGGACCAGACGAACGCACGAAGCGCTCCTCAAGATCGGCGTCGTCGATGTCGAGGCTGGCGTTGACGCGCATCTCGTGTGTTTCCGCTTTTCGTTGAATCGCTTCAACACCCTAGCATTCTGCTTTGCCGTTCTTCTCTTTGGAAAACCGGCGCCCATCCCCGTCTTCACGGGGACAAGCTTTTTCTCGGCAAGCACTTTACGGCAACCGCCTCCAGCCCTTGAGATCGCGCGCGATCTCGCGGGCCGCGTTCATGCCGGGCACCCCCGTCACGCCGCCGCCGGGATGGGAGCCTGAGCCGCAGAGATAGAGCCCGGGGATCGGCATGCGGTAGTTGGCATAACCGAGCACGGGCCGGGCCGAGAACAATTGTCCGAGGCCGAGCTGGCCGTGGAAAATATCGCCGTCGATTAGCCCGAAGCGCTGTTCAAGATCGAGCGGCGACAGCACTTGGCGGTGCAGCACGGCGGCTTTAAAATTGGGCGCGTGCTTGGTCACCGTTTCGATCACGAGATCGGCGAAGGCGTCTTTTTCATGCGCGTTAGCCCACGACCGGCCCTCCGGCAGATGGGGCGCAACATGCTGCACAAATAGGCTGGCGACATGCTGGCCCTTGGGTGCCAGCGACGCGTCTATCGTCGACGGGATCAGCATCTCGACGACGGGCTCTTTCGCCCAGCCGAAGGTGCGGGCGTCGAGATAAGCGCGTTCGAGATAGCCAAGCGTCGGACCGATGACAACGCCGGCACCGTGCTGAGCTGCGTTGTCTTTACCGGGACGGCAGGTGAAATCCGGCAATTCGGAGAGCGCCACGTTCATGCGGAACGAGCCCGAGCCGGTTTTGATCGCCAGGAAGGGTGCGCGCATCGCGTCATCGAGATCGCCCGCCGCGATCAGGTCGCGGAACAGCAGCTTCGGGCCGACGTTGGCGGCGACGGTGAGGGCGCGCACGATCTCGCCCGACGCGAGTTCAACACCAACAGCCCGGCCGCCCTCAACGACCACGCGCGCCACCGGCGCATCAGTGCGCATGACCACACCGCACTGGCGCGCCGATGCCGCCATCGCCTGCGTGATCGCGCCCATGCCGCCGAGGGCATGACCCCACACACCGGTTTTGCCGTTCACTTCGCCGAAGCAGTGATGCAGCAGCACATAAGCCGTACCGGGCGTCGACGGTGCCGCGTAGGAGCCGACAATTCCGTCAAAGGCGAACGCGCCCTGGATGGTGTCGTTCTCGAACCAGCGGCCGAGGAAATCTGCGGCGCTCGCGGTGAACAGTTCAAGCAGCAGCCGCTGATCGTCGAGCGAGAGTTTGAGAACCCGCCGCCCCGCCGCGCCGCCCTTGATGAGCTCGAGCAAGCCTCCGCCCGCATTCGGCGGCGTGCGGGTGACGAGATCGCGGAGCACGTTTGCCGCACGCTCAAGTGCGGCGTCGTAGGCCGGCAGGCGCTCGGCATCTTTTCCGGAAAACGCCGCGAATTCTTTTTGCTTGGCGGCCATGCCGTAGGGCATCAACAGGCCTCGCGTTCCGTCCACGGGCCAAAAATTCGCCGCCGGGCGTTCGAGAATTTCAAGCCCGTGCCGCTTCAAGTCGAGATCGGCGATGACCTTAGGGTTCAGAAGTGAGACCGTGTAGGACGCAACCGAATTACGAAACCCTGGTGCGAATTCTTCCGTTACCGCCGCGCCGCCGAGCACGGGGTTCTTTTCGAGCACAACAACACTGAGCCCCGCACCTGCGAGATAGGCGGCGGTGGTGAGGCCGTTATGGCCCCCGCCCAGAATGGCGACGTCATAAATCTGGCTTTGCATCGGGGACTTGTGGCGTATTTCCAGCCCCCTTGGCAACGGTAGGAATACTCATCGCGGGACTGAAACCTGTGTGCCGCACCGCGAAACACGAAACAGAGGGTAACTGCGCATTAGGATTGATTGCATCGGCGTTACGACCCACGATAGCCTTTAAGATGTTGTTTAAATCTTTGCCGCTAGCGTAACAGCTTAGTCAGCCGCACCCGTTTATCGACCTCGCGGAGAGCCCCATGACCATCGCAGGCCAGACCCTCGACGCCGCTGCCGCTCCAGCTGGCCAGGTTTTCAAGTTTGCGGGTGTGGTGCTGGCGATGGCGATACCAGCTCTGTTCTGGACGGCGGTTCTCGCCATAGCGGCCCCGGCTGCCGGCATCGCGGCGACAGCTTCGGCCTTAGGGCTAACAGGGGCAGCGATCGCCCTGTTCCTCGGTGCCGTCTGCGCCCCGGTCATGCTGCGGGCCTGAGCTCTGGGCCTGAGCTCCGGGCCTGAGTTTTGAACTTCATGCGCCCCAGCCACAGCGCATTTCTCTGCATAGCCGCCGCCCGCGTCCTGGGATCGCACATTTGGCTGTCACAAATTCGCAGGTCCTGCAGCTGTAGCTCGAGACGCAACCGCGGAAGCTGCCGCCCCGTCCGTACTGGCAGGTCAGCAAAGTCTGGCAATCACGTTGCGGATTGAAAGCGGCGCCTGGACCCTGCTGCGCAGTAGCCGGAAGCGACAGCGCGCTGAGCATAGCGGACAACAACATGAGTTGACGCATCGCACTCAAGCCTCGCGTTGCAGATCAATCACGGTCAGCTTGGGCCACTTCCTGACCGGGCGCAACAGCGCCAGACACATGCGATGCTGTGTTTTTGGCGGTCTGGTTACTCGGCGGCAACGCGCTTTTTGGGCCGCACGAGGGCCATGTAGTCGTTGAGCAAAGCTTCCGTCACCGCGCCCGGCGCATAGCGGTGGTCGCCGATCTCGGACACCGGCGTGATCTCGGCGGCGGTGCCGGTGATGAAGCACTCGGTGAAGGAGCCAAGCTCTGCCGGCATTATCGCACGCTCGATAACCTCAATACCTCGCGCTTTGGCAAGGCTGATGGCGGTGCGGCGCGTAATCCCGTCCAGGAAGCAGTCCGGGTCGGGAGTATGGATCACCCCGTCCTTGATGAGGAACACGTTGGCGCCGGTGCATTCCGCCACCCGCCCCCGGTAGTCGAGCATGAGCGCATCCGAATACCCAGCCCGCTCGGCCCGGTGCTTCTCGATCGTACAGATCATATACAGGCCTGCGGCCTTGGCCTTGCAGGGCGCGCAAGCAGGGTCCGGACGGCGGTACTGGGCATGCGTAATGCGGATGCCTTTGAGCCGCTGTTCCATCGGGAAATAGGAGCCCCAGTTCCATGCCGCGACTGCGAGATGGATTTTCGAGGCCTGGGCCGAAACGCCCATCATTTCACTGCCGCGCCAGGCAATAGGGCGGACGTAGCAGTCCGACAGCTTGTTGGCGGCGACGACATCGCGGCAGGCCTGATCAATAACGGCAGCTGAATAGGGGATCTCGAAGTCCATAATCCGCCCACCCTCGATCAGGCGTGCGGTATGCTCGGAAAGCTTGAAAATCTCGCCGTCGTAGGCCCTTTCGCCCTCGAACACGGCGCTGGCATAGTGCAACGCATGGGTCAGAACATGAACCTTGGCGTCGCGCCAGGGGCCAAGCGCACCATCCATCCAGATCAAGCCATCGCGATCGTGATAAGGAACGAGATCTGCCATGCTGCCCAAGGTCCTTGCGGTACGACAAAACTGGACGGGCCGGTCTTGCGTTTCTCTGTGATGAGCGCGCTGCCCGGCGCGCCAGCGAGAGGCTTAGCCTTGAAGGCCATAGGCTGCAAGACTCTGCTTCAGATCGAGACACCCAACAATTTGACTTGAAACGCGAAACAATCAAGGCCAATAAGTCAATATGACTGACATAAGTTCTGATGGTGCGTTGGGCCGGCGTCTTTCGGACCCGGGGGTGGCGAAGTCAAGCGCGGCAGGCGCCAAGCCTGTGGCCGCTGTCTCGGCGGATCTCGTCGCTTGCGTTGAACTTTTTTATTTCGCCTATCGCGACTTCACTTGCGATCCTGACACCATCCTCGAGCAATACGGCTTTGGCCGCGCCCACCACCGCGTGCTACATTTCGTGCATCGTAATCCGGGGCTCAAGGTTGCCGAGCTTCTCGATATTTTGAAAATCACCAAGCAGAGCCTGGCGCGGGTCTTGAAACAACTCATCGATGAAGGCTTCATTATCCAGCGGGCTGGCGATGAAGACCGCCGCGAACGCCGCCTTTATGTGTCAGCCAAAGGCGCGCGGCTGACCGACAAGCTCACTCAAATCCAGATCAAGCGCTTTGAAACAGCATTGACCAAGGTTGGCCCCGGTGCCGACGCACTGGCGCGCCAGTTCCTGTTTGCGATGATTACGGAAAAAGACCGGCCGCAGGTTGAAGCGCTGTTGAAGGGATCGTCCCGCAACGGCGGGGGGCAAGCTGAATGAAAGCCGTGACGCAACAATCCCGCAGCGAAACCTTACCGGACAACGCCCCGCATATTCTGGTGGTCGACGACGACCATAAAATCCGCGCCCTTCTCGGCCGTTTTCTGGCGAGCAACGGATTTCGCGTGACGGAGGCCTGCGACGCGGCGTCTGCCCGGTCGCACATGCGCGGGCTTTCATTCGATCTGGTGCTGCTCGACGTGATGATGCCGGGTGAATCGGGGCTCAGCCTCGCCCGCGATCTCAAGGCGACGCGCCCCGTTCCCATTTGCATGCTGACCGCGCTTGCCGATACCGAAGACCGCATTTCTGGTCTCGAAGCTGGCGTCGACGACTATGTCTCGAAACCGTTCGAGCCGCGCGAACTGCTATTGCGCATCCGCAATATCCTGCGCCGTGGCCAGGCGCCCAGCGCGCCGCGTGACGACATCCGCATGGGGCCGTGCATGTTCAATATGACGCGAGGGGAATTGCGCCGCGACGACGAGTGCGTCAAACTTACTGAGCGCGAACGCGATCTTATGCGCTTGTTTGCCCAGCGCATCGGCGTGCCGGTGCCGCGCCACGAATTGTCCAGCGACGAGAGCACGGGCAGCGAGCGCGCCATTGACGTGCAAATCAACCGCCTGCGGCGCAAAATCGAGTCTGACCCATCAAACCCGGTCTACCTGCAAACAGTGCGCGGCAAAGGCTACATCCTATATACGGATTGAAGGGTCTTGACGGGCCTAGCCAGCTCTCGAACCGCAAACGTTTATCCGGCAACCGTTGAGGAGTTGAGATGGTCGCGGCACGCGATCCAGGAACTGAGACGCGAGACAGCGCGGCCTGGTACCGCCGCGTCCGCGAAAGTCCGTTTGTTGTCCGCGCCACGCAGCTTATCGCCGAAGTCCTGCCTAAAGGCCTCTACGCCCGGGCGCTTCTGATCATCATCACGCCGATTGTGGTGCTCGAAGGCGTGATTGCCTTCGCCTTCATGGAGCGGCATTGGCAGGCGGTCACGCGGCGCCTATCGGAATCGACGGCGCGCGATATCGCGGCCTTGATCGACGTCTATGACGAACTTCCGAAAAAAGATAATCCGCAAAAAATCATCGATCTGGCGCGAGATCGTCTCGCCTTGTCGCTCGAGGTGCTGCCCGCCGGAGAGCTTCCGCCGCCTGGACCAAAGCCGTTTTTCGCGCTCCTCGACCGGGCGCTGTCGAACGAGTTGCGCCGCCACGTCAAGCTGCCGTTCTGGATCGATACGGTGGGAGAATCGAAGAACGTCGAAATCCGCGTCAAAACCGATGATGCGGTGCTGCGCTTCGTCGCCACCCGGAGCCAGACGTATGCCTCCAATTCGCATATCTTCCTGCTGTGGATGGTCGGCACTTCGGTCATTCTGCTGACCGTCGCCATTCTCTTCCTGCGCAACCAGATCCGGCCCATTTTGCGGCTCGCGGATGCTGCCGACGCCTTCGGCAAGGGCCGCTCGATCCCTGAGGACTTCCGCCCGCGTGGCGCCCGCGAGGTGCGCCAGGCCTCCGAAGCGTTCCTGCAGATGCGCGATCGCATCCGGACACACGTCGAACAGCGCACGACAATGTTAGCCGGTGTCAGCCACGATCTTCGAACAGTGCTGACAAGGTTCAAACTCGAACTGGCTATTTTAGGCGACAACCCCGAGACGCGCTCGCTCGCCGCCGACGTCAACGAAATGCAGCACATGCTGGAAGACTATCTGGCTTTCGCCAAGGGCGACGGCGGCGAGGAAGCCAAGCCGACGAACCTGCGCGAACTGCTGCAGGAAATTCACGACGAGTCGCTGATGTACGGCAGCGCCATCGAACTCAAGATGCGCAAGCGGCGCGGCGATCTCATCGTCCCGCTCAAGCGGCAAGCCCTCAAGCGCGCCATTACCAACCTCGTGACCAATGCCTCGCGCTTTGGCGATCAGGTCGTGATCCGCGCCGCGACAGAGGGCCAATGGGTGCGCATTGAAGTCGATGACAACGGGCCCGGCATCCCGGCGTCCGAGCGCGAGAATGTGTTCCGGCCGTTCTACCGCCTCGACCACGCCCGCAACCAGGACGAGGGCAACAGCGGCCTCGGCCTCGCCATTGCCCGCGATATCGCCAAGAGCCATGGCGGCGAAATAGCGCTTGGCGAGAGTTCGATGGGCGGGCTCAGGGCGATTATTTCGCTGCCGCTTTAGAGCGCGACCGGTGTTGCGCTACTGCCCGAGCTCGCGGCCGCGTTTTTGGGCGGCGAGCACGGCGTCCGTCATCAGCCGCTGCAAACCCTTGTCATCGCGCATCAAGACGCCGAGCGCCGCCGCCGTTGTGCCGCCGGGCGACGTTACGTTCTGGCGCAGCGTCGCGGGATCGAGGTTGGATTGGTGCAAGAGTTCGCCCGCGCCTGAGACGGTGGCGCGTGCCAGCTGCAATGCGAGTGCGGCATCGAGCCCGGCGGCACGGCCGGCTTCGGCCAGACACTCGGTCAGCAGAAAAACATAAGCCGGACCCGATCCCGACACAGCCGTCACGGCATCGATCAAGACTTCGTCATCGATCCACACCACCTCACCGACCGCGCCCAAGAGATCATGGCACAGCGCTTTCTGCTCAGCCGACAGATGCGCATTTCCAACCGCGCCGGTGATGCCGCGCCCGATGGAGGCGGGCGTGTTCGGCATGGCGCGGACGACCGCAGTGCGGGGGGCAAGATGCCGCTCAAAACTCGCAATTGATTTTCCAGCGGCGATCGACAGCACAACCGTGTTGGGTCCTGCCAGTTTGGCAAGAGCTGGAAGCACCGCGTCCAGCATCTGCGGCTTGACGGCGGCAATGATGACAGCGGGTGCGGTATCAAGGGCCGTGAACTGCGGCGCCGAGCGCAACCCGTAACGGCGCACGAGGTCCGCAGCGTCACCTGCGAGCAACGGCTCTTGCACCAGGATCGCTTTGGGATCGAGCCCGCGCGCCAGCCAGCCGGCAAGCAGTGCCGCGCCCATCTTGCCGGCGCCGGCCAGGACAACCGGTCCATTGAGCGTGCCATTGAACGTGAGAGACATGACGCACCGGACGGAGAAACAAGGGGGCGAAAAGGTTTAGGCCTGGCCCTGGGTTTCGAACATGGTCGAGACCAGAGCTTCCCGGCTTTCCTTACCTGCCCAGACGACGAACTGGAAGGCCTGGTAATAGCGCTCACAGCCTTCAAGCGCCGCTTTAAGCATGGCTTCGCACTGGTGCGTGGTCGCCACCGCCCCGTTCAACAGCAGGGCGTGACGGAACATGACGAGACCTTCCTGGGTCCACAGATCGAAATGACCGAGCCACAGCTGCTCATTGATCTGAGCAATCAGGCGGTACATCTCCGGTAGGCGATTTGCAGGAACGCGGAAGTCAAAAGCGCAGGCCAGGTGCATGGCTTCGAGATCTTCGCGCCAGTTGAGCGAGACGTGATAGTCGGCCCAGGTGCCCGCGACGATCAGGGTCAACTCGTCATCGCTAGAGCGATCCGCCGGCCAGTCGTGGCTTTGCGCCAGCTGCTCGACGAGATCGATTGGGTTCATAACGCGATTGGAGCTGCGTTCGGCCACTGCCATTGATGACGATCCTTTTCACTTCGCGGCGAAAGCCAGATCGCTTCTCAAAAAAAAACGCGAGACCAAGCACCTCAGGCGACGTTATGTGCGGCGGACCAGACCAGAGGGCCCAACGAGTCGCAAGATGACCGCGTTGCCGCAAAAGCCTTGTCCACGGCCAAAGTGGCAAAGCCCGGGCAGAAGCGCGCCGGAGTGTGAGTCGCGGCATAAACCTGTAGAGAACTAAGCAAACTCTTGTGGATGCGCGTTAGGCTCCGCCGCTGAAACCCTTAAGCCGGCTGCAAGCGCGCCACGGCGGCTTCGAGAACCGCCAGACGCGCCGCGAGAGCGTCGTTTTCTTCACGGGCTTTTTGCGCCATCGCCTTGACGGCTTCGAAGTCCTCGCGCGCGACGACGTCCATGTCGCGCAGGAAGCGCTCGGCTTGGCCCTTCATCAGCGTTTCAGCTTCGCGCTTCATGCCCTCTGCGGCGGCCGCGGCGTCGGTCATCAACTTGGCGAAGTCGTCGAAGATACGATTGGTGGTCTGGGTCATGGCAGCGTCCATTGGCATCGGCGGAATATCGACTATGGCGATGGGACCAGGCGCCTGCAAGCCAAGATCTAGGTTTAGTTATTGGGCTTAGTTTCAGCCTTGACGGCGCGGTGATCTTGACAGGCTCACCTCGATCCCGAACAACCGCCTAAGCGTGCCGGATTTCGGCTTGGTGCGCACCCCTGATGGTACCGGCGCCCGGAGTGACACATGCTGTATCTCGCGGCGCTAGCGTATCCCAACATCGACCCCGTGGCGCTGCATCTCGGGCCCCTGTCGGTCAAGTGGTATGGGCTCGCCTATACGGCGGGGCTGCTGCTCGGGTGGGCCTACGTGCGGCGTCTGTTGTCGACACCCGGGTTGTGGCCTCGCGGCACGCCGCCCCTGAGCCTCGCACAGGTCGACGACCTGCTGCTCTATGTCACGGCCGCCATCATCCTTGGCGGCCGCCTTGGGCAGGTGATCCTTTATGATCCTGGCTATTACTATGTGAACCCCTCGGAGATCCTGAAAGTCTGGAAGGGCGGGATGAGCTTTCATGGCGCGCTGATTGGGTCGGGGCTCGCCATTCTGCTGTACGCCCGTCAGTTCGGCGTTTCATCGCGCTCCGTCATGGATCTGTGCTGTGCCGCGGTGCCGTTCGGCTTGTTCTTCGGCCGTGTCGCCAACTTCATCAATTCCGAACACTGGGGCCGCGTCACCGACGCTGACATCGGCATGGTGTTTCCAAATGGCGGTGAGGCGCCGCGTCATCCGAGCCAGCTCTATGAAGCAGCCCTCGAAGGCCTGGTGATGTTTGTTCTCATTCGTTTGGTCACGCACACAGCTCTCGGTCTCAAGCGTCCGGGGCTGACCACCGGCGTTTGGCTCGTCTGGTACGCGATCGCGCGTACGATCTGCGAAGTTTTCCGTGAGCCCGAGCCAGTGCACGCTCTAAATATCGAGCCGTTCACGGCGGGGCAGATGTATTCGATCCCGATGCTGCTACTCGGCCTGTATTTTGTCTATACGGCGCGCAGCGGCTCAAACGACAGGACAGCAGCGGCGTGAGCTACGATCCTGAACTACGCCGCAATACGCCCTTGGCGCTGAAGCTCAAGGATGACATTCGCCGCAACGGGCCGAAGTCCATTGCCGAATTCATGTCGGATTGCCTGTGGGACGACGACCACGGCTACTACACGACGCAGACTGTGATTGGCCGCGCCGGGGATTTCATCACCGCCGCCGAAATCAGCCAGACGTTCGGCGAGATCATCGGAATTTGGTCGGCCTTTGTCTGGCAGCAGGTGCTTGGCGCACCAACTGCGGTAACTCTCGCCGAATACGGCCCTGGCCGCGGCACCATGATGCGCGACGCGCTGCGGGCGGCGCGTGTCGTGCCCGGGTTCGCTGAGTCCGTGCGCGTGCACCTTGTTGAAATGAGCCATGGTCTCACTGAAATCCAGCGCGTAGCATTGGCGGACGTTGGTGTGCCGCTGGCCTGGGGTCAGAATCTCGCTGGCTTTGCAACGCCCGCGATCATCCTTGCCAACGAATTCCTCGATGCCTGGCCCGTAGAGCAGTGGATCAAGACCGAGAGCGGCTGGCACTGGCGCGGCGTTGAGCTCGATGTACGCGGCGAGTTGAGTTTCGGAATTGTGCCCAATACGCGCGTCCGCTACGATCTCGAGCAACAATTCCCCAATGCTCCCATTGACGCCATCGTCGAGAGCGTGAGGCCTGAGCGGTTTGCGGACGCACTGAAGTCGCTGGCGCAATCGGGGCCACTCGCCGTGCTGATAATCGACTACGGCCACCCTACGTTGTCGAACGGCGACACACTGCAAGCCGTGCGCAATCATGCCTACGAGTCGCCGCTGACGTCGCCGGGCGAAGCCGATCTGTCCTCGCACGTGAATTTTTTTGAACTTGCAACCGCGCTGCATGCCGCGGGACTTGCGATCGATGGCCCGGTGACGCAGGCAGAGTTCTTGGGTTCTCTTGGCATCAATGAACGGGCCTCGCGTTTGATGAGCGCCAATCCGGAGCGCGCCGGCGAGATCGAAACGGGCGTCGCGCGCATCATCGCCCCCAACGGCATGGGCACCCTGTTCAAAGTCATCGGGATCAGATCTCCGGAACTGCCGCCACTGCCGGGGTTTGGATCTGGGGAATAAGTTATAGGGTATAGGGAGTAGGACTGTGATGCATGACCCTTTGGCCGTTACTTCGACCGATCGGCTAAAAACCAAAAGTGACTAAAACCCAATCCTTAGCACCTGATCCATGCTGTCTCCCATCGAAGCTGAAAATCTGAAACAGCTGACCCGCATCCGCCATGGCTTTTTCACGCGGCTAGGTGGCGTGTCGGACGGCATCTATGCCGGACTGAACTGCGGCCTCGGCTCGGCGGACGATCAAGCCTGCGTGTTGGAGAACCGTCGCCGTGCCGCCGCCCACCTCGGAGCCGCGCATGGCCAGGTCGTCACCCTGTACCAGGAGCACGGCGCCGTGGCCCGCTCCGTCACGGCGCCGGTTCCGCGCGATGCATTGCCCAAGGCGGACGCCGTGGTCTCAGCGACGCCAGGTCTCGTGATTGGGGTTCTAACCGCCGACTGCACCCCGGTCCTCTTTGCCGACGCAGAGGCGGGCGTTGTGGCGGCAGCGCACGCGGGGTGGCGGGGGGCCGTCGGCGGCATCCTTGAAGCCGCTATCCTCGAAATGGAGCGCCTCGGCGCCAAGCGTGGCCGCATCGCCGCGGCCGTTGGCCCGTGCATTAACCAACAGGCCTACGAGGTCGGGCCTGAGTTCAAAGCCGAGGTTGTGCGCCTTGACCCCGCCAATGCGCGTTTCTTTGGAGTGCCCACCGCTGGCGCCAAACCGCACTTCGACCTGCCGGGCTACGTCACGCACCGGCTGGCGGCGGCGGGTATTGGGTCTTTAACGACCATCGCCCCCTGCACCCATGCCAACGAATCACTTTTCTTCAGCTATCGCCGCACAACACAGCGCCAAGAGCCCGATTACGGCCGTCAAATCTCCGCCATTGTCGTGGCTTAACTGCACAATCCACAGAGGAGTTGGTCAAAGGCCTGGGCAATCCACGGCCCGACCACAGTTTGTGCGGCCTGCCATCTGGACGGGCACTGAGCTGCTGATCTACAGGTTCGAATAGAGTACCGGTAGTATCAGAGGAGTTCAGGCCGCGGAGTAAATGCCGGCCGCCGGAAAGTGTGCGGTTCGACAACAGGGGGACGTCAACGTGACGACCTTAAACTCTGCGACGGCTTCCGGCTGGACGGTTTCCATCACAACGGCGCTTCTGGCATCGTTCATGACGCTTGGTCTCGCGGGCTGCGAAACCGGGTCGAATATTCTTAGCGGGGGCGGCAATACGGCGCCGCAAGCGGCCATCACACCGCAGCAACCGGCAACGGCGCAAACCGCGAGGGTTGAAATTGCGCCGATTATCGGGGCGCCTGAAAACGTTGCCCGCGATCTGCAAGCGCAGCTGACCTCCTCGATCGAGCGCAACAAGATCACGGTTGCCAGCGCCCCCAGCGGCAAGGGCGAGTACGTCCTGCGCGGCTACATCGTTGCGGCGCGTGAGAAAACTGGATCGAAAATTTCCTACATCTGGGATGTCACCGATCAGACCGGCAAGCGCGCCAATCGTATCACGGGCGAAGAATTCGCAGCCGGAGCCGGTAAAGATCCGTGGTCGTCGGTCACCCCTCAAATTGTGCAGAGTATAGCCGATAAAACGGCCGCACAGATTGCGAGCTGGCTTCCTGGTAGCTCAGCGAGTGTCCCCGTCGCCAACGCCGCGACCACAATGACCCCAGCGGCGACTGTTGCCTCGGCGGCGGCGCAGCCGGCCGCGCTGGCAACGCCGGCGGTAGCGACGGGTCAGCAGCCGGTCGCAACACCGGCGTCGCTGACGACGGGAGCGGGAACGCAGGTCGCCACGGCGGCATCGACGACGGGCAGCATCGAAGGTCCTGTGTCGACGATGGTGCCGTCGGTAACGGGTGCGCCCGGTGACGGCGGTGCGTCTCTCACGGGCGCCATCCAGCGCGAATTGTCGAAAAATGGCGTGCAGCTCGCCAGCGTGGCTGGAGCTCAGACCTACAAGGTCGAAGGCAAGGTGGCGATGGGCCAGGGCAAGGATGGCAAGCAGCCGATCCAAATCGACTGGAACGTCATCGATCCCAAGGGCAAAAAGCTCGGCACGGTGTCGCAAAAGAACGAGGTGCCTCAGGGTTCCCTCGATGGCACCTGGGGCAAGACTGCGGATGCGGCAGCTGCAGCCGCAGCCCAGGGCATCCTAAAGCTTTTGCCGCAAGCCAGGGCTACGAACTAGATCTTAGCCAGACGCGGTAACGCTGCGTAAAATCTCTCGACATTGGAAGGGCCCGGGCGGTTGAATCGTCCGGGCCCTCTTGCTACAAGCCCGCTATCAGCAGGCCCCCGGAGAGCACATGCCTTTTGACGCCAGAGGTGGTGATGCCAAAGGTGGAGAAGCCCGCGGCGTTGACGGGCGAGGGAAGCTCGAAGTGAAAATCGTCGCCGGAAATTCCAATCGGCCCTTGGCAGACGCCATCAGCGCCTACCTCAAGCTGCCCATGACCAAGGGCCAGGTGAAGCGCTTCGCCGATATGGAAATTTTTGTCGAGATCCAGGAGAACGTTCGCGGTCAGGACGTCTTCATCGTTCAGTCGACGTCGTTCCCGGCCAATGACAACATGATGGAACTGCTGATCCTGATCGATGCGCTGAAGCGCTCCTCAGCCCGGCGCATCACCGCCGTCATCCCCTACTTCGGCTATGCCCGCCAGGATCGCAAACCCGGCCCGCGCACGCCGATCTCAGCCAAGCTCGTCGCCAATCTGATCGAGCGGGCTGGCGCCGACCGCGTGCTGACGCTCGATCTCCACGCCGGGCAGATCCAGGGCTTTTTCGATATCCCGACCGACAACTTGTTTGCCGCGCCCGTCATGACGCGCGACATTGAAGAGAACTTCGGCAAGACCGATGACGTTGTCGTCGTCTCCCCCGACGTCGGCGGCGTGGTCCGCGCCCGCGCACTTGCCAAACGCATCGGCGCGCCGATCGCCATTTGCGACAAGCGCCGCGAACGCCCCGGTGAAAGCGAAGTCATGAGCGTGATCGGTGAAGTGGACGGCAAGCGCTGCATCATGATCGACGATATCGTCGATAGCGGCGGCACGCTCTGTAACGCCGCCGAAGCGCTTTTGAAAAACGGCGCGACAGAAGTCTCAGCCTACATCACGCACGGTGTGCTCTCGGGCGGCGCCGTCAACCGGATTCAGAACTCGCGGTTGAAGTCGCTGGTCATCACGGATTCTATTTTGCCGACCGAAGCGATCCGCGCGGCCAAAAACATCCGCGTCATCCCGATCGCGCCGCTGATCGGCGAAGCCATATTGCGCACGAGCCGGGAAGAGAGCGTGTCGAGCTTGTTTTATTGAGATTTTTGGTTGGGCACAGGCGCCTGCGCTTCGCGGAGCCGGCTGCCTGTGGCGGGGCGCTGATTTGCCGGCCCCCGCACGGTGACTTCTCCCGCAATGGGACCTCAAAGTGGTTGCAAGTCGTCGCGCCGGGCGTTGACCACCTCCCCCTTGAGGGGGGAGGGCGGTGCGTCCGCAACTTAGCTCGGCGTCACAGGTCGCGACCCCACACGCTGCACCGAGCTAAGTCGCTGGTCGCACCGGGTGGGGGTGTTCTTCTGCAATCATTCTCATGTATCCTCACCCGATGGCCAACGAACGCGCCCGCGAGCTGCGCCGAACGATGAGCGTCCCGGAGCGCAAACTCTGGCGCGCATTGAGCAACCCCAAGGCTGGTGGAATGCGATTTCGCCGTCAGCATCCGATGGGTCATTACATCGTCGATTTCATCTGCCTTGAACGGCGGCTTGTCGTTGAAGTCGATGGCGGCCAGCACGGCCATGACACGCAGATCGCTCATGACCAACGAAGATCGCAGTGGCTGAATGCCGAAGGTTATCGCGTATTGCGGTTTTGGGCCAACGAGGTGATGAGCAATACTGAAGGCGTGATCGCTATGATCGTGAATGAGGCATTGTCAGTGCCAACGCGCGACACCCCCACCTGAAGCGACCAGCGGCTTAGCCCGGCGTATTGAATGTGATGAAGCTTCAGCGACCGCCGGTCTAAACCGCGTACGCATCTTCCTCCCCCCTCAAGGGGGAGGGGAGTAAATCGACTGCGACGCACATTTCCAAGCTTGATACGATGATCAGTTTGCTGGACTGTCACGAAAGCAGGATCGGGACTGGAAGTTCTATGAAGACTTCCTTTTTCGCGATTTTGGAGGGGGCTAAAGCATGATCTCTGACTACCAGCCCAAAAAGGCAACCATCGCTGAATTGCTTTCTACGACATCCCCGAAGCGACTTGAAGTACCAGAGTGGCAACGCGAATACAGTTGGACAAAAAAGGAAGTCGGAACGTTTTGGAGTGATGTGGACCGATTTCGCGGACTCTTCCCCGGCGAAAACATAAAGGAGCGGACATACTTCATTGGTTCCGTTGTCCTAATTAATTCAAAAAATGCTCTCGAAATATTGGACGGCCAACAGAGAATATTGACATCCGCCATCCTCCTTTCGTCGATCAGGGACCGCTTGGAGGTGGTTGAGCCGAAAGCCGCAGAGCAACTTCAAACTCTTTATCTGGGTCGCTATGTCGATGACGACAAATATGAGTGCAACCTTATCGCCAGCCATCCGGACAGAGACTATTTCAAGAATTACATTCTCAAGCCCGCAAGTAGTATTGCTAAGCAACCAAAGGTTCGCGAGCTTGCGTCTCGCAAACGCGTTCGCGAAGCCAGAGTGTTTTTTGATACAAAGATCAATGACGTCCTTAAGGGCTTGAGTGAGCAGTCACAAAAGGAGGAGCTTCGCAGGCTGCGGGACGTTCTACTGCATCATGTCTCTGTGATCTCCGTGCTAACGGATGACGAAGACAACGCGGCTGATATTTTCGAAGTCCTAAATGACCGTGGAATGAATTTGTCCACCTCGGATCTACTCAAAAACTTGCTGATGCGAGGAGTGGGCGCCGCTGGAAGAAATGAAATTGCTCGCCTGTGGCGCGAAATTTCTTATTCGGCGAATAGGCTTGAGCTATCTAGAAATCTAGATTCGTGCCTGCGTCACTTCTGGATATCGCATTACGGCGACGTAAAAGGTCAGTCTCTGTATCGCGAAATCAAGGAACACCTAAAGAGCCACAAAGAGCTATCAGGGCTCGACCTACTCAAGAAGTTGCAAGAATTTATTGCTGTGTACTCCGATGCTATCATGGTCGAGCATGACGACGATGAGATCAATTCAATACTCATGGCAATCAAGGATGTTGGGGCGACACCACTGTATCCAGCCTGTCTTTCTGCAATTCAGGTCATGAAAGTGACTGACAGTAGAAAGATAATGCGTCAACTTTTATACTACTACGTCCGTCACGCCACCATCGGCGCTAGGGATGCGAGTTTGTTGGAGAATGTAGTCTACAAAATGGCTCGTGATATTCGTTCCGGGGCTCCTGTAAAGCAGTTGCTAGAGGTATTGAATGATGCTGCTCCTACAGATCTAGAATTTGAGTCTGACTTTGAAAAAGCTATCGTTTCTAAATCAAATTTAGCCAGGTATCTGCTCACGGAATTGGAGCTTCACATTAGGGAAACCGGGGAGTTGAGCGTAGCAGATGCGAGCAAAGTGCACGTCGAACACATTTATCCGCGCAAACCGAAGGACGGTAATCGGCTGGACAACCACGACGAGTTGGTCAATCGGCTCGGGAATCTTACGCTTCTAGTGACCTGAGACCCTTCTTTCCTCCGCTCAGAGGGAGAGTCCAGGGTTCATATTTTGCCCGTTGCCAGTGATCCCGGCAAGGGCCTGGTGGTGGTCGCGGAACTCTTCCGGTGTTCTGTTGGCAAGTGCGGAGTGGGGCC
>JANNEP010000026.1:0-99123 GCA_031378895.1 Hyphomicrobium sp.
GCGCCCAAGAAAAAACCCGCCGCGTGGCAAGCCACCGGCGTTTTGCTGCTCGAAGAAACGAGGTGCGGAGCAGACAAGCGTCTCGCAACAAACGATCGTTTCAAAAAAAGCGGACACACGTCCACCCCGCGGTGACTTCTGTCGAGTCTCTGACGCCGCCACTTTCACCAGCGGGCTGCTCCGCACGAAGGCTTCTCACCCTTCGCGGACGGCGGTTGCTCTAAGGCTCACCCGTGCATCGCGGGCGCGCCAAAAGCCACCCTCTCCCCGGCCCTTGGATTATGCTGACCCGCGAGCCCCTCAGGAGAGAGTTGGGCTCAGTATCGCCGCGCCGGAGTGAGCGGGGATAAGTTTTTTGAAAATACTTCGCGGAGAATTTTGAGTCTTGGTTACGCGCCGGCGGCCGGCTCGACAAAGGAGAGTCGCCGGCGCCAAGAAGCGCGTGGTTAGCAGCGGGGATAAGTTTTTTTGTTGAACGCTCGGATGCAGGTTGATTTCCCCTGCCCCGGATCACGTCCGGGGCCTACCCACTCCCCGTTCCGGCTACGGGCCGGGCGAGGCAAGGCGAGGCGAGGCGAGGGAGACGTGCCCTATGCCACGCGTTGTGCAAGCAGCCCACTTCGGCCGAAGGCCGTGAGCCCGACTGGGCGACGGCGCGAGCGCCGCCCCCGCGGAGCAGGCCCGGCGCTTCCGGCCGGCTCGAGGAACGAGAGTCGGAAGCGCCCAAGCTACAACGGTATATTATCGTGCTTCTTCCACGGCGTTTCGACCTGCTTGGTACGCAGCATATTCAGCGCCCGGCAGACGCGTTTGCGGGTTGCTGACGGGGTGATGACCTCGTCGATGTAGCCGCGCTCGGCGGCGACGAACGGGTTGGCAAACCGCTTTTGATATTCGTCGATGCGGGCCTTGATTTTTTCCGGGTCGCCGAGATCGGCGCGGTAGAGAATTTCGGCCGCCCCCTTGGCGCCCATGACGGCGATCTCGGCCGTCGGCCAGGCGTAATTCACATCGCCGCCGATGTGCTTCGAACTCATCACGTCATAAGCGCCGCCGTAGGCTTTCCGCGTGATGACCGTGACCTTGGGAACCGTCGCCTGCGTGAAGGCGAACAGCAGTTTGGCGCCGTGCTTGATCAGGCCGCCGTATTCCTGCGCCGTGCCGGGAAGGAAACCTGGAACGTCGACGAAGGTCACGATTGGAATGTCGAAGCAATCGCAGAAACGCACGAAGCGGGCGCCCTTGCGCGACGCATCACTGTCGAGCACACCGGCCATCATCATCGGCTGGTTGGCGACGATGCCGACGGTGCGGCCTTCCATGCGGGCAAAGCCGGTGATGATGTTGCGGGCGTAAGCCTCCTGGATTTCAAAGAAGTCGGCTTCGTCGACGACCTTCGAGATCAGCTCGTGCATGTCGTAGGGCTTGTTCGGGTTGTCGGGGATCAGCGTGTCGAGGGACGTGTCGATGCGGTCGGGGCTATCACCGCTCATGAGTTCCGGCACGCCGGCCTTGTTGTTGGACGGCAGGAAGTCCATCAGGCGGCGCATTTGTAAGAGCGTTTCGAGGTCGTTCTCGTAGGCCTTGTCGGCGATCGAGGATTTTGTGGTGTGGACCTTGGCGCCGCCGAGTTCTTCGGCCGTGACGGTTTCGTTGGTCACGGTTTTAACGACGTCAGGCCCGGTGACGAACATGTAGCTCGTGTCTTTGACCATGAAGATGAAGTCGGTCATGGCAGGCGAATAGACGTCGCCGCCAGCGCACGGGCCCATGATGACGGAAATCTGCGGGATCACGCCGGAGGACAGCACATTGCGGGCGAAGACTTCGCCATAGCCGCCGAGCGCGTCGACGCCTTCCTGAATGCGGGCGCCACCGGCGTCAAACAGGCCGATGATCGGGGCGCGGTTGCGCAGTGCGAGGTCTTGGATCTTGGTGATCTTGCGGGCGTGGCTCTGGGAGAGCGAGCCGCCCATGACGGTGAAGTCCTTGGCGAAGACGTAGACGACGCGGCCGTTGATGGTGCCCCAGCCGGTGACGACGCCGTCGCCGGGGACTTTGGTTTTCTCCATGCCGAACTCGATGCAGCGGTGCTCGACGTACATGTCGAACTCTTCAAACGAGCTGTCGTCCATCAGGAGTTCGATACGTTCCCGCGCCGTCAGCTTGCCCTTGGCGTGCTGGCTGTCGATGCGGACCTGGCCGCCGCCGAGGCGGGCATTGTCGCGGCGCTTTTCGAGTTCGTCGATGATGTCTTTCATGGCGGTGCCGCCCTACTTTTCTGGCCTGGTCTTTTTGGGAAGTATTTCAGCGCCGGTCTTTAGCACGGCGGGGGGGAGGCGCAAACGCCCAGATGCCGCGCGGGGGTTAATGGCCCCGCATCCGCAGAAAACTCAAGCCGCCGCTAACCGGGACTGAAATTCGGCCGCGCGGACATCGATGGGTCCGGCGCCGGGGATGGGTTCCAGCATTATGGCGTGGCCGCGGGTGGCAGCCCAAGGCACGGTCGAATTCAAAAAGTCGGCGAAGGGATCGCACACGACTTTTTTGCCGCCGCTGCGCTTCATGTGCCGGTCGGCTTCGGAGCGGGTGGCGAAGACGTGGAGGGCCTCGACGTCGCCGCCGCGCCGGGGGATCGTTTGCACCAGCGGTCCGCTGTCGCCGGCAACGAGGAACACCTCGCCCTTGCCGGCCAGCGTCTTGAGGAAGCGCGGCACGGTCTCCGCCTTGAGACGCAACAACATATCGGCGGGATCGACCTCGGCCTCGATCGGATCCGCGACCCAGTCGGCGCCGACGAGACCCTTGGCTTTGGCGAGGCCGGGCAGAATGTCGGCGGCGAAGGTTGCGAGCGGGATGTCTTGCAGGGCGTCATCGCCGGTCAAGGCCTCGGCCCAGCGTTTGGCCTCGACGGGGCTCGACCAGAACAGCTGCACCGTGCGGTTGGCGACTTTTTGCGACGCGACAGAGGCGCTTTCTTCATCGGCAAGGGTGAGCACGCGGCCCTCTTTGACGGCGCGGCGGACGAAGCGGTCGCGCTGCGCCAGTTCTGGAATGCGCGGGGCGGTGAGCATAAGCGTGCGCTCTCTCTCGAGTGGCCGAATCAGATGCGGGCAGTGTCGCCGTGATGCGGTTATCCCGCAAGACACTGCAAAAACCGGATTGCAGCATCGAACTCGGCGCGGCGGCGGACGCGGCGGTCGGTGGCTTCGACGTCGGTGCCCCAGAGGCTGATCTGATAGTCCTCATCGACGTGGGCGGCGTCCCAGGCGTCGCCGGCCGGGAGATGACCGCGCGCGTGCGCGAGTGCTAGCAGAGCCGAACCCGTCAGCGTTGTCATGACATGCAGCCCCGTCAGGCGGAAGGCGTCATGCGGCTGGAGCGCGGACGCAATCGGAAACAGTGCGGCGGGCGTCTGCTCGACCGGCATCACGCCCGTGACAACCGTGAAGCGGGCGTTGAGTGTGTCGCGTGCCCACGCGATGACTGGGTCCCAGCGCTTGGCTTGCAGCAGTGCGAGATCGTGCGGAGCTTCGGCGCGGTAGCACAGCAGATCACTGGCGGCGTAGGCGACGATGTCGCTTGCCACATCCTCGAGGCTTTCGGCAACAGCGTCGATGGCGGTGTTGGCGAAGCGCGTCAGCGGCATTGCCGCGGGATTGATCTCTGCGCCTTGCGCGGCCCATTCGCTGGCGACGGCGCCGGCCAATGCGCGGGTTGGCAACATAAGCGCTCGCTTTTTCGGCGTTTTCACAACCCGGCCATCGAGCAGAATTTGGAAGAACGCGCCCTCGCCGACCGACACGTCTTTATAAAACCGCTTGGCCAGCGGCTTCATCATGGTGTCGGTGATCGGTCCCTTGGGGGCGCCGCTGAATACCTCACTCAGCGTCTCGCGCAGACCGCCTGGCGTCTCAGTGCTGCCGTGACCATTGCCGGATTTGCGGCTCATGCTTCAGGTCTCATGCTTCAGGACTCATGCTTCGGGACTGAGGGTCGCGAACACCTGGTCGAGTGCGAGGGGCAGCGCCTCGTAGGCGTCGATGATGCGATGCGCCCCGGCGCTCGCGAGTTCCTGGGCCGGGTGATAGCCCCAGGTCACGCCGATAGCGCCAACGCTGGCCGCACGCGCCATTTCGATGTCGTAGGTTGTATCACCGATCATGACGGTGCGCGCCGGTGCGATGCCAGTCTCGGTCATGGCCTGCGTGATCATGGACGGGTGCGGCTTCGAGGGATGGTCATCGGCGGTTTGGATGGTGGTGAAATGCGCGTGCCAGCCCTCGCGGTCGAACAAGCGATCGACGCCGCGCCTGGATTTTCCGGTGGCGATGCCAAGTGTGATGTCGCCGCGCTGCGCTAAGCTCTCGATGATCTCCCTGGCGCCTGGAAACAGGATCTCGGTCTCGGCGGGATCATGGTTGAGGTCGCGGAAGGCGCCTTTGTAGCGCTCGGCCAGGTCGCGGCGCGTTTCGTATTCGGCTTCTGGCGCCAGCGCGCTGAAGGCTTCGGGCAGCGACAGACCGACGACGGCCAGCGTCTGTGCTCGCGAGGGCGGTGTCATGTGCAGCGAGCGAAACGCGTGGTCCATCGACAGCACGATGCCGGCCTGGCTATCGACGATGGTGCCGTCGCAATCGAAGATGACGAGTTTCATGGGGTGCGCCTTCCCCCTCGCCCCGTTTGTGCACGCAACGGGGGATGCGACAATTTTGCGGCAAGGTGTGCCGGCGACGTCAAAGCATCTGTCATCCCGGGGCATGTCCCCGGGATCCATCCTTCTGCAATTGCCGATACCCTTTGATCAATGGGTCCCGGCAATGAATGCCGGTATGACAGTTTTGGAGTTGCAACACCGCGGTTTCCCTGACCGGTGAGACTGTGGGTATGAAATGAACCGATGACGAGTTTCATTCGTCGCGGGCCTCGAATTTATTGGCATCAAACCCCAGCAGCTCCCAGGTCATCAGCATGTGTGATGACAGCGGCGCGGTGACGTCGATCTTGGCGCCGGTTTTGGGATGCGAAATAATGAGGCGGCGGGCGTGCAGGTGCAGTTTCTTCTCGATGTTCTCGGCCGGCATATTGACGTCGCCCTCGTATTTGTTGTCGCCGACAATCGGGTGGCCGATCATATGCATATGGGCGCGCAATTGATGCTGGCGGCCGGTCACGGGTTTGAGCGACACCCAGGCTGCCTTGCGGGCAATCTGATCGATGACGGAATAATGCGTGGTCGCGTGCATGGCGACCTCTTGCTCGCCGGGCAAGGCTTTGCGGACGCGATCGCCGCCGGGGCCGGAAGCTTTAACCAGCGCCGCTTCGATCTTGCCCTGCGTTGGTTTGGGCACGCCTTTGACGAGGGCCCAATAGGTTTTTGCTGCCGAGCGGGTCTGGAAGGTTTTGCCGAGTTTGGCGGCAGCTTCTCGCGTTTTCGCGACAAGGAGAATGCCCGTTGTGTCACGGTCGAGGCGATGCACGAGGCGCGGGCGTTCGCCGCCGAAGCGGTCGGCCATGCCCTCTAACATGCCGTCGATATGTTTCTTGGTGCCGGTGCCGCCTTGGACCGCAAGACCGTAGGGCTTGTTGAGAACGAGGACGTACGCGTCTTCATAGATGATCATCTTCTCGATGGTGTCGCGGTCGCCCTTCGACATGCCGAGCGGCGCCTTGAGACCGCTGCCCGAACTCGGGCCTGACTGCTTCGGCTGGCGGACAATGGCCGGCACGCGGATTTCGGACCCGGCAGTGAGCCGGTCGTTGGCCTGCGCCCGTTTGCTGTCGACGCGGACTTGGCCAGAGCGCAAAAGTTTTTGCAGGTAGGTGTAGCCGACTTCGGGAAAGTGGACGCGGAACCAGCGGTCGAGGCGCATATCGGCTTCGCTGCCATCGACGCGCATCGTCTCAATTTTTGGATTTTCGAGTTTTGGGTTGGATGCGGTCCCGGTCATGCGAGCACCGCGCGGGTGAGACTGAGCCCGAAGAACACTGCGACAACCGACAGCACGACCGAACCTATCATGTAAAGAAACGTCAAGGAAAACTCGCCCCGCTCGATCATCGCGACCGATTCAAATGCGAAGGCGGAAAACGTTGTAAAGCCACCCAGGATGCCGGTGGCGAAAAAGGTTCTGATTTCCGCCGACCCCTGATACCGCAGCGCCAGTAGGCCGACGAGCACGCCCATCAGGAATGAGCCAATCACATTGACGCTCAATGTTGCCCAAGGAAACCACACCAAGCCCCGTGCCGCGAAGGCGTGGCTCACTAGAAATCTCAGGCCCGCGCCAATGGCGCCGCCGGCAGAGGCGAGAAGGAGGAGCTGCATATGAAGTCCCAGGGGTTCGGCTCGCAGCTATAGCGTCCCGGCGGATGAGAAGGAAGCGCTGCCGGGCACAGGAGGCGACTGGCGAGTTGAGTGGTATTGTCATCCCGGCCGGAGATGTGCGTCAGCGCATCGCAGAGCCGGGGCCTAGAGCAGATTCCGATCTCATCGAATCGCGGCCGGTGTCCTTCTCCCCAAGGGAGAGGAAAATCCTGACGCTGGTGCCGTATGGCCGGAACCTGCTCTAGCCCTTTGCCGCCTTATGCGTTGTTTGAGCTCCTGGGTCCCCCGGATCAAGTCCGGGGCGTCTTGCCGTGAAGGACGGTTCGCCCGGGATGACAATTCCTGATTAACCGGCCTTCTCGTCACGATTGACGGCGCCACCGATGAACCAGCCCACCAGCCAGCCAGCGATGAGGCCCGCGGCGTTGGCGGCCATGAAGGTGGCCATATGCAGATCGGCAACGGAATCCGAGCTGTCAAAACGGTAGCGGGCGACGACAAAATCGGCGACGCCGCCGCTCCAGAAAAACATCATGAACGCCGCGCCGAGGCTGGCTGCAATCATGGCGATGACGTAGCGCATGGCTTACTTCACTTCCCAGAACCAGATCTCGCGGGCCTTGGCGTAGTTCGAATAGTAGCCCGCCCACGAGAACCATTCCATCAGCCACTTTGCGGATGAGCGATAGCCGTTCCAGACATCGATGTGGTCGCCGGTCGGCGCGCTTTCCTGGTCGGCCGTGCGCATCCAATAGTCTTGAATGTAGATGACGCCAGTGCGGCCGAAGAGCTTGGGATAAAACTTCGCGACGTCCTCGCCCGTGATGATTTCGAGTTTGCCGAAGCCCGGCAGCTCGGCGCGCGAAATCGCGTGGGCGAGTTCCTTGGCATACAGCGTGTGCAGCTCGGACGCCGGATGCACACCACAAGTCGAAATTTTCCCGAGATCGGCAATCGAAACACCGGCGCGGCGCAGAGCGATCCCTAAGCGGATGGCGCACTGGTTGTGGAACACGGGCAGGCCCTTGGCAACGCGCTCGCCCTGCGTATTGGTCAGATCATCGGGCGCGAGGCACGGCGTCACCACGCTCTCGTTGAGCGGATGCCCGCGCCACAGATCGATGAATTGGACCATAGTCAAAGCGCCCTGCTGTATGCCGGCGATAGCTATCACGAAAAGACTGCGGCGGGGATGGGGCGGTGAGTGCTCTTTTCTTGGCGCCGGCGACACGCTTTATTTCTTGCGCGTGGCCACCCCACCAACCCCACGCGCATGCGTCGCGCTGTCCCCCGCAAGGGGACTCCTAAGGGGTCGCGCTCGCGCAGCTTTTCTTGGCGCGAGCGACACGCGTTTCGCGCGCCGGCCGCCGGCGCCGGAAGCCCCTACTTCGCCAGCTCTTCCTTCACCTTGGCGGCGAGCTGGGGCAGCGAAAACGGTTTCGGCAGGAAGGCGAAATCGTCCGAGCCAAGGCTCTCGCGGAAGGCTTCATTGGGGTAACCGGAAACAAAGATCACCTTGATCGATGGGTTGCGGCGGCGCAGCTCCTTGAACAGCGTCGGGCCGTCCATCTCCGGCATGACGACGTCGGAGACGACGATGTCGACGGTGCCCTCGTTCGCGGCCATGATTTCCAGCGCCTCGACGCCGTCGGCGGCTTCCAGCACCTGATAGCCCTGGCGCTTCAGGGCGCGAACCGCAAATTGCCGGACATCGACTTCGTCTTCGACCAGCAGCACGCGGCCGGTTCCGGTGAGATCGGCGGCGCGGGCTTCTTTCTTGGCCGCAACCTTGGCTGGGGCGGCGTCCAATTCGTCGCCGTCTTCGGGGAGATAGCGCGGCAGGAAGACTTTGAAAGTCGTGCCCTTGCCGATCTCGCTCTCGGGTTGAATGAAGCCGCCCGACTGCTTGACGATACCGTAGACGGAGGCGAGGCCGAGACCGGTGCCCTTGCCGATGCTCTTGGTCGTGAAGAACGGCTCGAAAATCTTGGCCATGACCTCGGGGCTCATGCCGGTGCCGGTGTCGGCGACTTCAATGAGCACGTATTCGCCGGGCGTGAAGCCCGCGGTCTGGCCCATCTTCTGGCTTTCGCGCTCGCTGACGTTGCGCGTGCGGATCGTGAGTTTGCCGCCCGATGGCATGGCGTCGCGGGCGTTACCGGCCAGATTGAGCACGACGTTGTAGATCTGGTCGCGATCAGCGCGCACGTACCACAGGTCGCGCTCGGAATTGATCTTGATTTCGATCTTCTCGCCCAACGAGGTTTTGAGCACGGGCGTCATGTCGGTTGCGAATTCGCTCAAATTCAGCATCGAGACCTGCTGCGTCTGCTTGCGCGAGAAGCCCAACAGGTTGGCGACGAGACCGGCGGCCCGGTAGGCGGCCGACTGGATGTTCTTGATATCCTTGTAGGCCGGATCGCTCGGCCGGTGGGTTTGCAGCAGCAGATCGGAGAAGCCGATGATGGCGGTCAGGACGTTGTTGAAATCATGGGCGATGCCGCCCGCGAGCTTGCCGACGGCTTCCATTTTCTGGGCCTGGGCGAAGCGGGACTCGAGCGCCTTTTTCTCCGTGGCGTCGATGACGTAGAGGGCGGCGGCCTCCTGGCCGGCGACGGCGGCCAGCGGGCTGAGATAAACGCGGCGCGAGAACTGCTTCTGATCGCCGCCGGTGATGTCGATGGGCGCGACATTGCCGCGGCCGGCGAGAACTTCACTGAGCCCGGCGCTGATCTGCGACCGCTCGCTCAGCTCGGCATTGCGGCAGAGCGCCTCGAGGGCGTGGATATCGTGGGCCGGCTTGCCGTCGAGAACCATGCGCATGAAGGCGGCGTTGCAGCTGGCGATACGGCCCTCGGCGTCGACCGTGGCGATGCCAAAAGGTGCCGATTGGAAAAACTGCGACACACGGATGTCGTGCGCCCCGCCACGCCCGGTGATGCCGCGGGCGGCGCGATTAATGGCCGTGATCGAGAAACCGCTGCTGGCGGCAAGCCCGGCCGGCTCGACGAACAGCGACAGCGGCAGAATGCGGCCGTCCTGGCGCGTTAGATCAAGATCGACGGTGCGGTGATCGGCATCAGCGGCGGTTGCAAGGCCGGCAAGCAAACGGCTGCCGTCTTCTCCGCACAGATCGTCGAGACGGGCGGTGCGCGACCGCAGCACGCCGCGGGCATATCCAAGCCAATGTTCGAAAGACGCATTGATGTGGGTGATGACGCCGCCGCCAGCGACCGAGATGAAGCCTGCCGGCATCGTGTCGAAGGCTGACAGCGCGGCTTCGAGATTGCCGATTTTTTGCGCCTCGCGGGCCTTGTCGCCGGAGATATCAGAGATTTTCCAGAGCGAGAGAATCTCGCGGCCAGATGTGCGGCCAGCTTCGCGGTTGGCTTCGCGGCCAGATTCGCGGCCAGGATGCCCGCTTGGCTCGGATGAGCCACCCTCGGGGGATGGAAATGGGCGGACGGTGAGGCGCAGCCACGACGGCCGGCGGCCGTTGGGCACCGGCTTGAGCCGGACATCCTCGCGGCGCATTTCGCCACGCTCTGCCGAGCGCATCAGCCGGAACAGCGCCTGCGCAGCTTCGGGATCGCCGCCGACCGCGGCTTCAAGGGCCGCGAGCGGTCCGGCTTCGGCGCGGCCGAACATGGCGTCCAGAGCCGGGTTCCAATACAGCACCGCGCCATCGGCTTTGGCGATCAGGCACGGCTCGTCCATGGCGTCGGCGGCGGCTTTGAGAATGTCGCCTGCGGGTGTGCGGGCGCCGATGCGGATATGGCCCGCGGCAATGCCAAACAGCAGAAACATGCCGAGCATCGCCAGCACAGCGATGAGCGTCAGCACAAGCGGCTCTCCCGAGCCGCTGGCGAGCAAGCCAAACACCACCGCGCCGGCCGCGGCGACGACAAAAATTGTGGATAGAAAGCCGCCAAACCCGTCCGCTGCTGTCAGCGGATCGAGGGGGCCGCCCTCGATCTTGAGCGCTTCGCGATCCCTCATAATCGGGGAAGCTAGCTGATTCTGTTGAGCGTGGGCGTCTGCAGACATCATGGGCGGGTACTCATAAGCAACAACGGGAGCAACAACGGGCGAACACGGGGCGCAACATAAGGATGTGCCGCTTCGAGGCGGCTCTTCTTGCGTCCCTAAGACTTCGATCATTAGGGTTAAAATGCCGTCAATTCCGGGTTATGGATTGTTTCGCGGTTTTGCAGCGGGCCGATCGGCTTGGCTCTCAAAGGGGGTCCCATGTGGGAGGTTATAAGCTGGTTGGCGATCCTGGCGGTTGTCGCAGCCCTTGGCGTGCTCGGCGCCGTTCTGGCGCGCGCCTACATGAACGGAACCTCGCCGGCGGCGGTGTTCTTCAAACCGCGTACTGAGCCGCGCATCGAAGTGGTCGAGCAGGCCAATATGGATGGGCGGCGCAAGCTGATCTTGATCCGGCGTGATGATGTCGAGCACCTGATCATGACCGGCGGACCGGTCGATGTCGTGATCGAGACAGGGATTGGCGAAAAGCCGATGCGATCCAGTGATGCGGCAGCGGCGGCGACTGCGACGGTTTTCACGCGCACACCGCGGGGGCCTGGACAAGCCGCAGGCGGGGACGGCAGCTGAGGCCGAAAGCGCGGCTTAGTTTTGCAGATCGAGATCGCCGAAATCGCTCAGCGCCATGCGCTTGAGGTCGAAGGCGCGCGTTGAGACGCTGACAGCGGCGGCCGCCCGGGTCACGTGCTGCTGGGCTGATGTTTCGGGTCCAGCCTGAACTGCGGCAGCGGGCAAGACTGCCTCGATAGCGGCGGGCGCCGATGCCTCTGGCACTTGAGCCCCAGCCATCGGCTTGTGGGCCAAGCCGAATAGGCCGGTGAGGCACAGCACGATACCGACAGACGAATGTGTGCGGGACACGCGACTAAATCCTCGACAGAACTGGGTGCTCGGACGGCCGAGTGTGCCCTGAACACCTTAACGCGTGGTGAAAGCCTGTGCCGTTTCGGGACAAGAGCCCTGGACCCATTTGCCGGCGCTTTAATCCTCGCGGTAGACGCGCTCGCGGCGCTCGTGACGCTCCTGGGCCTCGACCGACAGTGTCGCGATCGGCCGTGCATCGAGCCGCTTCAATCCGATCGGCTCGCCTGTGTCTTCGCAATAGCCGTAGCTGCCGTCTTCGATCCGGCCCAGCGCCGCCTCGATCTTGGAAATCAGCTTGCGCTGGCGGTCGCGGGTTCTGAGTTCCGTGGCGCGATCGGTCTCGGACGTGGCACGGTCGGCGAGGTCGGCGTGCTGAGTCGAATCCTCGTGCAGAATGGCCAGAGTTTCCCGCGTCTGCCGCAGAATGTCGTCCTTCCAGTCCATGAGACGCTTGCGGAAGTAAGCCTTGTGCAGCTCATTCATAAAAGCTTCGCTTTCCGCCGGACGGTAATCCGGCGGCAAGACAATCTCCGAGACTTTGGCGCGAGCTGCCATTTTCTTTTTTAGACCTTCTGTCTTCTTCGGTGCCTCGGCCTTTGCCGAAACGACGGTGCGCGCCGGGGGCAACTTGGCACTGGCCTGCACGGCAGGTGCCTTTGCAGGCGTCTTTGCCGCCGGCTTGACCGGCATTTTAACTGGCATCTTGACTGGCATCTTGACTGGCATTTTAACTGGCAATTTAACGAGCGGTTTGAGTTGACCTTTGGCTGGCGCTTTGACTTGCCCCTTGACTGGCCCCTTGACTGGCGCTTTCGGCGCTAGAGGCATTTTAGCCGCGATGGCTTTCGCCGATGGCTTCGCTGCGACCGCGGTCATGGCGGACTTTTGCGGCGGCACCTTGGCCGCTATGGACTTGTTACCAGGAGCTTTTGCCGTGCCTGGCTTTATCGCGTTTTTTTTGCTCATCGCTCGCCTCCCGTGAGGCCACGTGTGCGCCACCCGGCTTCTTCGGGAGTTCAAAGCCGCGCGCTGCGATTCTGGTCTCGATTAAGCCGCCACGGTTTTAGGCTGAGAAGCCGTCAAGTCAAGCACGCTCCGCGTTCATGCTCAAGACCGGAAAATTCTGAAATAATTAATTATATCAATGTGTTGCTGGATTTCGTGAGCGTCTGCGAGGCAAAGGGCGTGCTGATAAACTAGGCGGCGCCGACGGTTTACGCCTACGGCTAAGGATTGGCCTGAGACGGATAGCCTGAGACGGATAGCCTGGGAGGGATTGACCCCGGCGGGATTGGTTGGGCCGCTGCGCCGCCTTGCTGGCCCCAGCCGCACCACCTACGGTCATGACAGCAACACACCAACCCGGCGGCGAGACACGCATGCAGTTCCAAGGCACGAAAAATTATGTCGCGACGGACGACCTCAAGATCGCGGTCAACGCCGCGATCACCCTGCAGCGCCCCCTGCTGATCAAGGGCGAGCCTGGAACCGGCAAATCGGTGCTGGCGGCGGAAGTCGCGAAATCCTTGGGCGTGCCGTTGATCGAGTGGCACATCAAGTCGACGACCAAGGCTCAGCAGGGGCTTTACGAATACGACGCGGTCTCGCGCCTGCGCGACGGCCAGCTCGGCGACGCCCGGGTTAAAGACATCTCCAACTACATCAAGCGCGGCAAGCTGTGGGACGCGTTCACGCGGAATGAGCGCAGCGTGCTGCTGATCGACGAAATCGACAAGGCCGACATCGAGTTCCCCAATGATCTGCTGCAGGAACTCGATCGCATGGAGTTTTTCGTCTACGAAACCTGCGAGACGATCAAGGCTCAGACGCGGCCCATCGTCATGATTACGTCCAACAATGAAAAGGAATTGCCCGACGCCTTCCTGCGCCGCTGTTTTTTCCATTTCATCAAGTTCCCCGACACTGAGACCATGCGCCAGATTGTCGAGGTGCATTTTCCGGGCCTCAAGGGCCGTCTCGTCAACGAAGCCCTGCGCGTGTTCTACGATTTGCGCGCGGTGCCGGGGATGAAGAAAAAGCCGTCAACGTCGGAGCTTTTGGATTGGCTGAAGCTGCTGTTGAACGAAGACATCGACCCGGCGCTGTTGCGCGAAAGCGATCCGCGGAAATTGATCCCGCCGCTGGCTGGCGCGCTGATCAAGAACGAGCAGGACGCGCATTTGCTGGAGCGGCTGGCGTTCATGCCACGGCGGCGGGGGGAGTAGAGCAGAGCACCGCTCTGCTTACTTCCCGGCATCGTTCTTGATCAGCTCCTGACGCTTGATCAGCTTGCCCCAGCTTGAATCGTAGCCATGCACCAGATCGGTTGCGCCCTTGGCGTCGACGAGCGGCTTCTCGTCGCCATGCCAGGCAAAAATGCCGCCGGCGAGATTGGCGCTGCCCACCGCGCCCGCGGCTTTCAAACCGTCGTCGCCGACGCGTTCGGCGAGTTTTGAGCTGCGCACACCGACGGCGCAATAAAACACTGCCGTCTTGCCCTTCAAGGCGGGGCCATGCTGGCTCAGGAATGCCGCGCGCGACATCGCCGGATCAACAAGCGCCGCGCCGTCGATATGGCTGATGGCGTACTCGTCTACCGTGCGAACATCGAACACCACAGCCGTGCCGTCGCGCATCATGCCTGCGAGGTCGCCGGGGGCGATGTGGCGTTGCTTTGGCCAGCGCGCCGCGACATCCTCGATCGTGCTTTGCAGGCGGCCAGCGTCTTGCGCCCATGCCGGGGCGGCACTTGCAGGGTGCAGCGTCACCAGCGCCAGGACGCTAACGGCGAGGGCTGCGTGTCTGTTCGTCATCCGCATCGCTCTAACTTAGCTCCTGCTTTTCAGTGTCGAACGTAAACTACGTCAAATGATACGCTTTCGACCCCCCGCATGCTACAAGGTCTGGGGACGCTGCCGATAGGTGATGTGCCGCAGTCAGCGGTAATCTCGGCGGCGACATTCATAGATTTTTAATCCTGCGAGCGCTTGATTCACACATCAGTAACCACGTGTTGGATCAAGACCTAATGACAAAATTTGGTATCGCGTTCCGCATCACAGCCGCCGTGATTGCGCTTGCTGCATTCTCACCTGCCAATGCCGTCGATCTCAGCCAAGGCTTCTCAGGCGCCAATGTCGGCGCGCTCGGTGGCGCAGTTGCCGGCGGCGTCGGCGGAAATTATCTCGCCAAAAAAGGTAAGCTCGGCAAGACCGGCCAGCTCGCAGCCACAATCGGCGGCACGCTGGCCGGCGGCTTGCTCGGCGGTGCGCTCGGCAAACAACTCGACGCGCCGTCACGGACACGGGCGGCAAGCGCGCAGATGACAGCCGTATCGACCGGCACGCGGCAAACCTGGCAGAGTCCGTATCACGCAGGCGCGCCAGGAGCTGGGACATGGGGCCGCGACGCGCCGTCTGGCGCATCAACCTGGAATAACGCGGCGCCCTCTGCCCGCACGACGGCAGCAACGGCGTCTGGCGGCAGCGCCTACGGCACGGTCGAACCCGGCAATCCCTATCAGACCGAGAGCGGCATTTGCCGCGACTACACCCACACGATCAACATCGATGGCCGCAAAGAAACAGCGCGCGGCATTGCCTGCCGCAACCCTGACGGCTCGTGGCGCAACGCCGGATAAGCGGTGCTGATCGGCCAATAGGCGCCCGCATTGGAACGTGTCCAAGGCCAGCCCCTCTGCGTTAGGAACGCGGAGGCGGCGCGCGTGCGCGTGGTGCTACCGCCCGCCCAACGTTTGCCGCAAAGCCCCAACACATAAACGCTTAAGACCTTAAGCTCACTTAGGTTGTACAGCGTCCGGGGGGACAAGCATGGCATCACGATCGCAGCCTCCGCATAGCGGCGGTATTGGCCCGCATGAGGCCGTCGAGCACGGCAGCCACGGCGGGGTGTTCGCGACCGTGCTGTCAGCCATCGCGCTGTTTTTCTCGGGTCTCTCTTATTATGAGAGTTCGATGAAATCCGCCGACCTCGCGGTCTACGTGCCGCCCATGATCCACTACGCCCGTGATGGCGGCGACGTGTTCAATGTACCGCTCACGATCGCCAATGACGGCGCCCGCACCGGCACCGTGCTGGCCATGGTTCTCGACGTCGAAAACCTGCAGCCCGGCGCCGAGCGCAAGACCGCCCGCTTCCACAGCACCTTCCTCGGCGACTATCCACGCGATGAGAAGACCCCGTTGCGCTCGTTCGCGCCGCTGTCGATCGCCGGTCACGGCACCGTCACCGAGACGGTGCGCTTTTATAATATGGGCGAACAGTTGCCGATGGTTGTCGATGACAAGGGCGACTTTCGCTTTACGCTGACGCTGACGACGGCGCAGTCCGGGGGCGGCCTGCTCGACAGTTTATTGCGCACCGAACCAAAGCCGCTGACGTTCAACTTGAACCTGCCCTACCTCGCGGTGCAACACTTGGCGTTCCGCAACGGCACGATCAGCATGTTCAACAAGGACTGGAAACCAGCGGTCTCGACGAACACGGAGTCGGCGGTGAGCAGAAAGGTGCCGGAGAGTTCATCAGAGAGTAAGCCGGGCGGCGGAGGCGAGACTGCGCCCGCGATGCCGGATGTAGCGCCAGCGCCGGATACGGGTGCGGAGAAGAAGTAGTAGGAACTATCATATTCATCGTCATTCCAGCGCCCGCAACGTACAGAGCGGGTTGAACGGGGATCCAGGACAAAAAAGCGGACAAAGAACCGGGCAATTACTTGACGCTCTCGTGTTATAAACACTATTAAAACATAACTTTCTCAGTGTTTTTAGCGGTGGCGCATGGCGAGAAAAGCGGACAAAGAACCGGACAAATTAAGGGACAAAAAACCGGCCAGCCGCCGTCCATCGAAGGCTCGCAATGCTTCCGCGTTCGAGGATCGAGGCGAAGCGATCACGGCCATGGAGCCAATGACAATCTCGGAGTCATCGAAGCACCGAGCCGCCTTGAGCGACAAGGTTTTGCAACTCACTCAACGCGCGGCCGCGATTCGCGAGCGGCCCCACTAGGGGACTTCCAAGTGGTCGCGCGGGAATGACAGCGTGGGGGGACCTTGCCGACGGCGCAATACGCCCAGGAGTGAAGGGCCGCGGCTAGTGGCTCTGTAACAGTATCAACAGGTATTACAGGCTTCGTGCGCTCAAATTCTCATCGGGTCATATTCATGCTTTTGCGCTCCTGATAAAAATTCACGAAGGGAGATGCAATGAAATACAGAACTATTTCCTTGAGTTCACTAGTGGTGAACCGGGCCAACGATCGTCATGGCGAGCTTGAAAACGAGACGGCTTCGATCGCGTGGCTCTTCGCAAATCGCGAGCAGCATATGCGTAAACTGGCGAAGGATATCGTCGAAAAAGGCCAAATTTACGAGCCGCCTTTGATTTCTCCCAATGGCGAAAACTTCGTCGTCTACGATGGCAACCGGCGCGTTACATGCTTGAAGCTACTCGCCGACCCGCACCGCGCTCCGACCGTAGAACTCCAAGACTTTTTCCGAAGCCTCCGCGCCAAATGGCAGGTCGATTTTCCCGACCACATTCAGTGTCAGGTTGAGCCAAATCGCGATCGAATCGACGAAATCTTGTTTCGACGGCACACAGGTACACAGGAAGGGGTTGGCCAAAGCACGTGGACCGACAGAATGAAGGCCAACTTCGTTGAACGGACAGGCAAGGAGGCCGCGGTAAATGTTGCCGAAGAAGTTGAAAAAAGATTGGCTGCATCCAGCTTACTGCCGGGTTGCAAGAAAATCCCTCGCTCGACGATGAACAGGCTTCTGTCTGCGGAAGTTTTCCGCAACCGTCTGGGTTTTAGCATCAACAAGGGCCAGTTTGAGTTCATTCGAAAGGAGTCAGTTGCCCTTGCTGCATTGGCCCGGGTTGCTAGTGATCTTGCAAACCAAGAAATTGTGTTGGGCGATCTTTGGGACGTCGATGATAAGTCGCACTATCTGGATAAGCTTGAGGCGGAGAACATTCTCCCCACAGCGGCTGATGCTCTGCCCAGGATTAAGCCCTCATCAGAAGCGAAGCGACGAGCAGCGACCCCCAAGCCTGAGCCCGTAGGTCAACCCTCGCGTCGAACTACGCTAATCCCCCATACCTCATTCGCTATCGCGTGGGCTGGGCGTATACAAAGGCATCGCTCTATTTGGGAGGAGTTGCAATTCCGGCTCAAACTACCCGAACACCCAAACGCGATCTCAGTGCTTTTTCGCGTGCTTCTGGAACTCTCGGTCGACCACTATATTGGACAAACGAAGCTTGAAACGATTGTGGGCACAGAGAGCTTGGCCAAAAAAGTCTTGCGTGTCGCAGAAGACCTTCACTTCAAGGGAAAGATCGATAAAAAATACCTTGGCGTGTTCCAAAAAATGCAGAACCTCGATCCTCTCATCTCAATGGACACGCTTAACCGGTACGTACACTCTCCAAACTTTGCCCCCTCGCCAGATCACCTCACGGCGCTTTGGGACACAACGGCTGATTTCGTTGTTCATTGCCTTAACGCGTAACTATCGCCAACATATTTCCTGGCCCGCAACACGTCACTCCCTCACCCCATTTCCCACCACGTGCCGCCGGACCAAATGCCGAGCGATGTGTGCACACCCTCACGCGCCACAGCAAGAGCGACGAGGTCGGCGTAGACGGCGCGGGTGACGAGGGCTTCGAGGCGGCCGCGCACCGCGATGTAGGGTTTCAAGCCGCCGTCGGGGGCTTGGCGCACAAAGCGGATCGGGTGCATAGCGTCGACGGTGACGACATCATCGACGTTGGTCCGGAAGGTCAGAGACTGATCCGGACCTGATCCCGTCACTGCCATATCGACGGCGAGGAACGGCGCATCTTCGACGGCACAATCGATCTTCTCGGCAGGCGTGACGAGATAGGTTTTGCCGTCGGCGTCTTTGCGCAGGATGCTGGCGAACAGTTTGACCAGCGCCATGCGTCCGATCGGGCTTTGCTGATACAGCCAGACGCCGTCGGCGCGGATCTTCATGCCGATGTCGCCGCAATAGGGCGGGTTCCATGTCTCGACGGGGCGCGCACCTGATGCATGGCCTGCGCCCTCAGCCGCCGAACGCATCAGGGCTTCGAGACCGCGCGACGGATCAGCCGTCGCGCCACTCGGTGCGGAGGCAATTTTGTTGTCCTCAGCCATCACACTGCGGCCCGCACCCAAAAGCCAAAGTAAGCCACTAATCTAACGTAACATTCACTTGACCCTAGGGGTCCATGCGCTTGACCCTACGGGGAGTAGGCGGGATGGTCTAGGGTCGTTGATATCCGGGGTCGTTGATATCCGGGGTCACTGAGGTCCGGGTCTCGATCCGCTGGTCCCTTGAAGACAAACACAAAACAGCCACCGAAGCTGAGGAGCGCGCCGCGTCCATGAGCACCATCACCGAAACCCAGACCGATATCGTGCCGCGCTTAGAAGCTGCGAGCGAACGCGTGCAGAAAGCCCACAAGGCGGCGGCGTCGGTCATTTTCGGTCAGGATCAGGTCATCGAGCGGACGCTGATCACGCTACTGTCGGGCGGCCACGCGCTGTTGATCGGCGTGCCGGGTCTCGCCAAGACGCTGCTCGTCGACACGCTCGGCAAGGTGTTGGGGCTCGACGCCAAGCGCATCCAGTTCACGCCGGACTTGATGCCGTCGGATATCATTGGTTCAGAAGTGCTCGAGGATGAGCCGGGCCGGGCGCGCTCGTTCCGCTTTATCAAGGGTCCGATTTTCACGCAGCTGCTGATGGCGGATGAAATCAACCGCGCCTCGCCGAAAACCCAGTCGGCGCTGCTGCAGGCGATGCAGGAGCATCACGTCACCGTTGCCGGTCAGCGCCACGATACGCCGGCGCCGTTCCACGTGCTGGCAACCCAGAACCCGCTCGAGCAGGAAGGCACCTATCCGCTGCCCGAAGCCCAGTTGGACCGGTTCCTGTTGCAGATCGATGTCGATTATACCGATCTCATCGCCGAACGCAAAATGCTCTACGCGACGACCGGCACCGATAGCGCCAAGTTGGAGACGGTGTTCTCGGCGCAGGAACTGATGACGACGCAGCGGCTGGTGCGCCAGATCCCGGTTCCCGACAAAGTCGTCGAAGCCATTTTGAAACTTGTGCGCTCGGCGCGTCCGGGTACGGGTGGTAGTTCTGAGACCGATAAATTCATCGCCTGGGGTCCCGGCCCGCGCGCCAGTCAGGCGCTGATGCTGGCGGTGCGCGCCAAGGCGCTCATCGATGGCAGACTAGCGCCCTCCGTCGATGATGTCGCCGGCCTCGCAGAACCTATTCTGAAACACCGCATGGCGCTGTCGTTCGCCGCTCGTGCCGAAGGCGAAGACTTGGCCAAGATCATTGGCCGCCTCGCCGGGCAAGTGGGGTAATTTTGATGGCGGGCCCTTCCGGGCAACGGATCAGCGCCACAGCGGACGGGCGCCGCGTGCTGACGCTTGAGCGCGAGGCCGTCGGCCTTGTCGATCGCATGCCCGAGCTGCTGATGGAAGCCGATCGCATCGCCTCGACGGTGGCGCACGGTATCCACGGCCGCCGCCGCGCCGGGCCGGGCGAAACATTCTGGCAGTTCCGCCAATACGAACCGGGTGAAGGCGCGCATCTCGTCGATTGGCGCCGGTCCGCAAGTTCGGACCACTTGTTCGTGCGCGAGCGCGAGTGGGAGGCGGCGCATACGCTGTACCTATGGCCGAACCTGTCATCCTCCATGGAATTCAAGAGCCATCTGAGCAAAGTGACGAAAGCTGAACGGGCGCTGGTGTTGATGCTCGGCGCCACGGAGCTGTTGGTGCGCGGCGGCGAGCGCGTGGCATTGCTCGGATTGACGCAGCCAACGGCGAGCCGGCGCGCGACGCAAAAACTTGCTGAGGCGCTGGTGATGAACGCCGGTGAGCGGGCGCACGCCACCGAGCCGCCGAGCACGCGGCTGACGCGATTTTCGACCGTCATCCTGTTTTCGGATTTTCTCGATCCCATCGAAAAGGTTCGCGAGACCATTGAAGCCATGGGGGCTGCAGGCGCCACCGGACACCTCGTGCAAATCCTCGATCCCGCGGAAGAAACCCTGCCCTACGCCGGGCGCACGGAATTTTTGTCGCCGGATGGTTCGCAGCGCTGGATTGCCGATCGTGCCGAAAGTTTGCGTGAGCGTTATCGTGCGCGGCTCTTAGCCCATCGCGCCGCCATTCAAGAAACCGCGCACCGGCTCGGCTGGTCGTTCCTGGTGCATCACACGGATAGGCCGGCGTCCGAGCCGCTGTTGTCGCTATTGATGCGGCTTGAAGGAACAGCTGGCGGTTATCGCTGGATCGGATCGAGTTCTGACGTCACGGAGAAGGCGCCATGAGCTTCGGTGCGCTCGCGTTTCTGAACCCTTGGCTGCTGGCGGCGCTCGTCACGCTGCCGGTTATCTATTGGCTGCTGCGGGCCGTGCCGCCACGCCCGGCGCAAATCGAATTTCCGCCGACGCGCATACTCGTCGGTCTCGAGAACGAGGAAAAGACCGCCGATAAAACGCCGTGGTGGCTGACGTTGATCCGTTTGCTTGCCGCCACGCTGGTGATCCTGGCGATGGCCGATCCGGTGCTGAACCCAACCAAGAACGCAGGGCTCAAAGGCACCGGGCCGGTCGTAATCTTAGCTGACAACGGCTGGGCGGCGGCGTCGCGCTGGCCGGAACGCGCCCGCATGATCGAGCGGCTGATCGGGGAAGCCGAAAACGTGCAGCGTCCGGTCATCGTGCTTGGCACCGCGCCGGTGACCAAAACGGTAACGGCAAAAATCGAAGCCCCGGGCGACGCGCGCAGCACAGCCGCCGCCTTGGCGCCGCAGCCCTTTGCGCCGCAACGCATGCAGGCGGTGACCGCGCTCGAAGCCGCCCTCAACGCGGCAGGCGCCACAAGCCCGAGTATCATCTGGCTGCACGACGGCATCGACCACAAACGCAACGCGGGCGATGTCGCGGCGAAGCTGGCAACGATCGCAGGTGGCGGGTCGTTCGCCGTCATCGACGAGACCAAGGGCGCTGAGGCTGTCGGCCTCGCCGCACGGCTCGGTGAAAAGGGCAAACTCGAAGCCCTCGTGCTGCAGGCGGCAGGGTCGCCGCGCGAGGGTTCGGTTTATGCCTTCTCGGCGCGTGGCGAACGGCTCGGCGAAGCCCCGTTCAAATTTGCCAGCGGCGAAACGTCGGCCAACACCAGTTTCGATTTGCCGCTCGAATTGCGCAACCAGGTGGCGCGCATTGAAATTCCGAGCGAGCGCTCGGCGGGCGCGGTCAGCTTGATCGACGCGGCGACGCAATGGCATCGCGTCGGGCTCATTTCGGGCGAAAGCCGCGAGCAGGCCCAGCCGCTTCTGGCGCCGCTGTACTACATCCAGAAGGCCCTCAAGCCGTATGCAGAGCTCGCCGTGCCGAAAGACGCCAACCTGTCGCAAGGCCTGGAAGCGGCGCTAAAGCAGAACGTCTCCGTGCTGATGCTCGCCGACATCGGCACGATCACGGGCGACGCCGAAAAACAGGTCGAAGACTTCGTCAAACGCGGCGGCGTGCTGGTGCGGTTCGCCGGACCGCGGCTCGAGAAGGCGGGCGATGACTTGCTGCCCGTGCCGCTGCGCGCGGGCGGACGCTCGCTTGGGGGCGCGCTGTCGTGGTCGTCGCCGCAGCCACTGGCCGCATTCGATGAGACCAGCCCGTTTGCAGGACTGACCATTCCCGCAGACGTCACCATCAACCGCCAGGTGCTCGCCGATCCGGCGCGGCTGTCACCCGAAGTCGAGATCTGGGCGCGCTTGAAAGATGGTACGCCTCTAGTCACGGCCAGCAAGCGCGGCGACGGCCGCCTCGTACTGTTTCACGTCACCGCCAACTCGGACTGGTCGAACTTGCCGATCTCGGGGTTGTTCGTTGAGATGCTGCGGCGGCTCTCGACCATGGGCCGGATCGGAGCAGGCGGTGGTGGCGAGGGCGCAACATCGTCAACCGGCACGGCCGCACCCGGCGCGCTGAACGTGCTGGCGCCGTTGCGGACATTAGATGGACAGGGCGCGCTCAAAGCCCCGCCACCGACGGCGGAACCGATCAAGGCCTCGGATTTGACGGCCGCGGACCCCTCGCTCGACCACCCGCCCGGCTATTACGGCGCCAGTGCGTCGCCGCGCGCCCTCAACCTACTGACACCGAAAAGTACGCTGCTGCCGATATCAAATCTGCCAACGGGCGTCGAGCGGCTCAGCTACGATAACGCCGCCAGCACGCCGTTGAAACCTTGGATGCTGGCGCTGGCGCTGGCCTTGCTGTTTGCCGATATCATCGCGATCCTCATTTTGCAGGCGGGCGGATTGAAGAACCTGTCTGGGAGACGCGCCGCGCCGCGCGCCGCAGCCGTTGTGCTCGCGGTGGCCTTGGCATCGCTGTTGGCGCCGTCGCATGGCGTCGCGCAGAGCCGCACCCAGACAGCACCCACGGCAGCACCCACGGCAGCCCCCGCGGCGATCACAGAACCCGGTAAAGCCGCCATCGATGCTACGAGCAAAGTCACCTTTGGGTACGTGTTGAGCGGCGACAGGGACACCGACGAAAGCAGCCGTCTCGGCCTTCTGGGCCTCGCCAAAGTGCTTGAAACCCGCACCGCGGTCGAGCCGGGCGAACCGGCTGGCGTCGATATTGCGAAAGACGAGATCGCGTTTTTCCCGATCCTGTACTGGCCCGTGCTCGAAAACGCGGAAGCTTTACCCGACGCCGCGATCGCCAGGATCGACGCCTACATGAAGGAAGGCGGGCTGATCGTTTTCGATACCCGCGACTATGGCCAGGGCGGCGCCAATACGCTGCCGCTCGCCGGTAAGGGCGGCAACGCGCTGCAGCGCTTGTTGAGCAAGCTCGACGTGCCGCGCTTGGAACCGGTGCCGGAAAACCACGTCGTCACCAAGTCGTTCTATCTGCTGCGCGCGTTTCCGGGCCGCTGGGACGGCGGCCAGCTGTGGGTCGAGGCGATATCCGAGAACGCGAACGAAACCCGCCGGGCCCGGGTCGCCGACGGCGTCACCTCGATCATGATTACGTCGAATGATTTCGCCGCCGCCTGGGCGCTGGATGATCGCGGCCGGCCGGTCTACCCGGTCGTGCCCGGCGGCGAGATGCAGCGCGAGATGGCGTTCCGCTCCGGCATCAACATCGTCATGCACGCGCTGACAGGCAACTACAAAGCCGATCAGGTGCACGTGCCGGCGCTCCTCGAGCGGCTTGGCCAGTGAGGGCGCAGACATGAACTGGTCCATTGATTTCGCGCCTTTGCTCCCGGGTCCCGTGCTTTGGATCCTGGCGCTTATCGCGCTGGCCCTTGTGGCGCTGCTGTTCGTGCGCCGCTCGCGCGGGGCGTTCCTGCGGCTGGCGGCGCTGGCAGCGATGCTTGCGGCCCTCCTCAATCCAACGCTGCGGGAAGAGGAACGCGAAAGCCTCGCCAACGTCGCCATCGCCGTCATCGACGAGAGCACGAGCCAAAAGCTCGCGGGCCGGCCCGAGCAGTCAGCGGCGATCCGCGCCGATCTCGAAGCCAAATTCGCCAAGATCCCGAACCTGACGATCAAATGGGTGACGGGCGGCAAACCCGGCGATCAGACGGCGGCCGGTACCAACCTGTTCACCGACCTCAATGCCGCCTTGAGCGACACGGCACCGGACCGCATCGCCGGCGTGCTGTTCGTCAGCGACGGTCAGGTGCACGATGTGCCGAAGTCAGCGCAGAGCCTCGGCTTCGACGCGCCGGTGCACACGCTGCTGACGGGCGCGCCGGGCGAATTCGACCGCCGCATCGAAGTCATCGAAGCCCCGCGTTACGGACTTGTCGGCCAGTCGCGCTCCATCCAACTCGCCGTGCGCGAAACCGGCAGAAGCGGTGCCGCACCCGGCACTGTGACGCTGAAGGTGCGCCGCGAAGGCACACCGGACGAGACGGTCCGCACCGAAATCGGCCGCACCAACAAGGTCGACATGGCGTTCCCGCATACCGGCACCAACATCGTCGAAATCGAACTTGATCCGGCGCCGGGTGAATTGACGCCGGCCAACAACCGGGTCGTGATCGCGGCTGAAGGCGTGCGCGAAAATCTGCGCGTGCTGCTGGTCTCGGGCGAACCGCACGCCGGCGAGCGCACCTGGCGCAACCTGCTGAAATCGGATGCCGCCGTCGATCTCGTGCACTTCACGATCCTGCGTCCACCGGAAAAACAGGACGGCACGCCGATCAATCAGCTGTCGCTCATCGCCTTTCCGACGCGTGAACTTTTTTCGGAAAAGATCAAGGATTTCGATCTCATCATCTTCGACCGCTACGAGCACAAGGGCATTCTGCAGCTCCAGTACTACGAAAACATCGCCCGTTATGTTGACCAGCACGGCGGCGCCCTGCTGATCGCGGCGGGTGACGACTATGCCAATAGTTTCTCGATTCATAAAACGCCACTGGCGTCGGTCTTGCCGGCGACGCCGACGGGCCGCGTCATCGAAACGCCGTTCAAGGCCAAGATCACGGCGGAGGGGCACAAGCATCCGGTGACCAAGGGCTTGCCGGGATCGATCGCGCCACAGCTCGCGGATGCCCAACTGTCAGACTCTCAAATCACAGGCTCCCAACTCACAGACTCACAAATCACAGGCTCCAAGCCCGAGCCCACCTGGGGCCGCTGGTTCCGTCAGGCGGAGGTGCGCGCCGACCGTGGCCGTGTCGTGATGAGCGGCGCCGAGGACCGGCCGCTGCTGATCCTCGACCGCAAAGGCAAGGGCCGCGTCGCTTTGCTGACGTCGGATCATGCTTGGCTGTGGGCGCGGGGTTACGACGGCGGCGGACCGCACACCGATTTGCTGCGGCGCTTGTCGCATTGGCTCATGAAAGAGCCCGACCTCGAGGAGGAGCGCCTGATAGCGTCCGCCAAAGGCTTGAAACTTTCGCTTGAGCGGACCTCGATGGACGACACCGTGGAGCCGGTGCGCCTGATGGGCCCGGGCGGCGACGTCACCAACGTGGTGCTCGAGCCGGGCCCGGCTGGATCAGGCCTGTGGCAAGCCAGCGTCGATGTTAAAATTCCCGGACTCTATAAGGCCGAAACGCCGGGCCCCTCGGGCACGCTGACGGCCGTCGCCAACGCCGGTATCGAAGATCCGCGCGAGATGAGTGAAGTTACGGCCACCGGCGCCAAGATGAAGGCTATCGCCGATGCGACGGGTGGCGGCGTGTTCTGGACCAAGAGCACGGGCTTGCTGGCCAGCGCGGCGGCGACGGCGATCGAGGTGCCGCGCATTTCGATGATGTCGAACGCCAAGGTTATGGCCGGCTCAGGTTGGCTCGGCCTCAAGGACCGCGAAGCCTTCCTGACGCGCGGCGTGAAATTAACGCCGATGTTCACCGGGCTTGCGGCGCTCTCGGCCTTGCTGGCCTTCATCGCGCTGGCCTGGTGGCGCGAGGGGCGCTGAGCGGCGGCGGTTCGCTCTGAGCCTCACACGTGACACCGGATACCGAGCCGCCTGACTATTTAAACAGCCCGTGCCGCATGGCGATGGCGATCGCCTGCTCGCGAGTCGTCGCATTGAGCTTCCGGCGCGCATTTGTGAGATGCATGGCGACAGTCGGTATAGAGATATCGAGGCGCCGGGCGATGCCTTCGTTGTTCAGCCCCTCCGCGAGCGCAGTAAGGCACTCCAACTCGCGGGCAGTCAGGTTTGCGACTTGATCTGTGCGCATCGAAAACGCGCCGCCGTAATATAAAAAAAACCGCGAACCCGAGCACGTCCGCCAAGGCGGTATTTCCAGAACAATTACATATTCTTCGTGACGTTGCTCAGAAAGCACATAAATAGCCTTAAGTACCTACCTGTGGTTGTACTAAACACTCGAATTAAGTATCTGATCCACCACACCTATTTGTATGCACAGGTTTTCCACAGAAACAATAAGCGGTAACCCTTTCTTAATTGACATTAGGATTTCGCCAATTTTGCGGCGATTCGGGCGTCGGGAGCGAATTGAAGGGGAAGTTCGGGGGCTCGGGCGGATCGCATGGGGAATTAAGGCGGTCCAGCCACCACAGACGACCAAGACCACGGGGAACGACCAGAGCTTCGTCGACTGAATGCCCGGGCAAGCCAATTGCCCGGAACGGTTGCACTCGCGTGCAGCCGAACGGGAAGGTGTTGCCGATTTTTTTCGCGTGAGTGTGCGTAAGGGGATTAGTTGTTATGCGTGCAGTGTTCGTGAATTTGCATCGTAATCGCGCCAGCATGGCGCGCCGAACGGCAATGTCCCTGAGTCTGTTGGCGGTTCTGCCAGGCGCGGCGTTAGCGCAAAATCCAAACAGCAACATCAGACAGATCAGCTGCCCTGGAACAAGCCAAACTTTCTTCCTTTGCAAAGACGGAAACAATTGCAACGCGTTCGCCGGTGAGAGTCCCCAGGACATCGTCATCGTGAATGGCGTGACCGCCAACGACACGATCTCATTCGAAGTGTCTCATCCCGGCGGCGCCAACAACATTTCGCCAATCGTCGTCAACGTGGACGGGAACGGCTCTGGGACGGTCTATTCTGACAGCGTTACAGTTCCGCCAACAGATACGACGTCGCCGTATCTCGTGACCGCTGCTGATGCCGCAGACACACAATCGCGCTTTAAGATCGAAGTCGATCCCACTGCCAACACTATTCCGCAGCCTAAAGGATTCGCCCGCATCGGCTACAAGGTGACCTGCACAAAGGCGCAGGCCGGCACGGGATCGATCACGATTGTAAAAAATGCCGTGGGTGGCACTGGCGCTTTCGATTTTACCGGCACAGCCCCGCTGGGCGGCTTCATCATCGACACAGCCGTTACCTCGACCCAATCGTTCCCGAATCTCACACCGGGAACTTTTACGATCACCGAAACTCCCGAAGCCGGATTTACATTTACGAGCCTCGCGTGCACGGGTGACAACTTCGATGCTGATGGCACCGGAGCCACCCTGACGGCCAACGTCCATCTCGATGCCGGCGAAAACGTCACGTGCACGTACACGAACACCAAGCAAGGGGCGAGTCTCACGCTGACCAAGACGCCGACGCCGGCGTCATTCACGGACGTTGGACAGTTGATCACTTACGCGCTCGTTGTGACGAACACGGGCGATGTGCCCCTGACCAACGTGACCATCACCGACCCGGGCGCCGGATTGGTCCTCGGCAGCTGCGTTCCCGCACTGCCAGCGATACTCGCTGCCAGCCCCGGCCCCGGCAACAGCGCTACATGCACGGCGACGCATGTCGTCACGGCCGCAGACGTCACCAACCTTTGCTTTGACAACACGGCCACGGCGACCGGCAACAATGGCATGACTGTATTGACGGCAAACGCCTCAGCCCAAGTGTGCCTCAAGCCGGACAAGACCAAGGAAACAATCCGTAACTTCCTCAACCGGCGCGTCGACCTGCTGGCCTCCAACGAACCTGACCGCGCCCGCATGCAGCGCCGCTTCGACCGGCCGCAACAGCCGGCGGGCAGCCTGAAGGACGAGCCGCCGATGAAGCTCAGCGGCAGCGCGGAAAACGGCCGCTCCGAGTTCTCGTTCGCAACCAGCTTGAGCCAGATCGCGCAAGCCAATGCCGCCGCGTCCCACGCCAAGATGGCCGCAGCACGTCCGGACGGCCAGATGAATCTCGGCGCGGCCGACGACGGTAGAACGCCGATGATACCCGCCTATCCGCAGGTTCCCGGCGTCGATGTCTGGGTCGAAGGTCATTTCCAGAAGTGGGACGACGATCTCGGCACCAGTGACAACTCCGGACGGTTCGGCATCCTCTACGTCGGCGCCGACTATCTCGTCAGCCCGTGGATCCTCGTCGGCGCACTCGTGCAGTTCGACTGGATGGATGACGAGTCGAAAAAACTCAACACCGATGTCAGCGGCAACGGCTGGCTGGCCGGTCCCTATGTCACGCTGAAGCTGTCGGACAACATCATGTTCGACGCGCGCGGCGCATGGGGACAATCCGACAACGACATCAGCCCGTTCGGCACCTACACGGACTCGTTTGACACCGACCGCTGGCTGGCCAAGGCCAACCTCACGGGCAACTGGTATGCGGGAGCCCTGCGCATCTCACCAAGCGTCGGCGTGATTTATGTCGAGGAAACACAGCACGCCTACGTCGACTCGCTCGGCTTCACGATTGACAGCCAGTCGGTGCACATCGGCCGCCTGACGTTTGGCCCCGAGTTTGGCTACGCGATCCAGAGTTCCGACGGCACGATTATCGAACCGCACGTGTCGTTCACCGGCATGTGGGACTTCGACAAGGACTCGACCGCGACCGTCGGCGGACTGACGACGAGCCGCGATGACTTCCGCGTCAAGGTCGAAGGCGGGCTCATGGTCCGCGCGACGGACGGTCTCTCAGCACGCGCCACGGTGTCCTACGACGGAATTGGCAGTGATGACTTGAATGCCTGGGGTGGGCAGCTCTGGTTGAGCGTGCCGTTGAATTGAAGGTCGAGTGAAGCAACGAGTTTTTAGCATCGAGTGGGCGTACGGGGAGTAGTTGCAATGCGTAAATACCAGAACAGGCATCTGTGCAGCGTCAGCCATCGCTCGATGATGGCGGTTGGGGCGCTGGCGGTATCCCTAGGAGCTGGCATGTCAGCGGGGCCGGCGCGCGCTGCCGATGCACAATTTTTTAACGTCATCGGTTGCGGGAGCGACGGAGCGCCGGGAGGAACCCAAGGGGCGACCTGGAAGGCTGTGGATACAGGCGTCAACCCAAGCACCGCTGGACCCGCTGATTCGATCAATCTCGAATCCCCAATTATCCCCGGTGGCAACGGTACTATCAATAATGACTACATACTGACGCTCGACCTGACCTCGTGTGCGGGAGCGACAGGCGCCACCGGCGCGGCAGGTGCAACAGGTGCGACGGGAGCCACAGGCTTGACCGGTGCAACAGGCGCAACCGGCTTGACCGGTGCCACAGGCGCAACGGGAGCCACAGGCGCAACAGGTGCAACGGGAGCGACAGGCGCAACGGGTGCGACGGGAGCCACGGGTGCAACAGGTGCTACCGGCGCAACGGGAGCAACGGGTGACACCGGCGCGACGGGAGCGACAGGTGCAACGGGAGCCACCGGCGCAACCGGAGCTACAGGTGACACCGGCGCGACGGGTGCCACGGGCGCGACCGGCGCAACGGGAGCCACCGGCGCAACGGGAGCAACCGGTGCTACAGGCGCAACCGGTGCCACAGGTGCGACGGGTGCCACAGGCGCGACGGGTGCCAAAGGCGAAGACTTCAATCTGGACAAGTCCCTCGCCATCAACGCGGCTCTGTCATTGCCGGCTTGGCTCGAAAAAGGTGAGAATTTCTCGCTCACCGGCGGCATCGGCTTCTCAGGCGGCGGCGAGACCGCGATCGGTGTCACGGGCATCGTCCGTATCGAGGGCAGTGTCTCCGGTTTCGTCGGCGGCGCGGTCTCCAGCGACGGCGACGAATGGGCCGGTAAGGCGGGCATCCGCGTCGGCTGGTAAGGGCACAACAGACGGCGCAGCGCCTGGACGCTGCGCCGTAATTCTGTGAGACCGCTCTAGTAGCTTTAACTTACCGAGCGGTGCGGGCGTGACAGCTCCTGCGCTGCTGTGGCACAAATCCCGCGCATGACCTCCACTCTTTGACGCGCGGCCGCAACGCGCCGAACCCTCGCCGCGTTCCGACGACATCTTGTTTCTCGATGCTGCCGCCTACGGCTGGCGCGCACTCGACGAGTATGCTGTCGCCAGCTACTGGCTCGGCAACTACAAGGAGTCGGCGGCGGCGTGCGAAAAACTCCGGCGAATGAAAGGTCTTTACGATGGGCTACCGCTTCCACATTCTCGGCGTTCCCCACACAATTTCGATCCGGGAATACTCGGCCTGTGCCTTCACGCAGAAGATCGTCAAGATGTGCAAGATGCTCAAAGCGCGCGGTCACACGGTGATCCATTATGGTCACGAGGACTCAGTTGTCGATTGCGACGAGCACGTCACGGTTACCAGGCGCTCCGATCTGCAGAAATCATACGGCAACCTCGATTGGCGCAAGCAAGGTGTCCCAACCTACCGTTTGGACGATCATGTTTACAAGGAATTCTTCGCAAACACGATAGCCGCGCTGCACCGGCGCAAGCAGCGGGGGGATTTTCTGCTCTGCCCGTTCGGCGGCAACCACAAGCCGGTCGCCGACGCGCATCCGGACCTGATCGCCTGCGAGCCGGGAATCGGCTATCCGGATGGTGGATTCGCCAAGTTCCGTGTGTTTGAATCCTATTCGATCATGCACGCTTCTCTTGGGATTCCGTCCGTTAAAGACGCGAATCACAACATGTGGTATGATGTCGTTATTCCGAACTATTACGACCTTGACGATTTTGAATTCTCAGCGGTCAAGGATGACTATTTCCTATTTCTCGGACGCGTTGGCTCGGCGAAAGGCATCCATATTGCCTTGCAGATCGTTGAGGCCGTCGGCGGTCACCTCATCGTCGCAGGACCGGGTGGCATTGAGGACAGACAAACCCGAACCGACCGTCCAATCTCCGAATACGTCAAGGTGGTCGGCGTCGTCGGCCCAGAGGAGCGAAAACGCCTGATAGCGGGCGCCAAGGCAACGCTGGCGCCGTCGATGTTCCTCGAGCCGTTTTGCGGCGTGCAGGTTGAATCGATGCTCTCGGGAACGCCCGTCATTTCTAGCGATTGGGGCGCATTCAGCGAGGTCAACATTCACGGCGTTACCGGGTATCGCTGCCGCACCTTCGAGCATTTCACCTGGGCCGCCCGCAACATCCACAACATCGATCCACACGCCTGCCGCGCCTGGGCGGAGCGCAACTACTCCCTGGACCGCGTCGCCGACATGTACGACGAGTACTTCTACTCGGTCCGCAACATTTTCAGCGGCAAGGGCTGGTACGCGGATAACCTCTGGCGCTCCAACCTCGACTGGCTCAACCGGTATCTGCCGGCGCAACCCGCTGCCCACCCGCTTGGCAGCCTAACCCCGGTAGAGGCTCCACTTATCAAAGCGGAAAATCTGTTCAGACAACCGGGACCACCGCATGATGGCTTGGCTTATAATTTTGTCGTTCGTTACAACAAAAATATGACGAGCTTGTTGGCTCAACTTTGCGACAAATACGGATCTGACAAAGGAGAAATCGCTGCAAGCGGTCACCCATATCCGTGGCCTTCGCACACGTATACGGATTTTATTTCCCGCCATTTCGATCATTGTCGCGAGCATGTGAAGAAGGTTTTTGAGTGCGGATTGGGAACCAACAACCCAAATCTCGCCTCGAGTATGGGCGTGAATGGCAAACCGGGCGCTTCCCTGCGTGTTTGGAGGGACTATTTTCCGTCGGCCCAGATTTATGGGGCGGATATCGACAAAGATATATTGTTCGAGGAAGATCGGATAAAAACATTCTATATGGATCAAACGAACCTTCACTCAATACAGGAGTTCTGGAAATTAGTCGCAGATGGTGATTTCGACTTGATGGTCGACGATGGTTTACATACATTCGAGGCCGGCATTTGCTTATTTAATAATTCCATTGAAATGCTTGCTCAGAGCGGCATCTATGTAATCGAGGATGTCTATATTGGTGAACTGGAAAAATATCGTGAGTTTTTTTCTGACCTCAAATATCGAGTGGACTTCATTCAATTGAACCGGCCAGCTCACGAGTTGGCTGATAACTCATTGGTTGTGGTCAGGCTTTAAGCGGCGTAATGATTGCAGCTCCGCAGAATGGTGGTATATTCAAAATATGTTCATTCTCACGCGGCAGATGGATTTATTCGCGAAACTGCATAGTTATCCGACGTTTAACAACAGCGCCATGATTCACCCTCGCCTTTGGAGCTGGAGAAACAATCTACCAGAGGGCTGATGGACGTTGCGTCTGCGGCCTCCTCAGTCTCTGAAGCACCGGTGCGGCTGGCACGGCGCGGCAGCATCGCGCCCATTCGACGGCGTGTTATCACGCTTGGCGTCCGGGTGCCGGAAAGCCCCCCGATAAATCCACTCCGTGACATCCCGGCCGCCTGGCCCTAGAATTAGCGCTGGCCCCGCTGCCTGGGATGGGCAGCCCCCGGGCACTGCGCGAAAGGTTGCTCCATGGACCACCGCCCGATCGGGGTTATCTCCGCCGACGAGACCGGGCTTGCGATCGCCGCTAAAATCGCGGCTTCGGGGCAGCGCGTGGTTTTCTACGCGATGCCTGGCGCGCCGCGCCATATGACTGATGCCGCGCCGCGCCATATGACTGTTGCCGCGCCGCGCCTTGGCAAAACCCCGAACATCGAGATGGCAGCGACCCCGACCGACGTCGCCTTCGAATGCGACATCGTTTTTGTTTCAATTGATGACACCGGCGAGCTGCGGCGGATATTGCTCGGCACGCCGGAGCGCATGGGGATCGCCGCCGAAATGTCCCCCGGCAGCGTCATCGTCGATACCGGTGCGCGTCCGCCACGCGAAACCCAGGCGCTGCTTGGCATCACCGGCACGCGCGGCGTCGCCCTTATTGATGCCGCCCTGATCGGCGGTGCCGGACACGCGGCAGACAGCGCGCCTACAGTCCTCGTTGGCGGCTTTCCTGATGCGGTTGACCGGGCGATGCCGGTGTTAGAAATACTCGGACGCGTCGAACGCACCGGGCCCTTGGGCAGCGCCCACACCGCCGCAGCCCTGATGGGCTACATGGAAGCTGCCCACCGCGTGGCCCGCGAAGACGCAGCCGCAGTCGGCCGCGCCCTCGGACTGACGCCCGAAACCTTGCAGCGCGTGCTCGATGGCGCTGGCGAAACCGGCAGCATCGTGCAGATGGCGCAGCGCACCAAACTGGCCGGAACCCTGGCCCAAAACCACGGCGTCAGCGCCGATGTCATCGATTTTACCCAGCAGAAATTGGCGTCAAGCACTTCTAAAAGCCGTTGATGAGCGGCTGTTGCCACGCCTTGTGGTTCGAAGCCGCGGCGCGACTCACCTAAGACATGGGGCAACTCTTCCGGCTTCGAGAGGCTGCCCATGTCCGCACTTTTCCGCATTGTCTATGCCGCCCACGCCAACGGCACGCATCACAAGCTGGCACTCGACGGGCTCAACCACATGCAGCGGCCCGACGCCGAGGCTTGGCAACGGCTGTTCCTCAAGCATGTTGCGTTGTACCTCGAAGGCTCGAAGGCGCCGGACAACAGCTTCAAGGATTTCAAGAACCACGTGCTCCACGTCGGCGACGACTATTGGGGCGGGGCGCCGGAAAAGGTCGAAGCCTGGTACGGCCATACGGTTGCAGCACTCAAGGCTGAGAAGTGGGCCGATGCGGCCTACGCGGCTGGCGTGCTCAGCCACTATTATACCGACCCCGTGCACCCATTTCATACCGGCCAGACCGAAGCCGAGAACTCCATGCACCGGGCCTGCGAGTGGAGCATCAACCGCTCGTACAACGACCTGCGCAAGCTTGGTGAGGCGTTGCATGGCGGCATCGGTGTCGTTGTGCCGGAGGGTGCTCACTGGCAGCGCCAGATGACCTGCAACGCGGCGGAGTACTCGCACCGCTACTATGAAAAACTGATCGCGCACTACGATCTGAAACGCGGCGTTGTGCGTCCCGAAGAAGGCCTCGACGACATCGCCCGTAAAATTGTTGCCGAGCTGCTGATGTATGCAGCCGATGGATACGGTCGCATTTTAGATCGCGCTATTGACGACGCCGCGGTTGCCGCGCCGGCCGTCAACCTGACGCTCGCGACGTTCCTGGCGACGTTGAAGATCCCGGCGAAGTGGATCGAGAAGAAGCTCTCGAACGACGCCGACAAGAAGCTCGTGCAGGCGATGTACGATGAACTCAAGGCCACAGGTAAGGTCGAGCACACGCTGCCGGAAGACGATCGCCTGATCCGTGATCTCCATGCCCGCGAAGTGCTGGCGCCAAAACTAGCCGCGCGCGACGCCACGCGGGCGATCCGCGTGCCGGATGGCGACCCGGCGGATTTGCGCCGCAAGGCCAGTGCCGCGGACGCAGCTGGCAACGCCATTTCGCCAGCGGCGCGAGCATCCGATCCCGTGCTCGAACGCGCCATCGCCAAGTTTTCGAATGCGTTGACGCCGGGCGTAACAACTCCGGGGCCAAAAAACGGCGCACATTTGCCGCCAGCTTTACCGAACGCATCCCTAAAGCCGGCCGCGGTCGAGCATAAGCCCCTCGCGCTGCCGCCGAAGGGTGCGTTTGCGAAACCTGATGTCGAACCGGCCATCGCGCGCATCGAACCTGCTGTGGCGGCACCCGTGCGCGAGACAGTGAGCCAAACTTTGCATCACCCTATGCCCGCCGCAGAGCCCACAGAAGCACCGGTAGCGTCAGCTCCCGTGCGTTTGGACGACGAGCGCGCCGGGCGCAGCAACATCCCGATCATCCGCCGCAGCTATCTCAGCGACACCGATGATCTCGAAGCCGCACCCTCGATCGGGCCGAAAATGGCCGAGCGCTTTGCGGAGCTCGGCATCAAGACCGTTGCCGATTTCCTCGGTCACGATCCCCACGACATGGCCGAGCTGTTGGACGATTCCCGCATCGATGGCGAAACGCTCACCGATTGGCAGGATCAAGCCATGCTCGTCATCGATATTCCGGGATTGCGCGGCACCGGAGCACAGCTGCTCGCCGGTGCTGGGTACCGCACGCGGGATTCAATTGCAGAAGCCGATCCAGTCGATCTCTCGGCCGATGTGCTGAAGTACGCCGCAACGTCCGACGGCCGCCGCATCCTGCGCGACGGCAACCCGCCCGATATCGAGAAGATCAAGGAGTGGGTGACAGCGGCCCAGGAAGCGCTAGCGGCTTAAGGCGCATCAGTTGCTTGGCGCGCCGCCGTCTCAGATGTGAAGGCGCAGGCGCGCGGCAAGGACCGCACGGCGCTGGCGCTGACACGATTGCCAGCCGGAAGCCGGCGTAGCGTGGCGGCAAGAGCGCCCGCGGTGCCCCGCTGCCCAGGTCTGAGTTCGGTGACGCGATGCCCGGACCCCTCGCGCGCCACCCAGGTCGGCACGAAGCCGGTGGCGGTGAGGGCGGCCTTGCCGTCGCGGGCTTTAGTGAATTCCAGGAGCGCGATGACGCCGGAGCGGTTCGGCGTCCACGGCTGGTTCGAAATGAAATTCCCGGTCGAATAGATGGCAAGGCCTTCGCGCCCCGCTGCCGTGACGATCTTTTCCCAGGGTTGCAGAACGTGCGGGTGGGCGCCGATGACGGCCGCGGCGCCTGCCTCGATCGCAGCACGCGCATAGGCCCTGTCCGACGGAAGGGGATTGGAGACGTTCTCGGCGCCCCAGTGGGGGGTAAGAATGACGGCGTCGACGCCGGGGTCTTCGCTGAGCCAGCCGATCTCGCCCATGACCTGGTCCCTGTCGCGGTAGCAGTTGAGGATCTGACCAGTACGGTCGATGCCGCCGTTGGTGCCATAGGTGCAGGCGAGAAAGGCGATACGCACGCCTTTGGCTTCGACCACCGCGCTCCACGGGCGCAGATCGCGTTCGTCGCGGCGGCGTGTCCCCGTGAACGCCACCCCCCCATCTTCGAGCGCGTCGATTGTGCCATCAACCCCGAGCGCGCCACGGTCGCCGGCATGATTGTTGGCGGTCGAGACGACGTCGAAGCCGCTGTCCTTCAAGTCGGCGATCAGCGACGGGTGGTAGTTGAACAAAAACTCGTTGACGCGGGCGGAGTAAACCCGGCCGTCGAGGCGGCGGCCTGGATCGGCGACGGCGCGGCCTCCGGCACTGACACCGGCTGCCACAGCACCTTCGAGATTGCCGTAGGTCAGGTCGGCGGCGTCAAGGATGCTTTGAACCGGCTGCCAGAAGCCGGCGTAGCTGCCGTTGCGGGCAAGGGCTTGGCGTTGCAGCGCCGCGTGGAACAGCAGATCGCCGACGGCGGCGACGGTGATGCGGGTGCCAGAGCGGCAGGCGTTGTCGAAATGAATGGCATCGGCGGCCTGCGCGGGGCCGCTGAAAACCAGCACGGCAAGCGCAACGGTGCAATTCGAGATACGCATCGGCTGAGACTCGAAAAAGCGAAACAGGCGGATATAGTCTCTACCCGCACGCGAAGTCTGGCGCGAAGGCCTGAGAAATTCCAGCCACAACCCTACTCGCGACGGCGATTTTCTGGCGCTGTGTCTTTCTAGGTGGCCCGGCTAGGTGGCCCGATTTGGATTGTTTGTGGCGTTTACCATTCCACGTTTTTTTTTCTCCCGCCTGGCGCGATAAGCAAAAATGAACTGGCGACTGTCTTGAAAGGCGTGCGCGCCGCCTTAAATTTATATCAAGACATACGCCCAGGCGGTTGGTTCTCGCTTCCAGCGCAGGGTGTGCTCCAGGCGGATCGCGCTGCCGGCGTATGCCGTGTTGCACCATGCGCTAGGAGATTCCTCATGGCCAGAGACCAACTTTTAAAAGTACATCGTTCGTGGGAAGACTGGGCCGGATTGACCCTCGGCTTGCTCGTGCTGTTCAGCCCGTGGGTCACCGAACAGACGAGCCACTCGTCCGCGGTCGCTAACGCGTCACTCACCGGTATTGTGCTGGTCCTTCTCGCCGGTCTTGAAATCATGCGGCTGTACCGCTGGCATGAAGTCATGACGCTGGTGGTGGGCGCGTGGCTGTTGGTTTCGCCGTTCATGCTCGGATACGTGACAGTGACCCCGCTTGCGACGTTGCACTTCGTGCTCGGCGCCATAATCGCAGTCCTCGCCCTGCTCGAGATTTGGCAGGACTGGGGCCTCTCGGATGAGGAACTTGGCGTCCACGGCCAGTGACGAGGCAGTGACGAGGCAGTGACGAGGCAGCGCACGCCACGCCGGTTTTAACAATCGCCGGCGGCCGGGGTTCACAGTTATCCCGGCCGATGCCTTGTGCGGTTCTGATCCATCAGACAATTGGCGGCACCTCAAGCCTTGCAATTCAGTGCATGGGACGCGACACTCTGCACTTAACCGAGGGGTGCCGGTGGTCCGGCTGAGATTGCGCAATCAGAGCGCAAGCACCCTTAGAACCTGATCCGGGTCATGCCGGCGTGAGGGACGGACGCTCGCAATCTATGCGCATAGCGCCGCTCTCCGTCGCAACCCTCGTGGAGGCGCTCGCGGAGATATGCCATGGACCGCTCCAAATTCATCGCCGGCCTGGCCGGCCCCGTCTTTCTGTCCCTCGGCGTCTCGATGTTCATCAACCGCGACCTGTTCCCAGATATTGTGCATCAGCTTCAGAACAGCTTTCCGCTTATCATCATCGCCGGTGCCATCGCCCTGGCCGCCGGGCTTGCTATTGTGCGGACGCACAACATCTGGTCGGGGTGGCCCGCGCTCGTGACACTGCTCGGCTGGCTGCTTGTCATCGGCGGTGTGCTGCGCATCGTTTTGCAGCGCCAGCTCACCGACATCGCCGGTTCTGCGGGCGCCAATCCCGCATTCTTGACTGGCGGCGCGCTGCTCATGACGGCGGTCGGCGCAGTCCTGACTTTCAAGGCCTATCAATAGTGGCGCGAGCCCGGAGACAATTGACATGAATAAGATCACCCGCACACCTGACCTGATGATCCCGAAGGTCACGACGGGGCCGATCCCGGCATCGCGTAAAATCTACACCGCGCCCGAGACTGCGCCTGTGGGAGAGACCACTATGCGGGTGCCTATCCGCGAAATCGCGCTGACGGACGCGGGCGAGACCAGCTTCCGCGTCTACGATGCGTCGGGACCGTATACCGATGCCGACGCCGTGATCGACGTTGAAAAGGGTCTGCCGCGGCATCGCGAAAAGTGGGTTCAATGGCGCGGCGGCGTTGAGAGCTACAACGGCCGCGTCGTTCGCCCCGAGGACAATGGCAACGTCTCGGGCACCCATGCGTCGCGAGATTTCCCGAATAAGCCGCAGCCCTACCGCGGCTTTAGCGAGCGGCCCGTGACGCAGTTCGAGTTTGCGCGCGCGGGTGTCATCACCAACGAAATGATCTACGTCGCGCATCGCGAGAACCTGGGCCGCACAGCCGTGCTCGACCGCGCCAAGGCGGCACTCGCCGACGGCGAGAGCTTCGGCGCGAGCATCCCCGAACACATCACGCCTGAATTCGTGCGCAGCGAGATCGCACGTGGACGCGCGATCATTCCGGCGAACATCAACCACGCCGAGCTTGAGCCGATGATCATCGGCCGCAATTTTCTCGTCAAGATCAACGCCAACATCGGCAATTCGGCTGTCTCGTCGTCGATCGAGGAAGAAGTCGAGAAAATGGTCTGGGCCATCCGCTGGGGCGCCGATACGGTCATGGATTTGTCGACGGGCCGCAATATTCACACAACGCGCGAGTGGATTTTGCGCAATTCGCCGGTGCCCATCGGCACGGTGCCGATCTATCAGGCGCTGGAAAAATGCGACGGCGATCCGGTCAAACTGACGTGGGAAATCTACCGCGACACGCTTGTTGAGCAATGCGAACAGGGCGTCGATTATTTTACCATTCACGCCGGGGTGCGGCTGCCCTATGTGCCACTCACCGCCAACCGCGTCACGGGGATTGTGTCGCGCGGCGGGTCGATCATGGCCAAGTGGTGCCTGGCGCATCACAAGGAGAGCTTCCTCTACGAACGCTTCGACGAAATTTGCGATCTGATGCGCAAGTATGACGTGTCGTTTTCTCTTGGCGACGGACTTCGTCCGGGCTCGATCGCGGACGCCAACGACCGGGCGCAGTTTGCCGAATTGGAAACGCTTGGGGAGCTGACCAAGATCGCCTGGGTCAAGGGCTGCCAGGTCATGATCGAAGGCCCCGGCCATGTGCCGATGCACAAGATCAAGATCAATATGGACAAGCAGTTGAAGGAATGCGGCGAAGCACCCTTCTACACGTTAGGCCCGCTGACCACCGACATCGCGCCCGGCTACGACCATATCACCAGCGGCATTGGGGCGGCCATGATCGGCTGGTTCGGCTGCGCCATGCTGTGCTACGTGACGCCGAAGGAGCACCTCGGGCTGCCGAACCGCGACGACGTCAAAACCGGCGTTATCACCTACAGAATTGCAGCGCATGCGGCAGACTTGGCCAAAGGGCATCCGGCGGCGCAGCTGCGCGATGATGCGTTGAGCCGGGCGCGGTTTGATTTCCGCTGGCAGGATCAATTCAACCTGTCGCTCGATCCGGATACGGCGCGCAGCTTCCACGACGAGACGCTGCCCAAAGACGCGCACAAGGTCGCGCATTTCTGCTCTATGTGCGGGCCGAAGTTCTGCTCGATGAAAATTACCCAGGATGTGCGCGACTATGCCCGCCAGCAAAACGAGCGTGTTGGCGAAGCGCTTGCCGAAATTCAGGAGGAGGTAGGATCAATCGACCCGCAAGCCGGCATGGACGAAATGAGCGCGCGGTTCAAGGAAATGGGCGGGGAACTCTACCTCGACGCCGACAAGGTCAAAGCCGCCAACAAGGCGTTGGGGTAATTTTTCATCGCGCCGCGCAAATGAAAAAGCGGCGGCACGAAGCCGCCACCTCTTACGCCGTGGCGGCGTTCTAGCGGTTCACATCGACGATGAACACGATCTCCGCCCGCTTGCGCTCCAGCCCGGCGCGGCGGATTTGATTGCGGCACTTGAAACGGCTGGCAAAGCCGTTGATCCGGCAGCGGCGTGTGTCGACAGAGAAATCAAGGTCACGTTTATTATCGACGCGGTTGATGTCGATGGCGTCGTCAGCCGTAAAGACATCCTTGTCGAAGATCTCGACCTTGACGTCGTGTTCGCCGCGCTGCACCACCTTCGAAATTCGCCAATTCGGAATGATCGCGTCGCTCTGCCGGATCCGCTCGGTCTTGAAGACTTCGCCGTTGATGGTGACGCGGGCATATAAATCATCCGGGCTGACGACATCGGCTTTGTCGCGGGCAATGACCTGCTGGATTTGGACCGTGATCTCGTCATCCCGCGCCAGCGCGCTCGTCGCTGTCGCGACGCAGGCGGGACATCCAAATGCCAGGACCGCGAACAGGGTCCGGCGGCGCGCTTGATCAATTTTTTTCACGTCAGACATGACCGCCTCCACATACAAATAAACACAATCTGCGGGACGATCGCACCCCCGCCGGCGTGTGCAGTCTAGGATATTTTTTGCAAACCGCGTACGGGCAAAACGAACCCTGAACAAGGTGTGGGATATTTGCCCGCCTAGACGTGGTGATCCTGGTCTCCGCCGCATTTGAGTTCGCTGAAATAGTGGCAACCGTATGCACTGAACCATGCGTTGCCATGGCTATCGCGCTTTTCAAAACGCGCGAACTGTGAAACTCTCTACGCCTGTTCAACAACCGGAAGGAGGTGGTCCAATGTCGAGTGGGATTACAAAGGCTGCGATATTGTGGTCGCTAGCGCCTGTCTTGGAAACACTTCTCTGACGGCGTGAAAGTCGCGATCCGGCGGACAACATATCCGCGCTTCATCGCAACCAGTCTCACGGGGGCCGCTTGGCAACGAGCGGCCCTTTTGTTTGCGCGTGATAAAGCCGCAAAGGTGAAAATAGTGTTTGACTTGTTGAAAATAGATTGTGCCCGAATCACCACACCCGGCGCGAAACAGCACAAACTGATTCGATTCCTGTGGAAGAGCCCGCCGTGTTGTCCTAGCCTCCCATTTGTGGGACAGCTGATCGGGGGATTGGCTGGGGGTAAGAATTATCCCACAAATCGCCGTGAAGCGCTGCTGAGAACCTCGCGTTCAAAGCTGTGTTAACGCCCAAAGTTTGCCAGTGCCTGTTGTGGCACGCCGGCAACGCGATTTGGTTTGCGGCGGGCCCGGGGGGGCCTCAGGGCGTCCAAAGAGAAAACGGGTGACTCCTCGAGTCGCCCGTTTTCTTTTTGTGAAAACCGTTGTTTCACACAGGCGCGCTCTTAGGATGGCCGCGCTGTTACGACTGCCGCTGACGTCTGTTGCGCAGATTTAGGTCTCAGTCTTCAGGCGTCCGCAGTTTTGCGGCGCCCTATTTACCAAACCACAATTCCCAGATCTCTTTCGCCTTGTCGGTCATCGATTTGGCGGAGGCCGTTGTTGTGGCGGCGGCAGCCGGCGGCTCCCCTTCGGCAGCAGTTTTCGCAGCGGCTGCTGGCGGTGCGATCGAGGACGTCGTGCTCTCGGTTGGGATTGTCGTCACCGGTGACACTGTTGGCACAGCGGCTGTGGCCTGAGGTGCCACGGCAGGGACCGGAGCAGCAATTGCAGCGGGCGGCGTCGAAGCAGGGGCAGCAGGATCTGCAGCGGCCAGCGGTGTAGCGTCCGCCGCCACGGACTTCGCCAGTTCTTCTGCCGTCGGCGTACCTTCAACGGTGCGTACGACGCTCGACGCCGGTTTCTCGGCGCCGACTTGCGGCAACCCCTTGGCGTCTTTTTCGATCGCAGCGTCGAATTCGGGAAGCGTCGTCACCTCGGCCTTGGCCTTCAGGTGGACGATTTTGAAGCCTTTCTCCTTCAGCGCCGCCAATAACAGCGGCACGGCTTTCGCCGTGGTTTTGTGGATGTCGTGCATCAGCACGATGCCCTTGCCGTTCTTTTCCAGCTTGGCCATGATCGATTTGACAATGTTTTCCGCTGGCTGCGGTTTGAAGTCGAAGCTGTCGATATCGGTCGAAAACATCGCGATATTGCGCTTGCCGAGATGGGCAACAGATTCCGGCGTATCGACAAGCGTTGGGAAGCGGAAGAAGGGCGCGATCGGAACGCCAGCGGCACGCCGCACGGCGCTGATGCCACGCTCGATCTCGTCCTTGCCTTCCTCGAAGGTCTTGAGTTTGGCGAGGGCCTGATGGCTCCAGGTGTGCGTGCCGATGGTGTGGCCGGCTTTCGCGACCTCGCGGATAATCTCTGGATAACCGAGCGCCATTTTTCCGATGGAGAAAAACGTCGCCTTGACGCACTGGTCAGCCAGCGCCGCAAGCACCAGCTCGGTCGAGAATTTCTGCGGCCCGTCGTCGAAGGTCAGCACGACTTCCTTAGGCTGCAGGAAATCGATGGCCTTATAGTGCTCGAAGCCGAAACCAGGGCCGCCGGTGGTATCGATTTCGACCGTGCGCGCCACACCGAGTGCATTGGCCTTGGGGCAGGCCGCCGTCTGGGCGTGTGCTGGAATGGCAACCAGAGCCGCCGCAAGGCCAAAGGCCGCCGCTTTCGAGAGCCGCCGCATCAAATCCTCCAAAGTATGATTCTTGAATATCAAAGCTACACCACGTTCCCCCAGGTTTGCGAAGTCCGCAAGTCCCTTGTTCGGCAGCATTTTTTTCGAGCCCCCGGCGTTTTGGGCCACGGCGTGCTGCGGCTGACTGCCCCCGCGCCGGTTCCGCCGTTGCGCCAGCACCAAGTTACATCCTAAAATATTGGCGTACTTAGGGTTTCGTGGAGATTGCGCATTATGATTATAACCTTCCGCGCGGGCGTCGCGGGTTTAGCAACGATGGCCTTCGCGCTTGTGGCCGCGCCAGCCGCCAATGCCGCGCCGCTTACTGGCGCCGGCGCGATGGCCGGCGCCGATACCAGCGCCGTAGTCAAAATTGATCACGATTGGAACGACGATGACGAGCGCGCGGACCGCCGCCGCCGACACGCCTATCGTCACCACGGCCGTGACGGCGATGATGATGATGACGACGACGACGATGACGATGATAACGTTGTCCATGCGCCGTTCACCCGCGTCGAACATGGCCGCCGGGTGGTTGTCGATGCCCCGTTCGCGCACGTCTATTCGGGCCGCCGTGGCCACCACGTGGTCGCGCCGTTCGTCAACATCTGGATCCCACGCTAGATCCAGACGCCCACACTGACGTATGAGAAGGCGGGGCGCAAAGTCAGGGCTCCGCTTCTGCCGCTTGAGACCATCGTGAGCTTTGTCATGCCAAGCAGCTTTTCTTATATCCTGCGCCCGCTCGCCGGTGCGGTGCTGGCGCTTATGACACTGACCTGGGCTGCGGCGAGTGTTGCGCTGGCAGGTTCTGTGACGGACGGCACAATAACGGCCGGCCCTGTGACTGATGCACCGCCCGTTCCCGAGCCCGGCGATCTCATGACCCTGGTGCGTGAAACCGTGCTTGCCGTCGACGCCGGCAACAAGTCGGGGGACTACGCCTCGCTGTACGCCATGGGCAACGCCAAGTTTCAGGCGGCAAATAGCACTGACAAGCTGGCTGCAAACTTTACCAAGTTGCGCTCGGCCGGGCTCGACCTCGAACCGGTGCGAACCATGGTGCCGCTGACGTCACGGCCGCCAATGCTCGATCGCAATGGGCTCCTGCGCATCCTTGGGTACTTCGAATTCCCCAGCAAACAGGTGGTTTACGACCTTGTCTATACTTACGAAAGCGCGCCTCTACGCTGGCGCCTAGCTGGAATTTCGGTGCTTCCGCGCGATCTGCCCGAGCAGCCCGTGCTGATGCAGCCGCAATAGGCGAAATGGATCATCCGCGGGACATTCTCCTGGCGGACTAGATGGTTTAGACATAATGTCCCCACAGAGCCGTGATTTCGGTGTGTTGCGGGGAAAAGCAACACTAGTTTGCGTTTTGGGGGTGTCTTATGTTCAACCGCGTTGCAACGCCTGATCCACGTGTTATCGATCCTGTCCGCTCTAACGGACCTTTGCCCATGCAATCTCTCAAATCTCCGCCGCCCTTCGCTCAACAGAGCCCGCAGCCCATGCGGCAGCCGGATACGCCAACGTCCGTCCTCGGCCAGGACATTACGATTTCGGGTCAGCAACTCGTGCTGAAGACCAAAGGCTCGCTGCTGATTGCCGGGCATATCCAGGGTGATGTGCACGGCGAAAGTGTCACGGTCGGTGAAACCGGCAGTGTCACCGGCACGATCGTCGCGCGCACCATTTCAGTGCAGGGCGAAGTCCGTGGCGCCCTCAAGGGCTCGGCCGTCATTCTCAACGCCACGTCGCGTGTCGATGGCGATATCGTCAAACAGACACTGGCGATTGCCGAAGGCGCGCAGTTCGACGGCAGCGTCCGGCGGGCCAAGGACGTGTCGGAAGTCACGCCCGATTTGGGCTGACCAAGTCTTTGCGGCCTGCGACGGAAAGTTCCGCGACAAGACGGTGGCGCGCGCCCGCTGCGAGCGTCACCACATCGGCTCCGGCGTTGGCGGTTTCAACGCACAGCATGCGGCGGTGTCCGCCGGCTCCCAAGTCGCCGAGGCGCTGCGCTTTCTCAAAACCAGGGTTCCATACCACCGTCGACAGGCTACCCGACTTGGCGATGCGGATGCGGCGCCGCAGCGCCGCGTCGTCGATCGTCACAGCATCAGGCGTCTCCTGATAAATGCGATCGGCTTCCCCCGTGATGCGGATAGTGCCGGGCTCAACCGCCTGAGTGCCCGCATCAAGCTGGTCGATGTAAGACCGGCCCGCGAGCCCCGTGACCGAAATCTCAGCAATGTCACCAACGCCCAAATAGGTGTGCAGCGCTTGGGTCAGTGCGATTGGACCGTTGCCGAGGTTCGCCGTTGTCAGCGCCACAGTCAAAGTGTTGGCGAGCGTAACCTCGACTTCGGCGCGCGCCCGATGCGGCCACAGCCCCGGATCGACCGTCGTCGCGTCGAAGGCGAGCACAATGCAGGCGCGGTCTGCTGACGCCGCTGAGGCGATGACCTGCCAGGGCGCGGCGCGGACAAATCCGTGCGCCGGTTTCGACGCGTCGTTTTGATGCGGCCCGAACCACGGCCAGCAAATCGGGATTCCGCCGCGCACAGCTTTGCCGGTTCCGAGTTTGGCGGTTGGCGACAGCCACAGCGCTTCGGCATGCCCGTCGGGGATCCAGGACAACACCTGTGCGCCCTGCAGGGCAACGACCGCGGTGCCGCCGGCTGCGGTCAACACCGCAACCGGTCCGCCAAAGCGCTCGGTGAACGTCACGGAGCCCGCACGGCCCCAGCGGGCGTCGAGGTCCGCCGCGGAGAGCGTCATCATCGCGACGAAGAGACCGGTTTGGATGCGCTCACGCGGGCCATGATCTCAATATGCCCGGAAACGGCCATTCGGGTTGACCTCGCCGCAGGTGGACTGGACGCGGATGTCTTGGCCGACAAGGCGGCAGACGTTGCGTTTGAAATTGGGGTTGTCGCGGATCGCGGCCGCAGACACCTTCATGCCGTACTGCCGGGCGACACCCGCAAGCTGGGCGTCCTGGCAATAGGGCGTTGCCAGATAGTTGCCCTGGACCAGTTGAAACCCGTCTTTGCAGGCAATACCGGCGTCTGCCTGGCCGGAGGCAAACCCAAATCCAGCGACAGTCACAAGGGCCGCACAAAATCGATAGGTTATCGGCATTGTCATAATCCTAGCTGTAATCCTTGCAGTAACGTCCTGAAACGCCAGCGTAGCGGATGTGGTGTCCGTGACACAATCCAGGGGTCGCAGCATCCGCCTGACGACCGGCGCTCCGCCGCCTAATGGAGAGCGCCATATGCTTCCGCTATAATACCACATCATCGGCGCTTCGGCGCAATCCTCCACTGGGCAGAGCACCCTGGGATCGCGTAGTAACGGGCGCAGTGCCTTACGGGTTGCATCGGGGAGCCTCAATCATGATCACCGTCTACGACGTGGCTGGCAGCCGCCTCGAACCGCGCACGGCTGAGGGCCTGATCGGCGAACACAGCGTCTGGATTGATCTCCTGTCGCCGACCGACGATGAGGACAAGGCCGTCGAGAAGGCGCTCGGTATCGAAGTGCCGACGCGCTCGGAAATGCGTGAGATCGAAGCCTCGAACCGCTTTTATACCGAAAACGGCGCTGTCTACATGACCGCGATCATCCTGCACCTCAGCGAAGCCAGTGTGCCGATGACATCCGTCGTCACCTTCATCCTCGCGGGCCAGCGCCTCATCACGGTCCGCTATACGGAGCCGAAGGCCTTTCCCCTTTACATCGCGCGCGCGGCTAAGGGCGAGAACGGCTGCGGCACCGGCCCGGCGGTGCTGATCGGCATCGTCGAGATGCTGATCCAGCGCGAAGCCGATCTGATCGAGCGGGGTCAGGATGAGATCGAGCGTATGGCGCCGCAAGTCTTTGGCCAGAAAGGCGCCGAACAGCCATCCCGCACCCGCCGCCTCGACGTGCTGCTCAAGTCCGTCGGCAAAGAGGGCGATGTGACCGCCCGCGCCCAGGAAAGCGCGATGTCGCTGCACCGGCTGCTGCTGTACGCCGCCAACGCCGTCCGCGAGCGTCAAGATGATCCGCGCGTGCTGGCACGAATTATTGCCGCCAACGACGACATTACGTCACTGATGGAAAGCCTCAGGTTCCTGTCAGCGCGGATTACGTTTCTGCTCGAAGCCACGCTCGGCATGATCTCGACCGAGCAGAACCAGATCATCAAGCTGTTTTCGGTGATGGCCGTGATGTTGATGCCGCCGACGCTGATCGCGTCCGTCTACGGCATGAACTTCAAGCACATGCAGGAGCTCGACTGGAGTTACGGCTACCCCATGGCGCTTGGGCTCATGTTCGTCTCAGGCCTGATCCCGTTCATCTATTTCCGCCGCAAGGGCTGGCTGTGAGATCTCAGACGATCCATGACTTAGTCATCGCCAGAACTCCGCAGACGGCCAGAACCAGCATGATGTTGGCGTGGAAGCGGAACAGCATAACGCCCGCGAGGAGTGCGAGACCCGCAGCGGTAACATCGAGGCTCGCGAAATCTGGCACCGGCAGATGCAGCGGCCAGACTTGCCAATCGGCGACGGAGCGGAAAATCACATGCAGTGCAAACCACAGCGACAGGTTCAAGATCACACCAACCACAGCCGCGGTAATCGCCGACAGCGCCGACTTTAAACGCGGCGCGGATTTGAGCCGCTCGATATAGGGCGCTCCCGCGAAGATGTAGAGAAAGCACGGCGCGAACGTCGCCCACAGCGTAACGAGCGCGCCGAGCACGCCCATCAGCAGCGCCGGGCCGCCACTGTTGCGGTAGGCTGCGAGAAAGCCGACGAACTCGGTCACCAGGATCAACGGCCCGGGCGTCGTCTCGGCAAGGCCGAGCCCGTCGAGCATTTCGCCGGGCTGCAGCCAGCCATAGGTCGCGACCGCATCCTGCGCCATGTAGGCCAGCACCGCGTAGGCGCCGCCGAAGGTCACGACCGCGAGCTTGGAGAAGAATAGCGCCAGCTGTGCGAGCACGTGATCGGCGCCAAATATCGCCGCGACGGCCAACAGCGGTACGATCCAGATCGCCAGCCACAGCGCAATCGTCGACAGCGTTGCCGTGAGCGGCACCGGAACCGATGCGGACGCCAGTGGTTCTAAAGGTGCGCCGAGCCCACGCAGGTATCCGATAAGGCCAGCCGCGAGTACGATCAGGGGAAACGGAACCTTGAAACAGAAAATGGCGATGAACGACGCCGCCGCTATACCCCACTCGGCCCGGTCTTTGAGCGACTTCTTCGAGATCCGCAGCAGCGCCTCAATGACAATCGCCAGCACCGCAGCCTTGATACCGGTGAACAGCGCCGTCACGGCCGGCACGCTGCCGTACAGCGCGTAAAGCGCCGAGAGGATGAGGATCAGGCACGCGCCCGGCAGCACGAAAAGCAGCCCGGCGGCTAAGCCGCCTTTGACGCCGTGCAAGCGCCACCCGGAATAGGTCGCGAGTTGCATCGCCTCGGGGCCTGGAAGCAGCGTGCAGAAATTCAGCGCCAGCAGATAGGTACGTTCGTCGAGCCACTTTTTGTCATCGACCAGGACGCGATGCATCAGTGCGATCTGACCCGCTGGGCCGCCAAACGACGTGAAGCCGATCGTGGCCCAGACGCGCAAAGCGTCAGCGAATGTTGGCGCCTGCGCCAACCCGGGCGACGGAGCGGTGGCCGCTGCGCTCACGTGCGCTCACCGGGGTTGACTGGCGACAGCCCGTTGCGGTGCGGCGTGGCGTCACGCAACTTCGAAGCGAACCGGGAATGTCCGTTGTTTTTCAATGCAATTTCCGAGTTTGAAAAACGCTGTTCAGGTACCTGACCAGGTGCCTGGTTGACCCGCCGTTAACCGTCATGTCGGGTCCAGCGGCCAGGACGCAGCCAAGTCGGGTTGTGAGCTTTTTCCTCGGCGGCAGACCACGTTCTGGTTTTTTGTTTCGGGTCACTCTCGCGTTCCCTCGCGGTTGATATCTGTCAGACCCACGGCGCTGCCGCCCGAACCACTGGAGTTTGTTCGATGCGAATGATTCTTAAAGCGGCTTTGGCCATCCTGCCAGCCGCAGTTTTCATGCCGACGACAGTCAACGCTGCACAAGAGTCCTGGCGCCAAGCCTGCTCTGGCCCGGCCTACGTGTGCGGCGAGCAGGCGGCGGCTGTGGCTCCCGCCAAAGCCAAGGCGATCGCAAAGGCCAAGCCGGCAGCACAAGCCCCCAAGGCCAAAAAGGCTTACGCCGCCAGCGCTGATGCGCCGAAGTCCAAGACCAAGCAGAAAACGGCGAGCAAGGCGAAGGCCTCGTCTGGCAGCGGCGGCGGGTCGGCGTTCCAGTCGGGCATGGCGTCGTGGTACGGCGGCAAATTCCACGGCCGCAAGACCGCCAACGGCGAAACCTACAATATGAACTCGCTGACCGCGGCGCATAAGACGCTGCCGTTCGGCACCCGCGTCCGCGTCACCAACACCCGCAGCGGCGCCTCCGTCGACGTCCGCATCAACGACCGCGGCCCCTTCATCGCAGGCCGCGTTATTGACCTGTCGCGGGCAGCGGCTGGCTCGATCGGTTTGACCAACACCGGCGTCGCGCCGGTGAAGGTGACGATCCTCGGCAAGGGCTGAGGCGCTCGTCGACGCGACTTGGGTCTGATCGCAACACGTTCAGGCGGCGGGTGGGGCAACCAACCCGCCGTTCTTGTTGGCTGTTTAGCCCGGCAATGTGCGGCCTGCCGTCGCGCAACCTGCGGGTGAGTTTAAAATTAACTAGACCATTCAGACCGTTACAAAATATGGTTAAATTGCGATGGCAGCACCGGGTTGACCGGCCTCTCCGCCGATGCTCCTGTCCGCCCGTCAGGACGGGGGCACCCCCAAATCCCTGGTGGCAGTTTGAACTGAGTTCTGGAGTTCTGTGACGGGTCCTCACGCTTAAAAAGCAAACTCTCCCAACATTTCGACGGACGTGCTGCCCCCGTGGGCGGTTGCCTCGAGGCCTGCCTTTTGGCCTTGGGCGGGGGAGTCGGCTTATTCGACCCTCACCGCTGCTGCCCTTTTGAAGAAAGAGGAATAACGATGCGTACTTTTATTGGCTCTATGGCTGTCGCAGTTGCCGTGATGGCGTTTGGCGCCGCTCCGGCCAGCGCCAACTGGACCTGCGATGGCCCAGCTTACGTCTGCGGCTCGGCAACACCCGCCAAAGCTTCGGCGTCCAAGGTCAGCACCAAGGCATCTAAGAAGTCGATCACAACGGCGTCCTACGACAAGCCGGCCAAGAAAGCCAAGAAGTCGTATTCGGCGTCGAACGCGTCTTCGAGCTCGGGCGGCGGCGCCTACAGCGGCAAGGCCTCGTACTATTGGCAGCCCCAGCGCGTTGCATCGGGCGGCTGGTTTAACCCGAATGCCATGACGGCGGCGCACAAGACGCTGCCATTCGGCACCAAGGTCCGCGTCACCAACCGCAACAATGGCAAGTCGGTCGTCGTCACCATCAACGACCGTGGTCCTTATGTTGCTGGCCGCATCATCGACCTGTCGAAGGCGGCGGCGTATTCGATCAACATGCAGGGCTCAGGCGTCGTGCCGGTGTCGGTCGCGGTTCTTGGCAAGGGTTGAGTTCGACCTCATCTCCACCTAGCAGCCACATCAGCGGGTGGCGGGAGCATAGCTCTCGCCGCCCGTTCTTATTTCAAGCGCCGAATCGCGTTAGCCGCTCACCCGGGGAAGGCTTTGGGGGAGCGGCGGCGTGGGTTACGCCACAAGACTGCGTTGCACGATGCTCCTGGCGGGGGCGGTCAACGCGTGTCCGGCCAACGCCGGTACCTTCGCCTCGTTCTTCGGCTTACCCGAGGCGGACACGGCCGCTATGGGCACGTGGCAAACCACGGTTTCGCGGGCGACGAGCGTTGCCGTAGCCGATCCGGCGTGGACGGCAACCGTCGTCGCCCTCGCCCCGTCCGCGCGCATCACCACCGGCTCGATCGCCCGCAGCGAAGCGCACGACATACTTCCCGGGCCACGGGTGACAGGCCCAGGACACGCCCTCAACGGTCAAGCGTCCTACTACTGGCAGGACCAGATGACGGCGACCGGCGAACATTTCAACAAGCGCGACATGACGGCGGCCCACAAGACGCTGCCGTTCGGAACCCGTGTCCGCGTCACTCGTGCCGACACCGGCGACAGCGTCGTCGTGCGCATCAACGATCGCGGGCCGTATAAACCCGGCCGCATCATCGACCTCTCCGAACGCGCGGCGGAAGAGATGGGGATGACCGGCGTTGGCGTCACGCCGGTGCGGCTGGAAGTGCTGGGGCAGTAGCGCCAAATTCAATTTTGCCCCTCACTGATCCCAGCCGTTCTGAGCGTAGCGCAGGCGCGATGCCAGCACGTCGATCTGATCGAGGTACGCGCCCTTGATGCAGCTGACGTCGCGGCCGCAGCTGTCGCGTGAACTCAAAAACCGTAGCTGATAATCGCGCAGGCCTTCGCGCTGATCATCGCGATCCAGCCGGGCCATCAGCTTCGCGTACAGCCGGTTCATGCGCTGATCGAGACCGCCCAACCGGGCGTTGGCGCAGATCGCGCGTTCCGACGACTGGGACGCCAGCCGGCAATTGAAGCCCTGCGCGGCGGCAGGGGGCGTGAAACTCAAAAGCGCGGCACCGAAGGCAACTGCTGCAAGGCCTGAAAGCTGTGTTTTGGTGGTCATGATGGCGTGCTCCTCGAGTGGGTTGCGCTGAGCCGGACCTGGCGCCGACGCAGCTGGCGGTGGGCGTCCGGACTGGCCCCAAGATGGCGGCATCCGCGCGGAATGTTGAGCCACACTGGCAGGACCGGGGCGCAACATGGCGTAGCCGCTAACTGTCTGAGAATTCCATTTGCCGTATAGCGATAAAAACCGGTATTTTGGGCGTCGCGCGTCGACGTTCGTGACGCACGTTGTTCACGTTGTTAAAGACACCGGGCCCTGATGAAAAAGCCGACCACTCCAGCGCCCCCGCTCGTCTCGCGGGGCGACGCCCTCGATCTCATCAAGACCGCAATGGTCGAGAAAAAGCTGACCCAGGCCGAATTGGCGGATGCCAGCGACTGTCACGAAAAGACCATCCAGAATTTGCTCGGCGGCCGCTCGGTGCGCGATCAAACGCTGTTCGATGTGTGCATGGTTCTGGGGCTCGACTTTCATAGCCTCAAGGACGCCTGGCACGGCGAAGGCGCGGCCGGTGCCAACGGCCCCATGGAGCTCAAGGGCGAAGGCGGCATTGTCGCGCCGGTGTACATGGGCGCCTACACCCGCGCTGCCGTCGATCACTACATCGGCAGTTATCTCACCATCCGCCGGGCCTTGTCGGAGCCCAATAGGATTGTCGCCTACCGCACAGACATCGTCTGGGATCCCGAGTGGCCGAGCCTGCTGTTTCAGGAATGCGACCGGCCGGACGTGCCGTACTCGCACCGCGGACGCCTTTATATTCCGGCCTCATCCATGTTCATCCACCTGGTGTCGCTCACGAAGGGTGCCATGCGCATGATCGTGGTGTCGCAACTTGATCGTGCGGGAGAGATGCGCGGGCTGATCACCACGCTGAACAAGCAGCGGGCGACCTACGTGCCGGTCGCGACGCCGATCGTTTATGCGCGCCGCGAAACCTTCGATGCGGCGGCACTTGGCGACATCGCAGCCGATAACGCAGCCTATGCCGGCTACAAGCGGCTGCTCGATGAGACCGTCGAGCAAGGCTACGCCCGGCTGGTGCAATAACCACGGCCTGAGAACAAGAGTTGCATTAAAACAACTTAAAATTGTATTAATATTTAATTTACAATTTTAGAGTGTAGTGCTGGTGAGCGGATAGGAACCCCGCAACCGTCTGTAAGCTGGCACTGCCGTTACCGTCCGCCCCGGCTTGGTTGCGCATCAGGAGTTTTGTTCATGCGTACCCTGAAGCTGCCGCCCGCCGGGCGGACGGAAGACCTTGGCCTGCGTTCTGTTTCGCCTGCGGCGCAGGCCATGGCACCGCCACCACCGATAGCCTCACCGATAGCCTTACTTGGCTCCAGCGTCTTCACGCCGCCGCACCTGCCTGCGCCGCACAGCAAGGCAAGTCTTCGCGCCACTGCCAGTGCTGCAGCCCTTGCCGTGTTCATGACAGGCGCCGTCGAGCAGGCCAACGCGCAGTCCATCTGCCAGCAATTCGGCGGCAGCTTCGGCGGCTCCTCGGCCGGCGACCAAGCCGTGGCCTGCGGTTCCAATGCGCAAGCCAGCGGCACAGGATCGCTCGCCATCGGCACCCAGACCGAGGCCACTGGACCCTATAGTTCTTCACTTGGGTTTTTGGCCCGTGCCAGCGGTGACAACGCCAACGCCATCGGCGGCTACTCGCGCGCCGAAGGCGGGAACGCGACGGCGATTGGCAGTGCTGCATCGGCATCGGGCGCTGACAGCACCGCTATCGGCGTGGCCTCTGAGGCGCAGGGCAACAACACGGCGGCAATCGGCGCCGGCGCGCAAGCCATCAATACCAATACGACCGCAGTCGGTGCTTCGGCTTTGGCGCAAGGCATCAATGCCACCGCAATTGGCAATTCATCGCAAGCCCGTGGCGACAACTCGACCGCTGTCGGCCGGGCGGCGCGATCGCTCGGACAAAGCTCGACGGCATCGGGTGCGCTAGCCCGCGCCAGCGCTGATTTCTCGACCGCCATCGGCACCGACGCACAAGCCACCGGTCTCGGCTCGACGGCGAGTGGCGCGGGGGCCCAGGCGACAGGCGAAAGCTCGTCGGCTTATGGACGCAATTCGGTTGCCTCGAAATCGTTAGCAACAGCCTTCGGACAAACTGCGACGGCTTCCGGAGATGTCGCAACCGCTGCTGGCAGTGCGTCGCTTGCAAGCGGCACTAAGTCCAGCGCCTTCGGCAACGCCGCGAAAGCAACAGGCGCTGGCGCAACCGCGCTCGGACAAGCGGCCGAAGCCAGCAACACCAACGCCGTCGCCGTCGGTCTCGGCGCCAAGGCGACTTCGGTTGGTGCGGTCGCGATCGGCGCCGGTGCGCTCGCATCAGGATCAACCGCGGTTGGCAATAACGCCCAGGCGACGGGCGCAAATTCCGCAGCCTTCGGCAAGGATGCAATCGCCAGCGGCGACAACGCCACGGCGCTTGGCGAGTTGTCGTCGGCGACAGGACTAGGCGCGACGGCGGTTGGTGAAGCTTCAAAAGCCACGCATATCAATTCCGCCGCCTTCGGTCAGGGCGTGGCAACAACGCGCGACGACCAGCAGGTCTTTGGCTCTGCCACCAACACCTACACCCTGTCGGGGTTGGCGTCTGCTGCCAGCAAAGCGGCGCAGGCCGCCGGGCCAAAATTCGCCGTCACGTCGGATGCCAACGGCAACATGGCCGCGCGCGATGCCAACGAACTGTTTGCGTCGACGGGTGCCGGCAGCACCGCAATTGGCACGGGGTCGACGGCGGCCGGCCAGAACGGCATCGCCCTCGGCGCCAACGCCTCGGCGTCAGGCGACGACAGCTGCGCGCTTGGCAGCGGAGCCAGCGCAAGCGGCACCGGCGCTTGCGCCTTGGGCAGCAACGCGAAGGCGTCGCATGCCAACGCCACGGCCATTGGCTCGGGCGCCGCAACCACGCGCGCCAACGAAATCGCGCTTGGCACGGCATCCAACACGGTCCGGGCCGCAGGCGTGACGTCAGCGGCGAGCAAGGCCAATCAGAGCGGACCGCTGCAGGTCGTGACCACCGACGCCAACGGCAATCTTGCCGGCGACGGCGGCGCAATCCAGGGCACGCTTGATGATCATGAAACGCGGATCGGCGGGCTTGAAGGGCGCACGACCGCAATCGAGAACCAGACAACGAACAACACGGCGAACATCACGAATTTGACCAACCAGACAAACACCAACACCACGAACATCACCAACCTTAATGGCCGGGTGACGACGGTCGAAGGTCAGACCAAGACCAATACGACCGACATAGACGATCTCAAGACCAAGACGGCGACGAACACCACCAACATCAGCAACGTCGATAATCGAGTTACTGTCGTCGAAGGCCAGACGAGCAAGAATACGACCGATATCAAATCACAGGGCACGCAAATCGCCAGCCTCGGCAAAACGGTCGCTGGCTTCGACGACCGCATCGCGACCGCTGAATCGCAAAGCAACGAGGCGCTCGGCAAGATCAACGGCTTCGATCAGCGGATCACGACAGCCTCGACAAAGGCTGATCTCGCCCTCGAGGGTGTGGCGCTGGCAATTGCTCTGGCCGATCCAACATTGACAGGTGACGCGGTGTTTGGCCTGCGCGCCAACTGGGGCAACTTCCATGGCCACGACGCCTGGGGCATCTCGGCCATCGGAGTTCTGAGCCAGAACGTCTTCGGCAACGGCGAAGCCTTCGCACTCTCGGGCGCCATCGGTGCCACCGAAAGCGGCGAGGTTGGCGGCCGCATCGGCGCCCAGCTGACCTGGAAATAGAAAACTTTTTAGCGGAGGCGGACGCGGCGTGGGGCACTGAGAGTAACAAGCTCAGGTCTCACGCCGTCATTTTACGCCGATGATCTCAGCGGCGCGGGGGCTCGGCGGCGCCTGCAAAAGCTCATCGGGTGTTCCCGACGCGATTGTAACGCCGTGATCAATGATGACGAGTTGCCGGGCCAGCGCCACGGCTTCGTCGATGTCATGGGTAACGAGAATGACCGGACACGCGAGCGTTGACGCCAGCGCCCGGACCTCAGATTTCAAACGTTCGCGCGTTGGCCGGTCGACGGCGGAAAACGGTTCATCCAGAAGCAGGACGTGTGGATCACGGGCCAGCGCCCGGGCAATGCCGACGCGCTGACGTTCGCCGCCGGAAAGGTCCCGCGGACTGCGCTCCGCCAGATGTTCGATGCCGATCCGTCGCAGCACCGCCGCCGCCGCATCCGCACGCGTCTCGTTGGCAACATGGCCCATGGCGAGCGCGACATTGCCGCGCGCCGTCAAATGCGGAAACAGCGCATAGTCCTGGAACACAAACCCCGTGCGCCGCAGATCCGGCCGCACAGCGATGTTTTGGCCGCTGTCGAACCAGACGTCGCCGCCGATGGCAACGCGGCCCCGCTGCGGCATCACGAGCCCGGCGATGGCTTTCAACGTTGTCGTCTTGCCGCTGCCCGATGGGCCAACGAGCGCCGTAACCTCGCCTGGCTGGGCGTTGAATGTCACGTCGAGCGCGAAGGGGGCGGACTGCGCAATCCGCACCTGAAGCGCGCCCCGGAATTGCGCATCCAGGCTTGGCGCAACCAGGTTTGGCGCATCGCGCTTGGGCGCGTCCCGCATCACCACCGTTGACCCATAGCAAAATGAGCCCGGCGGCGGGTGACGGCGAGCACGCTCGCGATCGTAAGGGCGGCAATCACCACGACCACGCCCGACATCAACGCCGCGTCGGGAATACGCAACCCCTGGACGCTGTCATAGATTGAAATCGACAGCGTGCGCGTGGCGCCTGGAATGTTGCCGCCCATCATCAGGACGACGCCGAATTCGCCGAGCGTGTGGGCAAAGACCAAGGCCAGGCCCGTGAACATGCCCGGCCATGCCAGCGGCACCTCGATTTTACGGAACGTCTGCCACGGTGTCAGACCGCTGACATAACCAGCGTCGCGGACGTTCTCGGGGATGGCCTCGAAGGCGCGGGCTATCGGCTGCACGGCAAACGGAATATTGGCGATCACGGACGCTACCAGAATACCGGCAAACGAAAACACCAGCGGCTGCCCGAAGACGCTGGCGAGCGTTCCACCCAGCGCCGACGTCGGAGAAAACGCCACGAGCAGAATGAGGCCCAGCACCGTCGGCGGCAGTACGAGCGGCAGCAGCACAAGGGCTTCGACGAGGCTTTTTCCCCGGTGGCGGCCATACGCCAGCCAGCGGCCTATAAAGATCGCGAGAGGAAGCAGCAGCAGCGCCGTCAAAACAGCGAGCTGCAGTGAAAGTGAAAGGGCCTGCCAGTCCATGGCCCGGTTAGATCACGAACCGCCGGGGCCTGAAAAGCCGTATTTCGCCAGGATGGCGCGGCCTTTTTCAGACGTGATGAAGGCTGCGAAATCTGCAGCCGTTGGGCCTGCGGTTTTCATCAGCACTAAGCGCTGGCGCAACGGTGCCACCAGTGACGCTGCGACGCGGACATGGCGGCCGGGAGATGTAAATTCCGGGGCCTCGACCAGGGGCGCTGGCACGAGCGCGCCGCCGGCACCGCCTTGGAGCGCGAACTGCAGCGCCTGCGTCGCCGTATCGCCGAGCACCAGATGCGATGCGATGGGCTCCCACATGCCCGCCGCCTGGAGCGCCTCGCGCGCGGCACGGCCGTAGGGCGCATGGTCAGGATTGGGAATTGCGAATTTGGCGACTTTACCCGACGCCAGCGCCGCCTTCAGACCGGTCAACTCTGCGTCGGCGATGATGGGCGACGTTTCTGGAACGAAAAGCGACAAGCGGCCGAGACCATAGAGCTGGCCGCCGTCGCGTGTCAGCCCGCTGTCGTTGAGGCCGTGCACCAAGGCTTCATCGGCGGAAAGAAACAGCTCGAACGGCGCGCCGTTGGCAATCTGGGCTGCAAGCAGGCCGGACGATCCAAACGTCAGCGTTACGGCGTGGCCGGTCTCGCGCTCAAAATCTTTCGCTAACGCGGGAAGCGCAAATTTGAGATCGGTCGCCGCCGCGATGAGCGGCGCGTCCGCAGCCGGCGCCAAACCTGGCGCAAGACAGAAGACAATCGTGAACAGAATTACAAAAACGCGGCCGGTCATCTGCGAAGCCCCTCACCTCGTCTCACATCGCGCGCTTGGCCAAAGCGGCCCGTTTACCCGAAGCCCGCCGGCCTGCGCCGATGACCTGCGCCTGAGCGCCGCCCTCGACCTTTGGAAAGAAGTGGCGGCTGAGATCGACCGTTTCGTGACGGCCAATAGCGCCGCGCGACGCTTCGAGCCATTTATCGGCGTGATCGCGGCCGGCGCCGTGCAGATAGGTCATCATGCCCCAATCAGGTTTGACGCTGGTCTCTGGGTTGAGCGCCCCTGTGACCGGCCCGCCATCGATCATGTGAAAGCGGTGCTTGGTGAGCGGCGCCAAGCGGCCCTTGGCGAGAAGGCTGCCAGTGGTTTCCCGCACCGCCGTAATAATCTCGACATCGCGCAGAAGCGGCGCGTTAAACGTCAGCCGGTTGGTGTGGATGGATATATCATTTGCCGTCGTCGGCCGCTCTTCGTTCGTGCGCGGCGCGACCATGACGAGGAGCGTGTCGGCGACCGGGCTCTCGGCACCGAGCGTTACCAGGTCTGGGTTCGCCGAAAACCCGCCGTCCCAATAGGGCGCACCATCGATTTCGACGGCGTGGTGCAAGGTCGGCAAACACGCCGACGCGAGCACCGCCTCGACGGTAATCTCGTCGCGCCGGAACAAGCGGGCTCTGCCGGTCGGGACGTGCGTCGCGGCGATCAACAGTTCGATCGGCGACTTGGCATGGATGAGATCGAAATCCACGTGCTCGGTGATGAGGCGGCGCAGCGGGTCAAAGCCCAACGGATTGAACTCATAGGGCGACCACATGCTGGCCATTTGCGTTAGCGATTTCTGCCCGGTGAAGCCGTTGAGAAACGGGTTCAGCCGGGTCAGATCTGGCACCCCGGCTTTGTGGATCGCCTGCCAGATTTTGAAGAGTTTTTCGCGCGCCTTGTCGCGTGACCCTTCGGCGAGGCCGGCCGCCAAAGCCACGGCGTTGACGGCGCCCGCGCTCGTGGCGCTGACCCAGTGGAATGTCAGCTTGTCGTCCTCAAGAAGGCGATCGAGCACGCCCCAAGTGAACGCGCCATGGGCTCCGCCGCCTTGAAGGGCGAGATTGATGTCAGCTTTTTTTCGCAATTCCAACGTCTCCTTGGTCTCGCGCGCTGGTGGTCCAGCGCGAATCCCGTACTATGCTTAGCGCTCGCCGCTTTCATATGTCAGGGGGGATGCCGCGGACGGCAACAATACATTTAACCTCTGTCACCTTGACATCGACGGCCAAGGCTCCAGCAAACGTGCTCTGCTCATCCCCTGATCAGGCCGCACGCTGGCGAGGCAGTTATCACTCGCATTTGCACGCGACGAGTATGAGGGGCGCGCCGGTGCCGTTAGATCGCGCCGTGCACGAAGAACAGCATAGACTGATTGCACAAATGCACTTGGCACAAAATGTTGAAGCCAACCTACATGAGGAGTTACGATGAGATATTGGGCATGGTGGCACGCACCCGCGCGACAAGACCGCGCGCCTGCAAGCTTCGTGACAGCGTGGCGATCGGTCGCTGCATCATACACATACCTTTGATGCGCAACCGGGCGGCGGGGACACCAGCGCCTGTGCTGCCGATCAATACGCCGGGGCTTCAATGACGGTTTCGCAGAGCCGCACGACGGGCCCATCAGGTCTCTCCAGCCCGCGAACCGCATGGCGGATGCGCACACCCTGGTCGCTCTTGAAAAATGTGAACAGGGAGTAGCGCGCCAGCGGCTCTGACTTATGCAAAATCGCCGCCGACGACGACGCCGCGCCGATAACTGGAATGGCCCCATATGCTGTGGGCAGCCAGGTTTCGAGCGGCGTGTGGTTGTGGCCATAGAGCACAAGTTCGGCGCCGCATTTTTCCAGCATGCGGGCACAATGTTTCGCATCGCGCAGCGCGCGTCTGGAAGCTGCAAGCCCCGGCAGCGGCGGGTGATGGATCAGCACAACGCGAATAAGTCCCTCATCGCCTAAGCGCTGCAGAAGATCACTGGCGACGTCGATTTGTTCGGGACCTAGCCGTCCGCTCGCAACGAACGGCGGCGTCTCGACTGCCGAATTCAAGCCGATGAGCGCCACCGGTCCGATCCGGCGCACGAACGGAAAGGCGTGCGTCTCCGCCTCGCCGCCCATGTAGGCGGCCCAGCGGGCGACGCCAGGATCGCCGTGAAGTTTGGAATATATGTCGTGATTGCCAGGTACGACCGTCACCCGGTGTGGCGGCCCAACCGAGCGCAGCCACGCAAGCGCCGCCTCGTATTCGGCTGGCAGCCCGAGATTAATGAGATCGCCGGTGATGGCAATGTGATCGGCGCGCAGCGCCACGGCGTCCGCAATCAAGCGATCGGCGACCTCGCGCTTGTGCACGGCCTTGCGGCCCCGGTGCCAATTGAAAAAGCCCAAAGCGCGTTTGGCGTTCCAATAGCGGGGCATGAACCCGGCGACCGGCGGCAAATGACAATCGGAAAAATGCGCGAGGGTGAGCGTTTCGGTCATGCGGCTGCTGGCGGCTGCTGAGCGGCGGGAGGGAAGGCGTCGCCCGGTTGATACCACACTTGATTGGCAAAGACCCGGGCCTTACCAAGTCCTGGCCAAGGCCTGGCTAAATCCCGGCGAACACGCTTCATACCCTTGAGTAGAAAAGCCGGCCTGAAACGGAGTGCAGTGTGCCTGCGAAAAAGATTATCACCGGCGGCCTGCAACGCTTTTGGCGGCTGTCGCGCGGGCTAACGCTCGGCGCCCAGGGCTGCGTGATCGATCCTGAAAACCGCGTTTTGCTCATCCGCCACACCTACCGGCCCGGCTGGCACTTCCCCGGCGGCGGGGTGGAAAAACGCGAGACGGTCGAGGCGGCGCTTGCCCGCGAAGTGCACGAAGAAGCTGGCATCCTGATCGACGGCCGGCCGCAGCTGTTTGGCGTCTACGCCAACCACCGCATGTTCCCCGGCGATCATATCGCCTTGTATGTCATTCGCTCTTGGCGGCAGCCTTCGGTCCCGCCCCCAAACCACGAAATCGCCGGGCAAGGATTTTTCTCAAGCCGCCATCTGCCAGTTGACGTTAACCCTGCGACGGCATCGCACATTCACGAGATCCTTGAGGGTCGCGCACCGGCAGAGGTGTGGTAGAAACCCGCCTTTCTATGACTGGCCTTCTGTCATCGGCCTTCTGTCATCGGCCTGCTGCAATCGAAAGCTTTAGCCGCCCATGTCAACGTCCATCATCACCCGTGCCGCCACGCCGTACGACCTCAAGGCCATCTCCGCGCTTCACGCCCGCGTCTTCGGGCCTGGACGCTTCACGCGCTCAGCCTACCGGGTGCGCGAAGGCCGGGGAGCGATGTCGCGCTTCTGCCGCGTTGCCGATCTCAACGGCCGGTTGATCGCAGCGGTGAGGATGACGGAGGCGGTGATTGGCGGCGTCGCCGGTGCCGCCCTGCTTGGCCCCTTGGCCGTCGACCCTGAGTTTCGCGGCGAGGGCTATGGCCGCCAGCTCGTCGCCGAAGCGCTTGATGCCATGAAGGCCGCTGGCGTCAAGCTGGTCGTACTCGTCGGTGATGAATCGTACTACGGCAAGCTCGGGTTCAAACCCGTTGCATCCGGAATGATCGTCTTTCCTGGCCCCGTCAATCCGGTGCGCATCTTAGCGGTCGAACTTGTGAGCGGCGCTTTGCCATCTTACCGCGGCGTGGTGACGGCGGCGGTTGAGGGCTCGGGCGGATTCTCCGGCAAGGTCTGAGGCTGCAGCACAGGTTGAGCGGCGCTGGCATCGGTGTTCACCGGAGCACAGCGGCTGAAATCCAGCGTGCACGACACCGTCTCGCTTTGGTAGCGGGCGCGTCCGACGGCCAACACGGCGCCGCCCTTGAAAATGATTTCATTGCGGGGCGGGCTCACTTCGATTGTATCGGCGCGGCCAAGAATGGCGCGCTGAAGGATCGTCAATTCGGCGTTGCCGCGGGCGACCGTCGTGCCGGTGGCCTCATCGGCAATCTGCTCGTCGGCGGCCAGCACCAACCCGCGCGGAACTCCGGCTTCGGCGCTGGATGCGGCGACCGAAAGACAACAGGTCAAAGCGGTGAGCAGAACGCGGCGCACATTGATCTCCATACGATCGCCGGAGATTAGCGGGCCGCAGTGGCGGCAAGCCGCCGGATGTGTGGCGAATTGGCGAACTGCCCTACGCTTGGAACGGGTCCTTCATCAGGATCGTGTCGTCGCGCTCTGGGCTGGTAGAGAGCAGCGTCACCGGGCACTCGATCAGGTCCTCGACGCGGCGCACGTACTTCACCGCCTGGGCCGGAAGTTCGGCCCAGCTGCGGGCCCCGCGCGTCGATTGCGACCAGCCTTCGAAGTCTTCCCAAACCGGTTCGATGCGCTCTTGGGCGTTCGAGCCGGCCGGTAAACGATCCAGCCGTTCGCCGTCGAGCTTGTAGCCGACGCAGATGCGGATCGTCTCGAAGCCGTCGAGCACGTCGAGCTTGGTCAGCGCAATGCCGTCGATGCCGGAGACCTTGGCGACCTGGCGCACGAGCACGGCATCGAACCAGCCGCAGCGGCGCTTGCGCCCCGTCACGGTGCCGAATTCATGGCCGCGCTCGCCGATTTTCTCGCCGATCGCGTCCGTCAGTTCGGTCGGGAATGGTCCCGACCCGACGCGCGTCGTATAGGCTTTGGCAATGCCGAGCACATAGCCGACGGCGCGCGGACCCATGCCCGATCCCGTCGCCGCCTGGCCCGCGACCGTGTTCGATGAGGTGACAAACGGATACGTGCCGTGGTCGATATCGAGCAGCGCGCCTTGCGCGCCTTCAAACAGAATGCGTTTGCCCTGGCGATAGGCTTTATCGAGCAGGTCCCAGGTCACATCCATATAGGTCAGGATCTTCGGCGCGATTTCGGTCAGCTCGGCGATCAGCTTGTCCTTGCTGATCTCGGGCTGGCCGAGGCCACGGCGCAGGGCGTTGTGGTGCACGAGAATGCGATCAACCTTGGGGCCGAGGGTGCTGAGGTTTTTCAAGTCCTGGACGCGGATGGCGCGGCGCCCAACCTTGTCTTCGTAGGCCGGACCGATGCCGCGCCCCGTGGTGCCGATCTTGCCGGCGCCTGCTGCGGCTTCGCGCAACTGATCGAGTTCGCGGTGCAATGGCAAAATGAGCGTGGCGTTTTCGGCGACGCGCAGGTTGTCACGGCTAATGGCGACGCCTTGCTTGCCGAGCTTTTCGATTTCAGCGACAAGCGCCCACGGGTCGATAACGACGCCGTTGCCGATGACGGCGAGCTTGCCAGGACGGACGACGCCGGACGGCAGCAGCGATAGCTTGTAGGTCGTGCCGCCAATGACCAGCGTGTGACCGGCGTTGTGACCGCCCTGAAAGCGGACCACAACATCGGCGCGTTCCGACAGCCAATCGACGATCTTGCCTTTGCCCTCGTCGCCCCATTGGGCGCCAACCACAACGACATTGGCCATGTCAAAACCTTCTCATGACTTGGCCCCGGCAACAGCCAGGGCCATGGGAGATATCTAAGGGCAGTTTATAGCCGAGATTCGGCTAGCGCCACGCCATGTTTTGCCGGCTTCATTCCGGAAAACCGGTACTCATCCCGGTCTACGCCGGGAGAGGCTTTTCCCGGCAAGCACTCTACGGCCCGTAGATGATCGACTTCGCCGCAGGCCAGGAGGTCCGGTAGCCGTATTCCAGCACCTTTTCCTCGTCCGGCTCGAGCTTGGCTTCGAAACTCATGACGCCGCGCTTGTCCTCAACGTTTTGTTTGGTCGGCGTCGCCTTGCCCGTGTACTCGACCTTGATGTCCTGGTTCAACGACACCGGGACCCGGTCGAGAACCGTCAGCTGGATCGGACGCTCGTGCAGGTTCTTGATGGTCACGCGAAAGTTGCGGCTGTCGGTGCGCGAGGTTGAGATGAGCCCGGTTTCGCCGCGCTTTTCCTCAAGCACGGCAAAACGCACCTTGACCTGATCATCGACGCCGAAGCCGAGGTCGTGGTCTACTCCGGGCGGCAGCAGCGGCATGTCGCCGGTGCCGACGAACGTGCCGTCACGGAACAGATACACCCGGCCGGGCAGCAGCGGCGTGCCCTTGGCGAATTTGAGTTTAGCGTAGAGATAGGCGTTGGGCTCAACCTTCGGCACGGTCCGGCTGGTCAGCACGGGTTCAAGCTCATCGCTCATCAGCACGACGCGCTTGGCTTCGCCCGTCGCCATCACCGTGACCTTGGCGGGCACAGCGAACGTGGCCTCGAACGGTGCCGGCGTCAGCGCCGCTATTCTCTCGGTGATGGGCTCTGGCGGCGGCTCCAAGGCGGCGGTGGCGACGGCTTCGGCTTCGGCGAGGGCGTCGTCCTGCTTGTTTTCATCCACGACCCCGCGCATTTTGGAACGCTCCATCCGCGCCACGGGCGCGGCGGGCATGGGCTTCACTTCGGGCTCGAACTCGACGACCTGAGTGTCGATCTGCGGGGCCGCCGCGCCTTCCGACGGGCGCGCGGTAGATAATTGCAGTGTGACGTTGTCCCAGTTTTCGCCGGTTTTTTGCGTGATCGCGGCGCGGCGCGCCAAACTGAGTTTCGGCGGCGCCGTTTTCGATCCGGTTTGCAGACGGGCGTCATAGATCGGCGCCCAGTTGGCATTCGCGACCTGATAGCGGATGGTGAGGTCGGCTTCGAGCGGACTGCCGGCATCGACGTTGACCTTGACCTCGGTCTGCTCGGTCTTGGCCGGGATCAGAGACGACAGCTTCTTGTCGAGGTCGTCGATCCTGCGGTCGAGATCGCGGATTTTGAGTTGGGCGTCGATCTGCAGGCGGCTGGCGTCCGTCGTGCCTTGAGCAATCGTGGACAGGATCCTGGGCCAGTCCTCGGCTGCACCGGCAGGCCCCGCCGCCGGCGCTGGCCGCGATGGCAGCAGCGCTAAATTCGCAATCAGGACTTTCTGCGTTTCGGCCGCCTGGACCTGGGCTTCAATAATCGTCTTTTGATCGCGCAAGGCTTCGATGTCGTCCTCGAGTTTTTTGCGCTCGACGTCGGCGGCCTGGCTCTCGGCCCGGGCCAAGAGCTTGCGCTGCGTATCGACGGAGCCAATGTCGAGCTTGCCGGTGGCCTTGCCCTCGACGCGGATCGAGCCCGGCACGGCGCCCACCGGAATGTCGTTGAACACGATCGTGTGCTCGCCCTTGTCGAGTTTGACTTTCGCCACCCGCGTCACCTCGGCGCCTGAGAGGAACACCGTGACCGCGTCGACGCGCGAAGGAGCTGGAACTTCGAGGGCGTTGACGGCGCCCGCGGTGAAGCCCGCACTGAAGCCAAGACAAATCAACGAACCAGCAAGACGCATAATGCAAGGACCCTTCAATGTTGCGACGTATGTTTTGCAAAGCGTGAGACGCATGAGCTGGCACAATCCTTGGCCACTTGCGAAAACCGGCGCGATGCCCAGAGGGAGCCCTGAGTATGACCGAGACCGCCGTTGAACAAAAGCCATTGACAGGGGCGCGGGTTAACTACGGTGCCACAATTTCATGAGCTTTGCCGCGCCTTGACCTCGCCATAAGCCCAATCGAGCCACGGTGTGAGCCGTTCCAGATCGCGCGCCTCGACGGTTGTGCCGGTCCAAATGCGAAGGCCCGGCGTGACGCCACGATAGGAGGCAATGTCGTAAGCCGCGCCTTCGGCTTCGAGCAGCGCTGCCATATCTTGGGTGAAGGCGAGCGCCGCCGCGGGGCCACGCGCAATCACATCGTTGTCGGCAAAGCGAATGCACACCGAGGTGTTTGAGCGCGTCGCGGGATCGGCCGCCAGTGGTTCGGCCCACGGCGTGCGCCTGATCCAATCATAGAGGATCGCCGCATTGGCTTTAGCGCGGGCGATCGTGGCGGGCAGACCACCGATGCCGCCTGCCCAGGCCAGGGCGTCGAGATAATCTTCGACGCACAGCATCGACGGCGTGTTGATGGTGACGCCCTCGAACAACCCCGGAAGAATGCCCTCGGCGTTGGTCATGCGAAACAGTTTCGGCACCGGCCAGCGCGGCTTGTGGGTCTGCAAGCGCGCAATCGCGCGCGGCGACAGGATCGCCATGCCGTGCGCGGCTTCGCTGCCGACGACTTTCTGCCACGAGAACGTCAGCACATCGAGCTTGTTGAAATCGATGGCTTGCGCGAACAGCGCCGACGTCGCGTCCGCGAAAGTGAGACCTTCGCGATCATCGGGAATCCAGTTTGCGTTTGGCAGGCATACGCCCGACGTCGTGCCGTTCCAGGTGAAAATCACGTCGCGCGAAAAGTCGGCGCGAGCTAAATCAGGCAAGTGCCCCCATTCGGCATCAAAAGTGCGCAGATCTGGAAGCCGCAACTCCTCGACGGCATCGCGCAGCCAGATGCGCCCGAACGCCTCCCAGGCAAAAACGTCGACGCCGCGGGGGCCCAGCAAATTCCACATGGCGATTTCGAAGGCGCCGGTGTCGGAGCCCGGCAGGATGGCGATCTCATAGCCGTCGGGCAGGGTGAGAATTTCGCGCGTTTTTTCGATCACCAATTTCAACCGCGCACGGCCCGTGCCGGAGCGATGCGACCGGCCGGTCAGCGCGCCACGCAGCACGTCCGGCGACCATCCGGGCCGCTTGGCACACGGGCCGGAGGAGAAGTTCGGGCAATCGGGTTTGAGAGAAGGCTTCGGGGCGCGCGTCATAGATACTCCAGCGGCGGGAAATACCATGCAGACGGCCTCGGACCAACACATGTGACATTGCGCATACTGTCATCCCGGCCGAGCCTCCTATCAAGGCGAGAGCCGGGACCCAGGGATGCTTGACCCAGGTCCGAATGTTGAGGGCTGGGTCCCGGCGCTGCGATGCGTTTCTCGCATCTCCGGCCGGGATGACACTCTGGGGCTTTGGCCTGCCGCTAGAACGAAAAAGGGCGGACCATCCGGACCGCCCCTCCCCCAATTCATCCTGCCGCGGCGAGCCGCGATCAGGCTCAATCGACGTTGAAGCGCAGACCGGCGCGGAGCTGGTGCACGTGCTGGTCGCCGATGGACAACCGGGACTCATTGCCACCGACCGTCATGGCATTGCTGGTGCCGCCGAGGTAGAGATAACGGTAGCCGACATCGATGGCGGTGATGTCTGACACGTCATAGCTGAAGCCTGCCATAGCCGCCGCCGCGAGGCTGACGGTATCGCTCTTGTCCTGTGCCGTCGTGGTGGTACCACCCGTATAGACGCCGCCGGCGCAGCCGATGGGAGCAGCCGCCTCGTTGTCGCACGAGTCGAGTGTACTCGTGTGCGACCGGCTGATCTGGTTCCAGACGAAGCCAACCCCTGCACCGACATAAGGGGTAAAGCCGCGGGCGCTAGCCAGATCATAGTAGACGTTGGCCGTCCACACCGTACCCTTGATGGCCGATGTGTCGGAGATCGTCAGGCGCGAGTGGTTGTCGGCTATTAATGGATTGCCGCCCGCAATCAACACGCCCCAAGTGTCCGGGGTCAAGGCATTCCCGTCGAAATCGGCGTACCCGTTCGTCTCATATTCGTCACTGCCCTGAATGTAGGCATCATCCTTCGACCGTTTTTCGACCGTCGCATCGATGCGCCAGCCATTGCCTACGTAAAAACCAACGCCGCCGCCGAGCGTCAGAAGATTGCTGAAGTCACCGCTGAAAAGCGACGAGGGAAGAGTTCGCGCGTCGCCCGGGCCTGTGACCGGCCCTGGACCATCAAGGCCGTAGATGAAACCCTCTTCAGAAATGTCGGGCTCACTGATGATGCCAATGGCGGCATCGAGACGGAAATACCAGTTGGGTTTGTATTCGGGGATCGGCACGGGTGCCGGAATTGGGACGCCACCGGCGCCGCCGTAGTCTCTGATGCCGCTATTGCCGCCACCCCAATCCGCAGCTGCTGCTGGCAGGGCCGCCACGGTCAGCGCCAAGCTCATCGCTAGGCTCGCTCGACGGCACGCAATCTGAACTTTCATATCCGGTATTCCCTCAATGCGGCTCTAGGCCGGCTGAACAACGCAAGGACCCGACGGGCACCGGAAAAAGGGAGCGCTGCTTATCCGCAGGACAGTCCTGTGCGCTTGCAAAAAAACAAGCGCGCTACGCGTGACGAGCAACCAGGACAACAAACGCGAAAAGCTTCAGCGCGACCACCACATCCGGCCTCGTCTGGGGCTCGCAGGGCACCTAAGAAAGGCGGCGCCCTGCCAGCAATTCGTTTTTTAGGGGTGGGAAATGTCCCGCCCCTCATGCCCGCGTTGCGGGCGATTTAGTTGATGTCGTAGCGCAGGCCGAAGCGGAACTCGTGGGCGTGAATGTCTTCGACAGCCGGATCCTGCGAGACAGGCGGGCCAACCGCGTATGTCGTCGACACCGGTCCCGTGGCGACCTCGCCGAGATAGAGGAAGCGATAGCCGACATCGAGATAGAGACCGCGCCCGGCGCTGACCGTCACCGGTCCATCCTTGATGCTGCCGCCTTGAACGGTGGTTTCGCCGCCGCGCAGACGTGTCGTAAAGCCGGCCATCGCTGCGCCAGCAACATGCGTGTCCGAGCCGCTCTCGATCGTTCCGGTGACGCAGCCGCAGTCATCAACGGTGCCTTCGGTCGTCTTGTTGCGCGTGACGCCGAGGCCGACGCCGAGGTAAGGCGTGAAGCGGCTGCCCGTGTCGAAATCATAGTAGAGGTTGGCGAGAACGACGGTGCTCTTGAGACCGAATTGGCGCGTGCCCGGCAAGGTCGCTGCTGGATCAGGCAGACTGGCCGAGACATCGGTTTCAAAACGCTGCTCGACGGTGACGTCGCCGCGGAAACCGTTGCCGAAGTAGCGGCCGATGCCGCCGCCTACAGACCACGAGCTGTCAATACCCGTTTCGGTCAGATCATAGATGCCGTTTTCCGTGACGGTCGGATCATCATAGCTGCTGTAGCCGCCATCGATGCGGGCATACCACGACGGGCCAGACGCCGCGTACGGCATGGCCATCGGCGCATCTTTCATGCTGCCGCCGTAACTGCCGAGATCTGCAGCCAACGCGCCCTGAGCACTGCCGATGGCGAGGGCCGCGCCGAGAAGAAGAGTTGCGCGCGTGAAGGCCATTTGAGTTCCCTTTCGGATGCCGAACGCGGCACGATTGAGCCGTGGTCCGGGATGATGAAATCTTGCGATCACCACGGACTATCGCCGACAACATTTAAGGGAGGCTTAATTGGGCAATCATTTTGAGACGCTTTCGAGAGCGGCACACGTTAAGAGAGCGTAAACAAAAAAAGCGCGCGGTAATCTCGCGTGAGATGCCGTGCTAAGAATGTCCGGAGTTCGGGTTGCAGTCTTATTATTCGTCATGCCCGCGCGACCACTTGGAAGTCCCCTTGCGGGGAGGCGGGCATCCATCCAAGCATCTATTTGGGCAGGCTCCATCGGCTCGGATGGATCCCCGGCCAAGCCGGGGATGACGGCGGTGAGGGGCCGGTTTGTTGGCTCGCTGGAGTGATGTAATTCATGCCGCCGCAGCAGCCGCCGTGCGCACCGCGTCGGCGATATCGCCGACGACGCTCGAGACCACGCTTTCATCATCGCCCTCGGCCATGACGCGAATGACGGGCTCGGTTCCGGACGGCCGGATGACAAGGCGGCCGCGCTCGCCGAGGCGTTTCTTGGCGCCTTCGATGGCCTTGACGACGCGGGTGTCTTCGAGCGGCTTGCCGCTGCCGTAACGGACGTTCTGCAGCACTTGCGGCAACGGCGTGAAGCGGCTGCAAACCTCTGAGACAGGCTTTCCGGTCGTGACCACGCAGGCCAGCACCTGAAGCGCGGAGACGAGGCCGTCGCCCGTGGTCGTGAAATCCGACAGCACGATGTGACCCGACTGCTCGCCGCCGACATTGAAGCCATGCTTGCGCATGTGCTCGGTGACGTAGCGGTCGCCGACCGGCGTGCGTGCCAGCGACAGCCCAACACCCTTGAGATAGCGCTCGAGACCAAGATTACTCATGACGGTCGCGACAATGCCGCCGCCCGCGAGCTTGCCGGACTGCTGCCAGCTCTGCGCAATCACCGCCATCAGCTGATCGCCATCGACGATGTGGCCCTTTTCATCGACGATAACGACCCTATCGGCATCACCATCGAGGGCAATGCCTATGTCGGCCCGCACTTCGCGCACTTTCTCGATCAAGGCTTCGGGCGCCGTCGAGCCGCACTTCAAATTGATATTGCGGCCATTGGGTTCAACGCCGATTTTTATGACTTCAGCGCCGAGTTCCCACAACGCTTCGGGCGCCACTTTGTAAGACGCGCCGTTGGCGCAATCGATGACAATGCGCAAACCGTCAAGCCGCAGATGTTTCGGCAGCGTCCGCTTGGCGAATTCAATGTAGCGTTCCTGGGCGCTTTCAACGCGGGTCGCGCGGCCAATTTTTTCGGCGTCCGCCAGCAGTGCCCGGGTGTCGGAATCGATCAGATCCTCGATCTGGCGTTCCATGTCGTCTGACAGCTTGTAGCCGTCGGGATCAAACAGCTTGATGCCGTTGTCGTGCGACGGATTATGCGACGCCGACAGCATGACGCCGAGATCGGCGCGCAGCGACCGCGTCAGCATGGCGACGGCGGGGGTCGGCATCGGTCCGAGCAGGAACACGTCCATGCCGACGGAGGTGAAGCCCGACATCAACGCCGCTTCGAGCATGTAGCCCGACAGCCGCGTGTCCTTGCCGATCACAACACGGTGCTGGTGGGCGCCGGACTGGAAAATCTTGCCCGCCGCCATGCCGACCTTCAGCGCAATCTCCGAGGTCATCGGATGCTGGTTGGCGAGCCCGCGAATACCATCGGTTCCGAAATAGCGGCGCGACATGTCACCTCTCGATTGGTTCCGTAACGGAGACGGACCCCACGGGAGCCGCCGGCCTGTCCAAAAACCCTGCCCAAGCACCCCGCCGCGTCTACCACCTATGATGGTAAATCAGGGTAAACCGCGGGCAAGACCGCCACACATCACAACAACTTTCCGCACATTACGCGCGGAGAGTTGAGTTTAGGCAAATTTCGCACCACCTTCCCGCCTCGGTTGCATCAGCACGTTGATTTGCCGGGGTATCGGGGCCGCCTGTAGCGCGCGATCACGGAATCGGCTCATAGCCCGGGTACTGGGCCCGGGTATTGGGGCGGTATCTGGGGCGGTATGTTGAACCTGGGTAGAGTGCCTGGGGGAAAATTGTGGGCGTCGCGCGGCACACGCGTCATTGAGGGGTAAGATTGTATGGCTTTCTTTCTGGCAGTCGCAAACCGCAAGGGCGGCGTTGGCAAATCGACCGTCGCGGTGATGCTGGCTCATGCGCTCAGCGTTCACGGCGGCAAACGCGTCCTGGTGCTCGACCTCGATTCCCAATGCAACGCCTCTCTCATCTTGATGGGCGGCCAGGGCTGGAACGAAGCTCGCAAGGCCGGCAAGACCATTTCCGACTATTTCTATGATCTGTTCGACGGTATTCCGGCCAACGCCCGCGACTATGTTGTGAAAAATATCGGCGACGTCTTGAGCGCCAACGGCAAACCGGCCAACGTCGCCTTGGTCCCTGGTTCACTGCTGCTGGAAGACATTCAAGGCGAGTTGTATCTGAAGCAAGCCAGCCAGAGCAACGACCCGGCCGTCGTCGCCAACCGCGTGCGCGGCCGCATGGAAAGCCTGATCCGCCGTTTCGAGGGCGACTTCGACGTCGTCATCCTCGATTGCCCGCCTGGTTTGTCGTTCGCAGCCCTCGCCGCCTTGAAGACCGCCGACAAAGTCCTCGTCCCGTTCCGCCCCGATTACGTCTCGCAGCTCGCCGTCGACCGCGTCGCTTTGCTGATCGAGGATACCCGCAATCTCGACGATCTGGCGAGTATCCCGCTCGCCGACCGGCGTTACATCTGCGTTGCGAACTACGTGCGCGACGACACCAAGGACTATATGATGATCGAGGAAATCAGCCTCGTGCATCCCGTCCTCGACACGTTCCTGCCGCAACGCAACGGCATCGCCAACGCCTTCGACTATATCGGCCAGGCGCGCGCCATCGACGCCAAGTATGGCGATGCCGCGGGCGACGTGAAGGAACTCTACAACGAAGTCGTCCGGGTGATGGACAAGACCCCGAAGGCGTCCAAGGAAAAGGTCTCCGCGTAAGTTTTTTAAGAAAGGCTTCGCGAGCAGCGCTTATGACCCAAGGCTCTTATCTCTGGCCCGGCGACCGGATGCGTAGCTTCTTCCGGGCCCACATCCGGCGCGAAACTGGGCTCGATGAGGCGGCGGCGGACAAGCTCAGCGCGGCGCTGACCAAAGCCGTCAACCGCATGCTCGTGTGGGACATGCCCGCGGCGGACAGCAAACCCGCGCCGCCGCCGCAGAGTAAATCCCAGGGCAAAGCCTCAGCCGCCGCAGAGACTGCGGCGGCGGTTGCGCCCGCGTTCGATCCCTACATCTTCAGCCTTATGGTCGTTCTCTCCAGAACCGGCCGCGACGGCTTGATGAAGCGTCTCGCCGAAATCAAGAGCGCGGACAATCTGAAAGCCCTCGGCGAAGCCCAGCACCTTGCGATTAATCCGAGCCTCAAAAAACCCGACGAGCTGCGCAAGGCCATCGTCTCAGCGACTGAACAGCGCTTAGCCGATCGCAAGGCCGCGGCGAGTTGAGGTCCGGCATCAAGCCCGCCGTCGCGTGATCGCTTCACCCCTTCGCCAAATACTCTTCGAGCTGATCCATGGTGCCCCCGTAGCCCTGCTGCAGCGAACCGTGGAAGCCATCGAAGAATGCGCACTCTTCCTCGGTCGCCCCGTGCGGGCGTGCGCGCAGCGTGATCTCGGTCTTTCCACCCTGCCCGGCCAGCGTGACCGTATTTTGAATTTCCAATGGGATCAGCGGACTGAACGGAGCCCGCGTGATGCCGCCCGTCTCGTTCGAAAACGAGTTCAGCCAAACGATACGCTCCGGCTTGGAAATTTCGCGATAGAAAAACCGGCCCCACATCGTGGCTCCGGTCGAATACTCCATGACGTAGTGGAAGAGGCCGCCCGGCCTGAACTCCAAGGCCGCGATACGGATTTTGCATCCTTTCGGGCCCCACCACTGTTGCAGGCGCTCAGGCTCGGCCCAAGCCTTCCAGACGAGATCGCGCGGTGCATCGAAAACGCGGGTGATGACGAACGCGCAATCCGCGGCGACAACAGGGTCACTTGCTCTTGCGGCCATGCCTCTTCCCCTGACTCGTTCGGCCGCCTCAGCCGCTGATGCGGCCTTCGCACGGCTTCGCGATCACGACGCACTTCGCCAGCAGTATCGCATTCTTCTTGCAGTCCCAGCGCACGTCGCGAGCGAGACTGAGATTGCCGTAGGACGGGCCGTAGGCATTGGCGGCTTTGGTTTCCCAATCGTAGCGCGCCGCGTCGCGCGCCTTGGCGGTACCCAAGCCCAGAATTCCGGTGCTTGAGGCAAGTCCTTCGATGGGCCCTTGGCATTGCTCAATTGTTCGCCACGCACGCGACTTGTGCCGCCGGTGGGCGTCGGCGCTATCGAGTGTCGTGACGAGAAAAGCGGCCGCCGCCGCCACAGCAATCGCGAAGCGTGCAGACATCTGCATAGGGGCCTCCATTACTTACACAATACCGGCATACCGGCATATTGGCCTGACACGGGCGCTTGCACCCACAGAGAAGGCATTAGGAGACAACGCCTGCCTGGTCCTGTCAACGCGCGTTTGGCGTGCATAGACAGAGCCAAAAAAAGTTGCACGAGCTGGGTTATCGAACGACCGGCATAATCCATGACGCGCCGCACGGTCCGCAAAGCTGCAACGCGTTCAACCGCTTGTACTGACGGATATGTCATAGAGTGCGTTGCGATTGGGCTATGATGACCCAAACGCATCGCAACCCTGGAGACATGGTGTGACAGGCTCAATTCAAGACGACATTCAAGGCGACCGCACCAAACCCGTCCTCATCCGTTCAATCGGGCCGTTCCAGCTGACGCTTTATGCGCTTGGCAGCATGCTGGGCTCGGGCATCTACGGGCTGATTGGCCAAGCCGCGGGCCAAGTCGGCGCGGCGGTGTGGCTGTCGTTTCTCGTGGCGCTTGTAGCGGCGCTGCTGACGGCGCTGTCGTACGCCTCGCTGGGATCGCGCCACCCGCGCGCCGGCGGCGCCGCCTACGTCACGCAGCGGGCGTTTCACTGGCCGCTGCTAAGCTTCACGGTCGGTCTTGCATTGGTGTGCTCGGGGCTGACATCGGTCGCGACGCAATCGCGCGTCTTCGCAGTCAACATTGCCGCGCTGTCGGGCGTCGAGATGGTGCCCGCCGAAGGCATCGCCCTCGGCTTCATCCTGATCCTCACCGGAATTGTCTTTCGCGGCATCCGCGAGAGCATGTGGATCAATGTCGTCTGCACGCTCATTGAGGCCACCGGACTGCTGCTGGTCATCGCCTTCGGCCTATCGTCCTGGGGCAGCGCCGACTATTTCGAAATCCCGCCTGAGAAGACTGATGTGGGACTGGCGCTCCTGGTCGTGCAAGGCACGGCACTGACGTTCTTCGCCTTCATCGGCTTCGAGGACGCGATCAACGTCGCCGAGGAATGCAAGTCGCCGGAGCGAACCATTCCAATTGGCCTCGTCGCGGCGGCGCTGATCGCAGCCGTGCTCTATGTCGCCGTGGCGATCACCGCCGTCTCGGTCGTGCCGTGGCGTGAACTCTCAGCCGCGCCGAGCCCTCTGACCGAAGTCATGACGCGCGCCGCTCCCGGTTTCCCGCCCATTGTCATGACATTGATCACGCTGTTCGCCGTCGCCAACACGGCGCTGGTCAACTACATCACGGCGTCGCGGCTGATATACGGCATGTCGCAGCAGAAGCTGTTGCCCGAAACGCTCGGCCGCATACACTCCGGACGGCGCACGCCGCACATCGCCATCCTGGCGCTGCTCGCGCTGTTGATCCCACTGGCGCTGTACGGCTCGATCAAGGATCTCGCGTCCGCGACCGTGCTGCTGCTGTTGTTCGTATTCACGGTCGTCAACGGCGCGCTGCTGGTCTTAAAGAGCCGCGCGGGCGAGGTGCCTGGCCGCTTCGAAGTGCCAGCATTCATTCCCCTTCTCGGCGCCATCGTCTGCGCCGGGCTGATCCTCGTGCGCCTGACCAGTAGCGACTGGACCGCGCCGGCCTTAGCGGCGGGGCTGCTCATGGCGATCTTGGGGCTTTACGCGGTGTTCAGGCCGCAAGTGAGGCCGCAGGTGGAGCCGGAGGTGGAGGAGGTTTCGTGATCATGCATCTCGTTCAAATTCTCCTGCCGTTGAACGACAATGACGGCCATACGCTTCCCAAGGACCTTTACGAAACCGTAGCCCGGGAACTGACCGAGCGGTTCGGCGGCGTCACGGCATACACGCGCTCACCCGCCGACGGCCGCTGGAGAGAAGAAGGACGCGACACGAGTTCCGATGAGGTGGTCGTATTCGAAGTCATGCTCAAAACAATAGATGAGACGTGGTGGAGCAGATATCGCGCGGCGCTGGAGACGTCGTTCCGTCAAAAGCAGGTTGTGGTCCGGGCGCAAACCATTCGCGTTCTGTGACCGGGGTGATTGTCCCCCGCCATCCTGCAACGGTGCTGTTTATCGAAAAACCAAACTGGCTCAGCGAGCTTCCAGAGTCCAAGCCTGCCGTCGCTGCAATGCAGCAAAATTTTTGATGACTTTTTAGTGGTGTCCTCCTTTGGTCCATGCTTAGAAATCCGGCTGCGGTTCGATCAACGTGGCTCGGAACGCATCTGGCCAACAGGGCACTCCGGCCAGCCGCGAGTTAGTATTGGGGCATATGGGTTGGGGACGTTGGCTATGCGCAACCAAAAACTCGCCGGGATCAATATCAACGCCGGCTGTGATGCCGGCTGTGATGATTGGACGTTTCCGCAGGCTGAGCACATCCAGGCGCGGTCGGCGCAGACGCTGGTCGAGGCCTTCGACCAGCAGCAGGACCTCCTCGAGCAGATCGTCGAAATCAACATCCTTCCCCGCCTGCTTCTCGCCCATAGCCAAGCCTTGGTGACTGCACCCGCCGTGTCCGGAATGACGGCTGCAAAAATTGCCGAACAGGTCGGAGACTTCTCTGACCTCGTCATAAAGCGTGATGCCACCGCATCGACCGCCTACTTTGAGGCCATGCGGGCTGAGGGCGCCTCGATCGAGGCGCTGTTCCAGGATCTCTTGGCGCCCACCGCGCGCCGCCTGGGCGTGCTTTGGGAACAAGATATCAACGACTTCACTGACGTCACGCGCGGGCTGATGCACCTGCACCAGATCGTCCTCGATTTCAGCTCGGAGTTCAGGAGCGAAGGCCGCAACCCCATTTCCAACAGGCGCGCGTTGCTGATGCCGCTGCCGGGTGAAAACCACACCTTCGGGATTTCACTGATCAGCGAATATTTCCGCCGTGAAGGCTGGCGCGTCTGGGATGGCCCACCGCAATCCGTCGACGACATCATCGAACTCGTCGATGGCCAATGGTTCGACATCATCGGACTGTCGGTCAGCAAGCTTCCCAATCCTGAAAAGGTCGGAGCCGATATCCGCGCCATCCGCCGGGCCTCGCATAACAAGAATGTGACCGTTCTCGTCGGCGGGCGCATCTTCGTCGAGCAACCGGACATGGTCGCGGCCGTCGGCGCTGATGCGACAGCTGTAGACGGGAACCAAGCGGTTCTTCAGGTCACCGAATTGATCGGTCCGGGTCCAAAGAACATCTGAAGTTCCGCACCCTGGCTGATGCCTTAACTCAGCCCCGTTTCTGTCCCGGCCACACTCGCGCGCCAGACGCCGAGGGCCTGCTTGGTTTCCTTGACGTCATGGACGCGGAATATCTGCACGCCTTGGCTGGCGCCTGAAATCGCGCACGCCAGCGAGCCCGGCACGCGGTCTTGTGGCAAGGGCACGTCGCCCAACTGGCCGATCATTTTCTTGCGGCTGGCACCGAGGAGTAGGGCAACGCCGAGGCCGTGATACAGCGACAGCGCGGCCATCACCGCGAGGTTGTGATGCAAATGCTTGCCAAAGCCGATGCCCGGATCGGCGACGATTTTTGATTTCGCAATGCCAGCTGCCTCGCAGGCACGGATGCGGGCCTCGAGAAAATCAAAGACGTCGAGCACGACGTTGTCATACTGCGGATTGTCGTTCATGGTCTTGGGATCGCCCTGGGCGTGCATCAGCATGACCGGCAGGCCGGTTTCCGCCGCCACTTGCAATGCGTCAGGGTCGTGCGTCAGCGCCGACACATCGTTCAGGATATCGGCACCGGCTTGGCCCGCACGCCGCATCACCCCGGCCTTGCGGGTATCGACCGAAATCACCGCGTCCGTTTTCGCGCGCAGGCCTTCGATGACGGGAATGACACGGCGCAACTCTTCGTCGAGGCCGACGGCGTCCGAACCTGGGCGTGTGCTCTCGCCGCCGATGTCGAGGATGTCCGCCCCCTCTTCAACGAGGCGGAGTGCATGATCGATCGCTGCCTTCGTCGTCGCAAACTGCCCGCCGTCGGAAAAACTGTCCGGCGTGACGTTGACGATGCCCATGATGCGCGGGCGGTCGAGCGCGAGACCGGCAATCCGCGAGCGCGGTTCACTCATCGCCTTGAGCAAGTCGGACGCCGCCAGACCGTCGCGGCCCCAATCGCCGCTGAAGGCGTCACCGAGCACGATCGTTCGCCGCGAGGTGCCGCTCACGTGCCGGGTCAAAATATCGAGCGCCGCGAATGACAGCCGCCCGCCGGCCAGCGGCAAGCCGCGCCACTCCGGCAGCGGAGCGTCGTCAAGAGCGCGGGGTACGGTGCGATCCCAGAAGATGGCGGCCGGCTGGAGATAGACGGAGCGTTTCATGCGGCGGCGTCCCAAAAGCAAAAGCGGCCGCGAAAGTATCGCGGCCGCTGCATGTTGAATAGCGCTTCCAGACGATCAACTCTGCGGCTGCGGTTCCATGCTACCACCCGAAGGTTCGCCGCGCGGACGCACCGGGCGCCCTGCGGTCGGCACGGCAGAACCCGCGGGGCCCTTGGTGCCTTCGTCGTCGTTGCGCCGGATGATCTTTTCTCCGCGCATGATGGCGTTGCATTCTTCGCCCGTGACGGTCTCGTGTTCCATCAGCGCCTGCGCCATGGCTTCGAGCTCGGCTTTGTGCGCGTTCAGCACTTCCCAGGCTCTCTTTTCGCCCGTCGTCACGATGCGGCGGACCTCTTCGTCGATCAGCTTGGCCGTGCCTTCGCTCATGTTCTGGCGCTGCGTCACCGAATGACCGAGGAACACCTCCTGCTGGTTTTCCGTATACAGCAGCGGCCCGAGCACATCGCTCATGCCCCACTCGCTGACCATCCGCTTGGCGATGTTGGTCGCCTGGCTGATGTCACTGGATGCACCCGTATTGAGATGCTCGCGGCCGTAGATGATCTGCTCGGCTACGCGGCCGCCGAAGGCCATGGCGATCTTGGCTTCGCACCATTGCTTCGAGTAGCTCAACCGGTCGCGCTCCGGCAGGCTCATGGTCACGCCAAGTGCGCGCCCGCGCGGAATGATCGTGACCTTGTGCAGCGGATCGTTGCCCGGCACGACGATGTTGACGATGGCATGGCCGGCCTCGTGGTAGGCGGTCGCCAGTTTTTCCTCTTCCGTCATGGCCATGGATTTGCGCTCGGCGCCCATCATGACCTTGTCTTTGCTGTCCTCGAATTCGCCCTGGGTCACGACACGCTTGTTGCGCCGCGCCGCGAGGAGTGCTGCTTCGTTGACGAGGTTGGCGAGGTCGGCGCCCGAAAACCCGGGCGTGCCGCGGGCGATGATTTTCGGATCGACGTCAGGGGCCAGCGGCACCTTTTTCATGTGCACGCGCAGGATCTTCTCGCGGCCCACCACATCCGGGTTCGGCACCATGATTTGACGGTCGAAACGGCCGGGCCGCAGCAGTGCCGGATCGAGCACGTCGGGACGGTTGGTCGCGGCGATGATGATGATGCCTTCGTTGGCTTCAAAGCCGTCCATCTCGACCAGCAGCTGGTTCAACGTTTGCTCGCGCTCGTCGTTGCCGCCGCCGAGACCGGCACCGCGATGACGGCCAACGGCATCGATTTCGTCGATGAAGATGATGCACGGCGCATTCTTCTTCGCCTGCTCGAACATATCACGGACGCGGCTGGCGCCGACGCCGACGAACATTTCGACGAAGTCAGAACCTGAAATCGTGAAGAACGGCACGTTGGCTTCACCGGCAACGGCACGCGCGATCAGTGTCTTACCGGTGCCGGGCGGGCCGACGAGCAGGGCGCCGCGCGGGATGCGGCCGCCGAGGCGCTGATACTTTTGCGGATCGCGAAGGAACTCGACGATCTCTTCAAGATCGGCTTTGGCTTCATCAACGCCGGCGACGTCGTCAAAGGTGACGCGCCCCGATCGCTCGGTCAGCAATTTCGCCTTAGATTTGCCAAAGCCCATGGCGCGGCCTGAACCCGACTGCATCTGGCGCATGAAAAATACCCAGACGCCGATCAAAAGCAGCATCGGGAACCAGCTCAGCAGAATGCTGGCAATCGTTTGCGCGTCATCCTCGGCTGGGCGGGCTTTGAACTTGACGCCCTTCTCCCGCAGCTTGGTGACGAGGCCCGGGTCTTCCGGGGCGTAAGTTGAAAATGCCGCGCCGTTCGGACCGCTATCCCGCATCGTTCCGGAAATCCGGTTGCCGGCCAGCACGGCGTCCATCACGGAGCCCTTTTCGACCGCCTCCAGGAACTCGGAATACTGGATCTCGTTACCGCGCCTCGCTTGGCTTGGATTACTGACCAAGTTGTAGAGCGCAAGCAGCAAAACCAGCAGCGCTGCCCAGATCGCGATTTTCTGATAGTTGGGGTTCATTTCGGGTCCTAACATCGCCGCTGAAAGCCTGCTCTCAGCGTGCCAAGTGTGCCGGGAAGAATGCCGGGATATTTCCCTCGGTTGACGGTAACATAGGGATCTGACCGGCGTTCCACAAGTTTACCATTGTCCCGAACGAAGCGCACTCCAGGCTCTGCAACGCACGTGCCGCAGCTCGCATTAACCTGGTTTCAGTGTCTACGGCGCGTGCACCGGTTTGGCTCTCAGAGACGTTGCGGGGCACCCTGGATTGAGATGGCCCTCAGAGCCCCGGGGGAGGTCGTACAGGGCAAGAGTTGGGACACCGAGTAGTCCCGCCCCGGACCAGAACGCGGGCAGCGCGTGGGCCGCATTGGCAGGCGGGCGATGGCCGGGGATAACGCGTGCCGAGATGCCGCTATAGCCGGCACGCCCTAGAGCCTTAACGCGCACCGGCACACTGCAAGGTTCGCTGACCATGACCCAGAAGCGTTTGTCCCAAAGCTGCGGCACACCGGGAACCAATGTAAGATCGGCGGCTGTTAACCGCCCGGCCTCGCGCCAAATGCGGATCCAGCGCTCGCCCGATGACACGACCGTTCCACCGAGCGTTGCCGATGATTTCGGCTTCGCCGCCATGTGCGCGATCAAAGCCTCGATTCCGGACAGCTCCGGCGCCGGACTTGTGCCACCGAAGCGCCGGATCAGGCCTTCGATCACACGCTGGCGCAGAAGCCCGGGACCGCGCTCGAAGGCCTGCCTATCGAACGCCGCGAAGACTTCGCTGTTGAACGACAACTGCAGCGTTTCTTTGAAAGCCAGCGCGGCAAAATCGAGAGCCGCACGGGCGTCGCCCATGCGCCGGGCTGTGGCCGCGAGCGCCGCGCGCTCGACGCCCGCATCCTGCAACGACGCCAGCACGCCGCGCACGCGCACACGTTCAAAGGCGGCATCAAAATTGGTAGGGTCTTCACACCACGTGACGCCGCGCTCGATGAGGCTGGCAACGAGGCGCGCCTTGGAAATTCCCAGCAGCGGCCGCACCAGCACGATACCCGACCCCGGACTCAATGGACGCTCGGGAACAATCGCCGCGAGGCCATCGACACCGGCGCCGCGTGCCAATCGCATGACCAGCGTTTCGGCCTGATCGTCTTGCGTATGCGCCGTGACGACGGCCATCGAGCGGCCGGGTTGCAACGTCGCCGCATGGGCTTCAAGCAGCGCATAACGGGCCCGGCGCGCCGCATCCGGCACACCGCGTTTGGGTTTAGGGCCAGTCCAAACGAGGGTTGCGTGATCGAGGCCGAGCCCGGCGCACTGGTCTGCAACGGCCGCCGCCTCTAGCGCTGATTCCGCACGAAGCCCGTGGTCCACCGTCGCGACGCAGACCTTGGGCGCTTGCCCGCCAAGCCGCCGCCGCCATTCGGCGATCAGATGCAGCAGCGCCAAGCTGTCCGGCCCGCCCGACACCGCGAGCAGCAGCGCATCGAAACGTGCAAGGGACGCGAAGATGTCATCCGCGTCAGGCTCTGCGATGGGCTCGTGCGCTTCGGTCAAAAGACACCCCTACGGACAGCCGACGCGCTGGCGCTCGGACTGGGCCCGTGCCTTCACGCTTTGCGGCGCGTTGGGAAATTTGCTGTTGAGTTCGGAATACGACGAGCAGGCCGCATCTTTTTGGCCCAAGCGATCGAGCGACATCGCCAGCTTCAACAAGCTGTCGGGTGCCTTCGCGCTTTGGACGTAGGTCTGATAGCCCTTGAGGAACGCGCCTGCGGCGGCTTTGTATTGGCCGCGCACAAAATGCGATTCACCCAGCCAGTACTGAGCGTTCCCTGACAAGCTATCGCTCGGAAACTTTTTTAGAAAGTCATCGAAAGCGGTCTCGGCGGCGCCGTAGTCGCGCTGCAGCAGATAGCCGTAGGCGGTCTCATAAAGCTGTTTTGGATCGGAGCTGTCGCCGGCCGGAGCCAGCGCGCCTGTCGAAACCGAAGGCGGCGTTGCACCGAGCGTGCCTGTTGGACTGTTAGAAGGCGGGGCATCGCCGGTAATCAATCCGCCGATGGCGTCGCCGCCCGGCGTGACCGTCGTCGATCCAAAGCCGGCGCCAGCCACACTTGGGCTCGCGCCCGGGGGCGCTTCCGAACGGCGCGGCGTGCCGCCGAGACCTTGGACCTGATCCGAAAGCTGCTGCACCTGCGATGTCAAAGCCCGGATCTGATTTTCGAGGCTCTCGACACGGGCACTGTCAGCGCCACCACCAGCCCCTCCACCAGCAGACGGCCGGTAGACGGGTGATGCCGAGCTCGATCCTGACTTCGCCAGAGATTCAAGCGTGCCGACAACCACCTGCATGTCGACAAGTTGCTCTTCGAGGCTTTCGACGCGGGCTTTGAGCCCACTCTCGCCAGTCGCCGCTGCTGCACTCGCCGCTGCCTTCGCCGGGCCCTTGCCAGCTTTTGCATCAAGCGTCTTTGCGTCTGGCGTTTTTGCATCAAAAGTCTGTGCGCTCGCTGTGGAGACGGCAGCCAGCAGGCCGCAGATCGCGGCGCTCACCAGCGTCATCGTCCGAAGTTTGACAAGGCCAGTTCTCATCGGCGTGATCATCGACGGGCTCATATTTTTGCGTGCCGTGTTGCTGGGTTTCATGTGTTGGGCTTGGTCTTGGGCCAGGTATGCCGTTGTGGTGCGGTTCGGTGGTGCGGTTCGGTGGTGCGGTTCGGTGGTGCGGTTGATCCGCCGGAGTAAGCCGCGCCGCGTCTAAGCCCGGCGATGTCATACCGGCAACGCCATACGTTTGCAGCGGACTATAGCTGATAACGTATAGCGCAATGGCATCGGGAGGTCTCGAAAAGTTGTCACCGCGCGACGGTTCCCGGAGCCGCGCCATCCGTTGCAGCCGCACCCCGTGCAGCCCCGCCGTTGCCCGCGCCATCCTCACCAAACTCGTTTGCGCCGTCCTCGTGTTTGCTGCCCGCGCCACCCAACTCCGGCTCCACAATCAAGGTTTCAGTTAACCGGTTCTGCGCCTGACACATGAACGTGCGGCAGGTGGCAAGTGGGTCGCGGTCGCCGCGGGCTTCGACCGCGATGCGATTGGCGGCAAGACCGCCAGCGATGAGCTGATCGCGGACGGCTTCGGCACGCTTGCCCGAGAGTTCCTTAGCCACCTGCGGCTGGCCGCCGTCATCGGCACGGCCAATGATTTTGACCATGATGTCTGGCCGCTGCTTAAGCCAACGGGCCTGGTTCTCCAACATGGCGCGGGCCCGGCCGCCGATGTTTGAACTGTTTTCCGCGAAGAAAACGCGATCGCCGACGCTGGTCACGAAGTCCAGCCTCAACGCCGCGATGCTTCGAGTGACAGGCGCCTCACGCACAGTGCGTTGAGGCGCATCGCTATTGCGCATGCTGGTATCAGGCGCGGCCGCGTCAGGTGCCGCGACGGCACGGCCAAGCAAGTCAAGTTCGCGGCCCGCGCGCTGCGCTTCCGGCGTGCCGGGGAAGGCTTCAACGAGTTGGTCAAAGAACTCCCGAGCCAAATCGGGTTGCCTGTCGGCAAGGGCGTCGAGACCATCCTGCAGGAGTTCTTGCCGGCTTTGCTCTAAGGGGGCCTGCTCCAATGGAGCGGTCTGCCCCGCGAACGCCTGGTGACAGAACAAGGCGCCGGCGCCGGTCAGCAGCGCGACAGCGAAACCTGCCAAAAATACTGAGGCCAGAAATACTGAGGAACGACGAGCAAACATTTGAAAAATACCGCGCTTCCCGCACAGCTGGTGCGCACCGCCGGGGAAGCTATTTTATCGCCCGCCAATGGGGCTAAACTTAGCCGCAGCGACCTCCCCCCAGGTGGCCCCAGGTGGTGTGAAGCCTTGGCATAAGCTTGGCATCACACAGGCCGGCACACAAACACAAACGGCGGACCGAGGCCCGCCGTTTAAATTTAATAAAGCCCGGTCTCGTGTCAGCGCTGGCTGACTTGACCGCCGCTGTTCAGCACGGTTTGCGCCCGCCGGTTCTGCGACCAGCACGAGATATCATTGCAAACGGCAACAGGACGCTCCTTGCCGTAAGAAATCGTGCGGATGCGCTGCGCATTGATGCCGTTCTGCGACAAGTAGTTGCGCACCGTCGTGGCCCGCTTGGCGCCGAGCGCGATGTTGTATTCGCGCGTCCCGCGTTCGTCGGCATGACCTTCAATGGTGATCGTAAATTGCGGATACTGCTGCAGCCACTGCGCCTGCTTGGCCAGGATCTGGCTGGCTTCCGGCGTCAAATCGACAGCGTCGGATGAAAAGTAGACGATGTCGCCGACATTTTGGGTGAAGTCACGCTGCGACCCCGGCGTCGCCGAGCCGTACTTGCTGCCGGCTCCGTTCAAGGCACCGTCGGGCTGCAGTTCCTTGTTGGCAGCACACGCCGTCAGCGCCAGAGCGGCGACCGGTGCGGCAGCGAGGCGCAACCATCTGCGTCGCGCGATATAGGCCAGCATCCTTGTTTCCCCTTCGCTTGGCCGCGGGCGGCACCAAGTGCCTCGCCTCACAACCCGAAAACTTGACTATTGAATTGCGTGTAGAGCGCCGATCCGCCGAAAATGTGGCCGTTAGTCATGCCACGAGGCGTAGCTGATTGTTTATCGGCTGGATTTGGTGATTCGGCCACCCGCGACACCACTCAGCCCCGGCAGTACAGTTTTTCCGGGCGGCAATTTTCCGGGCGGCAATGACGCATGCGAACGTCACTGTCCGCGTTTGGGCAGCACGATCGATATGAGGGCTCCAATGCGGCTGCCGATAGTGGGTAAAGGAGAGTGCCGCAAGCGGACCCCTAAAAAAGCTCAAGACCGAGATGGTGGCGAGCTGATCGCCAACAACTCGGTCTTGATGTTAGATCGGAATGAAGCCGACTTAACGAAGCAGCTCTTAGCGAGCAACTTCCACAGCCGGAGCATCCGCGCCGAGCTTCATCGGAGTGTGCTCAACTTCTTTACGGCATGCGCCAAGAGCAACAGCTGCGATAACGGTGGCGAGAACGATTGCGCCCTTCATAGATCAGTCTCCTTGTGTTGTCCCGGGCTTGCGCCCTAGGTTAGCGAGCGACCTGCTCGGTAGCCGGGACATCTGCGCCGAGTTTCATCGGCGTATGCTCAACTTCGCGACGGCATGCGCCAAGCGCAACCGCAGCAATCACCGCTGACAGAACGATCAGCCCCTTAACACCCTGCATGGTCATATCTCCTGATACGATTCCGGCAAAAGCCGTATCTTTGGGTACCGAGCCTGGAGGCTTCGAGCAAGAACAGAGGCGTGAATCCCCAAGTTTTGCAGAGCCATAGATGCGAAAATGCAACGCCGTGTCAGGTCCGCTCCGGCGGCCATTGCGGCGCGCAAAATAGAGGCGCAACACATTGGTATATATAAATTATATCCAGAGCCCGCAGGGCATTGGCAGGGCTCAAATCAGCGATCCGTAAACAACACCTTAATTCAACAACGGAGACCAAGCCGGGTCGGAGCCGAAGGCCGGCGTCGCCACCTGGCGCTCGTTATAGCCGGTCAGATCGACGGAATGAATCCGCGGACCGCCGTTGCCGCCTTGAGATTCGCGAAAGAACATCAGAACCCGGCCATTGGGCGCCCAGGTGGGTCCCTCATTGTGGTAACCCTCGGTCAGCACGCGCTCGCCCGTGCCATCCGGCTTCATGACGCCGATCAAAAACCGGCCGCTGGACTGTTTTGTGAAGGCGATATAGTCGCCCCGCGGTGACCACACCGGCGTCGAGTAACGGCCCTCGGCTGCCGACAAGCGGCGCACGCCGGAGCCATCCGAATTCATGACGTAGAGTTGCTGAGACCCCTCACGATCGCTCTCAAACACGATCTGGCGGCCGTCGGGCGAATAGCTCGGCCCCGTGTCGATGCTGCTGCCCTGCGTGATGCGGCGCGATTGGCGCGTGCGCAGATCCATTTCGTAAATGCTGCTCGATCCGTCGGGCGTGCCGAGACTCATCACCACGCGCTGGCCGTCGGGGGAAAATCGCGGCGCAAACGTCATGTTGGGAAAATCGCCGACGAGTTCGCGCTGCCCAGTCTCGAGGTTCATGATGAAAACCTTGGGCTGGTCGCGGGTGTACGACATGTAGGTTATTTCTTGGCTCGTCGGCGAGAACCTCGGCGTCAGTACGATCTCCTGGCCTTGGCTGAGAAGGCGGACGTTGGCGCCGTCCTGATCCATGATGGCGAGGCGCTTGACGCGTTTTTCTTTGGGTCCGGTCTCGTCGATGTAGACGACGCGGGTGTCGAAGTAGCCCTTTTCGCCCGTCAAACGCTCATAAACCTGATCGGCAATCAAATGCCCGATGCGCCGCCAGTTTTGCGCAGCCGTTGAAAAGCGCTGCCCCGCGAGCTGCTTTCCCGACGCGACATCCCACAAACGAAACTCGGCGCCGACCTTGCCGTCGGCACCTTTGATAACGCGGCCGGCGACAAGAGCATCGGCGCGAATGCTGCGCCAGTCGGGGAACCGCGGTGCCGCGTTGACGTCGCGGATTTGTTCGAGGAAGGACGCACGATCCAGCGGCTGGAACAGCCCCGAGCGCTCGAGGTCGGCCTGCACGACATCGGCAATGTCGCCCGCGAGCTTGGGATCATCGCCAAGGAACAGCGGCACCGCGACGGGGATGGGAGCTATGGTTCCCTGGGTCTGCGTACCCTGCAGCTGAGCCTGCGCGGCCGGTGCCATCACCAATGCCGCGCAGAGTGCCAGCACCACGGCTCCCAAACACTGACGCGCAAGGCTCTGGCGCGAGAGACTCTCACGCGAGCGACTCTGGCGCGCGAAACGTGGAACCCTCGAAGCCATCATACGGTGCATCTCGATGTGTGAAGAGCGGTGATTCGACAGGCTTGCAGTGTCACCTCGTTTCGCGGGCGAATGAAGCAACTGTTGGGCGATAACAGCATCTACAGCATTTGCCGCGGGTCAAAGACCCATTCTATGTCCTTCCAGCCCTCGTAACTTTCGGGCGGCAGGCGAAACGGCTGGCAACCCCGCACAGCCCGCAGCGCGGCATCGGCGGCGGCTTGGCCTAAGGCGTCCGCCGGGGCGCTCTTGACGGATGGTTCGCCGTCGAGGCCGCCATCAGGCCGCAGTTTCCAGCGCAGGGTCACGACCGGCGTCTCCGTACCACCGCCTGCGCCCGGCAAACGCCAACAGCTGGCAAGCTGGCTCTTGATCACACCCTTGAGCAAATCCTGCTCACGCGCCGACAGCACGGTGTCGGTGCCGGTCGCGGACCCGGCTTCCTTGCCGGTCGCCGTCGCGGTCTGGCTGGTGCCCGCCGCCTGCTGACCCTTCTTGTTTGGATCCTTGTCGATCAGCGCCTTTTGTTGCGCATCTTCAGGCGCCTTATCAATCAGGTTGGCCAGGGCATTGGGGTCGAATTTCTTCTTGGCTTCGTCGGCTTTCTTTTTGGCCTCCGCGAGCTTTTTCTTTTTCAAATCCTCGGCGAGTTTCTTTTTCTTGGCCTCGTCCTCGGCTTTTTTCTTGGCGTCGTCCTCGGCCTTCTTCTTGGCTTCATCGGCCTTGCGCTGCTCTTCTATCTTTTGCTCAAGCAGTTTCTGCTCGTCCGGCGTCGGCCCGGCAGCGGGTACTGGTACAGGGTCTGGCGGCGGCGGTTCCGGCTCAACCTTTGGCGGCGTTACTGCCGGAGGTTCCGGCGGCGGCGGTGGCTCTAACTTGGCGACCTCCTGCGGTGGCGGAGGCGGCGGCGGGGCGTTGTCCGGCTTCTTGGTATCGTTTTTGGAATCGTCGGGCTTGGGGTCTTCCTTGGCCTTGGTCTCAAGGTTTTTCGCGTCCTCGCTGCCCTGCTTCAGGCGCAGGAATTCCGACGGCGTGATGATCTCAGCCGAAATCGCCGGCGTGTCGAGCGTTGGCAGCTGCGGCACGGCACGCATGGACAAGAACGCCCACGCAATCAGCGCCGCGTGACAGGCAAACGATATGAGAAGCCCGAACGGCACGGCCGCTAGCCCCCCTTCTCCTCGTTGGCGACGAACGCGAGCTTGTGGAAGCCGCCGCTCTGGATGCGGCCCATGACGCGCATCACGACGCCGTAGGCGACACTTTTGTCGGCACTCACGTAAATCACGTCATCGAAACCGTTCTTGGCGATCGCTTTCAGCTTCGGGGCGATCTCGTCAAGCGGCACATTTGTCTCGCCGATTAAAGTGTCGCCGTTGGCTTTGACGATGACTTGCAAGGGCGCTTGCTTGGGCTGCGGCAACGTCTGTCCCTTGGCCTCAGGCAACTCGACGTCGACACCGGTTTGCAGCAACGGCGCCGCGACCATGAAAATGATCAGCAGCACGAGCATGACGTCGACCATCGGTGTGACGTTGATCTCGCTCATCGGCGCATGCCGCGCGCGCCGTCTCCGGCCCCTGCCGCCACCACCTGCTTTGAGGCTTGCTCCCATGGCGGTCAGTTCCTGACGTCGATCTGGCGCGACACGATCGCCGCGAATTCATCGGAAAACGCATACAGCCGCTGCGAAATCGCCGAGCTGTCGGCTGAAAACTTGTTGTAGAACACGACCGCCGGAATGGCCGCGACCAGGCCCAGCGCGGTTGCAAACAAGGCCTCCGCAATGCCGGGCGCGACAACCGCGAGGTTGGTATTTTTCGAAATCGCAATCGACTGGAAGCTGGTCATGATGCCCCACACCGTGCCGAACAATCCGACGAACGGCGCCGTCGACCCAACGGTAGCTAAAAACAGCAGGCGGCGGTCGAGCCGTTCCATCTCGCGGCTGATGGTGACGTCCATGACCTTTTCAACGCGCAGCTGAATACCGCCGAGCGCCCGGATATTGCCTTCAACCGAGCGCTTCCATTCGCGCATGGCCGCCACAAAAAGCGCCGCCATTGTGATGGTGCGGCCGCGCGATAAGCCGGCGTAGAGTTCATCGAGCGACTGCCCGGACCAGAACAGTTGTTCAAACGTGTCGCTCTCGGCGCGGGCGCGGCGAAACGCGAACAACTTCTCGACAATAATGGCCCACGACCAGACCGACGCCAGTCCAAGCCCGACCATGACGATTTGGACGACGGGGTGGGCCTGTATAAACAATTCGATAAACGAGAACCCGCCCGCACTGACCGGAGCAACGACACTTTGGGCAACGTCAGCGGGGTTCATCGGTCCATCCAGGTAGCGCCAGCGTCGCCGGCATCGTTGAAGTCAGACGCGCAACGCATCGCAGGCAAAGGCGGCGGGCGCGCGGCCAATGACCGCCAACACCGTCGCGGGACGCGACCCAGCGCCGACCGCAGCGACCGGTCTGGCCATACTCTGGCGATACCTATGGTAGTCCCTCGAGCAAACCCATGGGCGTGCTGTGCTTACCTTGAGCTTTTCGCTGTGCAATATGACAAAACAAGGGCTTAACTGCGCTGGCTTTGACGCCACACGGCTCGGTTTATCCACCGGAATTGGCCGCGAAGCAGCCTCTCCCGGCGGCCATGCAGTCATCCAGGGTTCTGATGCGCCATAAATGCGCTGCGGACGGCGTCGCTGAGGCGCAGCGGCTTGCCCGACATCGACACCAGCACGACCGTCACCTCGGCTTCGAAAATGCGTTTTGACTGGGCGGTGATCGTTTGCAGCAGCGTCACACTGGCGCCGCCGAGGTCTTTGACCCGCGTTTCAACTTCGAGCAGGTCATCCATGCGGGCAGGCCGCAGGAAATCACAATTCATCCGGCGCACGACGAAGGCGGCCGGCTCGCGGCTGGCCTCTGATCCCGGCGGCCGGCCGTCGATCATGCCACGAGCGTTGGTGCCGAGCAGGCGGAGGAAGTCTGTCCGGCCGCGCTCGCAAAACCGCACATACGACGCATGATAGACGACGCCGCCGGCGTCCGTATCCTCGAAGTAAATCCGAACAGGGAGCACGTGAAGCTGACCCGCCTCGTCGCGCATGATGCGGCCCGCGAGATCAGGCCAGTTGCTGGGGGTCACGCCACGCCTCCGCCGCCCAATTCTACCACAACAATCTCAGGCGGGCTGCCGAACCGCACCGGCAGCGCCGAACAGCCCAATCCGCCTGAGACGATCATGTCACGCTGCTCCTCGACGATGTGCCCATAGGCATAGCGGTTGCCAAAGCGCGACGGCACGATCGGCGAATAGCCAAACAGCCGCACCTGGCCCCCGTGGGTGTGCCCCGACAGCGTCAGCGAAACACGCGGCGGCACCTTCGGGAAAATATCCGGTTCGTGCGCCATCAGGATCACCGGCGCGTCGCCGGTCACTTGCCGAAGCGTGCCGGGCAGATCATCGACGCCGGTGTAGTTTTTTTTGCCGGTCATCTTGAAGCTCTCATAGTCTTCGCTCCTCGGCCAGAACGCCCACTGGTCGCCGAGGCCAGCTAGCCAGAACGGATGGCCATCCTTCTCGAGCCGCACGGCCGTGTTCTCGTAGACGGGAATGCCGACGGCTTCGAGCGCCAAGCCCGCGCGTGTCGGTCCGGCCCGGCGCTGCTGCACCTCGATTTCGTCCCACCAATCATGATTGCCGAGGACCGCGTGGACGCCGAGAGGGGCTTTGAGCTTGGCCAGCGGCGTCGCCCATGCGCCAACCGGTACGGGTGTTGAATATTTACCCAGGCGATGGCCGACGACATAATCGCCGAGCAGCAAAATGGCATCGGCGCCGAGGCCGTTCGTCTGCGCGACAATCTCCTCGACGCGCTCCAGCGACATCCACGGCTCGCAGATGTGCATATCGGCGAGGATGGCGAGACGCAGGTTCAAGCCCGGCGTCCAGCCCGGCGGCGTCAGGGCGTACCGCGTCACGGATTGGCGGAAGCTCGACGCCACGGCGTAACCGCCAAACGCCGAGCCGCTGAAGCCCATGAGCCCCAGCGCTTTCAAAATGTCGCGTCGTGACAGCAAGCTTCTTTTCCCTCACGTCGTCGCTGTGTGTTGGCATATTGAAATGCGAATGCTGGCAAAAGCGTGAATGCCTGCCGTCTAACCGTGTCATCCTAGGCCTTGTGCCTAGGATGACAGCGGAGAGACTTTGACCTCCCTAACAGCATCAAGTCCCCTCCCCGTTTTCTTCATCATCGAAAATCGGCAGTTCGGGCGATGCCGTTCGCGCCGGCCCAGAAAGCCCGAGATGGCGATAGGCTTTGAGCGTCAGGACCCGCCCGCGCGGGGTGCGGCCGATGAAACCCTGCTGCAGAAGATACGGTTCGACGATGTCTTCGAGCGCGTCGCGCGGTTCCGAGAGGGCCGCAGCCAGCGTCTCGATGCCGACCGGGCCGCCGTCGTAGTTTTTGGCAATGCAGCCGAGATAGCGGTGATCGAGGGCGTCGAGCCCCGCGTGATCGACCTCGAGCATGCGCAGGGCTTTGTCGGCGACGGCGGCGTTGATCATGGCGGCGCCGTCGACGGCAGCAAAATCGCGCACGCGGCGCAACAGCCGCCCGGCAATGCGCGGCGTGCCACGCGAGCGCTTGGCGATTTCGCGGGCTCCATCCACCGCCAGCGGTGCGCCAAGCACACGCGCACCACGCGACACCACGCGTTCGAGTTCCTCGTTGGTATAAAAATTAAGCCGGATCGGAATGCCGAAGCGATCACGCAGCGGGTTGGTGAGCAGCCCCGCCCGCGTCGTCGCGCCGATGAGGGTGAATTGCGGCAGATCGATGCGCACCGAGCGGGCCGCCGGCCCCTCGCCGATCATCAGGTCGAGTTGATAGTCCTCCATCGCCGGATAGAGGATCTCTTCGATGGCCGGGTTCAGGCGATGGATCTCATCGATGAACAGCACGTCGCGCTCTTCGAGGTTGGTCAGCAGTGCTGCCAGATCACCGGCTTTTGAGATCACCGGGCCTGACGTCGCCCGGAAGCCGACGCCGAGTTCCTTGGCCATGATCTGCGCCAGCGTCGTCTTGCCGAGACCGGGCGGACCGGCAAACAGCACATGATCGAGGGCATCGCCTCTGGCTTTCGCGGCCTGGATGAACACCCGCAAGTTGGCCCGCGCCTGCTCCTGCCCGATGAACTCGTCGAGCGATTGCGGGCGGATCGTCGCCTCATAGGCGTCGGCCTCCTTGCGGGCGCTGGTCAAAAGCCTGTCTGGCGCTGGCCGGTCGGTCATGATTTGTTCGTGAGGGTATTCGCGCGAGGCGTCAAGCGCGGCGGCGGCCGGGCCGCAAATGCACACGAAAAGACTTGGAGATTTAGCGCACGACCTTGGTCATCGGCTTCGGCGCGGCGACGAATTTGACGCCAAGTTCGGTCTCCGCGCGGCGCACGATGCGGCATTCATACATCACCCGGTCCATGCGCACGACCAGCTTGATGCGCTCCATTTGGCTGGCTTCCGACTTGAAAGGATTGTCCCAGCCGTCCCTGAGTTCGAGCCGGGCGCCCGTCGTCGACATGTCGCGGATCAGGCAAGGAACCGACGATGCCGTGCCGTCGAAATAGATTTGTGCGTGTGTCTGGCTTGCGCGCCGGGGTGCAAAGCGCTTATCGCCATCCGAACGCGCTATGGCATACGCGGAGGCTGACTTCGAGATCGCCGTACGCCGTCCGAACCCGCCTTCCATTGAAACCGTCCTGCTGCTGATGATCACGCCCTCCGCGGACGGAGTGTGCGCTGAGGACCGTTAATGTTCCGCTAACGAAGTCCCGGCTCGATAAGCTTAACGCCGCAAAATCCGGCCATGGATCAGTATTGCCCGCATGCCGATGGCGATCAGCCCTGCGAGGAACGCGAGATACGGCAGCGCTGATCCCGCTGGGAACGGCCATATGATCACGGCGGCGGCAAAGGCGGTTGTTCCACAAACCGCTGCATGCAACCAGTCATAGGTGCCTGCCTGCAGTACGAACGGCGCCAACGCGAGCCCAGCAAACGTTGCAGGAAATGAGCTCCAGATAAAGACACCGGCGGCGACCTCGGCCAAAAGGGTTTCGCCGTGCGGTGGAAGAGCAAAATCAAACGCCGGGCTTGCGAGCATCAACGCAACGACGATCAGGCTGGCAAAGAACGGGGCTGCAAGCGATGTGATCAGCACCATCCAAAGTGCCCGCTGCGCGTTCGTTACGCCGTCCATGTTTGCCCCACTGCTTCAACCAACACTGTTGTCATCCCGATCGTTGAAATCGTCGCCGCGTCAATCCCCTCTCCCCGTCGGGGTCTATAGCGCGAACGGGGAGAGGGCTAGGGTGAGGGGCGGCAACACCAACGGCGCAAGCGGCCGCCCCTCACGTCATGTCGACGACATGCTTCCAGCATGGCCCTCTCCCCATTTAAGTGCAGAAATGGGGAGAGGGGGAATACCCCGTTCACCGCTGACCACGCTTGCCCGCCTGCACAGCTTCTTCCAGCGCTTGCAAAAAACGTGAGCGGTCTTGTTTTGTAAAGGCGGCATTGAAGCCACGGCATTCACCGGTTTCGCGCAAGTGCTGGGAGAGTTCGCGCATGGCCAGCGCCATGCCGATGGCCGCCTCGGTGAACGGCTTGCCGGTATTGCCAATCGCGCAGGCGCCCTTTTTCAAGCAGCGGCTGGCGAGCGGAATGTCTTGTGTGACGCAGATGTCGCCGGGTTCGATGCGGTCCGCGATCCAATCGTCGGCAGCGTCCGGGCCTTCCTGCACGACGACGCGTTTGACGAGCGGGCTGCCGGGCAGCCGCATCCACGCATTCGAGACGTAGTGGAGGCTGAGCCCGTGGCGCTCGGCAACTTTCAGCGCCTCGTCTTTGACGGGACAGGCATCAGCATCGACATAAATTTGCATGGCTGCCGGTTCCTGAAATTACCGCGCCAGTTCCTTCAAGCCGCGCTTGATGAGCTTGGTCGTATCGGCGCTGTCGCCCAGCTCTTTCATCGCCGCGGCCACGGCGGCGGAGGCTTGCGACGGGTTGTAGCCGAGATTGGTCAGCGCCGACATGGCTTCGGCAGCGGCGTGATTGGTAACTGAGTTTGACGCCGAGCCGCCGCTTGAGACGGGCAAGTGTAAGCCCGCGATCGACAGCGCCGGGGCTTTGTCTTTCAACTCCAGAACAATGCGCTGCGCCAACTTCTTGCCGACGCCCGGCGTCTCTTCGACGGCGGCAAAATTCTGCAAGGCGATGGCGTTGGCCAGATCCTGCGGCGCCATAATGCCGAGGACGGCCAGCGCAACCTTGGAGCCGACACCCTGGATGGTTTGCAGCGTCCGAAACCAGCTGCGCTCCAATTCGCTCTGGAAGCCGAACAGCCGGATGGCATCCTCGCGCACGTGCGTGTCGATGGTCAGCGAAACCTCGTCGCCGGCTTTGATGTTGCGCAGCGTCCGCGACGACGCTTGGACCTCGTAGCCGACGCCGTTGACGTCGATGATGAGAATGCTCTCGCCGACCGCATCGACCTTGCCGCGCAGTTTGCCGATCATGCCCGCGCCACCTTTTTGATTTGCGCGGCGGCAATCGCGGCGGCGCTACCGCGGTGGTTGGCGTGACAGATGGCTATTGCTAGCGCGTCGGCTTCGTCGGCGCTGTCGAATTTGGCTTTCGGCAACAGAAATCCGATCATGGCCTGGATCTGATGTTTCTCGGCGTGGCCCGCACCCGTCACCGATTTTTTGATCAGGTTGGGTGTGTATTCGGCAATCTTCAATCCCGACAGTGCGGGCGCCAGCAGCACGACGCCACGGGCCTGGCCGAGCTTCAGCGTCGAGCGCGGGTTTTCGTTGACGAAGGTTTCTTCGACGGCGGCTTCCTGCGGCTTGAAGCTGGCGATCACGCCCGAGACGCCCTCGAACAGCGCCCGCAAGCGGTAGGCCAAGTCGTCGTTTGTTGGCACAGCGATGCACCCCGACGCAACGTAGACGAGCCGCACGCCGTCGCTATCGACGACGCCCCAGCCGGTGCGGCGCAGCCCCGGATCAAGGCCAAGGATACGAATCGTTCGCGAGATCATGTCCCCCGCATAGCATGAACGTAGGCCGGTTCGGAGCCAGGTGCAGCCGTGGCCAGGCTTGTGGTCAGACCTGTTGCTAGGCCTGTGGTCAGGCCTGTGGTCATCGGCGGCCCTGCACGCTGGATGATCTGATCGAGCGCCCGTGCCACATCGGCTTCGCTCCAGTAGTACATGTGGCCTCCGGGCGGCATGACACGATTGTCGATTTTGAGCCCCTCGGGCGGATGCGCCCGGCCGCCGATGTAGTCATCGACACGGTAGAGATTGACCCAGCATCTCAGCCGCGCTTCGAGCTCGTCAGGCACCGGATGTTTTGCCGCGTACTCGTGAAAATACTTCTGGTAGATCGGGCCGAGCGGCGATCCAAAAGTCAGCAGCGATGGCGTTGCGCCGCCGAGCTCCTTGAACTCCGGCGCCGCATTGAGCAAGTAGTCGTAGGCGACGATCGAGCCCTGGCTATGGGCGACGAAAATTAAATCGTCGAACTTTTCCTTTTCGACGAACGTATCGAGCAGCGTGACAAGACGTCCCTGAATGCGGGCGCGCCGCGGCCGGACACCACGGACGCGGAACGCCGCCTTCGAAAAGTACGTCGCCGTTTCGATGCTCGGAAGATAATGATGATCGATCAGATCGCGGGCGATGTGGACGACGTTGGCGATCCTGTGCCCGAAAAACATCGGCGTCACCAGCGCAATGAACGCCGCAACAGGCAGGAGGACACTACGGAAACGGACGAAGCTCTCGATCTTTTCATAGTCAGCTTGATTGAAGACGAGCACGATCACACCAAGGAATGCGATAATCAGCAGGGCTACAAGTTTCGAATTAAACAACAGCGGCGGCATTCGCCGGGCGGTGCGTTCGAGTTCTCCGAGGCCGGAGCGCGCAAGAGCGCGCCTGTAGCGCATCAAGACCCAGGCCGCAGCGAGGAACACCAAAACGACTGATGCCGCCAAGACATAGATGAACTTGAACCGCTCGATCCAGTCCGCGGCGACATCAGGGACTTTGATAAGCTGAGAGATTTTGCCGTCAGCGTCATATTGCTTTTTGAACACCTGGTCGTCGAGAAGCGGCGCCAATTTATGCAGCGCGGCATTGGTCTCAGCACGATTGAGCATCGGATAAAGCAGCGTCACGACGACGGTCGTCCATAGCATAAATTGCAGGATGAGAATCCCGACGCTGGTCGAGATCGACGCAACTGCCGATCTCTCGCTTGTCTTGCGCGCACGCCACATCGCAAAAAACAGGATCGCAGTGCAGAATAAAAGCAGCCCTCCCCATACACGCCAGCCCCAGATTATGAGCTTATAGAGGCCGTTGACGTAGCAAGCGCCGAGGTTCGCCGCGCCATTGACGGGGCTGGCGCAGCCCAACACGGGCTGCTCGGGCGAGACTGCCGGCGTTAGGCCGTTCAGCAAGCGCAAGACCCAGTCAAAGAAATTGGCGAAGAATTTTTCGTTCAATGGAGGAAACAGATCGATGTACGGAAACAACAATCCCAGCGCATTCAAAACCATCAGCATCGCGGTGGTCAACGCCAGCCAGAATACGCTGTCGTACCAGGTGATGTCCTGGTTCTGGATGATCCGGTACAAGAAATAAACGGCTGTCGCGAAAAGGACGAGCTGCACGCCGGCAAAACTCTGCCCCGGGTAGTGGTTGGCTAAGACGTCCCCGCCCGGCGCGAACAGCAGCAGCGAGCAATAGGCCGACGTCGTGATCGTGAGCGCGGCGATGGGTCCGCGCAGCATCCACCCCGCGACCCATAATATTTTGCGTAGGATCCACGCCGTTACGCTACGGCCCCTATCCAGCATGGCGTGCACGAGGTGATGAGACTCGAAAATGACACGGAACAACCCGAGAAGTGTATTGACGCGGCCGGCTTGAATGTTTGTCAGGTCCGCCCAATGCAGCTCTAAGGCTGTTAGCCCGGTGCCATTCGCGTGCGAACCGTGGCGGAGAACCGCTGGAAAGCTTAGCGCCGGCGAAGACGGTTGCTGTTCATCCGAAGCTGGAGGCTGTTCGCCGAGGCGCCAATATTCACTGAACGCATAGATCTTGTATGCTGGGACCGTCGCGGATAGCGTGTCGAGCAGGGTATTGGTGCAATACCCCGGCTCGGTCTCGCCAACGCCATGGACGACGACCAACCCGACACGACGCGGGCGTTCCGCGTCCAAAGACCCGTCGCTCGCCATCGAACCCTCCCGCCGCAGCGCAGTTCGTGGGTCAGCATACAACTGTTTTTCGCTGGCAGGCATCTGTCAAACGCCGGACGGCGGCGGCCGATCCGTGGCCGGCGTGTGGCGACGCGACATGCACAAGAGATAGGCGTAGTGACCGCATCGCCCGGCGTGCTACGATCGTGGCACATGCGGGCGCACTCTAACAGTATGATCGCGCACGATGTTATAGCGAGGCACCGGCACTAGATGCCAACCATTGCCCACCCCACCTGGCTGGTCCTCGGGCTTGCCGTCGCCCTCATCGGCGTCTGGATGATCCGCTGGGCCAGCCGCAACAACGTGGCGTCCGCCATCCGGGACGCCACCGTCGGCGTTGCAATCGATGCGGTCGCCAGGCGCGGCCGCCCCAATATGCCCCCTGAAATCCGCGCTAAAATCGACACTATCAAAGGCGCTCAGGGTGGCACGGGAAAGGCCAAAAAGATCGCGAGCTACGGCATCCGCCATTCCCTGTCACAGCTGTTTGGCGTGACCGGGTTCATTCTCGTGATGGCTGGCTTGGTAACAGCGGTGCTCGGCGTCTTCTATGTCTGACCTCAGTCACTGAGGCCGGTGCGGTGCCGGTGATAATCGAAGGCGGTGGTCAGGTCGCCGGTTTCGGGCAGCGCTGGCACCACGAGGGACGCACGAAATTGCTCAGGCCGTGTCGCGCGCATCTGGGAATCGATGAACTCAGCCCAATAGATGCGCCGCAAATTGCGCGTATAGGCTTCAAACGTTTGTGAGCCGTGACGTGCCATGACTTGTAAACCGCATCCGCGATAACTTTGAGTTTGATTGATACCATATGTACGTGAGGGCTGCCTTGCGGCAGAGCCAGCATTTTTAATCTCAGCCTTAATCAAGACTTAACGCACGGACGAAAACGGCAAGACCAGCGTCTCATGCCGCCGTAAGCTTCTTCATGACCTCTTCCGAAACCTCAAAATTGGCATAGACGTTCTGCACATCCTCGTCGTCATCGAGGGCGGCGATCAATTTCATGATCGTCTCGGCGTTGTCTTGATCGACCTGCGTCGTCAGGTTCGGTTTCCACACGGTCTTGACGCTTTGGGCGTCGCCGAGCTTGGCTTCGAGTGCGGCCGCGACTGCGCTCAGGCTTTCGAATGGACAGATGATGACGTGGCCGATGGCGTCCGAGACCACATCGTCGGCACCGGCCTCTATCCCCGCTTCGAGCATGGCTTCGGCGGAGGCCTTATTGGCTTTGTAAATAATCTCGCCGGCGTGCGTGAACATGTGGCTGACCGAGCCTGTCGAGCCGAGATTGCCGTCATACTTCGTGAACACCGAGCGCACCGCGCCCCCCGTGCGGTTGCGATTGTCGGTCAGGGCTTCGGCGATGATGGCGACGCCGCCTGGACCGTAGCCCTCGTAGCGGACAGTCTCGTAGTTGGCTGTGTCGTTACCGGCGGCTTTTTTGATCGCCCGTTCGATATTGTCCTTGGGCATATTTTCGGCTCGCGCTTCCTGAATGGCAAGGCGCAGGCGCGAGTTCATGGCGGGGTCGGGCGTGCCGGTCTTGGCGGCGACAGTTATTTCGCGGGCGAACTTGGCAAACAGCTTGGCGCGCATGGCGTCCTGCTTGCCCTTGCGATGCATGATGTTTTTGTATTGGGAATGGCCGGCCATGGGTGCGTCCGCAGGGTTGTTGGTTTTCCAAGTCATATGTCACGGCACAGCAGCCAGCGGTCAAGCTGCCTCATACGACCCAAAAGCCGGGCGCTGCAGGTTCGAGATGCGGCCCCTGACGCAGCGCTGCAACGCGGCATGCCAATCCGGTTTTGTCGTCGATCTCAATCGCGAACCCGGACAGCGTGCCCGGCCCCAGCGCCGGCTCGAAGCGGCCGCGCGGGATCTTGGTCAGAAAGCGGTTGACCGGCTCGTCGCTGTCCATGCCGAGCACCGAGTTGTAGTCGCCGCACATCCCCGCGTCCGACATGTAGGCCGTGCCGCCCGGCAGCACGCGATGATCACTGGTCGGCGTATGCGTGTGCGTGCCAACGACGGCGCTGACGCGGCCGTCGAGGAAATGCCCGAGCGCCTGTTTCTCGCTCGTCGCCTCGGCGTGGAAATCAACGAAGATGACGTCGGCGCCGGTTTTGAGCTTGCAGGCGGTGATCTCGTTGTCGATGGCGCGGAACGGGCAATCGAGTTCGGTCATGAACACCCGGCCCATGGCGTTGATGACCAGCACATCGGCACCGTTCTTGGCTTTCAGCATCACGGCACCTTTGCCGGGCGTGCCTTTGGGAAAATTCAACGGCCTGACGAGCCGGTCATGGCGCTCGATGTAGACGAGCGTGTCCTTCTGGTCGAACGCATGATTGCCGAGCGTCACGCAGTCGGCGCCAGCGTCGAGCAATTCATTCAGGATCGCTTCCGTGATGCCAAAGCCACCGGCCGCGTTCTCACCGTTGATGATGACGAAGTCGAGAGCGTAGCGCGAGATCAGCCCCGGCAAAGCTTCGCAGGCGGCGGTACGGCCCGAGCGGCCGACGATATCGCCGAGAAACAACAGACGCATGCATCTCCCTCTCCCCAGTCCTCTGCGCTTGGAATGGGGAGAGGGGTGGGG
>JANNEP010000011.1:0-93230 GCA_031378895.1 Hyphomicrobium sp.
GGCCTGAGCTCAAATCGCCATAGAGCCAGCCGCACCTTCGTGCCCCACCGACCGCGATTTCGTGCCTTGGCGCTTCTCCGACGCCGGTCGCCGAAGATCGCCGCTGGCTGCGTTATGCCGGCGTCCGAGAAACCTGCACAGGGGCTGCCGTTGACTCGATTTCGCAGTGTCATCCTGTCCGGCGCGCCACGGAATTATTTTGATGGCCATGCTCGGCCCACAGATACCACCCGACAGAGATGAGCACGATGGCGCCACCCATCAACACTGTGCTGCCTGGCTGTTCGGTGAAAAAGAACCAGACCAGAAGGGGGCCTAGTACGACATCCAGCATTTGGATAAATCCGGATTCGCCCGCCGTGATGTAGCGGCCGCCATTCAGCGCCAAAACGTAGGCGATGCCAGATGTCAATCCGCCGTAAAGTGCGCATGCCAACAGCGCGGTGGGGGCCGGAACACCCGGCTCCATGAATGGCAACGCAATGAGGCCGCACGTGCCGGCCGCAAGCGCCATAGCCAAGTTCAAATCAAGATTGGGATGAACCTTGGTATGCACGATCTGCGAGGCAAATGTTGCAGTCATGATGAAGGCTGCGATGACGCCCAGGATATCTTTTGGCGATGCCGCAGCTCCGGCCATGATCGCGATGCCAGCAAAAGCGGCAAGCCCCGCGCCGAGCAGTCGCAGCGTCAGCCGTTCGCCAATCCAGAAATAACTGATGAGAGCGGCTATGAACGGCAACACCGCATACACGATCATGACATTGGCAACGGTCGTCAGGTTTAGTGCGAAGACGTAAGCGATCGACGACACGACTGAGATGGCGACCGCAATGGCGCCTGGTGGACCCAGTCCGGCCACAGCACCAGCCAAATTGTTGCGGTGTTCGTAAGCGGCAACAGCGAGAAGCGTCAGAAAAGCGAACAGCGAACGCCAGCCAATCAGCGTCCAGGATTCAAGATTGGCCATCCTGACAAACGGCCCCGCCGTGCTCCACAGAATGGCCGACAACGTAACCAGTAAAATGCCATAGGTCCGGTTCGCCATCGTGTCCCCAGATGATGCACACCTCTGCTTACGTTAAGATGCAACGGCTTCCAACAGACATGACCGGACGAGCCGCCAAAAACGCGCCTCATGTGCTTTTCCAATTGCGGCCCTTGCGTTCAAGTAAAAGTCCGCTCCGGGTCAAAAGCGCTTGTCCTTTAGAGACCATTCGTAGCGCTGCTTTCCCATCGGCTCCGGACGATCCCAACACCGGGCCGAGGGGCCAATTTTGCATCAACCTCACCGGGTGGCCCTGCACATAGCCTCAACTCCGCCATAGTCCCTTGACGCAGTGCCGCGCGCTGGCAAAGTGCTGGCCACAGGGTCAACGTTCCGAGGGTTTTCTATACATGCGCGCTTTTTCGTTTGCCCCAGCCCTCGCTGTGGTCTTGATCCTTGGCGGTGCGAGCTTGAGTATTGCCCGCGCCGAGCCGGCCGCTCCGCCGCCACCACCGCCGCCGTCGAACGCGCGCAACTGCCAAACCACCGTGCCATTCCCGCGCTGGATCGAGGACTTCAAAAAGGAAGCCTTCGCCGACGGCATCAAGCCCGCGACCATCCAGGCCATGATCGGCGGCATGACGCCGGACCCCGGCATTATTTCGCGCGACCGCAAGCAGAGCTTCTTTTCCCAGACGTTCCTCGATTTCTACGGCAAGCTCGCCAACAAGGGCCGCGAGCAGACCGGCCGCACCTATCTGCAAAAGCACAAGGCGATCTTCGATCGCGCCGAAGAGGACTTTGGCGTACCGGGCGCCGTCATCACCGGCTTCTGGGCCCTTGAAAGCGACTTCGGCGTCGGCATGGGCAATCTCCCCGTGATGCGCTCGTTGCTGACGCTCGCCTGGGACTGCCGCCGCGGTGCGCTATTTCGCGAGGAATTGAAAGCGGCGATGCAGATCATCGAGCGCGGCTATCTTCGTTCCGACGAACTGATCGGGTCATGGGCCGGCGAGCTTGGCCAGACGCAGTTCCTGCCGCAGCACTACCTGAATTATGGCCTCGACTACGATCAGGATGGCCGTCGCGATCTGATGCGCGACATCCCCGATATCATCGGCTCGACGGCGAATTTCATTCAGGCCCTCGGCTGGCGGCGCGATGAGCCGTGGATCGAGGAAGTGCGGTTGACGAAAGAACTCCCTTGGGATCAGGCCGATCTCTCGGTCGAACTTCCTCTGTCGCAGTGGGCGGCGTGGGGCGTCACGGGCGTCAATGGCAAACTACCTGCCGGCAACCTCAAAGCCTCGCTGATGCTGCCCATGGGCCGCAATGGCCCGGCCCTGCTCGCGTATCAAAATTTCCGCATCTATACGCAGTGGAACAATTCGCTGACCTATGCCACGACCGCGGCGCATCTCGCCGCTCGTATGTCCGGCGCTCCGTACCTTGGCCGTGGTAATGGCCAGCCGATCGCCTCGCTGAGCTACGAGCAGACCAAGGAATTGCAGGTGCTTCTGCAAAAGCGCGGCTTCGATGTCGGTGACGCCGACGGCAAACTCGGTGCCGGCACGCGCAAAGCCGTCAAAGTCATGCAGCAGAAGTTCAGCCTACCCGCCGACAGCTATCCGACGCCGGAACTGTTAGCTGCGCTACGCGGGCGGAGCTAAGCCACCGCGTCCGCCGACCCATCATACGGCGCGCCCAACTTACTCAATTCCCGCGACGGCGCGGCGTAGGGCAGGAAACCCTTGGCGACGGCGGCCGCGTAGAACGCCGCGACCTTTTCCGGCTCGCTCAGGTAATCAACCGCGAGCACCGGCTTACCGCTGTCGATAAAATCTGCAACCAGCGCATCGATGGCCTCTTTGTCCGGGTTGAAGCCATTATTCTCCGGCGCATCGCCGCGATGGAAAAGGTCTTCGCAGGCAATGGCGCTGATGGCGTCGAGGTAGGCGTCGCGGCGCCGGTGATCTTCGTCTTCGAGCGCATCGATGATGTAGGCACCGTTCTGCGGGATGACGAGGAATTCCGGGTTGGTCTCGCGTGCGTGCGCGGCCAACGCCACCACGAAGTCGATCATGCGGGCGGCGGCGTCGCGTTCGGTCTTGGGATCGCCGTCGAGACACGTCGCGCGATCGGCGACGCAGCTCCAGTGATAGTAACCGTCGATGATGTCGAGGTAGGCGCCGTCAAAACCGGCAGCTATAATTTTATCCAGCCACCCGGTACCGTCTTTATTGAAAATGACCGCCTGCCAGCCTGGATCCCAGTAGCGCACCTTGCGCGAATTCGGCCAGGTCTCGTTCCAGGCCCCCAACCATGCCGGGGCCTTGCCGGACAGCGCACCGGCCGCGCGCTGATCCTTGCCGGTATAGGTCGTCCAATCATCCTGCCAATGATCGCGATAGTCAGAGGCTTCACCGATCGCGATATATGACACAATGACGGAATTGGCGTTTTTGCGGCCTTTCAGGCTTTCGATCTGCGCCAGCGTAAACGCGCCTTCATCCGACCCGTCCTTGGAAAAATCCATGACGATCAGGTCGTGCGGCGCCATTTTGAGCTGGCCAACGCTGAGCTTTGACGACGTCCCGCTCGTGCTCGACCCCTGCAGCCGGTAGCCCCAGTGCCGCACCAGCTTCGGCCCATCGGCGGTCATGAACGTGTGGGCCATCGCTCAGTCCTCTGCTTTACGGCGAACTAATGCAGCTTGACCTGCGGTTCGGTGCGCCGCGTCAACAACCTTGACACGGTGTCGAGGCCGACCTTGACCGGTCCGTGCAGCGCCATCTCATGCATCTTGTACAACGAGCGGTACATCATCTTGGCAAACCAGCCCTCGATGCGCATCGACTTGCCGGAGATAAAGCCCATCAAGTTGCCGACCGTCGAATAGTGCCCGAGCGACACCAGCGAGCCGAAATCCAGATACTTGAAATCGGCCAGTTGCGTCTCGCCTTTCAGGCGCCTCTGCAGTTGTTTCACGAGATGCGACGACTGCTGGTGCGCCGTCTGCGCGCGCGGCGGCAGCGGCAATTTTTCGCCCGGCAGCATGAGATAGGTGCAATCGCCAATCGCGAACACATCGTCGTCTTTAGTGGTCTGCAGCGTCGGCTTGACGACCAGCATGTTGCTCTTGCTGGCCTCTAAGCCATCGAGATCAGCTAAAACGGCCGGGCCTTTGACGCCCGCTGCCCAAACCACCAGCTCTGAGGGAATAAACTCGCCACCACTCAGTTTTACACCGTCCGCCGTCACTTCCGTCACTAGAGAATTCGTGCGGATGTCGACCTTGAGGCCGCGTAGCACGTCAGAAACCGCTTTCGACATGCGCTCGGGCAACGCCGAGAGGATGCGCGGCGTTGCCTCGATCAGCGTGATCTTGATGTCCTTCTCGGGGTTGATCTTGTCGAGGCCGAACGCAACGAGGCCGCGCAAGCTCGAATGCAGCTCCGCTGAAAGTTCGGTGCCCGTGGCCCCCGCCCCGACGATGGTTACGTGCAGCTGACCCGGCCGCACCGGCCCTGGTTGCGAGTTTGCCCGCACGCAGGCGTTCAGCAGCCGCCGGTTGAAACGCTCGGCCTGCTCGGGCGTATCGAGCATGATTGCGTTCTGGTAGACGCCGGGCGTGCCGAAGGCGTTCGAAACGCTGCCGATCGCAATCACCAGCGTGTCGTAGGGCAACCACCGGTCCGGCGTGATCTGGCGTCCGTCCTCGTCAACAGTTTCCGCGAGATGCACGCGCTTTTGAGCCCGATCGAGACCGACCATTTCGCCATAGCGAAACTTGAAGCCGTGCCAGTGGCCCTGCGCCTGATACTCGAGTTGGTGGCGCCCGGTATTCATGCTGCCGGCGGCGATCTCGTGGAGGAGTGGCTTCCAGATGTGCGTGCGCGCGCGATCAACCAGCGTGATCTGAGCTTTGCCTTTGCGACCGAGTTTGTGGCCCAGCTGCGTTGCAAGTTCGAGCCCGCCCGCCCCACCGCCGACGACCACAATATGATGCAAGTTCGCTTGGCGTTCGAGCACGAGGGGTGCGGCGGCGGCCGTCGCGCCAGGTGTTGAGGACGTTTCGTTCATGGGGTCACCTGTCAAGGGGGCGTACGCGACGCCATTGCACGGTGGAGGCGATAAGGAGAGAGACTATCCGCGAATCTCAGCCCCCGTTGCCTTTTTTACCTCCGCAATGACCTTTTGCACGAGTGCGTCGATCGCCGCATCGGTGAGGGTTTCGGTCGCAGGCTGCAGGGTGACTTCGATCGCCAGAGACTTCTTGCCCTCGCTGGCAAGTGTGCCGCCTTCGAAGACGTCAAACACTGTCACCGACTGGATCAATGCCTTATCCGCACCAGCCGCAGCCCGGACGACATCGCCCGCTGCAACGTCGCGGGCGGCAATGAAGGCGAAGTCGCGGGTGACGGGCAGGAGGTCGGTCGCGGCCAGCGCAGATTTGGCGCGTGATTTCTTTTTCTCGGGCGGCAGCGCGTCAAGGAAGATCTCGAACGCCGCAACCGGCGCCGCGACGTCGAGCGCTTTCAAAGTCACCGGATGCACGTCACCGAAATGCGCAAGTATTGTTTTCGGCCCGAGCCGCAGCGTCGCCGAGCGGCCCGGGTGATACCAGGCCGGCGCGTCGCGCGTGATCTGCGCTTTTGCGGCATCAATGCCAAGTGAGCCAAGTGCCGCCACCACATCGGCCTTGACGTCGAACAGGTCGGCGCCGCTCGCAGCCCCGCTCCAATGCCGTCCCGAGCCTGCGAGCTTCGCGGTTCCAGCGCGGACTCCGGCAGCGCTGATGTATTGGTCGTCCGGTTTGTCGCCGCGATAGGCCTGACCAAGCTCGAACAGCGCCACGTCGTCGGTGCCGCGATTGCGGTTGCGCGTCACGGCCGTTAGCAGTCCCGGCAGCAGTCCCGGACGCATCGACGACAGCTCGGACGAGATCGGGTTGGCGAGATCGAGCGCGGGCAACCCGCCGCCGAAGTGCGTCGCCTGATCTTTGGTGATGAAACTCCACGTCACGGTTTCGGTCAGGCCGCGGGACGCTAACAGCCGTCGCGTGCGCCGCGCCCGCTTCTGCTTCTCGGTCAGCACGGCCTGCGTCACACCGTGCATGCGCGGAAGGGCCGTCGCCGGAATGCGATCGAGCCCGGCGATGCGCACGACTTCTTCAACGAGGTCTGCAGCCCCGTGAATGTCCGGCCGCCACGTTGGCACCGAAACCTTCGCCGCCGCCGATGTGCCATCGACCTTGCAGCCGAGCGCTTCGAGGATCGTTTTGATCTCGGCTTGCGAAGTTTTTACGCCGGTCAGCTTTTCGACGCGCGCAAAATCAAACGCGATTACGCGGGTTTCAATCGGTTCCTTGCCCGCGATCTTCGCCTTTGTCGGCTCGCCGCCGCACAACTTCAAAATCATGTCGGTCGCAAGATCGAGGCCTGGACGCACCGACGCCGGATCGACGCCGCGCTCGAAGCGGTAGCGCGCATCCGTCTGCAATCCGGCCTTGCGCCCCGTCGTCGCCGTGCGCACGGGATCGAAGTAGGCGCTTTCAATGAACACGTTTTTGGTCGCGTCGGTTGAGCCGGAAGCTTCCCCGCCCATGACGCCGCCGAAGCCAAGCGGGCCTGAGTCGTCCGCGATCACGCACATGGTCTGATCGACGGTGTGCTCCTTGCCATCTAGCCCTAAGAACTTTTCGATCTTGTTACCAAGACGGACGCGGATCGGACCTTTGAGCTTATCGGCGTCATAGACGTGCAGCGGCCGTCCGCGATCCAGCGATATATAATTCGTCACATCAACAAGCGCGTTGATCGGACGCAGCCCCACAGCCTTCAAGCGGCCGGACATCCACGCTGGCGAAGGGCCATTTTTTATACCTTTGATGAGACGCCCTGCGAACACCGGACAGGCACTCGCGGTCTCATTCGAAAATTCAAGTTTGATGTCGATTGGGCACTCAGCCTTGCCCTCAACCGCGCCGAGTTTTGGTTCCGGCTTCAGCGTGCCCATGCCCGCCGCCGCGAGATCGCGGGCGATGCCGCGCACGCCGGTACAATCGGGCCGGTTCGGCGTCAGCTTCACTTCGAACACGGGATCGTTGAGGCCCGCCACGTCGATGTAGCGTTCTCCAACCTTGCTCGCCCACTCTGCCGGCAGATCGAGAATACCGTCGCTGTCGCCGGACAACTCAAGCTCCGCCGCCGAACACATCATGCCGTTCGAGACGACGCCGCGCACCGGTTTCTTTTCCAGCGTGATTTTCGAACCCGGAATGTACGTCCCGAGCGGCGCAAACACAGCGACCATGCCGGCGCGGGCATTCGGAGCGCCGCACACGACGTCCATCAGGGCAGCGCCTTTGGCGACTTCGACCTGCACGACCTGCAGCTTGTCGGCGTTGGGATGCTTTTTGGCGTCGACGATGCGCGCGATAGTAAACGCGCCAAGCGTCTTGCCCGGGTCCTCGACGCTTTCGACCTCGAGTCCGATCGCGTTCAGCTTTGCCGCGATCTCATCGACGCTTTTCGTCGTCTCGAGATGATCCTTGAGCCAGGAGAGTGTGAATTTCATTTCTCGTCACTCAATTCATTGCCGGTTTGGCCGCAGCTGTTGCACCAAGCGCGGTGGGATTCCCCTCCCCCTCGCGGGGAGGGGTTAGGGGTCGTGGGACGCAGGGCAACAGGTCTCATGATCGTCATTCCTGCTTTACCACCAAAGTCATCCCGGGGCTTGTCCCCGGGATGACATTGAAAAATCGCGGCAATCCCACACAGCACCACTTTTGTCCTCACCCACCCCTAGCCCCTCCCCGTCGAGGGGAGGGGGATTGCACCGGCTAAGCTGCGAAGGCGCGCTTCACTACGACGACAACCCGCCACCCAGTGTCGGCACATCGAGCACGCCGAAGCCGTAGTGGCGCAGCCATTTGAGATCGCCCGAGAAGAACGCGCGCAAATCCGGGATGCCATATTTCAGCATCGTCAAGCGGTCTAAGCCCATGCCGAAGGCGAAACCCTGGTACTTTTCCGGATCGAGCCCGCAGTTGCGCAGCACATTGGGATGCACCATGCCGCAACCCAAAATTTCGAGCCATTGCCCGGGCTTGCCGATCGCCTCGGCGCCGATGTCGACTTCCATTGACGGCTCGGTGAACGGGAAGTGTGAGGCGCGGAACCGCATCTTGACGTCGTCGACCTCAAAAAACGCCTTGCAGAATTCCTGCAGCACCCATTTGAGGTGCCCCATGTGCGTCGTCTCGTCGATGACGAGACCTTCGATCTGGTGAAACATCGGCGTATGCGTTTGGTCGCTGTCGCAACGATAGACGCGGCCCGGCGCGATGATTCGTATCGGCGGCTTCTGGCTCATCATCGTGCGGATCTGTACCGGGCTCGTATGCGTGCGCAGGAGCAGCCGCTTCCCATCCACACACGGCGAAAAATAAAACGTATCGTGATCCTGGCGCGCCGGATGCTCGGCCGGAATATTGAGGCGATCGAAATTCATGGCGTCGGTTTCGATATCGGGGCCTTCCGCGACCGCGAACCCCATATCGGCGAAGATCTCGATGACCTCATCGAGCACCTGACTGACGGGATGAATACGCCCCTCGGCCTGCGGACCGGCGCGCACCGGCAACGTGACGTCGGCGCGTTCGGTTTTCAGGCGCGCGTCGAGAGCCGCGGTCTCTAGCACAGCTTTGCGCGCGTCCAGCGCGTCCGAGACTTTGGCCTTCAACGTGTTGACCGTTTGGCCGAAAGCCTTGCGGTCTTCGACGGCAAGCGTGCCGAGCCTACTCATCAGCTCAGTGACGTGGCCCTTTTTGCCAAGCGCCGCGACGCGCACGGCCTCAATCGCTCCCAGATCACCGGCAGCGGCAATCTCGCCCAGCAGTTCGGTTTCGAGCGTGGAAAGGTCGGTCGACGTCGTCATGGGAGGTCGCGCCTCTCGAAAATTGTCATCCTCGGGCTCGTCCCGAGGATCCATTCGTCAGCGAGTCCGGGACGTAGCGCATTTGAACCGGCCGCGACGCCGGGACCTTGTGGCACAATGGATCCTGGGCACAAGGCCCAGGATGACATTGTTGATTGGGGTTATTGGCGGAGACATCGCCTCGACCCCGCGCTGGCGGCTGGCTCCCCGGAGGGGAGCCGCCCGGGCCGAAAAAGGACCGAAGCGCAAACAATCAAGCCGCCTTCTTGGCCTTATCCGCGTCCTTCTTGGCGACCGGCGATGATGCAGCCTTCGCCGCCTTATCGACCAGCGCCTTGAAGGCCTCCGGATCCTTGATGGCGATATCCGACAGCATCTTGCGATCGACATCGACACCGAGGTTGGTCAGGCCGTTGATAAAGCGCCCGTAGGTCAGCCCGTGCTCTCTGCACCCGGCGTTGATGCGCTGGATCCACAAAGCGCGGAACGTCCGCTTCTTCAGTTTGCGGCCGGTGTAGGCGTATTGCTGCGCCTTCTCGACCGCCTGTTTGGCGACGCGGATCGTATTCTTGCGGCGGCCGTAATAGCCCTTCGCGGCTTTGAGAACTTTCTTATGCTTGGCGTGGGCGGTAACGCCGCGTTTGACGCGTGCCATGGGAGGATGCTCCTCAGTATGTTTGCAACTTCAAGATGGGACGAGCTCGGTGCTCCTGCGTTTGCGGCCGGCTCCCCGCAGGGGAGTCGCAAGCGCGAAACAAAGAGCCCGCGCTAGCGGGCGTACGGCATGTACTTCTTGACGATCTTGGCGTCGGACTCACTCAAGATCCCGGTGCCGCGCGCCTTCTGGACGAACTTCGCCGTCCGCTTGATCATGCCGTGACGTTTTCCGGCCTGTCCGGCTTTGACTTTGCCGGAGGCCGTCATCTTGAAGCGCTTTTTGGCGCCACTCTTGGTCTTCATTTTAGGCATTTTGCTTATGTCCTTTATTCTCGCTCGCGGGCCGCGTCGGACGTTTCGCGCTTGCGCGCATCACGTCCTGGCCCTTCGCCCACCCGAGCGGAGCTCAGACAGTAGGAGACGGCGCGCTTGGCGCGGCCGCTTTGCGTCCACGGACCCGTTGGGTCCGAAGTGCAAAGTGTCAGCGCCTGAGCGGATTGAAACTGCCTCGCAGCCACGGACCGGCGGTCCGTAGACACTGTGGCGAGCTTCAAGGCGCTGCGTGCCCAGGTCCGTCTTCGGACCTCAAAAGAGAAGTCCGTTTCCGGGCCTTAAGTGCGGGAATTTTCCTACGTGGCGTGCGGCCGGCTCCCGGAACGGGAGTCGCACGCCACCAGTAAAGAGCCTACCCACACTCTCGGCGTCTCGTACGACGCCGGTCCTGCGAAGGGATGCTTTTTGCGGAAATCGCTGATTTATCAAAAGCATACAAACCGCCACGGCATGCCTCGCCGGGCGGCTCTGAGGTTTCTATAGTCGAGACACGACAAACGCGCAACTGGGCTCATCGCGCCCCGCGGCCAGCTCCACGCAGGGGAGTCGCCGGGCGCCAACAAGGACTGCCTCAATGACAAGTCACGATACCGCTCACCTCGCCGACAAATGGTTCGCTAAGCGCCACGACGCGTTGTCTCCGAGCGAGCGCCTGATCCTCGATGCGCTCCACGCCCGCACCCACATCGCCCGCGCGCCCACCCCGCTCGACGCCAAAACATTTGGCGAGCGCATGGCCGACCGGGTGGCGGAGTTCGGCGGCTCGTGGACATTCATCATGCTGTTCGGCGCCTTCCTGGTGGCGTGGGCGCTGATCAACACGGCGATCCTCTCTGGCTCCGCCTTCGATCCCTACCCGTACATTTTTCTGAACCTGCTGCTATCGATGATCGCCGCAATTCAAGCGCCGATCATCATGATGTCGCAAAACCGCCAAGGTAAAAAAGACCGCGACAACGCCGAGCACGACTACGAGGTCAACCTCAAATCCGAGCTCGAAATCATGGGCCTGCACGAAAAGTTCGACGCGCTGCGAGCTGAGCAGATCACGCGGCTGCTCGCCTATCAGGCCGAACAGATGGAAATCTTGACGAGGTTGCTGGAGCGGGGGCGGTAGGTAAAACTTTCAGGACATACTGCAGCCCGCCCACCCCGCTTCATGAAAACGAAGAACCGTAGGGCGGAATAGGCGCGGTCACTTTCTTGCGCTGGCGACACGCCTCCGGCGCGCCGGCCGCCAGCGCAAATAAGAGATCGTGGCGAGTTATGCCGGCCTGACGCGATGACGCTGCCACATCTCACGTCATCCTCAAACGCGCTCGCCCCTTGGCGACGCGCGTTTGGGGATCCAGCGCAAAGCTCGTCGCAGACACCAAATACTTTGAGCCTTCGGCACTCCTGACGCTGGATCCCCGAAGCAGCGCGCAAGGGAGCGCGCAGCTTCGAGGATGACGACGTAACTTCTGCTGCCGATTACCGATTGCCGAATTGCCTATTGCCCCACTTCCCCCGCCGCCCAAAACAAGAACGCCAGCTCGCATAGCGAACCGGCGTTTCATTTAGCCCTCTCGGCACTATAGCAAGACTACCACGTTGGAGCGGTGCGCTCCACATCAATCAGCCTTAACGCAACAGCAAGTTATCCCCGCGCACGGCGGCCGGCTCTCGGTACGAGAGTCGCCGTGCGCAACTAAAGTTGATCGTTCATGCGTCTGATGCGCGCCGTCAGCAGACGCATAACGCGCAGCGCGAATTCGGGATCGTCGCGGACCAGTGCCAGAAACGTTGGCTTGTCGATTGCGACGACTTCGGTTGGCTCGGCTGCGATCGCGGCGGCGCTACGATTGCCGCCATCGATCAGCGCCATCTCGCCGAAAATGCCACCCGCGCGGACGTTTTCAAGCACCGTGCCGTAGGTGATCACGTCGACGCGGCCCTTTGCGACCATGTACATCACCGCCGCTGCTTCATCCGCGAGGAACACCTTTTCCCCGGCGTCGAAGTGCTTGTACGGCGCCCCGAGGCGATCGAGCTTGGTGAAGTCGAACGGCGTGTCGTCTGACATATCGTCGGGCATTATGAGCCTCTCGCGCAAAGGCGTTGCGGATGCCAGGCTAGGTCCACAGCCGGCGCAAGGCAAAAGAAAACCGCAAGGCGCCGGCGGCCGGCTCGACGCCAATGCGCGTGGGGTTGGTGGGGCGGCCACGCGCCAGAATAGAGGAGCGTCGCCGGCGCCCAACAAAGAGTCCTTACTTCGGCGCCAGCACCATCACCATCTGCTTGCCCTCGAAGCGCGGCTCGCTCTCGACTTTGGCGATCGCCTCGGTATCGGCCTTGACCCGCTGCAGCACCGCCATCCCAAGCTGCGAGTGGGCCATTTCGCGGCCGCGGAAGCGCAGCGTCAGCTTGACCTTGTCGCCCTCTTCGAAAAAACGGCGGATCGCCCGCATCTTGACGTCGTAGTCGTGATCATCGATGCCGGGCCGCATCTTGATCTCCTTCAACTCGACGATCTTCTGGTTCTTGCGGGCTTCGGCAGCCTTCTTCTGTTCTTGGAATTTGAACTTGCCGAAATCGAGGATCTTGCACACCGGCGGTTCAGCGTCCGGCGAGATCTCAACGAGGTCGAGGCCAGCCGCTTCAGCGCGGGCGATGGCATCGAATTTAGCGACGACGCCGACGTTTTGTCCGGTCTCGTCGATCAGTCGTACTTCGCGGGCCCGGATCTGGTCGTTGATTTTGGGGCCCGAGGGTTCCCGGCTCTGGGGCTCGGGGCGCATAGGCTTGCGGATGGGGTCATCTCCTTCAGTAGTTGCACGGGGCCGGACGCACATTTCCACTCAATCAGCGGACTCGGCGCTAAGCCAAAATGAGGATTGGGAACAAAGGCCGCGAAGTCAAGCGGGGGAGGGTCTTACAACCCGCCGCAAGCCCGCAATTTCGCTCGCTATCGTTGCTGTAGACACACGATTTTAGCGATTCCAGTCTCAAGCCTTGCGCCGGGCGTGCATGCGCACGATGCGGACCCAGCGGTAGAAGCTCGTGATCAGGGCATACTGGAACCCCATCAGCCCACCCGTAATGTGGGTGCGCACCAGGTAGTATTTGAGGAAATTGACTGGCAGGTCGGCCAGCAGGCGGGCCTTGAGTTCGAGGTCCGATTTCGGCTTTGAATGCAACGCGTTGTAGGTCGCGCGCTCGTCGCACTTCGCGATCAGATCATCGATGGAGCGCACCGAATAATGATCGAGCCCTCCCGGCAAATGGCCGGGCGTTTCAGCTCCTGGATCAACGGAATCATGCAGCGTCGAATCCTTGAAGCGGGCGCGGCGCTTGTCATAAAGCCGCAAGCAATAGTGATCGCGGGCGTAGGGCCGCGGTTTGCTTTGCCCCGGATAAACGATGGCGACGTCCATGCCGTAAACCGCGAGTGGCGGCGCGCCGTCCTGGAATAGATTTCCGATCGCGATTCTGAGCAGCGGCGTGACGACCTCGTCGGCGTCGAGGTTCAACAGCCAGTCGTTGCGGCATTGATCTTCGCCAAAGCGCTTCTGCTGACCGAACCCGGGCCAGGCGTTGAAGATCACCCGCGCGCCCGCAGCCTCGGCGGTGGCGACTGTTGTGTCCGTGCTGCCGGAATCGATGACGATCACCTCATCGACCCAGGCGCTGACCGCTTGAATGGTCCGCGCGATACGATCGGCTTCATTCCGGGCGATGATAAAACACGAAATGGGCAGGTGCTTGGCCGGCGTGCTGGGTCTCGCTGCCATCACAGCCCTCGCCGCCGCGCCAGCACGCGGTCATACACAGCCAGCGTTTTCGATGTCAGATTGTCGAGCGTGAAGCGGGCGCGGACATGCTTGGCGCCGCGCGCGCCGCAGGCCTGTCGCTCGGCCTCAGACCACGACAGCATGGTCGCAATCGCATCGGCGAGCGCCTGTGGATCGGCATACGGCACGCGCAGGCCCGATGCCTCTGACAACGCCACATCGGGCGCCGTCAGAGCGACTTCGCGCCCTGGTCCCGTGTCGGAGACGATCATCGGCACGCCCATGGCCTGGCTTTCGATGGCCGCGCGCGGCAGTCCTTCCTGCTCGGATATATTCAGCGAAACGTCAGTGATGGTATACGCCGCCGCCATGTCGCGGACGTGGCCCGGGAAGCGTAATATCTGCGCGACGCCGAGCTTTGCGGCCTGCGCTTCAAGCTCAGCCTTGAATTCGGGTTTCTCGATTTCGCCCGCGAGCACGCAAACCACATCGCCACCGCCGCGCTGTTTCAATATCCCAAGCGCTGCGACGAGATGGTGCTGGGCCTTCCTCGGCGTGATGCGGCCGGCGAGCAGCAGTACCGGCTTGGCGCCGTCGGCGTCGAGCTGTTGGCGCACCGCCGCGATCCGCTCCGGCGTAACGCTTTCAGGATCAAACTTCGCTGGATCGAAGGCGCGATGAATGACGGCGATGCGCTCCTCCGGCGTGCGATAGCGGGTGCGGATCAGGTGGGCCATGTAATCGGAGACGGCGATGACGGTGTCGCTGCGTGCCATGACGCTGTTGTACAAATTCTTGATGCGGCCGCGTTCCGAGTATTCCGAGTGATACGTTGTGACGAAGGCAATGCCGGTCTTGCGGGCGGCAACCAGCGCACTCCAGGCCGGCGCCCGGCTGCGGGCATGGATGATCGAGACGCCTTCGCGGCGGATGATCTCACCCATACGCCGGGCGTTGAGGCCCAGTGTCACAGGATTTTTGCTGGCAACCGGCATCACAAGATGTTCGGCGCCGGCGGCCTTGAGGTTTTCGACCATCTGGCCACCCTCGGACGCGACGATCGCGCGATGGCCGGCCTTGACGAGCGCCTCGGCGATCTGCAAACAGCCGAGCTCAGCCCCGCCGGCACGCATGCGCGGAATGACTTGCAGCACGGTGATGGGCTCGGGCACTATTGTTCCGTATTCAATAGAAATTTCCCCTAAATCGCTGGGGTACGTGCGAGGTTCTATACGGTGCGAGGCGGCCAACCGCAAACCTTGATCGTCGGAGACGGCGCAAGTGCCCGCCCCATCGCCTACGTCTCGGACGCCGCCAAAATGTCTGCTCACACGAGTCTGTTCTGGCTTTCGGGCTTCATGTCCGACATGGCCTCGACCAAAGCCGCGGCCGTTGCGGCCTGGGCGGCGGCGCGCGGCACGGGGTGCACGCGCTTCGATTATTCCGGCCACGGCGCCTCAGGCGGTGACTTCGCCCAAGGTACCATTGGCCGCTGGCTTGAGGAGTCAGCTGCTGTTTTCACTAAAGCGACGACGGGTCCGCAGGTCCTCATCGGCTCGAGCATGGGCGGGCACATCGCGCTTATATTGCTCCGCAAGCTGATGCGCGACGCGCCGCGCGAAGCCTCGCGCATCAAAGGTCTCGTGCTGATCGCGCCGGCCTGGGACATGACGGAGGAACTGATGTGGAAGAAATTCTCAGGCGGCGTCCAGCGCGAGATTATGGAGCACGGATTTCATCTCCGGCCCTCGGCCTATGCGAGCCCGTACACGATCACGCGGGCGCTGATCGAGGATGGCCGCCAGCATTTGCTGGCGCGTATACCGTTCGATCCCGGCCGTCCGGTGATCATTCTTCAAGGCTTGCAGGACCCCGACGTGCCGGCCGCCCACACCCGCGAACTCACAACGTTCCTCACCGGCGGACATGTGACGCTCATTGAAATTCCCGACGGCGAGCATCGCCTGTCACGGTCAGAGGATCTCGACAAGCTGTTTGCAGCGTTAAAAACCCTGATCTGAGCTCTATTTATCGGTGTCGCGCGTGATGTCGTCTTCGAGCAGGCCGAAAGCAACGGCATCTTCGATCATGGTAACTCCGGCGGTTCGCGCCGTCTCTTCGGGCACGATCCAGATGCGGTGATCGGGTGCGGAGACCGGATTTTCGCAAATCAAATCGCCTTCGCTGACGCTGCACGTCTCATCGGCGCTGATATCGGTCGCTTCACGCTTGATCGCTGTACTGGCGCCAACTTCGATGACTTCAAGGGTCGCGCCCGTCTTGAGTGCGACATCGCGGAAGATGCAGCCTGACATGTTTTTGCACGCGGTTGCGCCGATATCCGAGGTGCTTTTGAGGGCGACGGCCTCGGTGCGTGAAATTTTCCGCGCTGGCGTATCTAACCCGGTCGACACGTAGCAAACTTCGCCGAGGCAAATAATAGGATCGGGCGGCGCCGGTTCCGGACCGCTTGTCTCATGCGCCGGTTCAATCACGAGGAGCACCGTCGCGCGTGGCGATGTCTTCGCCGTCTGGGGCACCGCGCCGGGTTTGTCGTCAACCTTGGCCTCGACGCGCGGCGGTGACGGTGGCGCGGCGGTTGGTGGATGAGCTGTAGGTGGCGCTTCGGCCTTGACGGCAGGTTTGTTTTCGAGCGCCGGAGCAGCCACCGCCGGCGTCTGAGGCGGTAGCACCGACGCCGCCTCTGCTGCCGGGGGGGCCACTTTTACCGGCGGTGCCGTAGGGCTGCGGCTGGCCGCCTCGGCACGCGCCCGCTTCAGCATTTCCATTTCATAATCGAGGCTGGGCCGCGCCGGCTTTGTGGCTGACTGTTCGCCTTGCGAAAACTTGTTAGCTAGTGCATGCGCCGGGTCCTTTGGCGGCGTCGGCTCCGCGGCCACGGCTGTGCTCAAACAGAGCACCGCCCCTGCAATCCAAACCGGCAAACGTCCCCGCATATAATCCTCGTGAAGCCGCACAAAATCGCGCACTAAGTTTTCGCTTCGTCCAGATACGCAGGACATTGATCCGAGCATTCGGGCGGAAAGGCGGACAACCGCTACCGCCCCCGTGCAAATGTCACCGGTTTTGCCCGGCGAGCGCCCTCAGGCCCTCCCGGAATGAGGGATAGGCCAACCGCACGCCAAGCTCAGCCTTCATGCGCGCGTTCGAGACCCTCTTGCTCTCGGAATAGAAGCTCCGGCCCATGGGCGACAGGGTGGCGGTCGCAAACTCGATATCCGGCGGACAGGGAAGTCCTAGCAGTTGCGCCCCAAAGGCGACCACGTCCTGCGGCGGCGCGGGTTCGTCGTCGGTCAGATTGTAGACGCGGCTGCTGAAAGGCGCGGTCATCGCAGCGTCGACGCCCGAGGCGATATCGTCGACGTGAATGCGGTTGAACACCTGCCCCGGCTTGATGAGCCGCCGCGCGGTTCCAGCCCGCAGATCGCCGATCGTGCTGCGCCCCGGACCATAGATACCTGGCAGTCTAAAAATCATCACGCGCTTGCCGGTGACGCGGCCAAGCGCGAGCCAGGCATTCTCGGCGTCGAGCCGCCGCTGGCCACGGTCCGATCCGGGCTTTGGTTCCGTGTTCTCATCGACCCATCCGCCCTGGGTGTCGCCGTAGACGCCGACGGTCGAGAAATAACCGATCCACGCGACGCTGCGGCTTTTTGAGAGCTCGTCTCCATGACAGCGCAGCGCCGGATCACCGGAAACTTCAGGAGGGATGGACAGCAAAACATGCGTCGCCTCGTTGAGCGCGGCGGTGACCCCCGGGCTTGGCGCCCCGCCATTGAAAATGAAACCGCGATAGCCTTGCGCGTTCAAACGCGCCGCGCCGGCAGCCGATGTCGCCGTGCCCGAAATCATCCAGCCGCGCGCCTTGAGACGTGTTGCGAGCACACCGGCGCTGTAGCCCAATCCGAAGCAGAACAGGTGGCTCACGGCGAAGTCCCTTGATGGCCGCTGAACCATTCAGCGGCAACGTCGGGATCCCTCTCTAGCGGCTCGGACACGGCCCGCAAGCGCGCGATTTGCGCAGTGTCACCAAGGCGCCTGAGCGCCCATACCGCCATGGCCCGCACCAGGGGTGAATCATCGCTCAAGCGTTCTGTCACGCGTAGAAGAAGTGCTGCATCGCCGGAGTTACCAGCCGCGATCAGGGCGTTGCGCACGACCCTATTGCGGCCGGTGCGTTTGATCGGCGTCCCCGCAAAGCGAGCGCGAAATTCAGCGTCATCAAGGGCCAGCAGGTCTGCGAGAGGCGGATTGTCAGTGTCCGCGCCGCCTGCAAATTTTGCTTCGCGCGACGCCGCCGCAAACTTGTTCCACGGGCAGACAGCTAAGCAATCGTCGCAGCCGAACACGCGGTTGCCCATCGCAACCCGAAACTCTGGCGCAATATGCCCCTTGTGCTCGATCGACAGGTAAGCGAGGCAGCGCCGCGCGTCGAGCTGGTAGGGCGCCGGAAAAGCCCGTGTCGGACAGACGTCGAGGCAGCGCTGGCACGAGCCGCAATGATCGGCCTCAGGCTCATCAGCCGGCAGCTCAGCCGTCGTCAGGATGGCGCCGAGGAACAGCCATGACCCGTGCGACCGCGACACCAGGTTGGTGTGCTTGCCCTGCCAGCCGAGGCCCGCCGTAGCGGCGAGCGGCTTTTCCATCAGCGGCGCCGTATCAACGAAAACTTTGACGTCCGCTCCAGAGGCCGCCGCGAAGCGCTGCGCCAGCTCCGTGATCTTGGCTTTGAGGACGTCGTGATAGTCGCGTCCTTTGGCATAGACCGAGATCACGCTACGCGACGCCTCCTGTAAAGCCTGCATCGGATCGTACTGAGGCGCATAGGACAAGCCGACCATGATCGCCGAACGAGCTTCCGGCCACAGCACGCGCGGATCGGCGCGGCGCTCCGCCGTCGTTTGCATCCAGCTCATATCGCCGTGGCGGCCATCGCTGAGAAAAGCGTAGAGCCGTGCGCCTGCTTCCGTCACCGTATCTAGCCGGGTCACGCCCATGGTATCGAGCCCAAGTCTGCGGGCTTCGTTGGCGAGCAAGAGTTTGAGATCGGCTGTGGCATCAACTACGACGGACACGATACGCTCGCCTGTCATTTAGAAATCAAGATCGGCGTAGGCCAGAGGTGGCGGCGTACCCGGCACCCGATCGGCCAACACCGTGCGGAACGCCGGACGGGACTTGACCCGGCTGTACCACGTCTTGGCCGCCGGGTATTCGTTCCACGGCATTTCGCCGAGGTAGTCGATAGTCGAGAAATGCGCCGCTGCCGCAAAATCCGCAAAGCTCATGTCGTCACCCGCAAGCCAGCGCCGGGCATCGGCGAGATAGCTGACATACGACAGGTGATATCTCAGGTTGGCTCTGACGGCGCGCAGGATCTCGGCATCGGGTGCCGCGCCGCCTGTTGGGCGCATGCGCTGATAGACCTTTTCGTAGAGCAGTTCGCGCGTCACCTCGCGGTCGAGCTTACCATGGAACCAGTCGACGAGACGGCGAACCTCGGCGCGGTCTTCGCGGTTGCCCGGAATTAGTGGCGGCGGCTTGATGGTCATGTGCGGGGGCGTGGCCTGGACTTCTTCGGCGATAAACTCCGCAATCGAATAAGCGCCGCAGAGCGTCAAACCATTTTCGAATTCGAGCACCGGCAGTTCGCCGGCCGGGTTCTTGGCGAGAAACCCTTGCCGCCACTCCCAGGGATTTTCATCCCACAGCGTCACATCGAGACCGTACTCCGCCAGCGCCAGGCGCACGGAACGCGACCGCGGGCAGAGCCTGTATTGGGTCAGTTTGCTGGTCATACGGCCTTCATCCTGCTGCTTTAGGTACTATACAGGTCGTGATTATGATTCGTTGGCTATGCATAGCGTCAGCTAACGGGTTTGCAGGCAAATTTTGCTAACGCTTCCCCTGGGTTTGGGGCCGCCGCTCCCGAGAGAACCGAAAAATGCAGACTTGGCACGTGATCCTACTCGGTTTGATCGAGGGGCTCACAGAATACCTGCCCGTCTCATCGACGGCCCACCTCCTGCTCGCCGAGCGCCTGCTCGGCGTGTCCTCACCTGGGCGCACATTCGAAGTCCTGATCCAGCTCGGGGCGATCCTGGCTTTGCTCACAGTTTATGCTGGCAAGCTCTGGCACATGGCCCGCAGTCTGCCGAGCGATAAGCGGACGCAGAAGTTCGTGGCCGGTGTGCTTCTCGCCTTTCTGCCTGCGGCCATCATCGGCGCGCTTGGGCACTCCATCATCAAGGGTGTGCTGTTTGAATCACCGCTCCTTATTTGTATCACTCTGGTGACCGGAGGCATCATCTTGCTGGTCGTCGATAAAATGGAATTGACGCCGCGTTACCATGAAATCATGGACATCACACCGGCGACCGCGCTCAAGATCGGGCTGTTCCAGTGCTTGGCGCTGGTCCCGGGCGTGTCGCGCTCGGGGTCGACGATTGTCGGCTCGATGCTGCTCGGCGCCGACAAGCGCACGGCGGCTGAGTTCTCGTTTTTCTTAGCCATGCCGACCATGGCCGGCGCTTTCGCCTTCGATCTCTATAAAAACTGGGCGTTGCTTTCGCCCGGGGACGTGACCCATATTGCGCTGGGGTTTGCAGCAGCCTTCACCGCTGGCGTCGTGGTGGTGCGCACGGTGCTCGACTTCATTTCCGCGCGCGGCCTGTCATTTTTTGGCTGGTGGCGAATTCTTGTCGGCGGCGTTGGTCTCGGCGTGCTTGCCGTGCTGGGTTAAGCCGCGTGGGATGTCAGCGGCGACGTTAAAACGCGGCGCAGTCCATCTGCATCCTTGGCGGCGCGGAGATGGTCGAGCATTGCCGGATCGCGCACCAGGCGTGAAATCCGCGCCAGGGCCTTCAGGTGGTCGCCACCGGCATGTTCGGGCGCCATGAGGAAAAACAATAGATCCACCGGCTCGCCGTCATGACTGTCGAAGGCGATAGCGCGTTCGAGCCGGGCGAAAATACAGGTGATGGTTTTCACCGACGCCAACTTGATGTGGGGGATGGCGATGCCACGGCCGAGACTGGTTGAACTCAAGCGTTCGCGCTGCAGTAAAGCATTGAACACATCGTGGGCGTTGACGCCGGTTGCAACTGCAGCCCGGTTCGCAAGTTCCTGCAGCGCCTGCTTCTTGTCGTCGGCCTTGAGGGCAGAAATGATGCCATCCTTGGCGAGTATATCCCCGATATTCATGTCTGACTTATCCACTCTATAATGACCGCTCTTTAAAGGCATCCAGCGCCGCGCCCGGTAATCTCACTGCAGCAGCGCTTCTTGCCTGCTCACCCGCAAACCCTAGAAATAGCTGACGCCCAACATCACCTATACTGCGCCGTTGATGCGTCCTTTTGCAGACGTTTCGGCGTCGATCCAGCCAATATTTCCATCGGCGCGGCGATAGACGACATTCAAGCCGCCGTGCGCCGCGTTGTGGAAGATCATGAAGGGCGCCTCTGACACGTCGAGCTGCATAACGGCTTCGCTCACGGTCAATTCGACGATATTGCGTTCGCTCTCGGCGATGATAAGCGGATGTGCCTCGGCTTGATCGTCCGTCTCATCTTGACCGACGCTGACAACATAGTCAGGCGCATCGATGCCACCTTTGCGCCGGCTTGCGGCAGCTGCTGTCGAATGACCCTTCAGCCGGCCTTTGTAGCGGCGCACGCGCGACTCAAGCCGGTGTACGGCCGCGTCGGCGCTTGAGTAGGCGTCGCCGCCTTCGCCATGGGCTTCAATGAGCAAACCGCTCGCGAGTTTTACCGAGCAATTCGTCTTGAAGATGCCGCGTTCCTTTTCGAGCCGGATGTGGCTGTCCACCTCCCGGGCCAGATATTTTTGCAGAATGGTGCGGATTTTATCTCCGACGTAGGACGTGTAAGCGTCACCTGCGTCAACGTTCTTACCGGTAACTTGTATGCTCATAATCTTACCTGCTTCCCGGTCATCACCATCGCCAAGCCTGCGACGAATTCCAAGCCTTGCAAATTCTGATCCGCAACGGCCACACCACGCAAATATTCAAAGCCATTTCCGGCATCTGATTTCGCTCCACACTGTGTCAAGCGTTAGGCATTTCGCGGGGGCCTGTCAAATCACGGATGGGGCAACGGTGTGAACAAAAAAATCTTTTAATTTTAGCTAGTTACCTCGCCTTTGCCGCGTTATATTACGCCGCCCAAGCGTTCAACGAGCCGCTTGTCGCGACGGCGCTGGACGGACGATGGAATGCGCATGGCCTCGCGATATTTGGCAACCGTGCGGCGCGCAATGCCGACGCCTTCACCTTTGAGACGGTCGACGAGCTGATCATCCGATAGAACATCGCCGGCGCGTTCGCCGTCAATCAACTGTTTGATGCGATACCGCACCGACTCTGAGGAATGCGATTCACCATCCAACGATGACGCGATCGCCGACGTGAAGAAATACTTGAGTTCGAAAATGCCGCGCGGCGTCGAGATGTATTTGTTCGACGTGACGCGCGAGACCGTCGATTCGTGCATCGAAATGGCTTCGGCAATCGTCTTTAAATTGAGCGGCCGTAGATGCTGGACGCCGTGCATGAAGAACCCGTCCTGCTGGCGCACAATCTGCTCTGAGACGCGCAGGATGGTGCGGGCGCGTTGGTCGAGGCTTTTCACCAGCCAGTTCGCCGTCTGCAGGCATTCGAGCAGATAACCTTTGTCCTTTTCGTTCGATGCGGTCTTGTGAATGCGGGTGTAGTAGGTGCTGTTGACGAGAACGCGGGGAAGCGTGTCGCTGTTGAGTTCGACGTGCCAGCCGCCATCGGAGGCAGCACGGACGATGACATCCGGCACTACTGGCTGCATTTGCACCGACCCGAACTTGAGGCCCGGTTTAGGATTAAGCCGTTTGATCTCCTGGATCATCTCCGCGAGCTCGTCCATGTCGTTGCCGACTGCTTTTTTGAGCGCGCCTAGATTGCGGTTGGCGAGCAGATCCAGGTTTCCCAGCAGCCGCGCCATGAGCGGGTCGTAGCGGTTTTGATCTTTGAGCTGCAGCGCCAGGCATTCCGCCAACGAGCGGGCGAAGACGCCAGGCGGATCGAAGGTTTGGAGTTTCGCCAAAACGGCTTCGACGAAGTCAAGAGGTGCGCCAAGCTTGTCCGCGACACTTTCCAGGTTCGCCTGAATGTATCCGGCTTCATCCACGAGATCGATCAGATACTGGCCAATGAGGCGTTCGCCCGGTACCTCGATCGCCAGCGGCAACTGCGCGGTCAAATGATCGCGCAGGGAAACGTCGTTGGCGACATAGGATTCGAGGCTTTGGTCGTCATCGCCGCCGCCGCTGTGCATGCGTTGCGTCACGCCAGCCCAGCTAAAGCCGCTTACGGCGCCGCCGGCATCCGGCTCGCCGGTTCCGGGCTCTTGAAAGACGTTGCCGAAATCGGCATCCAGCCCGCCCGCGTGATCTTCAATAGGCTTGCGCAAATCGAGCCAGGGTTCGTCTGCCGCATCGCTGCCACCTTCGCGCAACGTCTCTTCGGCGGTCTTAGCTGGCTGAGAATTCTCCTCGCGCTCGAGCAGCGGATTGCGCTCAAGCTCGCCGTCGACGAATTCGGCCAATTCCATATTGGACAGCTGCAAAAGACGGATGGCCTGCTGCAGCTGTGGTGTCATCACCAGCTGCTGGCCCTGCCTCAACTCTAATCTTGCTGAAAGCGCCATGCGCTAACCTGCTGCCCCGTGGGTTAATCCCTGCGGCCAGCTATACTCAACGCCCGTTAACGAACATATCCCCGAGATATACGCGCCGCACGTCTTCATTGGCTATGATTTCCGAAGGCTTACCTTGTGTCAGAACTTGACCATCATAGATGATGTAGGCGCGGTCTATGAGACTTAATGTTTCGCGAACGTTGTGGTCGGTAATCAACACCCCGATGCCGCGCTCGGTCAGATGCCGCACAAGTTGCTGAATATCGCCGACGGCGATGGGGTCGATGCCGGCAAACGGCTCGTCCAACAGCATAAATGACGGCCGGGAGGCCAGCGAGCGGGCGATTTCGCAGCGCCGCCGTTCGCCACCCGACAGCGCCATCGATGGCGATTTTCTGAGCCGCGTGATGGAAAATTCCTCAAGCAGGCTATCGAGCTGCTCCTTGCGCGCTTTTTTATCCGGCTCGACGAGTTCGAGCACGGCCATGATGTTTTGTTCGACCGTCAAGCCACGGAAGATCGATGCTTCTTGTGGCAGGTAGCCGATACCGAGGCGGGCCCGCTGGTACATCGGCAGCGGCGTGACGTTCTCGCCGTCGATTGTGATGCGCCCTGCTTCGGCGGCAACGAGGCCGGTGATCATATAAAACACGGTCGTCTTGCCGGCACCGTTGGGGCCGAGAAGCCCGACCGATTCACCACGCCCAACCGCTAGGCTGACGCCTTTGACAACGGTGCGCTTGCCATAAGATTTCTTGATGTCGAACGCCGTCAGCCAACCCTCGGCGCCGATGGCGTGCGGGTCGTCGGGCTCGCCGCTTTGGCTCCGCTGCCGGCCAGCCACCTGCGAGCGCGGTTCGCCTTGGGAGCGGACTGCGGCCGCAGCGTTGGACTTTGCCCAGAAGGGAAGCGCTTTGAACACCGGTGCCTCTTAAACCCACTCACGCGTTACCCTCGACGGGGCTCTTGTAACCTGCCGCAAACCTTATTGTCTAAGGTGCGGTCCGGGCTTGCCACCCGCCGCCGTCCTTGGCGGGCGCTTTGTTGGTGTTCTGCCCCTTCATTTCACCCGGATAGAAAACCGCGCTCGGGCGCGCCGATTTGATGATTTGGCCCGTGCCCGTGCCGTCGCTGCTTGAGATCATGGGCGCACCGTCCGCCGATGCCGGCTCGGTCTTGATGACGCTTTCGCCCGTCGTCATATCGATCACGAGGCGGGTGCCGCGTACGACATTCTTGCCTTGGGTCAGCACGACATCGCCACCGAGCGTCGCCATATTGGCCTTGATGTCGAAGTCGGCCCAGTCGCCCTTGGCGTTCTGGCCTTCGAGCGAGGTGACCTCCACCTTTTTGCGGGCCTGGATATGCGTCAGCTGCGCCGCAGCTCCAGCCCTCGCGGTGTCTGCACCGGTGCCTGAGAGCCCCGCCGAACCCGTGTACGAGGCCGTGAGTTCGGCTGCACGGATGACGAAAGCACCCTGAACTGCCCGGACACTGCCCGTAAAGACGGCGCGTTTAGTAGCGTCATCAACATCCAGCCGGTCGGATTCGACATTGACCGGCGCATTGGGGTCGGTCTTGAAGGTTGCCCCCATGGCGATGCCTTGCCCGGATGGCTCGGTCTTCGCCGCCGGGGCTGGCGATGATTGTGCCCCCGCTGCCTGTTGGAATCGAGCCGTGACGCGTCCCGCCGCGCCAGCGCCGCCTGGGGCCGTAAGCTGCATCTTGCTCGAGGTCCGGTCGAAGAACAGGCGGCGTCCCTTAAGTTCATTGATGCCCTGGGTCACGATCACATTGCCGGTCAGCAGCACCGTATTCGCGGCCTGATCGATTTCGGCCCTATCGCCAACGGCGCGCTTATCAGGCAGCTGCGACATGACCACATCGCCGTCGAGCACGGCTTTCTGACTTACCGCATCGAAGTCGGCGCCGTGGCTCGTCACCATTTCCCCCGTTGGCTGTTTAAGCACAACGGGCGACTTGGCGACGATGCGTTTGACTTTGCCGCCGCTGTCCTCGCCAGCTGATGTGCCAGCTGATGCGGGAGCCGCTGAACCCTCATACGAAACCTCGAGTTCTGGGGATGTTAACGTCGCGCCGCCTTGCACGGCCCGGACTTGGCCGGTGAACAAAGCCAGCTTGGCGGCATCGTTGATGTCGAGCCGGTTCGACGTAATATCAACGGGGTCGGAGGCGTTACCGAAGGCCTGTTGTGCTTTGTCCCGGGGCGCGGCAGCGGCCTCAGCGGGCGAGCGCGCCTTTAGAAACGTCCGCACGTTATTCACAAACGTGTACTCGCGGGTTTTCTGCCGGACCGTCATTTGGTTGGCGTTGATGGAGCCCGCGCTCATCATTACGAGCACCGGCTCATCCGATGTGATGATACTTTCTTTCGTATTGATCGACGCGCGCGTCAGGTGGGCTTTCATTCCGGCGTCACCTGCCACATCAATCGAGTCAAACAGTTCGAGCTGATTGGCCTTGTTGTCAAAGGTCCCGCGCGTCGCCGTCAGAATGGTCTTGAGCTTTTGCGCATCCGTCAGCTCGCCGGTAATGCCGTTGAGCTTGATCACACTCAACGCTTTCAGATCTTGCTGCGCCGTTTGGGCTTTGACCCAATAGCGGCCGCCGTCCTTGTTGAAGCCCTCATAGTGCGGGTTATCCATCGTCAAGTTTTCCGGCAAAATCTGCGGGATCGCGAGATCGGGGATACCGGCGCCCCAGCCGATCTTCTTCATCACCGCGGCGCCGTAGATGGCAAACACGGAAAGCGCCACAAGCGGCAGGGCGGCTTTAAATAGCCGGACGTTGCGCGAATGCCGGTGCGCAGTCTGGCGACTCGCCGTGCGATCGCCCGCAAGCACGATGCCGCCGCCGCTCGGGCGCACCCGGCCTGTCGTGACCACGCTGTCACTCGTGCTCGCCATCAGCGCCCATCAAAATTGAAAATCCCCAGTTTCTGTGAGCACTGTCGGCGTGAAATGGGGAGACTTTGGGACTAATGCCGCCCAGGGGAGGTTTTAGGCGCCATTTATCCTGTTTGGCGGCCCAAAACGCGGTCAATGCGCGAAAATATCCTGCTCGCTGAAGCCCGCGAGGTCGAGCTTCGCCCGCGTCGCCAGGAACGCGAAGGCAGCTTGCGCGAACGCCGTCCGCCCCTCGCGCGCCAGCATTTCGTCGAGTTTGGCTTTGAGTTTGTGCAGGTAGAGAACGTCGGAGGCTGCATAGGCCAGCTGGCTTTGCGACAGTTCGCTCGCCCCCCAGTCGGAGCTCTGCTGTTGTTTCGAGAGTTCGACGCCGAGGAGTTCGGCGCATAGATCCTTGAGCCCATGCCGGTCGGTGTAGGTGCGCACCAGCTTTGAGGCGATCTTGGTGCAATAGACGGGCGCCGTATTGATCTCGAGATACTTTTCTAACACCGCGACGTCGAAGCGCGCGAAATGAAAGATCTTGAGAACCTTGGGGTCCTTGAGCAGGGCTTTCAAGCGCGGCGCGGCGTAGCGCTCGCCGTCGAACTGTACGAGATGGGCCGTGCCGTCGCCGCTCGAGAGCTGCACCAGGCACAGCCGGTCGCGGTGCGGGTTGAGGCCGAGCGTTTCGGTATCGATGGCGACGCCTGCTGGGAATTTTAAGCCCGCCGGGAGATCGCCTTTGTGCAGCTTGAGTGTCGGAGTGGCCAAAAGCGGCCTCCTGTCTGAAGGAGAAAAGAGGCGGCGGGGAAACTCAAAAAAAACATGGTGCCCAGAAGAGGACTCGAACCTCCACGCCTTGTGAGCGCTGCTACCTGAAAGCAGTGCGTCTACCAATTCCGCCATCTGGGCATTTTCAGGAATTGTGAGGTAAAGCGGGATCGGGCGGAAGTCAATTGTGCCGTCTAGATATCAGCTTGCGAACAACCCGCCACGCTTCACAGGGGCGGCTATGCCCAGTACAACGTGCCTAGTACAAAAGTTCCGGTGCATCCGGGCCGGTACCGGTCACGTACAACATTGCGTATCAGCGGGTGAGATCAGACAACATGGCGACGGACCGCGGCTTGGTGACGGTGTTTGGCGGTTCGGGATTTGTCGGCCGCCACACGGTCTCGGCTCTAGCAAAGCGGGGTCACCGCGTGCGAGCGGCGGTCCGGCGGCCCGATCTGGCCGGGCACCTGCAACCCATGGGCGCCGTCGGCCAAATTCATGCCGTGCAGGCGAACCTGCGTTTTCCAGAGTCGGTTGCCCGCGCCGTCGAGGGCGTGGACGCCGTGATCAACGCGGTCGGAATTTTGGCGCCGCTCGGGTCGCAGTCATTCGATGCGGTTCATGCGGAGGGCGCGCGGGCCGTCGCCAAAGCCGCACGCGAAGCAGGCGTCACGCGTCTCATCCACGTCTCGGCGATCGGCGCGGACAAGGCGTCGGCCGCCAGCTATGCGCGCTCGAAGGCTGCGGGTGAACAGGCCGTGCTGGAGGAGTTTCCCGGCGCGATCATTCTCAGACCCTCAATCGTGTTCGGCCCGGAAGACGAATTCTTTAACCGCTTTGCAGCGCTCGCCCGCATGAGCCCGGTCTTGCCTTTGATCGGCAGCGGCAGAACAAAATTTCAGCCGGTCTATGTCGGAGACCTCGCGAGCGCGATCGCCAACGCCGTCGACGGTTTGGGCAAACCTGGAACCGTCTATGATATCGGTGGCCCAGAGGTGCTGACCTTCCGTCAGCTGTTCGACAAAACGCTGGCTTTCACAGATCGCCGGCGCGGTTATCTGCCGATGCCGTTCTGGTTGGCGACGCTGCAGGCTCTGGCGACGTGGCCGCTGCCGAATGCACTTCGGCCCATCACCGTCGATCAAGTGCGGCTCTTGAAGCGCGATAATATCGTTTCTGATACCGCGGTCAGCGAGGGACGAACACTTGCGGCACTCGGCGTTGACAGCCCCACAACCGTTGACGCAATCGTTCCCGGCTATTTGGAGCGCTTCAAAGCCAAGGGCCAATACGCCCATTATCGCAACTAACGAAAAAGCCCCAGCCGCGAGAGCTGGGGCTTGGCAGTTGTTAGGCCAGGCGCGTGGAGACGTCTTAATTCAGAGGCGCAATCGCCAGATCGCCTTCTTCTGCGTGGCCAATTGCGGCCTGCAGCGTGTCGGTCAGTGCTATCGGTGTTCCGTCCGCGGCGTGAAGAGAGAATAGGTTGATGCCCCTCGGCAAGCCGTCGATCAGCGGAAACATGCGGCTCGCCTGTTGCGGCGACAGCGTCTTGATGTAGGCAACCTCGCCGCCGCCGAGACGCGCGAAATCACCTTCGCTCATGGCGGGTGGAGCAAGGCTCGCCGCCTTGCGGGACTTGACGGGTGTCTTGGCTGTCATGACGCTCTTCCTCCTTAGGGGCGCGCTAGTGCGGTCAGTAAAACTAATATGGGATCCGTTTAGGACTTTTATAAGAGGTCCGGCCAGGCATTCCCTGACCTTGATCCTCTGACGATTCGCTCAACTCCGCTGTCACTCGAAAGACTCAGCTCAACTACGGTTTTTTGGACTTGTAGTGCTTTTGCCAATCTCAATCGTGCGCACCACTCTCTCGGGATCGAGCCGGTGCAGGTCGATCTCTAAGAGCCCGTTGGCAAGGTCTGCGCTTCGGACTTCGATGCCGCCGGCGAGCACGAACGTGCGCGAAAATTGCCGCGCCGCGATGCCGCGATACAGATACTCGCGCATGGTGCCGTCGTTCTGCTTGCCGCGGACGGTAAGCTCTTTGTCTTCGAGCGTGATCTCGAGCTGCTCAGCTGTGAAGCCTGCGACCGCAAGTGTAATGCGCAGTAACTCCACGCCACCGTCGCCCTTGGCGATCCGCTCGATGTTGTAGGGGGGATAGCTGTCGCCAGAGCCCTTGCCGGCGCGGTCGATCAGCCGTTCGATTTCCTCGAAACCCAGCAAAAGCGGGTTCGAGAGCATGGTCATGCGTGTCATTCGAAAGCCCTTTTCAGAAGCGACCTTCTTGTAAATCGTGGCATGCAGGTCCAAGCATTTTCGTTGCATTTTCGTTCCGGGCACCGTTAGGCCACCCACCGCCGCCCGTCCCCATATGGGGCCCAGGACCGGCTGACCAGATATGGGGCGTAGAGCAGCATGTGCAAGCGGCGTTGTGGCCACCGGAATGGGGCCGCCTTAGTCCTGCTCGACTTATCCGCCATTTGGCCTGCGAAAATCACGCGTATCCTAAGAAGGGGCCCGTTATGACCAAGCTTCGACCGATCCTTGCCGCTGCCGTCATGGCTTTGGGGCTCGCTGGACCCACTGCCGCCGATGATAAAGCCGCGGCAGTGACCCCGGTGGCCGAAACAGCCGCGTCTGACGGCGTTAAAGCATCGGACAATCCGCCAGAAGTTGAGCTCACTGCTGCGGAAAAAGCCGAACGGGACGCCCGCAAGGCCTGTAAGATCGCGATTTGCCAGGCGTTCCACAGCAAGCAGGCGGACGGCGCAGATATCGCGTGCAACGTCGTCAAGAGCTGGCGCAAGGAGCAGCTCGGTAAACTCGTCGGCAAACTGAAAGTCTCGTGGCCCTACGGTGCCGTCCGCTGCACTTCAGCCGTGCATTTGAAGCGTGCCGATCTCGTCCAGGCCATGATTGATGACAAACTCGAGGTGCAGCTCGATAAACACGCCGTCGCCTGCGTCGTCGAGCGCGAGCCGGATGCTCCAACAGACATCAAGTTCGATTTTTCGCCGAAAGTGACCTTCGAAAAGGGCAAGGCGACCCAAGCCAAGATCAATTGGGGCAAGATCGAAGCTCCGGCCATGATCAAGACCGCGTTGTGGACGGCAACAGCTGCCGACAACACAGTAAATATTCTCTCCAGCACGCTGATCGAGGACATCAACAGCTTCGTCGACAAGAAGTGCGACGAGGTCAAGGATCAGTGGGCCTCGAAGTAGCTGCAGGCACGTCCAGCTGAACTCCTCCGATCAAAATAAATGTAATACTGTTATCAGGGGCGCTTATGGCAATGCCCCGAAAATACGATTAGTGCTTATTTTTTAAAGCGTCTATAAACCGTTTCGTTGAGTAGTTTTATGCGGCTCTGTTGGAGGAAATACCTAATGAAAATTTGGTCCAAGCCCGAAGTTCGCGAGCAGGAAGTTGGTCTCGAAGTTACCAGCTATCTCCCGGCTGAAATCGACATCATCTAAGTGATGCCGCTCATTGATTGAGCTCATTCTCGGCGATCGGGGCCCTCCCGGTCGCCGTAATTGTTTGTCGTGGTTCGGGATCTCTACGTTACGCCTCGATGACCGCGCGCCTGTCTTCTAATTCAAGCCACTGAGCTTCGGCAGTATCGAGCGCGCGTTGTGCAGCGCTGAGTTTCGCCGTTGCCACGTCGAACGCCGCCCGGTCGCGCGCGAACAGCCCGGCGTCGCCAAGAGCCGCGTTGTAGGCCGCGATTTCTTTCTCGAGCCGCGTGATATCCTGCGGTAGCGTCTCAAGCGCGTGTTTTTCCTTGAACGACAATTTGCGCGTGGGGCGGCGCTCCGGGACCGGCGCTGCCACTGCAGCCGCTGCGGCGGAACTCGTTGCCAATGCCGCCTCGCGCGCCGCCAGTGCTTTCTTGTCCAACGCTGCACCCTTGCGCTGGGCGAGCATGTCGGAATATCCGCCAGCGTAGTCGATCCAGCGGCCGTTGCCATCGGGCGCGAGTACGCTCGTCACAACGCGGTCGAGGAAATCGCGGTCGTGGCTAACGAGTAGAACCGTGCCCGCGTAATCAGCGAGTAGTTCTTGCAGCAAATCGAGCGTTTCAAGATCGAGGTCGTTGGTCGGCTCGTCGAGCACGAGCACGTTCGATGATTTGGCCAAAGCCCGCGCCAGCATCAGCCTCGCCCGTTCGCCGCCTGAGAGCACGCGCAACGGTGTTAGACGTTGTTCGGGCTGGAACAGGAAATCCTTCATGTAGCTGGCAACGTGCCGTGCCTTGCCATTGATGACGACCTGATCGCCGCGACCGCCGGTCAGCGCTTCCGCAACCGTCCAATTGGGATCGAGTTCGTCGCGGCGCTGATCGAGGGCGACGAGTTCGAGATTGGTGCCGAGCCGGATGGTGCCGCTGTCGGGCTCCAGTGCGCCGGTCAGCAGTTTCAGAATTGTGGTTTTGCCTGCGCCATTCGGTCCGACAAGACCGAGACGATCACCGCGCATGATCCGCAACGACAGCTCGTTGACGATTTGAACGCCGCCGTAGGTCTTGGATGCCTTTTTGGTCTCGGCGACCAGCCGGCCCGAAAGCCCGCCTTCCGCCGCATCGAGCCGCACGTTGCCCTGGACGTTGCGCTGCTCGCGCACGTCTTGGCGCATGGATTTAAGCTCGCGCACACGCCGGACGTTGCGCTTGCGCCGCCCCGTGACGCCGCCGTGCATCCACTGATTTTCGCGAATGATCTTGCGGTCGAGTTTGTGGCGTTCGATTTCTTCCTCTTCGAGCACCGTGTCGCGCCAATCTTCGAACGCTTCAAAGCCTTGCTCCAGGCGCCGTGCGGTGCCGCGATCGAGCCAGACGGTGGCGCGCGACAGATTTTCGAGGAAGCGGCGGTCGTGACTGATCAGCACAATCGCCGAGCGCAACGACTTGAGTTCGGCCTCCAGCCATTCGATGGCCGGAAGATCGAGGTGGTTTGTCGGTTCATCCAGCAGCAGCACGTCTGGGTTCGGCGCCATCACACGGGCGAGCGCCACGCGGCGGGCTTCGCCGCCTGACAGCTCATCGGGGTTCTCGAGCCCCGTCAGGCCGAGTTCGCTCAACAGGTATTGGGCGCGATAGTGTTCATCCGTTGGACCGAGACCGGCTTCGACGTAGGCGAGTGTTGTCTCGAAACCTATAAAATCAGCTTCCTGCGGCAAATAGCGGATGCTGGCTGCGGGATGAGCAAAGCGTTCGCCGTGGTCGGGCTGGATCGAACCGGCGGCGATCTTGAGCAGCGTCGACTTACCCGAGCCGTTGCGGCCGACGAGGCAAATGCGATCGCCGGGCGCGACCGTCAGCTCGGCACCTTCGAGCAGAGGGTGGCCGCCAAAGGTCAGGTGGATGTCTTTCAACGTCAAAAGAGGTGGGGCCATGGGACGGGGTGTAGTCGGGGTGGGGTGACCGGGCAAGTGAGGCAAATACAGCAACTGGGGGTGGTGGTACCCCTTGCCCTTGCCCCCCGTGCTCCCCATTTATACTCAATGGATACCGCTTTCGACTTTACCGCCCCGGCCGAGGTGTTTACGGCCAAACGCATGGGCTCGCGGGCTCAGCCAGTGACCTATCGCCGGTTTGGGGCGGGCTCTGAGGCTGTGCAATACGTGATCGAAATTCTGCCCGCGACGAAGCTCGCGAGTACCGTGCTCGAAGCTGGTGACGAACGTTACGACGCCAAAGCCATCCGGGGTCTCTACGACAGCCCAGACTACCCGCTGCCCCGCGCCAGCACGGCGTAGTCGAACTGCCTCCCCGCCTGGATGCCCGGCCGGCAACTTTGTTAAGACTCTTCAATCACCGTGCACGCGTTATCGTGACCCGTTCAGACCAATCGCGTGTCATGCGAGCGTAGTGCTCATCGATTGGCCGAGGTTTCACGTTACATTATGCTGATCGAAGGTATCGCTGCCGCCGCTATTTTGGCAGGCCTCGCGTGGATTTATCACACGCGCGCCAAACCCGCAGGTGCGCCCCGCAATGCAGAAATCGCTAAACGCGACCGTTTTGCAACCGGGACTGGTAACGCGGATCTGCGGGCCTTGCGCACAAAGAAGGGCGGCCGAACTGAATTCGGTCAACGCTAGAGCAGGTTCCGACCATACGGCACCAGCATCAGGATTTTCCTCTCCCAAGGGGAGAGGATGCCCGAAGGGCAGGTGAGGGACTTGGCGTGATGTGTTGGGGATCTAAGCCCCTCATCCGCCCCCCATTCTTTGGCGCTACCGCGCCGGGCGGGGCACCTTCTCCCCAAGGGAGAAGGACACCGGCCGCGATTCGATGAGATCGGAATCTGCGCTAGTAGGCTTGCGTTAAAAGCACCATTTAAACAGTGTCTGCCGGTTTGCGCATCCGGTCACAGCCTAACAGTAAAAAAATCTCAGCTAGCCGAGCGTGCGCAGCTCGAGTTCGCTTTCCTTGGCGATGCGCTCATATAGCTCGGCGATGGTTTTGATGCGGTAGGTGCGCTCGCCGCCGCCCTCTTGAGGCAGAACCCGCAAGATCTTGTATTCGCGGATCGAGGCGGGAACCGTTGCCCGCGCCGGGTTGAAGTTGACCATCTGGCCAACCTTGAACTTATCATTTGCCACGCGTTGTCTCCTTGCCGTTTGCACGGCGGCTGCAACGTAACTGTTGCCGGGGTCTGCGAAGCGTGCAGGCCGCCGAAAAATCGCGATTGGGCGTTCAAGAAACGCACGCGACGGCAAGATCTGCAGACAAAGTATACCACAGTCTGTATTCCCGCGGCGGGTCCTGACCTCAGGCCATGGCACTATGACGCGATATTTACCGATTAACCGGCCAGAATGCGCCGGAAATCAGCAACAGCGGCTGATTTTGCCGCCGTTGGCGCCATAGCGGTTGGCCTGGCGCTCACGGAAAAAGTCCTCGTAGGTCATGACCGGCTCACCGGGATGCACAGTGTTGCGATGCGCAACATAGGCCTCGTAATCCGGCACGCCGACCATCAGCCGTGCCGTGCGGACGAGCTTGGTACAAAAACGAATGAAGCCGCGTTCTCCGCTCTGCTCCCTCTCCCCTCGGGGAGAGGGTTGGGGTGGGGAGGTGTATGAGACATGATCTTTCATCCCGCTCACTCCGCTGCCGCCAGGGCCGCGCCCGAGGTCTCGCTGGCCGACACGTTCGGATCGGAAAGCGCCCGCCAAATTGTGGCCAGGGCAAAGCCGATCATTGTCACGACAAGCACGACGAGCAGCGCTGCCATTGTCGCGTTCACCGTGTCGTTGAAAACGATGCGTTGCATCTGCGCGACGGTTTTTGCCGGAGCTAAGAGCTCGCCGTTCGCCAGTGCGGTACTAAACTTTTCCATGTGCGACAAGAAACCAATGGCCGGGTTCGGGTTGAACAGCTTATGCCCCGCCGCTGTCAGCGTGCACAAAGCCACCCAGCTTGCAGGCACCGCCGTCACCCAGGCATAGCGCTCGCGCTTCATCTTGAACAAAACGACCGTGCACAGGATCAGCGCGATGCAGGCCAGCATCTGATTGGCGATCCCGAACAGTGGCCACAGCGTGTTGATGCCGCCGAGCGGATCGACGACGCCCTGATACAGAAAATAGCCCCAGCCCGACACGGCGAGTGCCGTCGCAGCAATATTCGCGGTCCACGAGCGCGTATCCTTGAAGGCTGGCGCGTAGCTGCCGATCAGATCCTGAATCATGAAGCGGGCGACGCGCGTGCCGGCATCGATCGTCGTTAGAATAAAGAGCGCTTCAAACAGGATCGCAAAGTGGTACCAGAACGCCATCAGCGCCTTGCCGCCGATGGCGCTCGACAAAATTTCGGCCATGCCGACTGCCAGCGTTGGCGCGCCGCCGGTGCGCGACAGAATCGTTGATTCGCCAACATTCTTGGCGGCGTCGGTCAGCATCTGCGGGGTGACCGTGAAGCCCCAGTTCGAAATCACCTGGGCTGCCGCCTCGGGCGTCGTGCCGATCAGCGCTGCAGGTGCGTTCATGGCGAAATAGATGCCTGGCTCCAGCGTGCAGGCGGCAATGAGCGCCATGATCGCAACGAAGCTCTCCATCAGCATGGCGCCATAGCCGATAAGCCGCGCGTTAAGCTCGTTGTCGAGCATCTTCGGCGTCGTGCCGGACGAGACGAGGGAATGAAATCCCGAGACCGCACCGCAGGCAATCGTAATGAATAAGAACGGAAACAGCGATCCGGCAAACACCGGGCCGCTGCCGTCGATGAATCGCGTCACCGCTGGCATTTTGAGATCGGGGCTCACGAACAGAATGCCGAGTGCGAGGCCGAGGATCGTGCCAATTTTCAGGAACGTCGAGAGATAGTCACGCGGCGCCAGCAGCACCCAAACGGGGAGCACGGAGGCAATAAATCCATAGGCGATCAGCATCATCGACAGTTGCTCGCCGGTGAACGTGAACATTGGCCCGAGCACCGGGTCGGCGGCAACATGCTCGCCGTAGACGATCGACGCCATCAGCGCCGCAAACCCGATCAGCGACATCTCGCCGATCTTGCCCGGCCGCAGATAGCGCCCATAGACGCCCATGAACACCGCAATCGGGATCGTGGCTGCAACCGTGAACGTGCCCCACGGACTTTGCGCCAAGGCTTTGACGACGACGAGCGCGAGCACGGCAAGCAAGATGACCATGATCATCAACACGCCGATCATGGCGATGGTACCGGCCGTCTGGCCCATTTCGGCGCGGATCATGTCGCCGAGCGAGCGTCCGTCGCGGCGTGTCGAGGCCCACAGCACGATGAAATCCTGCACCGCGCCCGCGAACACGACGCCAGCGAGCAGCCACAGCGTTCCGGGCAGGTAACCCATCTGGGCAGCCAGCACCGGGCCGACGAGGGGGCCCGCGCCCGCAATCGCCGCGAAGTGGTGACCGAACAAAACGTTCTTATCTGTCGGGCAATAGTCGAGGCCGTCGTTGAAACGGTTCGCCGGTGTCGGGCGGTTGGCGTCGAGGCCAAGCACGCGGTCCGCAATGAATTTTGAGTAGAAGCGGTAGGCAAGCAGGTAGACGCAGACGCTGGCTGCGACCAGCCAGATGGCGTTGATGGTTTCGCCGCGTGACAGGGCGACGACGCCGAGCGAGACCGCGCCGAGGATCGCGACCGCCAGCCAGCCGAGCTTTTCTTTGAGTGACGTCATGCCGTCAAAGTCTCCCGGGGGTGTTCGAGCGTGTCCGATTGTCCCAGAGTTTATATCAGGTTGCACGCGCCGTCAGTCACCCACGCGACACGGGCACTCTGTTGGGCGCTGCCGACTCCCCTTACAGAGTGCCGACCGGCAGCGCCGGAAGTCCGGAGCTTGCGGCCGGCTGCGCGGAGCGCAGCCGCTGGGCGCTAGGCATTAGAGAGTCGCACGCGCCAGGAAAAGCGCATCACAACCGCTACTTCGCAAATGCGCGACCCGAACCCGATTTGAGATATTTCTCGAACGCGAATGCCTGTTTCTCGTCCGAAAAGGCAACGTAGGTTTTGACCGTCCAAGGAGCAAATTTGGTTGTGTTGGGATACTTCCAGCGCGTTGTGCTTCTTCAAACGCGCATCGACGTCATCCGTTACGCCAGTATAAAAGCGGTCGGGAAAGCTGATGCTTTGAAGGATGCAAACAAATTTCAAGCGCATGATATGCGCCCGCCTGCGTTGCTGCGCAACTTCGGCGCGGCAGCCTCCGCGTCTCTGCGCGCTTTCATCCCGGCAATGGCTTGCCGAGCCGAAGCTCGCTAGAAGCGGAGGCTGGTGGAGCCAAGCGGGATCGAACCGCTGACCTCTTGCATGCCATGCAAGCGCTCTCCCAGCTGAGCTATGGCCCCGAACCAATGGGAACGAGGAGGACTTAAAGCCCCCATCGCGTCTCGCCTGATAAGTCGTTCAAGCGGAAACATCAAGTTAGATTGTCTGCGCGTCTAAACTTCTTCCTCGCCTTCGGCAGGTCCGCCGACAATGTTCGAGACGTTGCCGCCCTCTTCCTCTTCTTCTTCAAGGAAAGTCTCATCATCTGCGGCGACCGTCGTGTCGTCGGTTTCAACGTCGGCGAGCGCCTCTTCGCCTTCAACGGCTGGCAATTCCGTCGCCGCTTCGGCTTCTTCGACGAACACGGGCTTCTTCGGCCGGCGCAGTGCCGCGCGTTCCTCGGCCTGCAGCGCTGCGAGGGCCGCTGGGGAGGAGGCGATCACGTATTTGGCCCCGCAATGGGGGCACAGAATCGGGGTCTTTTCGAGATCGTAAAAGCGCTCGTCGCAGCTCTGACAGCTGCGCTTGATCCCGCGCGCTAACTTGGTCGCCATGGAGGGGCCTCAGGTGGTTTTTGAAATGAGAACGCCGGTCTGCCATAGGCGCTGGGGCCTGTCAAAACTAATCCTGAGGGGTTTGCACGCCTGCGGCAGTAGAGCCGCGGATCCAGCATAACTGTGGCCCACAACTGCGGCTCACAACTGCGGCGTTGACACGGCGCCGCCACCGGGGCCTCTATCGCCCGCTTGTCGCAACATCGTCCTGGAGGCACGCCTCCAAGCCAGCACGCATAAAGCCGAATTCATGTCCTCGCATCCCGTGCCCCCAAAGCCCTTAGCGGCCGTCCGCGCAGCTAAGCTCTCCGGACGCCTGCGTGTTCCGGGCGACAAATCGATATCGCACCGGGCGCTGATCTTTGGCGCCCTGGCAACCGGCGTGACCCGTATTCGTGGCCTGCTCGAAGCCGAAGACGTCATCAACACAGCTGGTGCTGTCTCGGCGCTCGGTGCGCCTGCCGTGAAAGCCGGTGACGTCTGGGAGGTGCGCGGCCGCGGCGTTGGCGGATTGCGCCAGCCTGACGGGCCGCTCGATTTCGGCAACTCCGGCACCGGCACGCGGCTGATGATGGGCGTTGTCGCAGGTCACGCCATGACCGTCACTATGACCGGCGACGCATCGCTCATCAAACGGCCGATGCGCCGCGTCCTCGGGCCGTTGAAAGTGATGGGCCTGCAAGTTCTCGACGAGGACAAAGAAACGCTGCCGCTCACATTGCGCGGCTCAGGCGATCTCGTTCCAATAGACTACACGCTGCCGGTTCCATCGGCGCAGGTCAAAAGCGCCATCCTGATTGCAGGCCTTCACGCGGCGGGCGAAACGACCGTCATTGAGAAAGAAGCGACCCGCGATCACACCGAGCGCATGCTGCGGTACTTCGGTGCTGAGGTGCGCACGGTTGAAAATGAAGGCCTCACGCGCATCACCGTCACAGGCGACGCCGAACTCAAGGGCCGCGACGTGACCGTGCCCGGTGACCCTTCATCCGCCGCGTTCCTTGCCTGTGCAGCGCTGATCGTGCCGGGCTCCGACATCACAATAGACGGCGTCCTCGTCAATCCGACGCGCACGGGCCTCTATATAACGCTGCAAGAAATGGGCGGCGACATCACGTTTCTCAATCAACGCGACGAGGGCGGCGAGCCGATTGCCGACATTCGCGTGCGGTATTCGAAGCTCAAGGGCGTGCATGTGCCGGCGGATCGCGCGCCGTCGATGATCGACGAATACCCAGTGCTGGCGGCCATCGCCGCCTTTGCGGATGGCGAAACCCGCATGGACGGCCTTGCGGAACTGAAAGTCAAGGAAAGCGACCGCCTTGCTGCCACCGCTGCGGGGCTGCTGGCCAACGGCATCGCCGCCCGGGTTGAGGGCGACACCCTGATCGTGACCGGTACTGGCTCAGTCAATGGCGGCGGCACCGTCGCCACCGACCTCGATCATCGCATCGCTATGGCGTTTCTGACGGCGGGCCTCGCCAGCGAACAGCCGATCACCGTTGACGACACCACGATGATCGCCACAAGCTTCCCCGAGTTTCTCGGACTGATGGAAAAGCTTGGCGCTCGATACATCGCAGGCGCGTGACGGACCGGGGGCAAGATGCCGAATTTCGTATCCTTCATGGAGTGCGTGAATGGTCCAAGTCCGGGGTGTCTCACGCTCGCCGAATTTCTCATTCCGGTCGTCCTCTTCGCGGCGTTGATCGCCGCTGGCGTTTCGGTCGCGCGGCGGAATCGCGACGCGTACCTGCGCCTGCTCCGGCGCGGGTTTCTTGCAAGCCTGACAGTTCTCGCCCTCAGCGTTATCGCCATTGGCTGGTTTCTCGCCACCGATCCTAAGACGGTCACCGGTGTTGAAACATCTGCGGCGTCGCAGACGCTGTGGATCCTCGCCATCACCCTGTTTGGAACGGGATTTTCACTGCTTGTTGGGATGGTGGGGTTCTGTCTCGGCGGCTGGCTCTCAGGGCGCTTCAAGCCAGGCCAGCTGAATTCAGGCCAGCTTAATTCAGGCCAGCTTAATTCGGGCGATGTAAAGCGCCCAAGCGCCCAAGGCCTCGTCATCGCCATCGACGGACCGGCGGCGTCCGGCAAGGGCACGCTTGCCAAGCGCATTGCGGCGCACCTTAATCTTCCCTGCCTCGACACAGGCTTGCTCTACCGTGCCGTCGCCCGCGACGTCATTGAGCGCGGCGGAAAACTCGAGGATGTCCCGGCGGCTGTCGCCGCGGCGCGAAGTCTTGATCCCAAATCTCTGGATGATCCGGCACTCCGCGGCCCGGCGGCTGGAGATGCAGCGTCGATGATCGCCAAGATCCCTGATGTGCGCGCGGCCCTCCTCGACTATCAGCGCACGTTCGCGTGCCAGCCCGGCGGTGCCGTGCTCGACGGCCGCGACATCGGCACCGTCGTCTGCCCCGGCGCCGATATCAAAATTTATGTGACCGCCACGCCCGAAGAACGGGCCCGCCGCCGCCACCTCGAGCACACGTCGCGTGGCGAGACCGTGGCCTACGACACCGTGCTGGCTGACATCCGCCGCCGCGACGCCCGCGACTCCGGCCGCGACATTGCGCCGATGGAAGCGGCGGCCGACGCGGTTCGGCTCGATACGACAAAGCTCGACGCGGATCAGGCGTTTGCGGCGGCGTTGAAGCTGATCGGGAAGCGTAGGGCGCATTAGCTTTGCACCCTGCACGCGTGCAAAGCGTAATGCGCCGCAGGGCAGCGAGTGCGAGTGGAGCCGTTCGAAGTCTTGGCTTGGCGCTTGGCCGGGCCGTAATGCGCCGCATGGTAGCGGGCACCGGCACCAGCATCACGGTGCAATACGCCACGGAGTGCAGAGCCGTGTCTATTGCACCCTACAAGCTTTCGTTTTTATTGCCGGCCACGCGAGCCGCGGTTGCTTTTTCAACACTCTGATCTTTTGTTCGCCGTTAACATATGGCGCAGCATTCCCGAATCAGAAAAGAGTAAACTTTGGGTTTGTTGGGGCGGGGGCCTGTTTATGATCCGTAAATTGCGCATTCTAACAATCGCAGGTTTGAGCATATTCGCCGCCGCCGCCGCCACCGCTTACGCGGGCGACACAGCGCCTTCAGACCAAAGCGGGTTTTACATTCTTGGGCGGCTCGGCACCGCCCTGCCGATTGAACAAGACATCCGCAATCCGATTTTTGGCAAAGGCGACTACGACCCCGACGACGGCTTTGGTCTCGAAGGCGCCGCCGGCAAGTATTTCGGCGACGGGTGGCGTGCTGAAATTTCATACAAGTGGTTGCGCGGATCGGACGGCACGGCCAGCTTCGACATCGGGCCGGTGTTCCAGCTCGACGGGCACGGACAATCTCAAACTGTGCTGTTCAACGTGCTGAAGACAGTTGGCAGTTTCGATACACTGTTTGGCACCATTTCTCCATTTGTTGGCGCCGGTGTTGGCTTCTCGAGCCTTGACCGCAGCGACATAAAGCTTGTCGGCTTTGGCACGATACCGGGAGACAACACCGAGACGGTGTTCGCTGCCGCCGCTCACCTCGGCTACGATGTGAATTTGGCGCCCGGCGTGACCCTCAGTTCGCAATGGTCGTTCCAATACGCGGATGAAGCGACGTTCAAAGGGGCGTTTTTCGGTGCTGACCTCGTACGAGAGTCACAAATTCAGATCTCGACATTTACCGGTCTGCGCATCGATCTAAACTAAAATTTCGCGCGCTGAGCCGCTGCGGATTGCCGTGGCAGCCCCGTTTTAAGCACTGTTGAGACGGCATAAGCACAGCGCCAAAACCCCCTTGCCGTCTGATCGGACGTCCGTTATACCCGGCCCATTCGACGCCGCTGTCGGATTGATCAAGAGGAAGATCGGCTGGCCGGGACCTGCGAAGCGCAGGCCCAAATTGTTGCCAGCAGGCCAGAGTGCCCATCACGGCGGCATCAACTCCAAACGTTTGGCCTCTTAAGGTTCGCGCCTCCGCGTCTGCGGATTAGCGCTTTTCGAGGCCCTCAACATCTCGCAACAAATCGCCTGCGCCGCCCAAAGGCAGCGTGAGCCTCAGCCCGTTTAGAAGGAGACTGAATGTCAGCCCAACTGAGTAAAGAAATGAGCCCGTCGATTGATGACTTCGCGGCGATGCTGGCCGAGAGCCTGGCCAAGGATGATCTTTTTGAAGGCAGCGTCATTAAAGGCAAAGTCGTCTCGATCGAAAAGGACATGGCCGTCATCGACGTCGGCCTGAAGATGGAAGGCCGCGTTGCGGTCAAAGAATTCAATATGAGCGGCACGCCCGACCTCAAGGTCGGCGACACGGTCGAGGTTTACCTGGAGCGCGTTGAAAATGCGCTCGGAGAAGCCGTCCTTTCGCGTGACAAGGCGCGGCGTGAAGAAAGCTGGACCCGCCTCGAGCGCCTGCACGAAAAGGGCGAGAAGGTCACGGGCGTTATCTTCAATAAGGTCAAGGGCGGATTTACTGTCGATCTCGACGGCGCCTTCGCGTTTTTGCCCGGTTCTAAGGTCGATATCCGCCCGGTGCGCGATATTGGGCCGCTGATGCATCAGCAGCAGCCGTTCCAGATTCTCAAAATGGATCGCCGCCGCGGCAACATCGTGGTGTCGCGCCGCTCGGTTCTCGAAGAAAGCCGCGCCGAACAGCGCACCGAAATCGTCGCCCGTTTAGCCGAAGGTCAAGTCATCGATGGTCTCGTCAAGAACATCACCGACTACGGCGCCTTCATCGATCTCGGCGGCATCGACGGCCTCTTGCACGTCACCGACATGGCCTGGCGGCGTGTCAACCATCCGTCGGAAATCCTCAACGTCGGCGATACCGTTAAGGTGCAGATCATCCGCATCAACCCGGAAACCCAGCGTATTTCGCTCGGTATGAAGCAGCTGCAGTCGGATCCGTGGTCGGCTATCGCCGAGAAGTATCCGGTCGGCGCCAAGATCAAGGGCACGGTCACGAACATCGCCGACTACGGCGCCTTCGTTGAACTTGAGCCCGGCGTCGAAGGCTTGATCCACGTCTCGGAAATGAGCTGGACCAAGAAGAACACGCACCCTGGCAAGATCGTCTCGACCAGCCAGCAGGTCGAAGTCCAGGTGCTCGAAGTTGATCCGCAGAAGCGGCGCATTTCGCTCGGCCTGAAACAGACCCAGGACAACCCGTGGGATTCATTCCTCACAGCACACCCGAAGGGCTCGATCGTCGAAGGTCCGATCCGCAACATCACCGAGTTCGGCCTGTTCATCGGTCTCGACAACGGTGTCGACGGCATGGTGCACCTCTCCGACCTCGACTGGCAGAAAGCCGGCGACGAAGCCATCAAGGACTATAAGAAGGGTGACACCGTCAAAGCCGTTGTCCTCGACGTCGATGGTTCGAAGGAGCGCATCTCGCTCGGCGTCAAGCAGCTTGGCGGCGACCCCGTCGACGCGATGGCGAAGTTCAAGAAGGGCGACGCCGTCACCTGCACCGTCACCGTGGTTTCGGAGGCCGGTATCGAGGTCAAGGTTGCCGACAGCGATCTGACGGCGTTCGTCAAGCGCGGCGATCTCTCTCGCGACCGCTCCGAGCAGCGCCCTGAGCGCTTCAACGTTGGCGATAAGGTCGATGCGGCGGTGTTGTCCGTCGACAAGGCTGCGCGCAAGCTCGCCGTATCGATCAAAGCCCTCGAAATGGCTGAGGAGAAGCAAGCCGTCGCACAGTACGGATCGACGGACTCGGGCGCTTCGCTTGGCGATATCTTCAAGGCTGCCATCAAGAAACGCGAGACAACGGATGACGACGCAGAGTAATTTGCGCGCCGGCTTCTCTGAACTATGTTTCTGAACTATGTTAATGAGCGCGCGGCAGTCTCTGCCGCGCGCTCAACTCTTAAGATGACTTCGTTAGCCCATGGACGGTCTCAGGGTTGCTGGCGGCCCGAACCTTGCCTAACTTAGGCTGAGGTGGCGAATATCTATCGGTTGCCCGGCCCCGAAACCTTGGCCGGGCGGAATTCAAGAGGCTTTGATGCTCGAAACTGAAACAGTCCTCGATCGCCGGCGCCTGCGCCGCTCGGTCTCGTTCTGGCGGGCGGCCGGCATAGCCGGGCTCGCCATCGCGCTCGGCACCCTTGCGTTCGGCGGCGATCGTCTCGCCACACTTGCGGGTGAAAAGCAGATTGCGCGTGTCGCCATCGAAGGCACGATCACGGAAAACCGCGATCAACTCAAAATGCTCAAAGACATCGCGGAGGCCGATCACGTCGCCGGCGTCCTGCTGTACGTCAACAGTCCGGGCGGCACGACGACAGGCGGCGAAGCGCTCTACGAAGGCCTGCGCGAGATTGCCAAGAAGAAGCCGGTGGTGGCCCAATTCGGCACAGTCGCGGCGTCGGCCGGATATATTGTAGGTCTCGCGACCGACCACATCGTCGCGCGTGGCAACTCGATTACGGGGTCGGTCGGCGTCATCGTCCAGTGGCCGGAGTTCGTCGAGCTCATGAATAAGCTCGGCGTCAAGGTGAACGAAATCAAAAGCGGGCCGCTGAAGGCGTCGCCGTCGCCGTTCGAAGCCTTGAACGAGAGCGGGCGCAAGGTCGCCGAAGGTATGGTCAGCGATGGCTTCAAATGGTTCTTGGGGCTAGTCGAGACGCGCCGCGGCTTGAAGCCTGCGGACGTGCCGGGCTTAGTGGAGGGGCGCATTTTCTCAGGCCGCGAGGCGCTCGAAGCCAAGCTCGTCGATCAGATTGGTGGCGAAGACGAAGCCGTGACCTGGCTGAAAGACGTGAAAAAAGTCGATAAATCCGCCAAGGTCGTTGACTGGAAGCCAGAGTCGAGCGGCGGCGGCTACGGTTTTGCCGGCTTCGCCTCGCGTGCCGCTGGCCGGATCTTCGGGGCGGGAGCAGGGGAACTGACGGGTCTGCTGCTGCGCGACCGCTCGATTTCCACCCTCGGCCTTGACGGACTGCTCTCGGTTTGGCATCCTTCTGAAAAATAAAGAGAATTGATCGCTAGGCTGGGGAGCGTGACGTGATCAAGTCAGAGCTGGTTCAGAAAATTTCCACGACCAATCCGCATCTTTACCATCGCGACGTCGAACGCATCGTCAACGTCATCTTCGACGAAATCGTCGATGCCTTGGCGCGCGGCGACCGGGTTGAACTCCGGGGCTTTGGCGCTTTCACGGTGAAGCACCGGGCCTCGCGTCAGGGCCGCAATCCTCGCACCGGCACCACGGTGTCGGTTGCTGAAAAATTCGTGCCGTTTTTCAAGACCGGCAAGGAGCTTCGCGATAAGCTCAACAAGATCAAGAGCCAGCACTAACCGCAGGCATTTGCGGGCTCGCTGACTCGCAAGAGATGAGGTGACAATCGTGTTGAGGCGTATCCTGTCATTGCTTGTCGCGTTCCCGCTAGGCGCAGCACTGGTTGCGATCGCGGTTTCAAACCGTCACCCCGTTCAGTTGATCCTCGATCCCTTCCGTCCTGAAACCCCGGCGCTGGCTGTGCAGCTGCCATTCTACGCCTATCTTCTGGGCGCGCTCGTGTTCGGCGTCATTCTCGGCGGTACGGCAGCGTGGATGGGTCAGAGCCGTTGGCGCCGTACAGCCCGTACGCAAGGACAGCGGGCAGCCCGCTGGCAGGCCGAAGCCGATCGCTTGACGAGTGAACGCGATAAAACTGTTGTTCCGGGCTCAAGCCTCGCGATCGCGTCGCGCTGAGACATGGATGCGCTCACGCTTTTCGGTCTTTCGGCCCTCGCAGCGATGCTGTTATTCTATACGTTCGAGGACGTGAGCCATTGGTGCGTGCTTGGATTTGCGGTGTGCTGCGCCCTGGCGTCCCTTTACGGGTTCCTCCAGGGCGCCTGGCCATTCGGCGTCGTTGAAGCCATCTGGACCGTGGTTGCCCTGAAGCGCTGGCAGAAGCGGCGTCTCGCCGGCAAGCCAGCGGCGTGAAATGTTGAAGCCGAATGTCAGTTAAAACAAAAATTTGCGGGATCAAAACCGAGGCGGCGCTGGATGTAGCGATCTCTGGCGGTGCGAGCTACGCCGGCTTGGTGTTTTTTGCCAAAAGCCCGCGCAATATTGATCTCGCATTAGGTTCGCGATTGGCGGCGCATGCGCGCGGCCGTGCTGAAATCGTAGCCTTACTGGTAGATCCCGATGACGCGCGGGTCATAGAGATCATGGATAAAGTTGCGCCTGATATGCTTCAGCTTCACGGCGCTGAAACCCCTGAGCGGGTTGCAGATATTGCGCGGATCGCGCGGCGCCCGGTCATGAAAGCCATCGCGGTCGCCTCGAAAGCTGACGCGCTTCGCGCCCTGGACTATCGGCTTGCTGCCGGCACGATCCTCTTTGACGCCAAGCCGCCCTCCACGCCGGACGCGCTTCCAGGCGGCAACGGTCTGTCTTTCGACTGGAGCCTGCTGGCGGACGTCAAGGACCGCGTGACCTACATGCTGTCAGGCGGATTGACGCCTGAAAATGTCGCTGCCGCCATACGCCAGACCGGCGCCTATAATGTCGACGTCTCATCAGGCGTTGAAAGTGCGCCGGGCATCAAGGACCCCGAGCTGATCCGCCGCTTCCTTCGCGCGGTAAAGATGGATATGCAGACATAGAATTCCGTCTCATCCCTTCGCAGAAAATGCGATGAGAGACGCAGACTAGATTAAGGACACCGGATGGCGACCACACAACAAAAAACCGGCGCAGCCAAGCTCAACAGCTACAGGACCGGTCCCGACGACAAGGGCTTTTTTGGTCTCTTCGGTGGCCGCTTCGTCGCCGAGACTTTGATGCCGCTCATCCTCGATCTTGAGCGCGCGTACGCCGATGCCAAGGCTGATCCCACGTTCCAGGCTGAGATCGATTATCTCAATTTGCACTACGCTGGCCGACCGAGCCCGCTCTACTACGCCGATCGCATGACCAAGGAACTCGGCGGCGCCAAGATCTACTTCAAGCGTGATGAGCTCAATCACACCGGCTCGCACAAAATCAACAATTGCCTGGGCCAAATCCTGCTCGCCCGGCGCATGGGCAAGACGCGCATCATCGCCGAAACCGGCGCCGGTCAGCACGGCGTCGCGGTCGCAACCGTGTGCGCAAAATACGGTATTCCGTGCGAAATTTACATGGGTGCGACGGACATCGAACGCCAGGCGCCGAACGTCGCGCGCATGAAGCTTCTGGGCGCCAAACTCAATCCCGTCACCTCGGGCGCCGGCACGCTCAAAGACGCTATGAATGAAGCGCTTCGCGATTGGGTGACAAACGTCAAGGACACGTATTACTTGATCGGCACGGCGGCTGGCCCGCATCCCTATCCGGCCATGGTGCGTGATTTCCAATCGATCATTGGTACGGAAACGCGCGAGCAAATGATGGCGGCGGAGGGCCGCTTGCCCGATACGCTTGTTGCCTGCATCGGCGGCGGTTCGAACGCGATTGGATTGTTTCACCCGTTCCTCGATGACAAGGGCGTCGCGATTTATGGCGTTGAAGCTGGGGGCCACGGACTCAACGTGGACAACGGCCACGCCGCCTCGATGACGGGTGGCACGCCCGGCGTGCTGCACGGCAATCGCACCTATCTCTTGCAGGATGGCGATGGGCAAATCCTCGAAGGTCATTCGATTTCTGCGGGCCTCGACTATCCGGGCGTTGGTCCTGAGCATTCGTGGCTCAAGGATACGGGCCGCGTGACCTATGTTGCGATCACCGACACGGAAGCGCTCGACGCCTTGCAGTTCTGCACGCGCATGGAAGGCATCATTCCGGCGCTCGAACCAAGCCACGCATTGGCCCACGTCATGAAGCTGGCGCCCAAACTGCCGAAGGACAATCTGCTGGTGATGAATCTCTGCGGCCGCGGCGACAAAGACCTGTTCACGGTGGCGAAGCACTTGGGATTGAAAATCTAAAACATGAAACCGCTCTCACGCATCGACGCCCGCTTCGCCGCGCTCAAAAAAGACAATCGCCCGGCACTCGTGACCTTCATCTCGGCCGGCGATCCTGACCTGGCGACGAGCGAAAAAATTCTGAGCGGTCTTCCAGGCGCAGGTGCCGACATCATCGAACTCGGCATGCCGTTTTCCGATCCGATGGCCGACGGCCCCGCGATCCAGGCCTCGTCTCAGCGGGCGCTCAAGAGCGGGCAAACCATGCCGAAGACCCTGGATATGGTCCGCCGCTTCCGCGCCGCCGACACGATGACGCCCATCGTGCTCATGGGCTACTACAACCCGATCTACGTCTACGGCAACGCCCGCTTTATCGCCGACGCAACGTCAGCTGGCGTCGATGGTCTGATCGTCGTCGATGTACCGCCCGAAGCCGACGAGGAGCTGTGCTTACCGGCGCTGGCGGCGGGTCTCAATTTCATCCGCCTAGCAACCCCGACAACGGACGCCAAACGCTTGCCGGCCGTCCTCCAAAACACCTCCGGCTTCGTCTACTACGTCTCGATTACCGGCATCACTGGTGCCGCCGCTCCCATGGTGAACGATGTTCACTCTTCTGTGAAGCGGATCAAGGGAGAAACGAGCCTGCCGGTCGTGGTCGGTTTCGGCGTCAAAACCGGGGCCCAGGCCAAGGCTATATCCCAGGGCGCTGACGGCGTGGTCGTGGGCTCGGCCCTGGTCTCGGTCCTGGAAAAGTCCTTGGGAACAAGGGGGGAGGCCACCGCCAGCACTGTTGCAGGCGTGCTGGCAACTGTCGCGGACCTGAGTGCGGCACTCAGGTCGCGTTGACCGTGGTATAGGATATCCACGAAAAGGACTGTCCATAGAGCCCAGACCTTCCCATATATAGGGCATATATAGGGATAGTCCCTAGCGCAGCCCTGGGCCTGGCGTTAGATTAAGCGCCTGTCGAAACCGCCCAGCATTCATCCGCGCCGCCGCTGCGGCCAGGGGCCGAGTACCGGCTTAGGAGGAGCCTTTCGCAGTGAATTGGATAAACAATGTTGTCCGCCCTAAGATCAGCGGGCTGTTGTCCACCGCGAAGCGCGATGTGCCGGACAACCTTTGGGTGAAATGCCCCGATACCGGCCAGATGGTCTTTTACAAAGACCTCGAGGCCAACCAATTCGTCGTGCCCGGCTCCAACTTTCACATGCGCATGGGCGCCGATCAGCGCCTGCGTCATCTGTTCGACGGCGGCGAGTTCAAGGTCGTGCCTGTCCGCGCCGTGCAGCAGGACCCGCTCAAGTTCCGCGACGGCCGCAAGTACACCGACCGGCTCAAAGACGCCAAGGCCGGCACCAAGATGGAAGACGCCGTTCTCGTTGGCGAGGGGACGCTCGAAGGTCAACAGGTCGTCTCCGCCGCGCAGGATTTCCGCTTCATGGCCGGTTCGCTCGGCATGGCCGCGGGCGAAGCCCTCATCGCCGGCATGCTGCGTGCGGTCGAACTTAGATCACCATTTATTCTGTTCGCGTCCTCGGGCGGCGCGCGCATGCAGGAAGGCATTCTGTCGCTGATGCAGATGCCGCGCACCACGATCGCTGTGCAGCGACTGCGCGACGCGCGGCTACCCTACATCGTGGTGCTGACCGATCCGACCACCGGCGGCGTCACGGCGTCGTATGCCATGCTCGGCGATATTCACATTGCTGAACCCGGCGCGCTGATCTGTTTTGCAGGCCCCCGCGTTATTCAGCAGACCATCCGCGAGCAGCTCCCGGATGGCTTCCAGCGGGCTGAGTACCTACTCTCGCACGGCATGATTGACATGGTGGTTCATCGCCATCAGTTGCGCGAGACGCTTGTTCGGCTGTGCCACATCCTGATGGCTGGCGTGCAGGCAGGTAAAGGCAAGGACACCCGTAAACTCAATGGCAAAGCCTACGTCAATGGCTCCGGCGTGGACAGCAAACTGATTGAAAATGCGGCTCGGGAGACGGGTGTCGTTGTCGAACCCGAAGCTGTACCGCAAAGCCAGCGCTTTGACTCCTCGCGCGCCGATAAGACCCGGCGGGAGGGTGAGCCGGGGACCGCTCCGCCGTCGCCGAAAGTTGCGCCGCGCGGCGCTTGAGTTTGAGAGCTCTTAGTATCCGGTCCGGGCGCGCGCATGAAACTTTCGACTAAACGGCCAACCAGCGACGCGCTTCTCGCCGAGATGATGCTATTGCACCCCAAGCTGATTGATTTATCGCTTGGGCGAGTCGAGAAGCTGCTCGGAAAACTCGGCCACCCGGAGACAAAATTACCGCCGGTCGTGCATATTGCTGGAACCAACGGCAAGGGTTCCGTGACGGCCTTTCTCAAGGCTTTCATCGAGGCGGCGGGTAAGCGCGTGAATGTCTATACCTCGCCGCACCTCGTTCGTTTCCACGAACGCATTCAGCTCCCTGGTCCCGGCGGCAAGGCGCGTGCGATCAGCGAAGAGGGGCTCGTCGATGTGTTGATGCGGGTCCGCGCTGTCAACGATGGCGATGATATCACGCAGTTCGAGATCACGACCGCTGCCGCCTTCCTCGCGTTCGCGGAAACGCCCGCCGATGTCATGCTGCTTGAAGTCGGTCTCGGCGGCCGTCTCGATGCAACGAATGTCATCAAGCATCCGGCGCTCACCGTCATCACCCCCATCTCAATGGATCATGCCGAAAAACTTGGGCCCACACTGGCGAAGATTGCGGGCGAAAAAGCCGGCATCTTAAAGCGTGGCACCATCGGTATTGTCTCCGCACAGACGGACGACGTGCTCAGCGTGATCGAAGCCCGGGCCCGGGCGATCGGCGCGGACCTCAGTGTCTGGGGCCGCGACTATGACGCCTATGAGCAGAACGGCCGCCTGGTCGTTCAGCGCGAAGACAGGCTTCTCGATTTGCCGTTGCCAGCGCTGATAGGCCGTCATCAGATTACCAATGCCGGAACGGCTGTTGCCGCAGCCCTCACGCTCGCTGAACATCGGCCTGAACTTGAGCTTGATGAGCGCGCCATCGAACGCGGCTTAAGAACCGTCGAATGGCCGGCTCGCATGCAAAGGCTGACTGCCGGGCCTTTGCCCCGGATCTTGGGAGCGGACGCGGAGCTGTGGCTTGATGGCGGACACAACCCGGCTGCGGGAGATGCGCTCGCCGACACGCTCGCTGCCTTTGAGGACAAGGCACCGAAGCCGGTTTATCTCGTCGTTGGAATGATGGGCCAGAAAGACGCGCTGGGCTTTCTTGCGCCGTTCCGCGGGCTCGTGCGGGCCATTTATACCGTGCCGATCCCAGGCGCGCATGAGGCGCCGCACTCCCAGGAAAATCTCGCCGAAGTGGCGCGCAGTGCTGGCCTCAATGCCATTGAGCGCAACGGTGTAACGCAGGCGCTCGAAACCATCGCCGCACTCCACAAAGGGCCAAAGCGTGTGCTGATTTGCGGTTCGCTCTACCTCGCCGGGCACGTGCTGGCACTGCAGTTGGCGGGTGGGGCGGCAGGGTCCTGAGCTCAATTTCCGGAACCTAAGCGTTCGCAGTGCGTTTCTTAGCCCAAAGAACCAGGCGGCGAGCACTGGCCAGCCCGGTCAGGATGGATTATCTATACTCAAAATGTAGACAATAATCCGGGCCATAGTTCTGGGGTCTACATAAGACTAAAGAAGCATCCCAAATCACGCGCCAGCCCCCATTTAAAATGGATAGAACACGCGCTATAACGGAAAACACATAACGACAAGGCGCGCGCCTCAAAATAGGAGAGAAATGCCATGCAACACGTCGCAATGGATAAGCTCAACGGCCGGCAAATCATCAAGCCGCGCTATGACAATTTCATCGGCGGAAAGTGGGTCGCTCCTGTCCGCGGCCAGTACTTTTCCAACCTCACGCCGATCACCGGCCAGCAGGTCTGCGAGATCGCCCGCTCGACGGCAGAAGACATCGAGCTTGCGCTTGATGCCGCCCACAAGGCCAAAGATGCTTGGGGCCGCACGTCCGCAACCGAACGCGCCAAGGTCCTGAACAAAATCGCCGACCGAATGGAGGAAAATCTCGACATTCTGGCGCTCGTCGAAACCATCGACAACGGCAAGCCGATCCGCGAGACGACACATGCCGACATGCCGCTCGCCATTGATCACTTCCGCTACTTTGCTGGCTGCGTGCGGGCGCAGGAAGGCTCGATCGGCGAGATCGACCATGACACCGTCGCCTACCACTTCCACGAGCCGCTCGGCGTCGTCGGCCAGATCATCCCCTGGAACTTCCCAATCCTCATGGCGGTGTGGAAACTGGCGCCAGCTCTCGCGGCCGGCAACTGCGTCGTGTTGAAGCCCGCCGAGCAGACGCCGATGAGCATCATGGTGTTGATGGAAATGCTTGCGGATATTATTCCGCCGGGTGTTCTCAACGTCGTCAACGGCTTCGGCGTCGAAGCCGGTAAGCCGCTGGCTCAGAATAAGCGGATCGCCAAGATCGCGTTCACTGGCGAGACGACCACCGGCCGTCTCATCATGCAGTATGCATCCGAGAACATCATTCCCTGTACCCTCGAACTCGGCGGTAAGTCGCCGAACATCTTCTTCGCCGACGTCATGGACGCGGATGATGAGTTCTTCGACAAGTGCATGGAAGGTTTCACCATGTTCGCCTTGAACCAGGGTGAAGTCTGTACCTGCCCGAGCCGCGTGCTCGTGCAGCGTTCGATCTATGAAAAATTCATGGACCGGGCGCTGCAGCGCGTCGCCAAGGTCAAGCAGGGTCATCCGATGGACGCCACGACGATGATCGGCGCCCAGGCCTCCAACGATCAGCTCGAGAAGATCATGAGCTACATCGACATCGGCCGTGCCGAAGGCGCACGTGTTCTGACGGGGGGCAAGCGTGCCGCCCTCGGAGGCGAATTGGCCAGCGGTTACTATGTCGAGCCGACGGTCCTCGAAGGCCACAACAAGATGCGCGTGTTCCAGGAGGAAATCTTCGGGCCTGTCGTTTCAGTGACGACGTTCGAAACGCCCGAGGAAGCCCTCACCATTGCCAACGACACGCTGTACGGCCTCGGCGCCGGCGTGTGGACGCGCAACGGCACGCAGGCCTATCGCTTCGGCCGTGAAATCCAGGCTGGCCGCGTGTGGACCAATTGCTACCATCTCTATCCGGCGGGCGCGACGTTCGGCGGCTATAAGCAGTCGGGCATCGGCCGTGAAAACCACAAGATGATGCTTGATCATTATCAGCAGACGAAGAACATGCTCGTCAGCTACAGCCCGAAGGCGCTCGGTTTCTTCTGAGCCTCGCGTCGTTTTGGAGAAGGGCGCGGTATCCAATGGGGCCCGCGCCCTTTCCACGTCAGTAGCACCGTTGGAGGTCTGTCCTATGGTCGATCGCGTGACGGCAACACCGGATTCGCTCACTCTCATCACCAAGCTGCAGGGTCTTCACGGGCCGCTGCTGTTTCATCAGTCCGGCGGGTGTTGCGATGGCAGCGCGCCGATGTGCTATCCGCGCGGCGACTTCAAGGTCGGAGCCCAGGACGTCTTTATGGGCGTCATTGGCGGACAGCCTTTCTACATGGGCAAGTCGCAATTCGAGTACTGGCAGCACACGCACTTGATCATCGACGTTGTTCCGGGACGCGGCTCGGGCTTTTCGGTCGAGGCGCCGGAAGGCGTGAGGTTCCTGACCCGCTCGCGCGTCTTTAGTCAAGCCGAGGCCGATGCGCTTGATACAGCCGGGCCGCCGCCAACGGGCGTCGAGCGTCCCGTGGATTTTGCCTAAAGCGCCAACACGATCACACCACCTTCACAAAACAGGAGACAAATGATGAGCGCCTCTAAGACACTGCGCGAAATTACCGGAATGGGTCACGTGCCAACAACGGTCAGTCAATCGGCGCTGATCCTGATCGACTGCCAAAACACCTATCGGCAAGGCGTAATGAAGCTCGAAGGCGTCGAGCAGGCGCTCGCCGACTGTCAGACGCTATTGCAGAGATTTCGCGATGCCGGCCGCCCGGTCATTCATATTCAGCATGATGCCGGTGCCGGGTCACCCTACGACGTCACAGCGCCCATCGGCGCGATCTCGGATGCTGTCAAGCCGCGCGATGGCGAGCCCGTGGTCGTCAAGGCATACCCAAGTTCGTTCGAGAAGACCAACCTGCATGACCTGTTGCAGGGTTACGGTGTCACAGACCTGACCATCGCTGGCTTCATGACGCATGTGTGCGTGAATTCGACGGCGCGGGCAGCCTTCAACCATGGCTACAAACCGACGGTGGTGGCGTCCGCAACCGCGACGCGTTCGCTTCCCAACCCGACCGGCGGCGTGATTGCGGCGCAGACCCTGCATGAAGCGACTTTGGCTGGATTACAGGACATCTTTGCTGTCGTGGTGCCGCGCGCTGACGACATCAAAGCCTGATCACCGCTTGTTCAGCCGCACGCTCGCCCCGGCAAAAAGCCCCGCGGTTCTGATCGCGGGGCTTTCTAATATATTCAAATCCCGGAGTGATACCTACGCCATCACGCTGGCATTGATCCAATCCTCGAGCTTCTTCTTTTGCACGATGGCGCCGGTATGCTGAGCCGCAACCTTGCCACCCTTGAACAATATCAGCGTCGGCATGGCGCGGATGCCATACGTGCCGGTGATGCCGGGGTTCTCGTCGACATCCACCTTCACGACCTTCACTTTGCCGTGCATCTCCTGCGCGATCTGATCGAGCGCTGGGGCCATGGCCTTGCACGGCCCGCACCATACGGCATGGAAATCTACGAGTACCGGTTCGCTGGCTTTTAGCACTTCCTGTTCGAAGCTGCTGTCGGTAACGGCGTTGGCCATTGATATGTCTCCATTTTCGGGCGCGGGCGGGGGTGCCTGACCCTGCAAACTCGGACCCGGAACGTAGGTATTGGGTCACGAGGCGTCAAGGCTTGCGGGGTCAAGATCCCATAGCCGCGCGATATAGCCGTTGATGACGGCCGCCGGGATTTCCATAAGTCGCGGCCCGTCAGTCCACAGCAGTGCCGGCCTGATCTGCCGCCCGGGATAAATTTCGCGCAGCGCCAGAACGTAAGCCGCGAGCTGAAATAGGTAGGCGGGTGCAACGCCCGGCACATCCGCGGGCGGGGGGCGGTTGGTCTTGTAGTCGACGATGAAGACATCCACGTCCGTCACCGCCAGACGGTCGATTTGACCCGACAGCTTCAACGCCGGGCCCTTGCCGGAAGGCCGGGGAATAAGCGCTGAAATAGGAACCTCAGCGCGACTCGCCACCCCGAACAGGGCCGCGAAGCCAGGCTGGCTCAGAACAGCGAGGGTTTCGCGCACAATACTGGCGCGGGTCTTTTCTGAAAGCACAGCGCCGCGCCGTGCCACGTACGTGTCAGCCGCTGCTTTGCGGTTGAGTTCGGGAATGGCGGGAAGGTGTTCGAGCAGCGCGTGTGTCAGCGTCCCGCGCAGGAACCGGTGCTCGCTTGCGAGCCTAAGTGGCGATGGCCGGTCTGCCACCTGTGCGGAAACGGATGCCGGTGCAACAAGGGGCTCGCCCTCGGCGTCCGGGGCGTAGGGTTCAAGCCGCGACGGCGCCAGGGGAACCGAGAGTTGCGGCTCACCTGCTGCCCGGCGCAGAGCAAAAGCCGGCAAGGGTTCGGCGGCGTTTGCGGTTGCGATGTCTGATCTTGGCGTTTCGGGCTCGGCCTGTTGCAGGGTCTCGACGCGCCAGCCCGTGAAGCCGGCGTCATCCGGCCTCACCTTCAATCCCTCGCACATCAGATCGTACCAGCATCCAGGTGCGCGGCCTTTCTTGCCTTCAAAACCGGCGATGTAGAGGCGGTCGCGGGCGCGCGTCATGGCGACATAGAGCAGGCGATGGCGCTCTTCGCCGTCGCGCACATCTTTGGCGCTGACAGCCGCGCGCACGGGAGCGAGGCCCGATGTCCCTTTCACCGGCCAGACGATGGGGTCGGGCACGCCTGCGGGACGCGCCGCGTCTTTGAGGCTCAGCAGCCGTGTGGCGGCGCTATCGCCCGACGCCGTCGTGCAGGTATCAGGAAGGAACACGATACCAGCCTCAAGCCCCTTGGCGCCATGCACTGTCATGACGCGAACTTCGTCGCGGCCGTGATCCATGTCGCGTTTCACGTCGCGCTTTGCGTCCCGCAGGTTGGCGAGGAACCCGGTTAGCGACGGTGGTGCGCCGTCGTCATAGGTCAGCGCCAGATCGAGAAATTCGTCGATGGCGTCGGCGGCTTCCGGACCAAGACGATGCAGCATTTTGGTCCGCCCGCCGTCGCGATCGAGAAGGCTCGAAAAAAACTCGAAGGGAGGTATGTAATCAGCCTTGGCGCGCCATCGCTTCAAGGCTTCCGCTGCCGGCTTGTATTTGGCCGTGTCATCGGCGTGGGCGAGGAAAGCCTTCCAAAGCGCGCCTTTGCGTCCAACAGCGATTGCCAGCAGATCATCGTCGGTCAAATTGAAAAGCGGGCCTTTGAGCACCGCCGCGAGCGCTAGGTCATCCTCCGGCAACGTTACGAAATCGCCAAGCGCGAGCAGGTCTTGCACCGCGATCTGGTCCGTCAACGCCATGCGGTCGGCCCCCGCGACGGGGATGCCGCGGGCTTTCAGCGCCGCCACCATCGGCACGGCAAATGGGTTGCGCTTGCGTACGAGGATCAGAATATCTCCGGCCCGAATAGGGCGATTTTCGGAAGCTAGAATGTCTCCACGTTGAAGCCACGTCGCAATCGTGCCGGCGATGCGCTCGGCCAGGCGATTGGCGGGCGCGCGCCCGGCGCTATCCATGAGCGGCTGCCACGGACTGGTGCTGTCGGACGCGACCGCTTTTTCCGGCGGCCAGACTTCGAGTGTTCCCGAGTGTCCGAAGCGGCTGGCGATGTGCTGGATCACCCCAGTTGACGCTCTCAGACCCGGTGTCTTCACCGCATCCCGAAACACATCATCGACAGCATCGAGTACGGGTTGCACGCTCCGAAACGACAAATTGAGCGGCACGCGCCGCCAGGGCACACCTGCGTTTTCCGTCAACTGAGAAAAGCGCAGGCCCATTTTTTCAAACATTTCGGGTGCCGCACCCTGAAACGAATAGATCGACTGCTTTTCGTCACCGACTGCGAAGATGGTGCGCGCAGTATCCCGTGCGCCGTGTCCGGCAAAGAATTCCCGCCCCAAAGCTTCGATGATCGCCCATTGAGAGGGGCTGGTATCCTGCGCCTCATCGACGAGGATGTGGTCAAGGCCGCCATCCAGTTTGAACAGCACCCAATCGGCGGTCCCGGAGGTCGAGAGCAGCGTTGTTGTGCGCTCGATCAGATCGTCGAAATCAAGTGCCCCCGCGGCCATTTTAGAATTTTTGTAGCGCTGCAGAACAGCTCCGGCGAGCTGATACAGCGCCATTGAAGCTTCGACGAGCGTCAGCGCCTTCAGCTCATTGGACAGCGTGAAAAACGTATCCTGGGCCCGCTGGACGGTATTCAGCAAATCCGGACGGGCTTCGCCGAGAGCCTTGCTCATCAGGCTACCGCGCGGCTTCTCGTCTTTATCGCCACGATTAACGAGGACGTATTCTGCAAGCCGTGCGGCACGCGCGGCATGATCTCTCTGACCAAGCGCTGCAGCGATGAGCTTTGCATACTCGGCGTCGGTCTTGCCGCCGCTGCCCAAGTGGGCGGCGAGGGCCGTCAATTCATCATCCGCCAGCACCGTGGCGCGATCCGCTTCAAGTTCGGCAATCGAAATAATTGGCCGCGCGCCAAAATGCTGGCGCAGAACAGCCTCCGCGCCGGCAAAATCATCATCGCTCGCGCCGAGATCTATGCGGCTCGCGGCCTCGAGCCAGGCGCGCTCCTGGATCGCCTTCGACAACAAATCATCGAAATTGGAATCCGACGCATAGCGGATCGTTCGGTCTAACGCGTTGCCCAGCGGCGATCCAGGAGCGCCCGTCGCCTCTTCGAGCGTCGCCTCGATGGCCCGGGCTTTAAGCTCGCGGCCCTTGTCATCGTCAAGAATTTTAAATCCCGGCGGCACGCCCGCTTCGAGCGGAAACCGCTGCAGCAGCCGCTCGGAGAAGGCGTGGATCGTCTGCACTTTGAGCCCGCCCGGCGTCTCGATCGCCCGCGTAAAGAGCGTGCGGGCGAAGGCTGCCTCAGCCGTGCTTGGCTGACGTTCCATGACCTCCGCCAGCTTCGCGATGAGGCTGGCTTCCGGCTCTGTCACCCATTCACCGAGTTTATCGAACACGCGTTTCGACATCTCGGCGGCGGCAGCCTTGGTGTATGTCAGGCAGAGAATACGTTGCGGCGGCGTGCCCGCGAGCAGCAACCGCAAGACCCGCAGCGTCAGCACGTGGGTCTTGCCAGTGCCGGCGTTGGCGTTGACCCAAACCGAGGCCGTGGGATCGGCGGCGCTGGCCTGCGCCTGCCGGGTCTTGACCCGCACGGCCTCGATGCCGCGGGGGCTCAACGGTGCTGTCATGATCCGCCCTCGTCGTCAGCATAGGCCGACCATTCCGCGACCCGCGCCAGATGCGCATAGTCGTCGTAGTCATAGCGATAACCCGGCCGCCGGATGGCGCGGTACGGCGTCGACGGGTCGTCGAAGGCGGCAATGAGGCTTTCGAGTCCCAGCCGCGCATCCGTCGCCAGCGCCGCGATATCGCCAGCTTTGATGCGCCGTTCTTCGCCTGGAGGTTCGCCGCCTGAAGCACGAATGTAGCGCAGCGCGGCGACGTGCCGGCCTAGCACGCCAGGAAATCCGCTCGCTCCAACCGCAATCGCGGCTTCGAGGGGCAACTGCGGCGAGCGGCCATTCTGCACTGCTGTATCGCTGGGGATGATGCCAGTTTTGTAGTCGGTGATGACAAGACCCGCGAGCGTATCGTCGATCCTGTCAGCGCGCGCGGTGAGCGTGAAGGGTCCTCCTGGAGCATCAAGCACGAGGCTGCCGGAAGTTTCGGCGATCACCATGCTGACGCCATCGCGCCGCGCCGTTTCGCTGGCCGCAAACCAGGTCAAAAACCGCGCCAGCCGCGGCATCCAGAACGCGGCGACTCGCGGATGCCCGGTGTAACTCTCGAGTACGTCTGCCGCGATTGCGTCGAGGTCGCGTTTTGGCTCGTCTGGTAATCGATCGGGATGCGCCATCGCAAAACGTGACAAGACTTCATGCACCAGTGCGCCACGCAAGCTTTGGTCCGGCGCGAGCCCAAGTGCGGGCAGCGGCTCGAGTTTCAGAATGTGCCGCGCAAACACCACGTAGGGATTGGTGATCCAGTCCTCGACGCGTGTTACGCTCATGCGGCGCGGACGCAGTGCCACCGGCGGGCGCGGCTCGGGAGCGGCGATCCGGATGCGCTTAGTCTCGACAATAGCATCGCGGGCACGGGCCCAGGCCAGCCACGGTTGCTCAGGACTGAGCGCATCGCCGAGCTTGAGTCCGTTGAGCAGCGCGTCGAGACGCATCAGCCAGCGCGATGGCACCGACGGCACGCCCTTGTTTTTTTGGGCGCGCGTCAGGTAGACGCGTTCGGCTCCGAGCAGCGAGATAAAGTCGTGCGCGGCGCGGCCGATATCCTCTTCGGGAGCGGGAAGCCCAAGAGCTTGCCGCATCGGCCGGTTGAGCCATGCGCCGGGCTCTGCGGCTTCGGGCCATGTGCCTTCGTTGAGTGAGCCAAGGATCATCACGTCGGCCTGCTGCAAGCGGGCTTCGAATGGCCCCCAGATGGAGACGCGGGGATGGACCGGGGTTCGCTCGCGTACATTTTCGCGCGCCAGCAGGCTGCGGGTGAGATCGGCATACTCGGACGATTGAATCGCGAGCGGCGGCATGGAGGGGTCGAGAATTCCCGTGAAGAAAGCACTTGCGGCGTCTCCGGCCTCGCCTTGCCACAGCGGATTTGTGACACTTTCAGAGGCCCCGTCCTCCGGCGCAGGGAGTGCTGCGAGCGCCTCAGCGGTCGCAATGTGGGCTTTGGCAAAATCTCTGAGCGGATGCGTGCGCCGATCGCCATAGAGTTTGTCGTCATAGAGTTGTGTCAGCGGCACGAACGCCAGCGTCAGGCGGGCCACGAGATCGCGGGCACCTTGGCGGTCTTCGTCCCACAGCCGCGCCGCCGCCGGATGCAGGCGTTTCTTTTCGGCTAAATCGCGCGCCGATTTTTCAAGTGCTGCAGCAACGCCGTCCAAGCCTTTGCCGAGATAGGGCGCGCGGAAGGCGGCGATCTCGAGCGCCCGGCCGAAGCGTCGGACGTCGAAGGCTTTGAGCCCCAAGCGGCAAAGAGGATGCTTCAACAGTGCCATCACCTGCGCTGGAGCAAATTGGTGGACGGCGGCGTCGGCGACGAGTGTTAGAAATGTCCCTGGAACCGTCTTTGCAAACGGCCGTCCGGCGCTGTCATCGACGCGGATGCCCCAGGCTTCGAGGCGAATGGCGACGCGGCGGGCGAGCAGGCGATCGGGCGAGACGAGGGCCGCGGTGCGACCTGGCGTTTCGACCGCCTCGCGCAGAATGAGCGAAATAGCCTCGGCCTCGTCCTGGGCGTTCGGCGCTTCGATCAGCGACACGCCCGTGAGCCCGCGCCGGACTGACGCGGCGTCCGCGTCCCTGGCATAATCATGCCAGCGCGCGGTCGTGGCGGACGGACGCATGGCCTCGGCCATGAAAGCATTGCGTGCGTCACGGGTCCCGTCGGGCGCGATGCCCGGTAATAGGGCCACGTCGTGGCGGCTCACACCGAGACGATCGAGCAGCGTCTTCAATCCGAATTGCGGATGCTCAGGGTGATCGGGAACGATTTTCTGCCAGCTGTCCTCGTCCAGTGTCTGGTCGAGCGCGGGCAGAACAATGGCGCCGCCGGGGTGCGCCATGACCGCACGCATCAGTGTCACCGTTGCCGGAATAGACCCTGTGATACCGGCGACGATGACCGGCGCGCCGGGTGGCGCTGTGGCAATGCGGGCGGCTTCGGCCAGAATGACCTGGTTGCGGCGGCCGACGGGCGAGGTCAAGCCGCGGTCCTGCAAGTGTGCAGGCCAGAAGTCGGTCACGATTTTCAAAAAATCGACCGTCTTTTGCCAATGCGCCGTGTAAGCGTCCGGTACGAGATCCTTGAGACCAGTCAGCGCGACGTTCTCGCGTTCGATCTCGTCCATGAGGGCCGCGAGGTCAGCTGCAAGATTGGCAGCCTGGGCCGGCGTATTGTTGCCGTGGGGCTCGGCGTCGGGATGGCTCTTCGCCATGGCTTCGCGCCAATGCAGCACCAGTTGCATCAGTGTCAGCGTGCGCTCAAGCGGCGTCACGGAGGGCGGTAGATCGAGCGCACCTGTTCCCGGCGCCCCCACATCGGCGAGACCTGATAGCAGCCTAAGATCCTCTTCGCCCTCCGAGATCGGCCGGATGCGTGGCATCAGCAGGGCCTTCGCTCCTGATGCCGCCAGAAACGCATCCTGTGCCGCCCGCGCCGCCCGCCGCGTCGGCAGCAGCAGCGTGATGTCGGGAAGCTCAAGCGGGTCGGGCCGCGGGCCACCAGGGCTTGGCAAATCGCCGCTCAGTATGGCGCGTGCGAGCGCACGCAGAAACGGCACGCCCGGTGGCACCGTGTAAATGCGCGGCATCATAAGCGCGAGCCCTGCGGGTGTATCGTCGTGGCACGCGCACCGGCGATGGCTGTCTCGGCATCCGCCAGCGCCTCCGGCGTGCCGACGTGCATCCAAAGCCCGTCGAGCACAATGCCGTAGAGACGCCGCGCAGCAATCCCGCGGTCCCACACCCTGTTGAGGGAGAAGGTCCTCTCTGGTTCTCCGTTGAACATGCAGGGATGAATGATCGACACGCCAGCAAACACGTACGGGACTGCCTGCTGCCCGCTCCGGCGCGCCAGTCGGCCGTCCGGTCCAAGCGTGAAATCGCCGAGACCGTCATAGCCCAGGCTCGACGCCGCTGGCGCCAGCAGCATCAGGCTGTCCATGCGCACCGGATCAAAGGCGGCGATCAGCCGGTCGAGATTGGCACCTAAGCCTTCGATCCACACGCTGTCGGAATTGTGAATGATGAATGGCGCGGTGCCGAGCAATGGCACTGCGCGGACAATGCCGCCACCGGTATCGAGCAGCGCGCCCCGCTCATCTGAAATCAAGATTTCTGGAACTGTTCGCCCCTTGAGATGAGCTTCAATTTTGTCAGCCAGGTAATGCACGTTGACAACGGCACGCGAAATTCCCGCCGCCGCCAAGCGGTCGAGCACATGATCAATCAATGGCCGCCCCGCCAAGGGCACCAGCGGCTTTGGCAGCGTATCCGTCAACGGCCGCATGCGGCTGCCGATACCGGCGGCAAGCACAAACGCGGTCGTCGGCCTTTGTCGTGTCGTCATGCTCGCAAAGCCCTATACACCCCTCACACGCGCAACGTCCGCCGCCGCACGTCCGGCGGCAGGTGCCGGTCATACCACGCGGCAAGCTCGGCGAGGTCCGGATGGCTGAGGCTGCGGCCGAGATACCCCCAGATCCTTGGAATGTGAGCGAGGTATTGGCGTTTGCCGTCGCGCTTTGCAAGCCGGGCAAAAATGCCCAGAATCTTGGTGTTGCGCTGGGCCCCGAGCGCGGCGTAGGTGAAACGGAACTGGGCTTCGTCAAAGCTGGGCTCATCGACTTGGACACGCGTGATGTAGTGCTCGAGCAGCGACAGTTCGAGGTCCCCAGAAACATCAATACGCGCATCCTGCAGCAGCGACACGAGGTCGTAAGCCTCGGGCCCTATCAGCGCGTCTTGAAAATCGATGATGCCAGCGTCGCGAGGGCCGGGCCGGTCATCGAGTGCGATCAAGTTCGGCGAATGGTAATCGCGCAACATCCATCCCTTCGGGCCAGCGAGAACGCGATTGGCCACACGTGTCCACGCGGAGATAAACGCCTGCCGTGTCTCAGTTGTCATGGGACCGCCGGACACGGCGGGCCAATACCAATCGGCGAGCAGCTCGGCCTCGATCAGGACCGCGCTTAAATCGAGCGACGGCAGATGGTATGTCGTGCCGTCGGGGAGCGGCAAAGCGTTTGGGGGCCGCGCGTGGCGCAGAGCGATCAGCGTTTCCGTTGCACGCGACCAAAGTGCTTTTTGCGTCCTGCCCTTCGCGACCTCGGCGCCAAAGACGGCATCGCCAAAGTCCTCAATGAGCAACAGTCCGCGTTCGAGATCGTGGGCCAAGATCTTTGGCGTTGAGAAGCCCGCGGCATCCAATGCACCGCCAATCGCAACGAACGCACGGACATCCTCGGCGAGGTGGGCGATGCGGCTGTAAGGGTATCCATTGCGGATCGGCGGGCCGTCGGGCTGGCGAGCCGAATCCATCAGGATGGCACGTGCACCATTCTCATTGCACAGCCGGGCGTAGCGCCGGGTGGACGCGTCGCCCTGCAAATACGACAGCTGCGTGCCGCTGCCGCCCCAGCCCGCGCCGTCAAGGAAGGACCGGATTTCACCCAGGCGTTCGACACGGCGGCTGAGCGATCCCGAGCCGGAAAGCACAACGGCGCGCTGGTCCTCGCGCCCGCATTCGTTCAATGCAAGCGTCAGCCGTTCAGCCGGGATGAGTTCGCCGCCGCGCGACGGCCATTCGATCACGGCGATACCGCGTTTGAGCGCCGCGTCCAGGCCGAGTTCTTCGAGATCATCGGGACTGTTGAGACGATAGAGATCAAAATGTGCAACTTCAAAACGCTCAGCCGCGTACGCTTGCACGAGCGTGAATGTGGGGCTTGGCACCTCCAGGCCCGCATCGCCCGTGAGCGCACGAACAAGGGCGCGGGCAAACGTCGTCTTGCCGGCGCCAAGGTCACCCTCGAGCGCCAGCGTATCGCCGGCCGCAAGCATAAACGCCACCTCCTGCGCGAGGCGCGCGAGGTGTGGTTCGGAAAGGCCGGGGATCGTCAGGGAAGAAGACATCACATACGAGTTTACGCCGCCCGCTGGCGTCTTTCCACCAGCATGCGGCCGCCGTCCGCAGCCGGCAAAGGCAGTTCAGGCAGCCGTACCGTCACGCGGGTGCCGCTATTTTCCTGCGAATCGATCTCGATGCGTCCGCCATGAAGTTCGACAAGGCTCTTGACGATGGACAGCCCGAGACCGGCACCACGATGCTTGGAGCCCTGACTGCGGCTCTCAAAGCGTTGGAAGACGCGCGTGAGCTGGTCCTGGGGAATGCCGACGCCGTGATCCTCAACGCTGAATACGATCTCGCCCGCTTCCCGCCAGCAGGTGAGGTGAACCGTATCGTTAGCTTTCGAAAAGCCGACGGCGTTGGACAGCAAATTGTACAGCACCTGACGCATGCGGGCTTCATCCGCCATGAACTCCGAGACGTTGTCAGCAACGGCGATGTCGATTGTGAGCCGCGAGCGGATGGCGCGCTCCCGGATGCCGAGGATCGCGGAATCGATGACGGTCCTGACGCCGACAGGCGCGAGCTTCAATTCGAGACTGCCCGCGTCGATGGTAGCGAGATCGAGAATGTCGTCGATGATCGCCAGCAGCGTTTTCGACGACGTCATGATGTCGGCAACGTACTCGCGCTGCTTGTCGTTGAGATCACCCATGAACGGGCTCGCCATGAGTTCCGTGAAGCCGATGATCGTTGTCAGCGGCGTGCGGAGTTCATAGGAAATATGGCCGATGAACTGGGTCTTCAGCCGGTCGGCGGCGATGAGGGCTTCATTGCGCTCGACAAGCGCGCGTTCGGCTGATTTCGCGGCCGTCACATCGGCAAACGTCAAGAGCGTCGCGCCGTCGGGCAGCGGCATCAGCGCGTAGTCGATGACGCTCAGATCATTGCGGACCATCTGTCCATCGAAGGCTTCGCGCTCGTCGTATGCCGTCGCCGCCCGGCCGATCCGCTTCCAGGTGCCGGTATCGTTATAAAGTGTGGACGCATGCGCGATGACGTCATCGACATGCGGAAACTCGCTGAGTTTGCGCGGGGCGATACGCCAAACATTGGCGAACGCTGCATTGAACAGTTTAAGGCGGCCGTCTGTGCCGAACACCGCGACGCCCTCCTTGAGGCTGTCGAGGGTTTCGCGCTGCACATCGATGAGTGCATTGTAGCGGCTTTCGAGTGCAATGCGCTCGGTCTGATCAGCATAGAGATAGGTGACACCACCATCTGGGCGTTGTTCTGCCATCACATGCAGAATACGGCCGTCGGTCAGATGCCAGCCATCTTCGAGAGCACCCCCGGTCTTGTAGCAGGCGAGCACCTGGGCCTTCCAATCGCGGTAGTTGACGACAGGTGGCAGCTTGCCCTGCTCGCGTAGCCGGTCGAGCACCGTGCTATCGCTTGGCTGCGTTGCGAGCCACTCGGCATCGAGCTGCCACAGCTTGGAGTAGGCGTCGTTGAAGAACACGAGATGCTGTTCGCGATTGAAAATGGCGACCGCGGTTTCGACCCTGTCGAGGGTACGGTCGTAGGCGGCAATCTGGCGCTCGAGTTCACCCTGGACCGTCTCGATGGCAGTGACGTCGATGGCAGCTCCAGCGGTGACGTCTTCGAGCGGCAGAACGACGATATCGTGCGGCTTGCGCTCACCACCGGCAACAAGGTGAACACGGGCCCGGTAGCTCTCTCCCTGGGCAATCGATTTGGCGACCAACTTTCTCTGCCGGCTTTCGAGAAGTTCGATCTGGCGATCGAGCACCTCGAGTTCACTTTGGGCATCGACGGCAGTGATGTAGGCGGTGTTGACCCAGGTGATGCGGCCATCCGGATCGCGCAGCCAAACCGGCATCGGCAGCGTGTTCAGCAACGCCCTGCTCGAACGAACGTCACGCGCCAGCGTCGTGTGCTGCTCGAGGATGTTGGAGAGTTCAAGCTTGTAACCGGAGATGTCTTTCAGCCTCAACACGGCGCGCCCGCCCGCCGCCCGGCCCTCGGCCTCGACATTGCCGCCGGCAAGTGTTTTCAATATGACGTTGAAAGCGCGGCCATTGGCGAACAGCTGATCGAGCCCGGATTTGAGGGCTTGGGCACCGGCGGCTTCCAGCCACTGGCCAAACCGCAGGATCTCCGCATGATGTTCGGGCAGCCCTGCAACGCCTGTCAGCGTATGCGCGACGATGCGGACCGCCAGTCCCTGTTCCCAGAAAATCAGCACCTGGGGTTCGGCGCGGATGATCGCATCCGCGGCTGCCAGATTGCGCCGGAGTTGCAGGCTTTCGGCCTTGGCGTAGCGGGCTTCGCGGCGCGCCACGCTGGTCATGTGCCAAACGATGAGACCGGCAATAAAGCCTGCGCCTGCAACAAGGGCGATGAGCGAGATATGCCGGAGATCAATCCGGTCAGGCTGGATGGCATGACCGGAGACGAAGGTCGCAAGCAGCGCCGTGACGCAGCCCATCGCCGCCAGCAGCAGCAAGGCGAGCTGGCGCCGGGTCGTCGATCTTTGGTTTCCTCTGGCGATGGCGCGCATGACGATCCGGGCTGACGGCGTTTGGTCTGGAGGAGCGACGCGCAACGGTCACACCGAACCTGGTCCGTGCGAGGCGGCACGAATCACTTGTACCAAGTATGCGGAGCTTGGCCCCCCACCGCCAGCCCGGGATGGGCTTGCGAGGCGCACCAAAACACGAACGGCGCCCGGGTGTTCCCCAGGCGCCGCGCACTTTTTCGTCTGGGGAGGTGAATCTGGGGGCTGGTCAAACCCGCCACCCGGACAAACTCAAAAAATTGGCGTCTCAATACCGGTAGTGGTCTGACTTGAACGGGCCTTCCGGCTTGACGCCGATGTAATCCGACTGATCGGGGCGCAGCTTCGTGAGCTTGGCGCCGATCTTGGCGAGGTGCAGCATCGCAACCTTCTCGTCGAGATGCTTCGGCAACGTATGCACCTTGATCTCGTACTTGCCGGGGTTGGTCCACAGCTCGATCTGCGCCAACGTCTGGTTGGTGAACGATGCCGACATCACAAACGAGGGGTGACCCATGGCGTTGCCGAGGTTCACGAGGCGGCCTTCCGAGAGCAGAATGATCCTCTTACCGTCCGGGAACTCGATCTCGTCGACTTGCGGCTTGACGTTATGCCACTTGAAGTTTTTCAACGCGGCGACTTGGATCTCGTTGTCGAAGTGGCCGATGTTGCAGACAATGGCGCGGTCTTTCATGGCCCGCATGTGGTCGGCGGTGATAACGTCCTTGTTGCCGGTTGCCGTCACGAAAATGTCGGCGCGAGACGTCGCGTCTTCCATGGTCACGACTTCATAGCCTTCCATCGCCGCCTGCAGGGCGCAGATCGGGTCGATTTCCGAGACCATGACGCGGCAGCCGGCCTGGCGCAGCGACGCTGCCGAGCCCTTGCCGACATCGCCGAAACCGGCGACGAACGCGACCTTGCCGGCCATCATCACGTCGGTGCCGCGGCGGATGCCGTCGACGAGGCTTTCGCGGCAGCCATAAAGGTTGTCGAACTTCGACTTGGTGACCGAGTCGTTGACGTTGATCGCCGGGAACAGCAACAAGCCCTTCTTGTGCATCTCATAGAGCCGATGGACGCCGGTCGTCGTCTCTTCCGAAACGCCCTTGATGTTTTTGGCGAGAGCCGCGAACCAGCCCTTGGGCTTTTCCTTCAGTGTCTTCTTGAGCAGTGCGAAGAAGATTTCCTCTTCTTCCGAGCCCGGCTTGTCGAGGAATGCCGTGTCGCCATTCTCGGCGCGCAGGCCAAGATGCACGAACATCGTCGCGTCGCCGCCGTCATCGAGGATCATGTTCGGCATGCCGCCGTCACCCCACTCGAACAGTTTGCGGGTGTAGTCCCAGTAGTCCGTTAGGCTTTCACCCTTCCAGGCGAACACAGGGACGCCGCGAGCGGCAACGGCTGCAGCGGCGTGGTCCTGGGTCGAGTAGATGTTGCAACTCACCCAGCGGATATCAGCGCCGAGGGCTGCAAGTGTCTCAATGAGCACGGCGGTCTGGATCGTCATATGCAACGAGCCGGCGATGCGGGCGCCTTTCAACGGCTGTTTGGCGCCGTACTCTGCCCGCGTTGCCATGAGTCCCGGCATCTCGGTTTCGGCGATGGCGATCTCTTTGCGGCCCCATTCGGCCTGGCTCAAATCCTTGACGATGTAGTCGTTGGTCGTGCTCATTTCAGCTCCTTCGGGGGCAGTGATCGGGTCCCTACAGGCGTCGCTCGCGGCAGCGCACCTGCAGGCTCGCCAGTAGGCTTGGAGGGCACCGGCGCAGAACGACGCAGGTCAAAAAAGTTTCGCACCTCGGCCGGTGCTATAGCCGAGCCCCTGTTGCTACGCAATAAGATATAAACAACTCTTTATGTCATCAGGCCACCAAAGGGCGCTGCGGCGTTCGCCGCCCGCATTGATTTTCCTTGTATTTTTGACAGATTTACACCAATAAATCCAAGTAAAAATTACTAATAAGTGATTAAATAGAAGTATAAAATTCATATAAAATTTGAATAAAACTGGTCTAATATTATGTTTAGACCATCAAATGATACGTCTAAACTTAATCTCTCTTAAAGAGCTGCTCGTCTATTGTGAAAATTCCAATAGAAGTGCAGGAGACGTACTATGTATACTTATCAGGTGGGGCGGGATATTCCCTCTCCAGCTCCCATCCGGGAGGGCCAATCGGGCCTGCGTGTCGTCGGGGAGATCCGGTCACGGATGACCCGCTTCGCTCAGGACACCGCTGGCGACGTTGCAATCTTGTTCGGCCTTATGGCCATGGTCATGTTCATGACCATCGGGGCCGCGGTCGATTTCGGCCGCTGGCTCAATGCCCGCGATCAAACGGTGGCAGCCATCGACTCTGCGGTCCTGGCCGCGGCGAGCCTGAGGCGTACCGGTGGCACTGAGGCAGCTGCCCTCGCGGTGGCTCAGAAGTATTATGCAGAGGCAACCAAGAGCCGCCTCAAGACCAAGACGGATACGGTCGGCTTCACGTTCACGGAAGGCGGCACTGCCGTCACCGCGACCGGGTCGGCCACGATCGCGACGCCGTTCATGGGTCTCGGCGGCGTCAAGTCGCTGCCGTTGCTCAAGCTGTCAGGCGCCGAGTTCTCGGTGGCGAAGCTTGCCGTCGGCGGCAATGCTGAAACCAACATCGAGATCTCGATGATGCTCGACGTCTCGGGCTCGATGGGTTCGGGTTCGAAGCTTTCCGATATGAAGGTGGCGGCGGTTGATCTCGTCAACATCATCGTCTGGGCGGATCAGTCCGAGTACACCTCGAAGGTTGCCGTCGTGCCGTTCTCGGGCGATGTGCGTCCGCCGGCGTCGTTGCTCACCGCTGCGACCGATCCGTTGTGGCCTCCGACCCGGACCAAGATCAAGTTCGGCAATACCTACACGTACTATAAAACCAGTTGCGTCGCCGAACGCGTAGGCGCCAACAAGCACACCGATGTGCTGTCCGGTCCGGGCAATTATGTCATGGCTGCCTACACGTCGAACGGTAACTGCTCGACTCCGGCGTCCGGCACAGTGCTGCCGCTGACCAGCAACAAGGCTACTCTGACCAGCAAGATCAACGGTCTGACCCTTGGTGGTGGTACGGCGGGTCACATCGGTACGTCATGGGCCTACTACATGATCTCGCCGAAGTGGTCGTCACTGCTCACGGGCATCAGCACGCCGGTCGCGTACAACACGCCCCAGACCAAGAAATACGCTATCCTGATGACCGACGGCGAATACAACTACACCTACGATAATCAGGGAGTGCCAACGACCGCGAACGGCGCCAACGGCAGTGCCAACGGCAATAGCTCGGCAGCTCAGGCTCTTGCGACCTGCAACCAGATGAAGCAGGACGGTATCGAAGTCTTCACCGTCGGCTTTGATCTCGACGGCAACAATACCGCGATAAATACACTGAGAAACTGCGCCACCGACTCGACGAAGGCCTACACGGCCGACAACGGCGAGGAGCTGAAGCAGGCGTTCCGCGACATCGCTCTGAAGATTTCTTCGCTCTATCTGTCGAAGTAATCGCTCGACCTATTGGCTCCTGCAAAACCAAAAAGGGCGCTTCACCGGAAGCGCCCTTTTTCTTTGCTCAAATGGGGTCAGACCCCTCACATCTGAGGGGTCTGACCCCGATGCGCTCAATCATCGCCGACGCAATCTTCGTCAAAGCCGGCTTCGACGAGCGCGACGAGCGCCTGCAAGGCCTCCGGGCCCTGCGGACCTGACGCCGAGATATGCAGCTGTGATCCTGGCCCCGCAGCCAGCATCATGAGGCCCATGATCGAGGTGCCGCCGACCATCTGGCCGTCGCGCGTGACGGTGATGTCGGCGTTATATCTTTCGGCGCACTTCACGAACTTGGCGGAGGCGCGGGCGTGCAGCCCCTTGAGGTTGCGGATGACGACGATGGCTTCTGGCCGGGCGCTGTTCATGAGTTCGGGCATGGCGAGATGCTGTCCCTCACTCGCCCGACAGTTCTTGGCTGGCGACTTTGATGTATTTGCGCCCCGCATCCCGGGCCAGCGCTACGGCCTGCGCCAGCGCCATCTCGCCACGGATGCTGGCGAGCTTGACCAGGATAGGCAGATTAATGCCGGCGATGACCTCCGCCTTGGCCTCATCCATGACCGAAATCGCGAGGTTCGACGGCGTGCCGCCAAACATATCCGTGAGGATGATAACGCCACGGCCGGACTCGACCCGGTGCACGGCTCTGAGAATTTCCTGACGCCGCGCGTCCATGTCGTCATCGGGCCCGATCGCGACCGTCTCGAGCGCGGTCTGGCGCCCGACCACATGCTCCAGTGCGTTGCGAAACTCGGCGGCAAGCCCGCCGTGCGTGACGATGACAAGTCCGATCATGAGCGAATAGCCGTTTCCGTGCCTTGCTGCAGCCGAAAGCCGGACGCGCGCCCTGCAGACATCGCCGTCCGCTGTGTGGTCAAGCGGGCGGAAGGTGGCAAGGGTTCGATCCAAGCGCAAGCGATTTCTGGCAACGGTCTAAGTCCATTCGCAGAGCGGCGGCAGTGACGGCATCGACAGGGCGGCGAGGATCTTGAGGGGCGCGGCGCATTCGAAGGCCGAAAGCCTGATAACGGGGACCGCCAGGCCCAGCAGCGCCACCATGGGCCAGGGATCGGGATAGCGTTCGATCTCGCCGCGATCCACGAGGTCGGCGACGAGGGCGATTCTGCCGTCGTGTTCAGGGTCCAAGTCGAGGATGCCGAGGCCGCGGACTTCGAGCTTGCCGAGCAGCGTCTCAGGCGCGTGCGCGGCGAGGCTCAGTCCGTCGCGGGTCAGGATAACCTGATCGTCGGCGACGAGGCGCGCCGGGTACGGCAGCAGCGGCGATTGCGGCAAAGCTAAGCACCGCAATGCCAGATCGGATTTTCCTGCCCCCGAGGGGCCGCGAATGAGCACAGCCCGCGTTCCGACCGCAATGACTGTCGCGTGGACCCGCTCAACCGCGCCGTCCAAGTCCGCCTCCGGTCTCTTGCGTCCGTGGCAAGCAAACGACAAATCTGGCGCCGGGGCCGGCCGCGCCTGTGCTAGCTTCTGCTTTGCGGTTTTCAGCATAGATCTCACCGCGATGGCTGATGATGATTTCGCGTGAGATCGACAGGCCGAGGCCGGAGTGCTTGCCGCGCTTGGCGTCGGTCGCCGGCCGGTCGCTGTAGAACCGCTCGAAGATCGTGCCGAGCTTGTCGGATGGTATGCCGGGGCCTTCGTCTTCGATGGCCACCTCGATTGCAGACCCGCTCTGGCGGGCGCGGATCGTGATCGTTCCGCCTTCAGGCGAGAATGATAGAGCATTGTCGACGAGGTTGGTGAACACCTGGGCGAGCCGCCCGTCGTTGCCGGTGACTGTATATCCGTGTGAACTAGACACGGGTTCTAACAACAGCTGAATTCTACGGCTGTCGTCGATAAGCATGTCGCGGAAGATGCCGGTGACGCCATCAAGCACCGGTTTAAGATTGACGGGGTGCATTTCCTGGCGTGCCAGTTCGGCATCAAGCCGGGAGGCGTTCGAAACATCGTTGATCAGCCGGTTGAGGCGTCTCAATTCGGATTGGACTTCCTGGACCAGCGCCTCGCGGTCGGTCCCGGTTTTCGCATACGCCAAGGCTTCTGCCGTCGACCGGGCGGCGGCAAGCGGGTTTTTGAGTTCGTGCGCCACGTCGGCTGCAAACTTCTCGCTTGCCTCGATGCGCCTGTAGAGCGCGCTCGTCATCTCCTTGAAGGCCCGTCCCATCTGCCCGACCTCGTCGCGGCGATCTGAGAAATCGGGCAGCTCCTGGCGCGCGGAAATGTTCCGGCTGACGTGGTTCGCCGCTTCCGAGAGCCGCTTCATAGGCCCCGCAACGGTGCGCGCCAGCAGCAGCGAACTGCCGATGGCAACGAGCAGCGCGATGCCGGCGATCTGCAGGATCAGCCAGCGTTCATCCCACAGCACGTTGTCGATATCGCCGGGCTGCGTCGAGAGCACGAGCACGCCGAGCACCTTGGTGCCGCGTTTGATGGGTTCCGCCATCGATACGATCTGCTGGCCTTTGCTGTTCAGCAGCAGGATTGGCGTCTCGATACCGGCCTGAGCCGCCTGCTTCACTTCCGGGTACAGAAAACCGTTGGCCGTGCCGAGTTCGCGATAGACCTTCAATTCCTTGTTGATCAGCCAGTAGTGAAATCGTGTCCAAAAGTTCTTGAGCCGTGGAGCTTCTTCGGTGCCGGCGAGTGGTTTCTGCGTTTCGGTTCCGCTTTTGGAAAACAACGTCTCGCTGTCCAAGATTAACGTGCCTTTCGGCGAATAGACGCGGGCCGTGAGATCGGCGGGGCCGACAAGTTTTTTAAGCACAAGGGCTGCGAGTTGCGGATCGATCGGCAATTCAAGGGCGGCGAAAGCATCGTCGCGCTGGGCTCGCGGCGCGGTCTTTTCCGGTAGCCGGTTGGCGTCGAACACCGCCCGCTCGTTCACCGCCCGGTAGGCGATGGCTTCGGCCGTGATCCGCGAAATGGTCTTGACGACATCGACCTTGGCGTCGAGCAGCCAGCCGTGATGCAAACTGAGATAGAGCATCGCCAGCAGCAGCCCGGCGAGCCCGACAATATTGGTCAGCAGAATGCGGCGGCGAAGGCTGGCGCCGATCAGGCGTGTCAGCGGCTGGCGGTCGAACCAGCGGCTGAGGGGTCCGCGAAACCTGGAGACGGCCGCCGTCCACGACATCTCCTCCTGTGCCGGTGTCCGGTTCACACCGGGCACGGGCTCGGATGCGGCGGCCAAAGCAGCCGCCGGAGATTCTCTCAATTCGGTGCTATCCAGCGCCATCCCGTCTCCAATCGATGGCGGCGAGGTCACTACTCTTTGAAGCGATAGCCGACGCCGTACAGCGTCTCGATCACATCAAAATCGTCATCGACCTGTTTAAACTTCTTGCGCAGCCGCTTGATGTGGCTGTCGATGGTCCGGTCATCGACGTAGACTTGGTCGTCATAGGCGGCGTCCATCAGGGCGTCGCGGGTTTTCACCACACCCGGGCGTGTCGCCAAGGCCTGAAGGATCAGGAATTCCGTCACCGTCAGCGTCACCGGCTTGTTATCCCAATGGCAGGTGTGGCGCTCGGGATCGAGTTTGAGTTTGCCGCGTTCGAGGACGCGCTTGGCCTCCTCTTCATCGCTCTGCGCATCCTTCGGCGCGACGCGGCGCAGCACGGCCTTGACGCGCTCGACAATGAGCCGCTGCGAAAACGGCTTGGCGATATAATCATCGGCGCCCATCTTGAGGCCGAACAGCTCGTCGATCTCCTCATCCTTGGAGGTCAAGAAAATGACCGGCATCGCCGACTGCTGGCGGACGCGGCGCAACAGTTCCATACCGTCCATGCGCGGCATCTTGATATCAAAAATGCCGAGATCGGCGGGCTCTTCGGTCAGGGCTTCCAGCGCCGACACGCCATCAGGGTAAGTGCGAACCTTGTAGCCCTCGGCTTCCAGCGCCATGCGCAGCGATGTCAAAATGTTGCGTTCATCATCGACCAGCGCGATCGTGCTCTTTTCTTTCATCTTTTCCTCTCAAGCCCCCCGCCTGTGCGGGCGTGTGGGCAACGCCGGCCACCTTGGTATCGGGCCAGATCTTTGGCCACACATCCGGCTCTATGGCGGCAAGGTGAACCAAATGTGGCGTAGAGCTCAATGGCGTGTGGAGCCTGAATGCCACCTGAATAGGCGACGGGGTCAAAACGCGCAAGTATACCCGCAGGTGCGATGGGGCACGACGTCATGGGTACGGCATCATCGTTGGCCTTGTCCGGGCCCGGCAACTGGGACTAGACTAAGGCACTATCGGCGTTAAAACACGGCAATAAAAAGCTATATTTTGCAACGTGTTACGTGGCAGCCACAGGGTATTAGACCATTGCACGGGTTGAGGTTTCGCACACCACCTCCTAGCTGGGTCAACAATCCGGCACGAGCGGACGTTCGCCGTGAGTTAAGGCTTCTCTGGCAGTCTCAAACACTGTCGTACGGGGTCCTCGCTGGACTAAAGGGTTTTTGGCATGACGATGCAGCTGTTTCCGCTCGAGTCCTCGCCGAAAATCCGCCGCAACACGCTTGCCGCCGAACTGCTCGAAATCGCCATTCGCCGGTCCGAGGGCAAGCTGGCGGCCACCGGCGCCTTCGCGGTCGAGACCGGCCAGCACACCGGCCGCTCGGCGCAGGACAAGTATGTCGTCCGCGATACCGGGACCGAGCAGGCGATTTGGTGGGACAACTCGAAGGAGATGTCGGAGGAACAGTTCGACCGCCTGCTCGCCGACTTTATCGCCTTTGCAAAGCACAAAGAACTGTTCGTCCAGGACCTTTATGCCGGCGCCGACCCGGCCCACCGGCTCAACACGCGTGTCGTCACTGAATACGCCTGGCACGCGCTATTTATCCGCCATCTTTTGCGCCGCCCGGAAGCCGAAGAGCTCGCCAGATTTGTGCCGGAGTTCACGGTTGTCAACTTACCGGGCTTCCGCGCGGCCCCGCTTTACCACGGCACCCGCACCGAGACCGTGATCGCCTGCAACTTCACCAAGCGCATCGTGCTGATCGGCGGCACCAGCTACGCTGGCGAAACCAAAAAGGCCGTGTTCTCGTTTCTCAACTACATCCTGCCAGCTAAAGGCGTCATGCCGATGCACTGTTCTGCCAACGTCGGCAAGGACGGTAACTCGGCCGTGTTCTTCGGCCTCTCCGGCACCGGCAAGACAACGCTCTCGGCCGACCCCACGCGCGAATTGCTCGGCGATGATGAGCACGGCTGGAGCGACACCGGCATTTTTAATTTTGAAGGCGGGTGCTACGCCAAGACCATCCGCCTGTCCAAATCCGCCGAACCGGAAATCTGGGACGCGTCGAACCGCTTCGCGACCGTGCTCGAGAACGTCGTGCTCAACCCCGCCACCAGCGTCCCTGACTTCGACGACAATCGCCTCGCTGAAAATGCCCGCTCCGCTTATCCCCTCGACGCTATTCCAAATGCCAGCCCGACGGGGCAGGCGGGACATCCCAAAAACATCGTCATGCTGACGGCGGACGCCTTCGGCGTGCTGCCGCCCATCGCCAAGTTGACGCCGAGCCAGTCCATGTACCATTTCCTCTCGGGCTTCACGGCCAAAGTCGGCGGCACCGAAAAGGGCATGGGCAACGAACCGCAGCCGACATTCTCGACCTGCTTCGGAGCTCCCTTCATGCCGCGCCACCCCAGCGTCTACGGCAATCTCTTGCGTCAGCTCATCGCCAAGCACGACGTCGACTGCTGGCTCGTGAACACAGGTTGGACCGGCGGCAAGTTTGGCGAAGGCCGGCGCATGCCGATCAAGGTGACGCGGGCGCTGTTGAACGCGGCGCTGTCGGGCGACCTCAAACACCAGACCATGCGCGTCGATCCGGTGTTCGGCTTCAAGGTGCCGGTTACCATTCCAGGCATGCTGGCCGGCATCGACGCCAAGCTCATGACCCCGCGCGATACCTGGGCCGATACCAAAGCCTACGACGTCACCGCCGCAAAACTCGCCGCCATGTTCGCCAAGAACTTCGCCAAGTTCGAAGCCTACGTCGACGCCGAGGTGTTGCGCGCGGGCCCCATCGCCGGACGGCAAGCGGCGGCGGAGTAGGTCGCGGCGATTGCCGTCCCAGTCAGTGCTTTCTCATCAGCCGCTGTAGCGCACGCACGCACCACCACACCGCGAAAAACGGCGCGGCAAGCGTCAGCACGATCGCATCCGCTGTAAGGGTCACGGCGCGCGTGGCCCACTTCGGGAGCGCTGCCTGCAGCCGCTCGACGCGGTTCTTTTCGACAAGGGTCTCGATTGTCATGGGCGAACTCTGACGGCCACCCTCGGCCATTATACACTTTGCGTCCAAGTCCTCAGCCGCGTCCAGTGGCAGAATAAGTTGTCCAGAGTTGGAAGAACGTGACCGCGCACGGCGGCTGGTCCAGCGAGCGAAGGCACTGCGATATCCTGAGGCTCTGCGCCGAAAACGCCTTTCACTCGATGGCATGACCTTCAGCCTCTGCGCGCATTGGGTTCAGCTACTTTTTCTTGGGTCTAGATTGCGGCCTCAGCAGGGCTTTGATCCGTCCTGCTAGTCCCGTGCGCGGCGTCTGTTCATCCAAGCTCTGCAAGAATACCTGTAAGCACTTGGTATCGATCTGGTGCCAGACCTTGAGCATGACGCGCGGGTCAACCGAGCCCTTCTGCTTATTGCATGGATCGCAGGCGAGCACCGCGTTGCGTTTGCCGCCGCCGCCGCCGGCTGCCAGCGGAATAAAGTGGTCGCGCGTTGGTGCGAGACGTTTGTGCCGCCCCTCCGGCTGCAACTTGAGTTTGACGCCGCAATAGGCGCACGTGCCCTTCCACGTGTCAAAAAGAGTTTCGATTTTCATGGCAAGGCTCCATAGGGCGGCAGAAAGTCTTGTTCTGCCCGCGAGCGTAATGATTTCGCCGCGAATCCTGGCGCGCCATCGGCTGAATTACGGTGGGACGGCGGCGCTGTGCTGATTGAGCGAATCCGTCGAGGCTTGATCAGGTTATTGCCCAAACCTGACCTCGCGCTCCCTGCTGTTTTCAAGTAATATTGATGATCCTACGGTCGTTATTTGAATACGACGGTCCTGCCAGCGCATATTTCGCCGCTCCTGCCTCACACGCGGTTCCCTGAAGCAAATCGCCACACTTTTCGCACGTTTCCAACTTTGGAGTATGCGTCGATGACTGGTGCACAACAACCCGCCAAACCTGCCTTTCATATTGGTCTTGCCATGGCCGGCGCCGTTTCAGGTGGCGCCTATTCGGCCGGCGTTTTCGATTTCCTGGTCGAAGCGCTCAACGAATGGCAGAAGGCGAAAGACAGGGGCGACACTGTCCCCATGCATGACGTCATCATCTCGACCGTTGCCGGCACCTCGGCCGGTGGCATCACCGCGGCTCTCGGGCTGATGTCGCTTGCCGGCGGAATCCGGTCTGTCGAAGAACCAGCGGTCAACCCCGATGCGCCTCCGATAAGGCGCGTCCTGCCAGAGCTGTACGACCTCTGGGTCAAGAAGTTGCGTTTGTTCGGCTCGCCTGATCCGGCCAAAGACCGCGTTCTGACCGGCAACCAAGCTCTGCTCGATACCGGCGACATCGATCCTAAAAAAATTCCAAAGTCGGTGCTGAACAGCGAAGCGTTGACCCGGATCGCGCGCGAGGCCTTAAGCACGATCACCCCGAACCCGAATGCCGCGCCGCTCGCGTTCTTTACGAAGCCGACGCATCTGTTTCTGACGCGCGCCAACCTCGACGGTATTCCCCGCCCGGTCAGCTTCGGTCAGGACGGCTATGCCATCACGACGTATGAGGGCCGGGCGCACTTTGCCGTCACCGACCTTGGCGCCAGAGCGTTCCCGAATGACAAGTGCCAGTGGTTGAAGCTCTGCGCCGACACAGGCGACCGCATCAAGCTCAGCGACCTCGGCACCCTCGCCGGCAAGCCTACGGACCAGCCTTTCGAGCCCACATTTGAAGCCTTGACCCAGGCGACGCTGGCAACCAGCGCCGTCCCGGTTGTTTTCGCCGCCCGCCAGATCCTGGCCAGTATGGATTTGGAGGCCGGCTTAACCGCATTTGAAAACACGTACAAGGACGTCGAGGCCTTTCAACACGATTTGGAGGGCGCGCCGAAATCGCAAGGTCCGGACGGACCGCGGGCGCCGATAGAGTGGAAGGATTCCATTTGCGTTGATGGCGGCACGATGAACAACGAGCCCTTCGAGCTCGTGCGCTGGAGTATTCGCGACCTCGCAGAGACGGGCAACGCCCGCGAGCCGGAGAAGGCCGATCGCGCCGTCATCCTGATAGCGCCGTTTCCTCCAAAGTTGAAGGAGGAGGACGTGTTCCAACTCGAGGGCAATGCCGGGTTGGCAGCCAAGGGCACGGACGGGTTGCCGCTCAAGGTCGAGCGCGACATGAGTATCAAAGCCATCGCGAAAATGGCGGCCAGCGCGTACTTCAAGCAGGCGAGGTACAAAGCCACCGACCTCGTCGCGGCGTCAGACCCCGGCGTCTACAGCCGCTACCTGATTTCCCCGAAGCGTGATGGCGATCAGACAAAACCTGCGATGGCCACCGGCGTTTTTCATGCCGCTGGCGGATTTCTCGATGAGCAATTCCGCGAGCACGATTTCGTCCTTGGCCGCCGTAATTGCCAATGGTTCCTGCTCAACCATTTCGTCTTGCATCCGAGCAACCCCGTATTCGGCCCAGAAGCCAAAGCCGCTGCGAAGGACGAGCGCTGGCCGATCGTCCCGCTCTTTGGCACCGCCGATGTGATCATCGGCCTGCCACCCTGGCCGAAAATGCCGCGAAACAAACTCGACGAGTTGCGGGCGGCACTGCTCAATCGCTTCGACGCTTTTGTTGCCGCCACTGTTGCGGACTTTCTCAAGTCCAACATTATTGTTCGCGCGATCGCGCGCATATGGTGGTGGTGGCGCCGCAAGGCGATTGTCGGCAAAGCGATGGCCTTCATCGAAGGAGATCTCATGAAAAATGACCAACTCGGCGATCTGCCGCCGGTGACAAGCTTCTGGAAGCGGTATCCGTGGGTGCTGTGGCTCTTGCTCCTCTTAGCACTGGCTGTCGGGTGCTTCCTGGCGTACGAGCGTTGGCTCGAAACAATTTGATGCGACCAGCCAAGATTTGAATGCAGTCGGCAGGCTTGGATGGATTCCCGCCGTTCTACCCGCGACGTTTGTCGCGGGCGCGGGGATGACGCGAGTGTATGTGCTCGCGCTGGGCCCCGCTCCACATGGCACAATACGCCCCGGATTGAAGGGCCGGCGCTATTGCTGCCCTGCGCGTGTTCTGCGACCTACCCCCTGAAATCCGCCAGCGTCAGCAGCGGCTGAAACTCTAGTCCAGCCGCCGCAAACGCTTGCTCCGCGCCGTCCTGGCGATCCACGATCGTAATCACGCGCACGATCTCCGCCCCCGCCGCGCGCAACGCCTCCGCACACTTTATCGCCGAGCCGCCGGTCGTCGTCACGTCTTCGACGATGACAACGCGTTTTCCAGCCATCGTTTCATTCGGCCCAAGGCCCTCGATCAAGCTCTTGGTGCCGTGCTCCTTGGCTTGCTTGCGCACAAAAAACGCCGGCAGTTTTCGTCCGCGCCCGTGCGCCACCGCCGTCACGCTTGCCGCGATCGGCACCGCGCCCATTTCGAGGCCGCCGATCAAATCAGCGTCAATGCCGTCGAGAGACTCGAGGATCAGCGTCGCGATCACATGCGCGCCCTCACTGTCGAGCATCGTCGGCTTCATGTTGAAATAGAACGTCGAGAGCTTGCCGGACGCCAGTTTCATTTCAGGACCCTCCTGGAACGAACGGGCCTTAACGATCTCGATCAGGCGCTTGCGTTTTGCTGCCGTGTCCGCATTATTGTCAGTCATGTGCTGCCCGCGCCTCTTGCATTTTTGAGCCTGAGATGCGCAATCACCCGAGTTCCCTTGGGGTGTCAAGACAGAGCGGCGCGATGGCAGCAGTGGACCGCCCAAGTACAAAGCACTGGAGCACGGTGCACGACCTCCTGCAAAACCTCGCAGCGCGGCCGCGGTGGGCTGCGATTGCCCTGCTGGATTTGTGCCTCGCCGTCTACATGCCCGGCGTCATGCGCCTGCCACCCGTCGATCGCACCGAAGTCGTCTACGCCGAGACCACGCGGGACATGCTCGCGCGCGGCGCTCTCACCGATCCGCGCTACGGCGTCGTGGTGCACCAGTTCCGCCCCATCGGCACGTATTGGGCGCAGGCATTGTCCGCAACGCTAGCCGGCCCTTCGCACGCCCGCGACATCACCGTCTATCGCCTGCCCGGATTGATCGCCGTGACGCTCAGCGTGCTCGCACTCTTTTGGCTCGCGACTCCTTTGATCGGGACAACGCAAGCCCTCATCGCAGCGTCCCTGTTCGCCGTCGCGCCGCTGACCGTGCTGCTGTCACAGCTGGCGATCACGGAAGGGCTGGCGCTTCTGCCCGCGACGATCGCGATGCTGGCGCTGCTCCGTCTCTACGCATCAGATACCTCAACGGCCACGCGTCGCATTGCTTTGCTATTCTGGTTTGCGGTTGGCTTCGGTGTGCTGCTCAACGCCTTGCAAACGCCGATCCTGATCGCGGCGACGTTAATTGCACTTTATATCTTCGACCGCGATCTCGCGTGGTTGAAACGCACGCGTCCCCGCATGGGAGTGCCATTGGCGCTGCTCATCGCCAGTCCCTGGCTGATCGTGCGCACGCTGCAAGACGGTGTGCCGTTCGCGGGGCTAGGTTTCAAAGAATTTCTTGAAGCCCTTGGCGGCTCGCAGGACATGAAACTGCGGGCGTTTCCGGGCACGTTCGTCTTCGCAATGCTGCTCGGCTTTTTGCCCGGCACAGCTTTGCTCGCCCCCGCGCTTACCAAACTCTGGAATGATCGCGATGCAAAACTCGCGCGCTTTCTCCTCGCCTGGACACTCGGTTATCTCGTCTATCTCGAAGCGATCTCATCCAAGCCTGGCACGTATTCCGTGCAAGTGCTGTTCCCCGCGCTCGCCCTTGCCGTTGCGATGCTCGTCACCTCTGACGACGGCAAGATGCCGCCGCCTAAATTTCACGCCTTCCCCTGGCCGCCGCTCGCCGCCCTGTTTGCACTCGTGCTGTTTGCGGCACCCTACGCCGCGTTGCGCGAATTTCCGCCGCTGTGGATCGCGCCACTCATCGCCGCTGTCGCCGCACTGTTTTATTGGAGCGCGCACGAGGGCCGCTTAGGGCATCTCACACGCTGGGCGTTGTCCGGCACCGCCGCCCTAGCGCTGTTCGCCGTCACGCTGCTCGGCGGCGTGTTGCCCAGCATCGACAAAATCTGGCCGGCGCGGCAGATTCAGCGCTTCGTCGCAACCTCGTGCGATCCGGGCACGCGTTTCGGCCTCCTGGGCTTTCGTGAGCCGTCAGCAAATTTCCTGCTGCAAGCGGACGCAACGGGCCAATCGCCCGAGGCACTTGTCGCGTCGCAATCAGACGTCCAGATTGTCGAGCGCCGTTGGCTCGATCGCTACACTGCAGAACTCGCCAAGCGCGGCGAAAAGCTGGGATCCCAGTACGGCTGCCTCAACGCCTATAACGTCATGCGCGGTTGCGCGCTGTCGTTTGCCGTCATCGGCCAGGGCGTGAGTGAGGCCGATCGCTGCTTTAAGCTGCCGCCAACGTCCTGTGACGCGGCCCTCGCCCCGGACTTCGCCGCCAAAGCCTGCGACTGAGGCCCGCGTTTTCAGCGCCCCCGCCCATGCTATAACGTCTGCAAATCTCGAGTTAAGGACATCGCCCATGTTCAATCCCGAACGTCCGCCCGAAATCACCGCCTCGCGCTGGCTCAACTCCGATAAAAAACTCAGCCTCAAAGCCCAAAAAGGCAAAGTCGTGTTCGTCACGGTTGTCCAGATCGCCTGCCCCGGCTCGGTCAAATACGGCCTGCCGCAAGCGATGCGCATCCGCAGCGCGTTCTCTGGCGATGAAGTCGCCGTGCTCGGTCTGCACATGGCGTTTGAAAACTTCGACACGCAAACCCCTGCCGCTGTCGAAAAATTCCTCGCCGGCAGCGGCATTACCATTCCTGTCGCCATCGACAAGCCGAACGGCGCTGGGACACCGCAAACCATGACCGACTATGAGCTGCAAGGCACGCCCGCGATTTTGCTGTTCGACCGCCAAGGCCGCTTGCGCCGCCACTACCTCGGTGCCGTCGACGATCTGCGTTTGGGCGCCGAGATCATGGCCCTTCTGATCGAGGATCGCGAGTGCCCCAGAGACATGTCGATCGCGCTCGAACGCAAACTTGCGGCAGCCCTGGTCAACCCCGAAGACCACGCCCACGGCGACAACTGCGGTTGCGGTCATGATCACGTGTCTTCCATTGGCGCTTCCGACTCTCCCACCGGAGAGCCGGCCGGAAGCGCGAGCGGCCACGTCCACGGTCCCGATTGTAAGCACTAAGTTTCCCCTCTCGCCATTGAGTGCAGGAATGGGGAGAGGGGGTATTCTCGACCTTCTTTCCGCCCCCCGAATCGCGCGACAGTCGCCGCTACAAGCCGGCAGCGGAGTGCGATGATGGTCGATCGGATCAGCAAACGAAACGCCAAGGACGGCCGCGAGTCTCACAGCTCCGGCGCTGGCGGCCGGCTCCGCGCGACCACTTGGAAGCCCCCTTGCGGGGAAGCGGAGTCGCCAGCGCCCAGCAAAAAGCCAGCGCCCAAGAAAAAAGTCTACACCAAAAAAACCATCGCGCTGGTCTACGATTTCGACGGCACGCTGTCGCCGAAGCCGATGCAGGAATACGCCTTCCTGCCCAAGCTCGGAATAAAAGCCGAAGACTTTTGGGCCGAGTGCACTGCTGTCGCGCGAGCCGAGCACGCCGACCCGCTGATCACCTACATGCACCTGATGTACAAAAAAGCCAAGGAGAAGGGCCTGCGCATCGACCGCAAGGATCTCGTAGCGCAGGGCCGCGACGTCGAACTCTTCGCCGGAGTTGAAGCCTGGTTCGACGAGATCGGGGCCTACGTGAAAAGCCACAGCGGAAATCACGGCATCACGCTTAAGCACTACCTCGTGTCATCGGGTCTGACCGAAATCATCGAGGGCACGAAAATTTACAAGCGCTTCGACAACGTGTTCGCGTCCGAATACTGGTTCGACGCCTACGACCTTCCCTTCCCGAAGCGCGTCATCACCGACACCGGCAAGACCCAGTATCTGTTCCGCATCAACAAGGGGCTGGAAGACTACAACGACAGCATCAACGCCCACATGCCGGAAGCCGAGCGCCCGATCCCGTTTTCCAACATGATCTATTTCGGCGACGGCGACACCGATGTGCCGAGCATGGCGCTGCTGAAAAAGAACGGCGGCCACGCCATCGCCGTGCACGCGCCAAAGGGCTCACCAGAAAAATGCGTCGATCTGTTCCGCGCGGGCAGGTGCGATTTCTACGCCGGCGCCGACTACCGCCGCGGCAGCGATCTTTTCAAGCGCACCTGCCTGCTGCTCGACCGCATGCTGGCGGATATTCGTGTGCAGGAGGAGCGGGCGGGGTTGGGGTGATGCCGCTGCGTCGCGCGCTCTCGCAACACTTGTCATCCTAGGCCTCGTGCCTAGGATCCATCGACCCACAAGCTCCGGAATAAGCGGTGGAATGGATCCCAGGGACGAGCCCTGGGATGACACTGTGGGGATGCCAACATCGCACGCACTGCTCTCTACTCGCGTATTGCGCCGCTGTTCCCACATCCCGTCATCCCGGCGGAGGGCGGGACCCACGACAACGCGCAGCGAACGCGGTGACTGCGTGACGTTGATACCGCGATGCATCCGAAAAATCTGCACTGCTTCGACTTGTCGTGGATGGTCGCCGGCTTCGCGATGCTCCGCATCGCCTCGGCCATGACGATCGGTAAGTAGCCGGGATCACGCCTCACACGTGTAGACCGCGTAGCCCGCAACAATCTCACACTTGTAGGGCGTCAATAGCCACGGCTCTGCACTCCGTGGTGTATTGCGCCGTTGGTGTGCGACGGTGCTCGCTTGCCAAAACGGCGCATTACGGTCCGGCCAAGTGCAAAGGCCGACCCTAATGCGCCCTACGCACCTGACTCGTTGCGTCCACCCCACCCCCTGCCCTCAAAAACAATGCGGTTCAGGCCGAAGGCCTGACACACGGCGCATTCGCGCCGTCGTGCGCCGCGCTTTATGCGCGGCGACCGCATTGTTTTTTAGGGCAGGGGGAATACTTATCCCCGCGCTTAACCCTGGCGCGAAAAAATCCTGCCCAAACTTATCCCCGCTCCCCCAAACCTGCCGCACACTGAACCCATCTCGCCACACGCAAAGGGCACAGTCTCGAGCTGCGGTCTGTGGAGTGGCCGAGAGCATGCCGGGCCGCCAGCCAGATCAGCGGGCCTGGGGATTTCTGCCGGCCGCGAGATGCGCACTGCGGTGCGCTACCGTGGTTCAACGTCCCCTCGATACCAACGAGATGCAGGGGCGGATGGTGGGGTCAACGGCTCGAAGCGGTGAAGTCGCCGCTTCAGTTTCGAGAGCTGCGCCGAACGTTTAGGGCGGCGTGGTTGAACTCGGAGTTGGCATGACGCGGGGTGGCGAGAGCTGCATCCGAAATCAAAAACCAAAGATCGAGGCCTCGCCGCCCCGCCCTTTGCTTTTTTCACTCGCGCAACCGACACGCCAAGAGGCGCGCCGGCCGGTTGCGCATGACTCGCGGCCTGCCGCCGTTCGCGTTGGCTGTGGCACCGCTCGTGCCCCAGCCCCCGCCTTGCGGACGGCTCGAGGTACGAGAGTCGCAAGGCGCTAGGAAAGAGAGAGTCGGAAGCGCCAAGCAAAGAGAGCCGCACAGGTCTTGCGCCGATGCCAGACAAACACGATATCGAAGCGATGAAAATCGAACCAACCGCGCTACCCAACTGCCTGACCATCTTCCACGATGGCAGTTGCGCCTTGTGCCAACGCGAAATTGCGCTGGTGTCCTCGCTGGAGGCCGCCAAGGGCGTGATCTTCGCCGATGTCAGCGGGCTCGACGTCACCGAAGTTGCGCCCGGCCTCACAGCCCGTGACGCCATGAAGCGCTTCCACGTGCGGCGCACCGACGGCACCGTGCTCTCGGGAGCTGCCGCTTTCATCGAAATGTGGAGCTTGGCGCCGCGTTTGCGCTTTTTAAAGCCGCTCCAGAACAGCCCCGCCGCGCTCAAGTTACTCAACGGCGTCTATCGCGGCTTCCTCGTCGTCCGCCCACCATTAAGCCGGGCCCTTGGCCGCTATGACTCTTTTGTTTGGCACGGACGTCCGGCGCTTCCGGCCGGCTCTCCGCAAGGAGAGTCGAAAGCGCCAATGAAAAGAGACTCGCCCGGTGCCAGTAAAGAGCCCACTGTTAACGAAAGGTTTCCAGATCGTACCCCATAACAAATGCCCGAACCCCGCGAGGCTACGAGACATCCATGTTCGAACGCAACCGCGTCGACAACCGCTCTGAAACCTTGGTCGCCGTCGAGGTTACGCTCGCCGATGCGACCAAGATCGCTGGCCGCGCCGTCCTTAGCCCTGGCAAGGGCGTGCACAAGTTGCTCGAGGGCGATGAAGCGTTTGTCTACGTCGAAACCTTCGACGGCGACGGCACCTTCGTGCCGAAGGCCGACATTCGCGGCTTGAAAGTGATCAATACGGGCCGCGCCAACGCCACAGCGCTGTTCACGCCCGACGCGCGCAACTTCGAGCCCTACCGCGTGCTCGGCCTCGACAAGGGCGCGTCGTTCGAAGAGATCCGCGACGCCTACCATCGCCTGTCGAAGCTGTACCATCCCGACCGCTACTCCGGCGTCGAGCTGCCGCGCGAAGTCAAAGCCTACCTCGACGCCATGGCGAAAAGCGTCAACGCCGCGTTCCAGGCGCTGAAATTTGTCGGACAAAAAGAAGCGCCTGTCTTCAGCCGCGGCCTCAGCAAAGGCTCCTGAGCAAAGCTAGAGCGCTTTGCGATCCGATGGAATCGGTTCGGCTCTCTAGTCTCTTGCTTGGTCGCATTTTCTACGGCGAACCGGTACCCACTTTGCCGGAAAATGCTCTAGGGGCGCCAGAATTTTTGGCGCAGCCACCCGCCCCACCCCGAGCTCGCCGCCTGGCCGCTGCGATCGACGGCGATGACGAGCGTCCCCGTGAGCACATCGCCGATGCCTGAGATCGCCAGCACGACGCCGCCGCCCTCGCCGCCCGCGGCGCGGAAAATTCCGTCCGCAGCATTCGTCGTATCGGCGGATTGACCGCGCGAAATGTAGGGCTCGCGCTCGCCGTAAATGCGCTGGCTTAGGAGGCCATGGAAATATATTTGCGCGGTGACGAGGGTGCGCGCATCGAGTAAAATCTTGATGTGAATATGCGGCGTGCGGCCTGGATACCAGCCGGGAAAGATGGTCTGAAACTTGACGCGGCCATCGGCGCCGGTCAGCTGCGTGCCGCGCAGAAACGTCTCGCCTTTGGTCGAGACGTCGCCCGTGGGCCCTTGACGGGCGTAGCCCGAGTACATGCCGCTGGCATCCGCGTGCCATATATCGACGCGGGCGCTGGCAATCGGTGTGCAGGGCCCGCTCTCGATGATTGTGAGCACGAGATCGAGGGCGGCACCCGGCCGGCCCTCGGTGATGTCGGCGCGCTCGAGTTTAGGATCGAAATAGAACGGCCCCTCGACCGCTTGCGCGATGAGCACACAGCCGCCCTCGGCTTCGTCCGCTGCCGCTGTTTGCTCAGCCGCAGCCGCAGCGGCGTTCGCGAGGGTCGCCGTCGCCGCGCTCATGACCGCCAGCGCCTCGCGCCTGGACAAAGGATTCGTCATACTTGTCGTCCTTCGATTCCGGCGATGAGTTTACTCGGATTTGATCCAACGTGACGTGTCCAAGATGCGTAAAATTCGCTCACGGCTGCTGTCGCCGAGCTTGCCATCCAATTGACCTTCGCTATCGGCGGCGATCAGCGCGCTCATTACCTCGTCGTAGTGCTGCTCGCTGAAGGAGACGAGGATCAAATCGGTACCGGCGTTCAAGGACTGGACCGCAGCGGCGCCGGGCCCACCCTTGCCGCGTGTGATGGCCCCCATGCTGAAATCATCGGTGATGAGAAGGCCGTCGTGCTGCCAGCGGTCGCGGATTAGGTCCCCGATGATGGTTTTCGAGAACGATGCCGGGGTTGTCTTGTCGAGTGCGCCGATGCGGACGTGTCCGAGCATGGTTGCCGCGTTGGGCTTGGACATGACGCGGCGGAACGGCACCCAGTCGTTCAATTCGAGCTGACCTTCGCTGGCCGCGATCTCGCCGGACGCGACGTGTGTGTCGCGCGATACGCGTCCCAAACCCGGAAAATGCTTGAGCGTGCACATGAGACCGGATTTCGCCAGAACATCGCAATACCAAGCCCCAACCTTCGACACGAGATACGGATCAGCGGCGATGGCGCGGAACCGCAAGCGCGTTTCACCATCATCGCGGTTTGTGGGATTGAAGTTCAAGTCGACAACGGGGGAAAAATTGAGCGTTACGCCGATGCGCTTCAGCTCACTGGCCTGGGCTTCGGCATAGGCTTCGACCGCCAGCTGCCGCGCCGTATCGTCCGCGAGCCCGGCAAGGGTGCGTGCCAGCGACAGCTGCCGTTTCAACGGCGGCGACAGGCGTGAAACAGTTCCACCCTCCTGATCGGCGGCAATGATGAGCGGCGGCAGCGCCTGTTCCTTGCGTATCTCTTGCAGCGCGTCGATATCCGCCTTGATGTCCGCCGCGTCACGGCCGCGGACATTGTGATCGGTGAGAAAAATTCCGGCGATGGCCCGCTTCTCAACGAGGTCCTTGATACCGGCAAGGCCGTGATAGCCAACGACGATGTGATGGCCGATGCGCTCGAGCCTGTCCTTGTCGGAGCTGAGAATTTCTTCGCGCGACAAGATCTTGATGGCCGGAATCATCGGCACGACGCTTGCGGCTGGATTTGACTCAACCACCGGCGTCTTGGCTGCGATCCTGGTTCTTGCCACAGATTTTGCTGGAGACTTGTGAACCAGCTTGTGGCGCACCGGCTTGGCCGTTTTGCGATGCGCGCTCTTGGCGTGCGCGGCGGAATGGACCCCCGACTTATGTTTTGCTTTTGCTTCCGCCACGGGAACGGGCGCCAAGGCTGCGCTCAGCACGGCCACCACAAGCGCGGCTGCGGGCCGGCGCAACGCACCACACACAACAGTCAGGTAGGAATGCTTGCAGCTGATCACAGTGTCATCCCTATCGCGTGGCCTTTCGCGTGGCCGGCACAGCAACGACACCACCAAAAAACGGCATCAGTAGATCCGCATTGGAAAATAGCGCTGCACCAGTTCCTCGAAACGGCCCGAGGCCCTGACCCGCTTGAGGGCGTCGTTCAGAAGCGTGCGGATTTCAGGGTCGGTCTTGGGTACGGCAATGGCTATCCCATCGCCGAAGAATTTGGGTTCGAGGAACGGCCCGCCCTTCATCTCGCAACATTGCCGCGACAGCGTACCGTTGAGCCAGAATGCCAGCGAAATACCGTCGTCGAAGGCGTAGTCGGCCTTACCAGCAGCCAGCGCTTCGCGGGCAAGGTCGGCATTTTCAAACAACGCCAGCGGGCTGTCCCGGAAGAAGGTCTTGAGAAACGCCTCGTGCGCGCTGCCTTTAGCGACGGCGATGCGCTTGCCGTCGAGGCCCGTGGGCGACATGTCGTCCGCCGTCACCTCTTTGCGTCCAGCAAAGCGTCCGGGAGTGTGAAAATACCGGTCGGTGAAGGCAATATCGTCCAGGGCTTTCGCCGTGACTTTATGGCCTGCGATGACCGCGTCGGCTTCGCCGGATTTAAGACCTGCGAAGAGTTCGTCCCATGGCCTCGCCTTGATATCGCAGGAGGTGTTGAGTTCGAGGCAGATGGCGCGTGCAAGATCGATATTAAAGCCGACAAGAACGCCATCCTCGTCGAAGAAATTGAAAGGCGGGAAGTCGCTGTCGGTCAAAAATCTGATGACCACGCGGCGCGGCGCCGGCTCCGCTGCCTTCGGCGCTGTGGCACCCAGCGACTCGGCCTCAGGCTTGACCTTGGGCTTGGCAGAGACTCCGGGAGCGACAACTGCCATCGCCAGCGCGGCGGCTGCAAGCACGATCCTGGTGGTTTGCTGCAGCACGGTAGGAGACGCTTTCGCTCGCTATGGGAATAGGTGTTTTGAGCTAACTAAACCAATAATCGGCGCGCGGCCATTGCTATAGTCTCCGTATCCGGAGTTTATGGCATATCCCGAGAGGGGCGGCTGGTCGCGTGCGGGGCGGGTATGGCGTTGAGCCATTCACAGGCGGGGACACTGCAGGGTGTGCGGCGCGCTGCGCCTGTCGCCATCGCCGTTGAGGCGGAGGCCGGGCAGCGTTTGGCGCTCGACGCGGCTGTTAATGACCTGCTCAAGACGCGGCCACAATTTTCCGCAGCAGGCACCGTCGCAGCTTGGCAACTGAGGGCCGCGATTGGTGCAAGCCTGTGTCTCTGCGCACTCGTTGGCATGGCTCCGAGCTGGGGCGGCAACGCCGCTGCTGGAATATTGGTTGTCCCGTTCCTGTGCATCGTCCTTATTCGCTTGGCGGCATTGTGGCATCTGGCGTGGCCACGTCAGGTTATCGCACCAAGCTTCACCGCATCGGCAGATCAGGACCTGCCCGGTTACAGCGTTCTGATACCGTTATATGACGAAGCGGCCGTCGCACCGGCTCTCGTTGCCGCGATGACCGCCCTCGATTATCCCGAGGCCAAACTCCAAATTCTTTTTGTAACTGAGGAGGACGATGACGCGACCCGGCAGGCGCTCGTCACCGCAGCCTTGAGCCCGCAGATGACGATCCTCACTGTTCCCGCAGGTACCCCAAGAACGAAGCCCCGGGCGCTGAACTATGCCCTGCACTTCGCGACCGGCGGCATCGTCGCGGTGTATGATGCGGAAGATATTCCGGAGCTGGATCAATTGCGCCGAGCGGCGGCGGCCTTCGCAGCGGGCAGCGCGAACCTCGCCTGCGTCCAAGCACGCCTCAACATCTATAACCCGGGAGAAAGCGCGCTGACCCGGCAATTCACCCTCGAGTACGCGGCGCTGTTTGATGCCATGCTTCCGGCCTTGGATCGCCTCGGACTGCCGCTGCCGCTCGGGGGAACGTCGAACCATTTCAGGCGCGATCATCTCGTCGCCGTGGGAGCCTGGGATCCCTTCAACGTGACCGAAGACGCCGATCTTGGGTTCCGCTTGGCGCGCCTTGGACAGCGCGTCGAGATGCTGAACTCGACCACGTGGGAAGAAGCCCCCGCGACCTGCAGCGCTTGGCTCGGCCAACGAACCCGCTGGCTAAAAGGCTGGATGAAAACCTTTGACTATTTTGGAACCCTCGGAAAAGCCAGCAAATACTGGTATTTACAGAGGCGAGCAAAAGGCTTTGTGACCCAATTTACCAAATTTTGTAACCCAAACCATGACCGAATTCCCGCTTAAAGGGTAGGATTAGGCGGCTGCAACTTAGTGAATCAACGTCTCATTCGGGGTCATTTTAGCGCAAAAGCCAAGGCCGGTAATCTCAAAGATTCAGGTTAATCGGGTGCCGGGCGCTGGGCCGTTAACCATACTTATTTACGTTAATGGCCCGTTGCTTTTCTTGATTTAGTTCTCTTTTTGTTCTATGCGCTGTGTATGACTCGGACCGGCACCATTCGAGATCGATTTCCAGGGCCTTGGCGCGTTGAACAAACGCAAGGCGGGCACTTCCGAGTCGTGGCTGCGAACGGCGCGGCGTTGGCGTATTGCTACGTCGCTAGTCAATCTTGGCAGTACGACGGAATGACGGTCAGTGAGGCGCGTGCGGTCGCGGCGGCAATCGCGGGCTTAGCTTAGTCGGCGCTGTGTCAGCGGCATTCATCGTCAGATTCAAATCGACGGGGATTGAGCGGCCTTTCGGCAATGGAACCACAGCTTCGTTGGGATGCAAGATAGACGGGATGCCGCCGCCTGGAATCTTCGACGACTGACCACTTGTGTTCGCGGTGCCTTCACGGAACTGCGGCGCGTTCTTAAATGCACCCAACGGCGCGTTGACGCTTTCAGGCAAGCTGCCAGACAAGCCACCATAGCGGCCCGATCCCGTGTCGCCGCCGCCGCCCGCTGACTGTGCGGCTTGTGCCGCTCGCAACGCTGCTTCTGCCGCGCTCTTGAGATTGTTCATTTGCGTGATTAGCGAACTAACTGCACTCGACACGTTGCCAAGCTGTTCAATGAAGTTTCCGCCCGCCGTCACAGCATTTCCAAAGCCCGTCTTCACGCCGTCACCCGCTTTCGCCAGCGCATCCATTTGCGACACGGCGGATTCAATTTGCGGAATGGCGGAAGTCACCGCGTCAACGAACGCGACAAAAGCATCTTTGACCGAGCCAATCGGCTCGGCTTGTGCGCCAAGGCGTTCTAAGTTTGAAACTAACTCCGGCAATGGTCCCGCAAGTTGCGTGACCGCTGCCGCGATCTGTGTAAAGCCATCGGAGACAGAAGGAAGGGAACCCGATAGCGTCGTCATCTGTGTTGCAAGGTCGGCGGCGCTAGTCGCGAATGTGGCGAGCGGATCGTTGATCGCCGACACGGCTGCACTGACAGTCTGCAAGTTCGTGGCGATGCTTGGAGTCGTGGTTGAAAGCTCATTGAACGCGGCGGCTAGTCTATTCGACGAATCTGCAACCGATGCCGTCGGCTCTGTTAGCGCCGCAAGCGTCGTCTGCAACGATCCGAGAGCGCCGGGAAGTGTTTTCGTACTGGATTCGATTTTTCCAAAGGCTGTGGCGATCTCTTCCTGCTTGGTTTTGAACTCCCCGGATGTTTCAGAAATTGCAGCCATTTTGTTCTTAAGTTCGTCTGTGCTGCCTGAATAATCTTCAATGCCGGTTGTAACTTTCGGCAGCACCTCGCCGAGCGCTTGATTTGCTTTTTCAAAGAGGCCGAAATGCGCGGCGGCAACAACTGCAACGCCTGCAACGATGGTCAGAATCTTAGTCAGAGGTCCGCCCGCCGCTAGAATCGCAGTGACGCCGCGAGCGAGTAGCAGCGAAGCTGCCGACGCTGCTTCAAAGGCAATCTTGAGAGCAAAGACACCCGCCGCTATTGTGGTCACGATGATAAACCCGGCTAACACTGCACCTAGCAGTTTGAACGCCGTTCCGAGATTCGTTGCTGAGCCCGCCGCCGTAGTCGATTGCTGACTCAGCAAGCCGATGCTCGTTAGAAAGTTCGTGATGTTTGTGTATGCGTTCGCGATGCTATTCACAAAGCCTGCGATAGCTTGCCCGATCACTTGAAACGCCGCCGTTGCGCCCGATGCAATTTCGCCGAACGCAAAGCCGAGCGATTGAACCGCGCTAATGATGGCAGGGTCTTTGATTGCGGCGGCTAGTTTTTGCAGCGATGCGGCGAACGCGCCTTCAAACGCGCCGCCGAATGCTTCTTTGAGTTTGACAATCGAATTGCTCAATCGAACTTGCGCCGATTGAAAGTTCTGTGCCGCCGCTTCTGCCGCCGCGCCAAACTGAGTCTTCAAGGCTTCTGCAAATTTGATGATCTCAGGCACGCCGACTTGCCCGGCTCTAACGAGACGTTCAAGTTCTGCGGTGCTGACTCCCATGCTTTTGGCGAACAGACCGGCGGCCCCCGGAATCGCTTCTGACAACTGGCCGCGCAATTCTTCAAACTGCACTTTGCCTTTTGAAAGCATCTGTTCGAGAGCGAGGAACGCCTTGCCGGTTTTCTCGTTACTTAAATTGAGCCCCTTCGACGCCAGCGACACGCCTTCAAAGATCGTGCGGGTATCTTCCAAACTCACGTTTGACAACGCCGCCGCCGATGCGAACGCGGCGTAACCGTTTCTTGCGGTGTTGATGTCGATTGCAAACTTGTCGGCGTAGTCGGTCACGTACTTCAAACTTTCCGCAGCGATCTCTGTCGAGCCGGTTACGGCCGTGATCTGCGATTGGAATCGCGTCAAAGAGTTGGCGGCTTCAATCGAGCTAGATACGAATTGACTGAATCCAGCGGCACCGATAGCCACGCCAAAACCGGCAAGCACGTTGCGGACGCTGCTAAGGCCGCCGCCCAACGATGATATGCCGCCGTTCGCTTGTGATCCTGCACTTCCTAGCTTGTTTAGCTGGCCACTTGCAACAGCCGCCGCCGCGCCGGTCTTCTGCGCTTCACTGGCGATGGTGCGGAGCGTGGCGACTAGCGTTGTGAGGCCGGGCGGCACCTTGATTGACGCGAGTGCAGCACTGAGACTGCGGAATTGCCCGCCTAGTTTTGAAAAGTCTGCGGATGACAACTTTTGAAGTTCGGCGGCTAGGCCGCGCAGCTTCGACGCATCGCCGATTTGAGAAATAGCAGATTGAAGCTGCGTGAACGACGAAATGGCTCCGCGATCAATTCCTTTGATTGATTTCATGGCCGTGTTCAAACGCTCAATGGCGGTTGACGCCGTGCGCGTGTCGCCGCCGATTTGGCTGGCCAATCCGGTGAATGATTTTTTGAGGTCTTCAAGCGCGGCCTTAGCAGACGCCACGTCGATTTCAATTCTAAGGGTATCTGCCAAAACGCGCTGCTTTCACTAGGCCGTGGACTCAATTGATCGCATCCAAATCCTCACCGCCGCAAGCTGGATGAAGGCGAAGTATGTGGCGCCGAGCTTGTCGTAGCGGGTGGCGATGCGCCGGAACTGCTTCAGCTTGTTGAAAAACCGCTCGATCA
>JANNEP010000012.1:0-71527 GCA_031378895.1 Hyphomicrobium sp.
TCACCGCGGGGTGGACGTGTGTCCGCTTTTTTTGAAACGATCGTTTGTTGCGAGACGCTTGTCTGCTCCGCACCTCGTTTCTTCGAGCAGCAAAACGCCGGTGGCTTGCCACGCGGCGGGTTTTTTCTTGGGCGCCGTGCGTGGGCGCTTGCGGCCGGCTCCCCGTAGGGGAGTCGCAAGCGCCAAGAAAAAGACGTCCGGCGCTTCCGGCCGGCTCGCCACTTGGCGAGTCGGAAGCGCCAAACAAGAGAGTGCACATGCTGAAAGCTGTCACAGCAACTCAAGTCGAATCGTCCTAGGTCTTCAGGCTGGAATTATGGGAGCGTTGGCATCGATGGCGGCTGTGCGAAAAGCAAAAGCGAAAACCGAGACCGGCAGCGACGCCTTCCTCGGCGTCACCGCGTCGGCGCGCGGCTTTCAATGGCGCGAACGGCTCAGCGTTGAGGCCCGTCCGCTCGCGACCGCGATCAGCCAGCGCCACGGCCTCTCCGACCTCATGGGCCGGGTGCTGGCGGCGCGCGGCGTCGGTCTCGATGACGTGCCGGTGTTTCTCGATCCGACCCTCAAGGCGCTGATGCCGGACCCGAGCGCGCTGCGCGATATGGACAAGGCCGCGGGCCGGCTCGCCGATGCGATCCAAGCGTCACAGCCCGTGGCGATTTTCGGCGACTACGATGTCGATGGGGCAGCATCGTCGGCGTTGCTCGCGCGCTTCCTCGTCCATCATGACACGCCGGCGCGCATTTACATTCCCGATAGGATTTTCGAAGGCTATGGCCCCAACGCGGCGGCGATTGAGGCGCTCGTCAAAGAAGGCGCGAAACTCATCGTCACGGTCGATTGCGGCACAACAAGTTTCGAGCCGCTCAGCGTTGCCAAGCGTCTTAAGACCGATTGCGTCGTCATCGATCACCACCAAGCCGACGAGCGCCTGCCGGACGTGCACGCCGTCGTCAATCCGAACCGCCAGGACGACATTTCAGGACTTGGCCAGTTATGCGCCGCCGGTGTCGTGTTTCTGGTTTTGGTCGCGGTGACGCGCGAATTGCGCCGCCGCAAATACTATGACTCAATCAATGCACCAGATCTCCTCAGCCTGCTCGATTGCGTGGCGCTGGCAACCGTCGCCGACGTCGTGCCCTTGACGGGCCTCAATCGCGCCTACGTCAAAAAAGGTCTCGCCGTCATGCATGCCCGCGAGAACATCGGCTTGCGCGCGCTCACTGACGCCGCCGGGCTGACGCAGGCGCCGGCGCCGTATCATCTGGGCTTTATTCTCGGGCCGCGCATCAACGCCGGAGGCCGCATCGGCGACGCGGCGCTCGGCGCAAAATTGCTCTCGACGGACGACGCCATCGAAGCCCATCGCATCGCCGAACTTCTCGAGCGCTTGAACAAGGAGCGCAAGGCCATCGAGACCGGCATGCTGGAAGAGGCGCTGGGGTTAGCCGACCAGCAGGTTGCGGCGGACCCAGAGCGCGCCATCGTCGTCGTCGGCTCGGAGGCTTGGCACAAGGGCATCGTCGGCCTTGTCGCGAGCCGCCTCGTCGAGCGCTTTCAGCGGCCCGCCTGCGTCATTGCCTGGGAGAAATCCGGTGATGGCACTGGCGGCGAGGGCACGGCGTCGCTGCGTTCGGTCGCCGGCGTTGATCTCGGCGCAGCTGTGCGTGCGGGTGTCGCGGCGGGGCTGCTCGTCAAAGGCGGCGGCCATGCTATGGCGGCCGGGCTGACGCTCAAACGCGAGCGCTTGGCGGCGCTGGATATGTTTTTCAAAGACCAACTCAGCGGCGCCAGTTCAGCCCACCGCGAGGCCGCGGCGCTCGAAATTGACGCGGCCCTGGCGGCCTCCGGTGCCACAGCAGAACTGATGGACTTGGTCGAGCGCGCCGGACCCTATGGCCAGGGCAACGCCCAGCCGCGCTTTGTTTTTCCAGCCCATCGCATCAAGTTTGCCAAGATCGTCGGCGACGCCCACATCCGCGTGCTGCTGGAAGGCGGCGACGGCGGCCGGCTCGACGCCATCGCCTTTCGCGCTAAGGGCCAGCCGCTCGGCGATATGCTGCTGGCGGCGGGTGGCTTGCCGCTGCACGTGACCGGGCATTTGCGCCGCGATACCTGGGGCGGGCGCGACAAAATCGAACTGCAAATCGACGATGCCGCCGATCCGCGGCGCAACGGCTAAGGCGGTCGATCTCAGCGGTCAAAGGGCTCGCGGATTTGCCGACCTGTCGCACGTTTGTTGGGCCTCGCGCGCTTGCCAAGCAGACCCGAACCCGACTATACGAACCTCGCGCCTTACCGGCGCGGCTGCTCCCTTCGTCTATCGGTTAGGACGTCAGATTTTCATTCTGAAAAGAGGGGTTCGACTCCCCTAGGGAGCGCCACTAATACCTAATTAGTACAAAGGGTTAGTCGCCCTATTCTGGCATTTCCCATAGCGGCGCTGCGGCGTTGCCCAGGGCGGTCGTATTGCCGGGCTTAGATGTTTGGCGGCCATGCAATTTAACCGGCTCCTTAAATTGGTTGATTTGGACAGCTCCGCGGCGCGCCGCTGGGGCTACTTATTGTGTCTCGTCTCGATCGCCGCTGTCGGGCTCGCAACGCTCGGCTTTGACCATCCCTGGACCGTACCATTACTGACGGCGCTCGTTGGACTAGCGCTTGGCGTTGCCATCGGCGCGGCTACCAAGCGAGCCAGTGACTGGCGTGCGCCATCCCCAGACCTGCTGCCACAACCTGGTGACAGCCAGAGTGCGCCGCCCGAACACGACGTGCGATCTGTGATCGAGATTCTGGATGAGCCGGCCTTTGTGCTCGACGGCAAGACCCGGGTTCAGGTTCACAACCGGCGCGCCAACGATCTGTTTCCGTCACTGCGGGTGGGACAGGGCCTGGCCCAAGTCAGCCGCCATCCAGTGTTGCTCGAGACGATCCAATTGGCGCAGGCGGACGGACTATCGCGCAGCGTCCAGATCATTGATCGCATGCCCTACGGCCGCCGCGTCCTGGTGAGCGTCGCGGCCTTGGACCGGGTACAGGCGGCGGGAACTTCGCCGCGCCTTCTGGTCCAGTTTCGCGACTTAAGCGAACAGGATCGCTTGACGCAAATGCGCTCCGACTTCATCGCCAATGCCAGCCATGAGTTGAGAACGCCGCTTGCCTCCCTCAAAGGCTTCATCGAGACGCTGCAGGGCCCGGCGAGCGGCGATGCGGCGGCACGAGAACGCTTCCTCGCCATTATGGAGGCTCAGGCCGCACGTATGGCGCGCATCCTCGATGATCTGTTGTCGCTGAGCCGTATTGAGATGCGGGCCCACGTTCCGCCAGCCGGCGAAGTCGATCTCGCACTCATCGTGCGTGAAGCCTTGCAAGGCCTCGAACCGATCGCGCACGATGCTGGCATTACGTTGCAGTGTGAGGCGATGAACGAGCGCTTTCGCGTCAAGGGTGACAGGGACGAACTCGTGCAGGTGTTGCAGAACCTGATCCAGAACGCGATCAAGTATGGCCGCAGCGGCGGCAAGGTCGACGTCAGCTTGCGGCGCGAGGGCGCTGGCGAGCGCCGCCCGGGCCGGGTGATCGTTGCGGTCGCGGATGACGGGCCCGGCATTGCCGAAGAACATCTGCCGCGCCTGACCGAACGCTTCTACCGCGTCGATACAGTGACAAGCCGCGAGAAAGGTGGAACGGGGCTCGGCCTCGCCATCGTGAAACATATTCTTAACCGCCACCGCGGCGAGCTCAAGGTCGTGTCGGCGCCGGGCAAAGGCTCAACGTTTTCGATGGTTCTCGATGCGCTGGCCGATCCGGCAAAGCCGTAACGGCCGGCTGGAATCGCAATCGGATTGCACTCGATATCTAATTTCCATTCAATATCATAGCTCTAGGCTGTCACAAAAGATTTGCGCGGCATCGCTAGAAGGGTCGCAAGCGCACGATCAAGGGTGGTGAGCGCTTCATCATCCCGATCCCGATGACTAGGCCCGATCAACTGGAGTGATCCATGAGCAAGATTTTTATCGCCGCTGCCGCCGTCGTGGCTGCCAGCAGCGTTTTCGCTGGCGCGGCTTCGGCCCGTGACCAGATCCGCATCGTCGGCTCGTCGACGGTGTATCCGTTTACGACGGCTGTAGCTGAAGCGTTTGGCAAATCGAGCGGCGGCAAGACGCCGGTTGTTGAATCGACCGGTACAGGCGGCGGCTTCAAATTGTTTTGTGCCGGCGTCGGCGCCGATCATCCGGATGTGGCCAACGCCTCACGCGCCATCAAGAAGGGTGAGTTCGATGACTGCCAGAAGAACGGCGTCAAAGACATCGTTGAACTGAAGGTCGGTATCGACGGTCTCGTGATGGCCAATGCCAAGGCTGGTCCGGCGCTCGCACTGACGCAGGATATGGTCTTCAAGGCACTGGCCAAGGAAGTCCCGGATGCAGACGGTAAGCTCGTCGCCAATCCGAACAAGACCTGGAAAGATGTCAACGCGTCGCTCCCCGATGAAAAGATCGAAGTTCTCGGGCCTCCGCCGACCTCCGGGACCCGCGATTCGTTCCTCGAATTGGTGATGGAGAAGGGTGCTGAGACGTATCCCGCCCTCAAAGCCATGAAGGACGCCGACAAGAAAGACAACACCAAGACCTTCGAGAAGGTCTGGAAGTCGATCCGCGAAGACGGCGCCTGGGTTGATGCCGGTGAGAACGACAACCTCATCGTCCAGAAGCTCGAGGCTAACCCCAAGGCAGTTGGCGTGTTTGGCTACTCGTTCCTCGAAGAGAATACCGCGAAGATAAAGGCTGTGAAGATGGGCGGCGTCGAGCCGGACTACGACAGCATCGCAAGCGGTAAGTATCCGGTGTCGCGGCCGCTGTTCATCTACGTCAAGAAGCAGCACGCCGGCGTCATCCCTGGCCTCAAGGAATTCGTTGCCGAGTACACGTCCGGCAAGTCCATGGGTGAAGATGGCTACCTTGCTAAGAAGGGCTTGGTGCCGCTGCCGAAGGCCGATCGCGAAGCGGTTGTGAAAGCGGCGAGCGGCTTGGTCGCCATGGTTGGTTCGGGTTCGTAAGTTTGTAAAAATTTGCCGGGCAGGTCTAGTTGCAACGTGGTCCTGCCCGGTACCACGCACGCGCACGAAGTTCGTCTCAGTGTCTGGTCAGTTTCTGGGCCGAACCTCGCTGCGTCTTATGTCATAATGTTAAAGACCTGCGGGGCTCCCCCGTGAACACGTTGAGAAGCCAGGGCGCATAACATGGGTGCCGCTTACATCATCGCGCTTCTGGGGCTGACCGCTGCCGCATTCTACCTTGGCCGGGCCCGTGGCGCAGGCCTGAGAACAAGCGGCGCCAGGGCTCACTCGCTTCCTGTTTATCATGGCTGGTACACTGGACTTGCGGCGGCGATCCCGATGTTGCTCGTCTTCACGCTGTGGTCGCCTTTGGCGCCGCGCCTGATCGAACACAGGGTCCTCAGTGAGCTTCCCGCCGCGCTGCAACCCGCCGATGATCTCGCCCGCGCTGCCGTTCTGAGAGACATCTCGAATGCCGCCCAAGGCGGGGCGCTTGCCGATCAGGCGAGCCCCGAAGTACGCCAAGCGGCTGCGACCTTCGGAAATTTGACCTCCGCCAGCGACTGGTTGCGGCTTGCGGCAGGCCTCGGCCTCGGCGTGTTCGGCCTCGTCTGGAGCCTGCCGCAGGTCTCGCGCGAGTTCCGGGCGCGCAACCACGTCGAGCGCGTGGTTCTGCTTTTGCTATTGGCGAGTTCCGCGGTCGCAGTTTTGACGACGATCGGTATCGTGGCCTCGCTGCTGTTTGAGTCGCTGAGATTTTTTGCCCAGTATCCCTGGTACAAATTTCTGTTTGGGTTGCAGTGGTCGCCGCAGATTGCAATGCGAGAGGATCAGGTCGGCCAGTCGGGCGCCTTCGGGTTTATTCCGATCCTCGGCGGCACGATGCTGATCACCCTCATAGCCATGGCGGTGGCGGCGCCGGTGGGCTTGCTCTCGGCGATCTACATGGCCGAATACGCGACGCCCCGCTTTCGCGCCATCGCCAAACCGCTGCTCGAAATTCTCGCCGGCGTGCCGACCGTCGTCTTCGGCTTCTTCGCGGCGCTGACGGTCGCGCCCCTGGTACGCGCGGCGGGAGCCTCGATCGGTCTCGATGTCGCATCTGAATCGGCGCTTGCCGCCGGATTGGTGATGGGCATCATGATCATCCCCTTTGTCTCCTCGCTCTCGGACGATGTCATCAACGCCGTGCCGCAGTTTTTGCGCGATGGGTCCTATGCGCTCGGTGCCACCAAGGCGGAGACCATCAAGAAGGTCGTGTTGCCCGCGGCGTTTGCCGGCATCGTCTCGGCGATGATGCTGGCTGTCAGCCGGGCCGTCGGTGAAACCATGATCGTCGTCATGGCGGCTGGGCTTTCTGGCAATCTCACCTTCAACCCGCTTGATGCCGTGACCACCATCACCGTCCAGATCAAGACCTTGCTGGTCGGCGATCAGGAATTCGACAGTGTCAAAACCCTGTCAGCTTTTGCGCTCGGCTTGGTGCTCTTTTTCTTCACGCTGAGCCTCAATACGATCGCTCTCAAGCTCGTCAAGAAATACCGGGAGCAGTATGACTGAGCCAGTTGCCAGAACGCTGCGAATGTTGCCACCAAAACCCACCGGCTTTAGCGGCGCGGACGTGCAGCAGAGACTGTCACAGCGCCGCCGGGCTGATGCCCGGTTCCGCGCCTATGGGCTGGCGGCGATCGCGCTTGCGATCTTGTCGTTGTTTCTGATCCTGGCCGACGTCACGGGCAAGGCTTTGCCGGCCTTCACCCAATCGACACTGCGGCTGGACGTGCCTGTCACCTCCGAGCACGTTGATGCCTCTGCTCCAAAGGCCGGTGACTACGAGGCTACCGTGCGCAATGCGTTGCGCGGTCTCTTTCCCGAGGTTCAATCCCGGGCAGACCGCAAAGCCCTGGATAGTCTATTGTCGACAGGCGCCGCCGACGCGCTGCGCCATCGCGTTGTCGCCGATCCGGCGCTGATCGGCCAAATCATAGCCTCTAAAGCTCTGCTCTCGTCTGACGCTGATCTCTACGTCAAAGGTGTGTCGGCCAAGGTCAGCACCGCCGCCGGCGTTGGCGCCGCCAAGCCGTCAGCTACGAGCGGCGCCGTCACCCTCGATCTTGCACCCGATGCACTGGCTGGAGTGCTGGCTACTGATCTCGCGGCCACTACGACCGCCGCCGCGGCGCCCGTAACCCTCGACACCACCACGCCGTCGCTGCTGCTTGCGCTCAATGGCGGCATCGTCAAGATCACTTCGCTCGCATCCGGCAAGGCCGAAGGTGAAATTCTCGTGCCGCTGACGACCGCCGATGCCGCTGCCGCAGGCGCCTGGCGGCATATTCTGATCGCCACGCCCGAGACCTCGCGCAAGATCAACGATCGTCAGATCGCGTTTCTTGAGCTGCTGGCAGACAAAAGCGCCATCGAAAGACATTTCAATTTCGCGTTCTTTGGCCGTGGGGACAGCCGCGAACCGGAACTCGCCGGCATCCTTGGCGGGCTGATGGGCACGGCCTACACGATGCTCGTGACGCTTGGGCTCTGCCTGCCGGTCGGAGTGGCTGCCGCGATCTATCTCGAAGAGTTCGCGCCGCGTAACCGGCTGACGGACCTGATCGAGGTCAATATCAATAATCTCGCCGCCGTGCCGTCGATCGTGTTCGGCCTGCTTGGCCTCGCCGTCTTCCTCAACGTCTTTGGCTTGCCGCGATCCTCTCCACTGGTCGGTGGTTTGGTCCTGGCGCTGCTGGTCATGCCGACGATCATTATCGCCAGTAGGGCGGCTCTTAAGGCCGTTCCGCCGTCGATCCGCGAGGCTGCGGTCGGGATTGGCGCCACCCGCCAGCAGGCAATCTTCCATCATGTTCTGCCGGTTGCCATGCCGGGTATCATGACCGGAGCGATCATTGGCATGGCGCACGCGCTCGGTGAGACCGCGCCGCTGCTGATGATCGGCATGGTCGCCTTTATCGCCGACGTTCCGGGAAGCCCGGCGGACGCGGCAACCGTTTTGCCTGTGCAGATTTTCCTTTGGTCTGATCTTCCCGAAGCCGGCTTTCAATCGAAGACCGCGGCGGCCATCCTGGTGCTACTTGCGTTCCTTGTCGTCATGAACGGTCTCGCCATCTGGCTCCGGAAAAAATTTGAAAGGCGTTGGTGATGCTTCGTCAAGTGGCGAGGGTGGAAATGGACGCTACAGCAGTCAGCCGCGCCGACATCGCGGCCAGCGCGCCGGTCAAAGTCGTGGCCCGCGGCGTCGATGTTTACTACGGCGATAAGCATGCGCTGAAGGACGTATCGGTCGCCATCCCCGAGCGCTCGATCATGGCCTTCATCGGCCCATCTGGGTGTGGCAAGTCGACGTTCCTGCGCTGCCTCAACCGCATGAACGATACAATCTCCATCTGCCGCGTTACCGGCTCGATCGTCATCGATGGCGCCGACATCTACGATACCGCCGTCGATCCGGTCGAGCTGCGGTCGCGGGTCGGTATGGTGTTTCAGAAGGCCAACCCGTTCCCGAAATCGATCTTCGAGAACGTCGCCTATGGCCCCCGCATTCACGCGCTGGCGGCCACCAAAGCTGACCTCGACGCGATCGTCGAGAGCAGTCTCAGAAAGGCCAGTCTTTGGGACGAGGTCAAGGACCGGCTACATGACTCAGGGACGGGGCTTTCCGGTGGCCAGCAGCAGCGCTTGTGCATCGCCCGCACCATCGCGATCAACCCCTCCATCATCCTGATGGACGAGCCCTGCTCGGCGCTCGACCCCATCGCCACGGCGCGCATCGAGGAGTTGATGGAAGAATTGAAGCAGAACTACACCATCATCATCGTCACGCACTCAATGCAGCAGGCGGCGCGTGTTTCGCAACGCACTGCCTTCTTCCACCTCGGCACGCTCGTTGAAGAGGGGGATACGACCAGCATGTTCACCAACCCGCGCGAACAGAAAACGCAGGATTATATCACCGGCCGCTTCGGCTGATCGACATGGCGCGGGGCGCTTGGCGCATGAAGGTGAGGACATTTTAATGCACGAACACATCGTTAAATCCTACGAAAGCGAACTGTCGCTTCTCGACCGCAAGATTGGCCAGATGGGCGGCCTTGCGGAGCAGATGCTGGGAGAAGCGTTTGGAGCCCTCGAGCAGCGCAACCCGGAGCGCGCCAGAGCTGTGGTGGCAAACGATAGCTCCATCGATCAGCTGCAGCGCGAGCTCGAAGAACAAGCTGTGATCATGATCGCCCGGCGCCAGCCCATGGCCAACGATCTAAGGCAGATCATGGCCGTGCTTAAGGTCGCAGGCGACCTGGAGCGCATCGGCGATCTATCGAAGAACATCGGCAAGAGGGCACTCGCGATTTCAGGCGAGACGCATCCAAAACCTCTGATCACCGGACTTCGCCATATGGTCGAACTGACGTCGCGGGGCCTCAAAGACGTGCTCGACGCTTTTGGGGCGCGCGATGCCGAGAAGGCCCTGCGTGTGTGGCGCGATGATGAGCAAGTCGACGCGCTCTACAACTCGCTGTTCCGCGAACTGCTGACCTACATGATGGAAGACCCGCGCAATATCGGCCTGTGCACGCACCTGCTGTTCGGCGCCAAGAACATCGAGCGCATCGGCGATCACACGACCAACATCGCCGAGACCGTACATTTTCTAGCGCGCGGCTTCGCCATAGCCGACGAGCGCCCGAAAGGCGACAAGACCAGTTCGACGATGATCCACAAGGCTGATTGAAGCTTAGCGCATAGGGAGCGAGAGATAGACGTCAATGCCGGCCAAGATCTTGATCATCGAGGACGAGGATCCACTCGTCACCCTCATTACCTACAATCTGGAAGCATCCGGGTATCAGGTCGTCGCCGTCCGCTCGGGCGACGACGCCATGATGGTCGTCAATGAGGAGCTGCCCGATCTTGTTGTCCTCGATTGGATGTTGCCGGGGTTGTCCGGCATTGAAATTTGCCGGCAGATCAGGGCTGGCATGCAAACGCGGGCACTACCCGTCATCATGCTGACGGCACGCGGCGAAGAAACCGACCGGGTTCGCGGGCTCGCCACAGGTGCCGACGACTACATGGTAAAACCGTTCTCGGTTGCCGAGCTGATGGCACGGGTCAAAGCCTTGCTGCGACGTGCCGCGCCTGAGAAGACCGCTGAGGTGCTTGAGCGCAACGGCATGGTTCTCGACCGCAAGGCGCATCGCGTCATGCGGGGTGTGCGCGAGATTTCTCTGGGACCAACCGAGTACCGGCTGCTTGAGGTCTTTATGCAGAAAGCCGGGCGAGTCTTATCGCGGGCTCAGCTACTCGACAGCGTCTGGGGACATACGAGCGAAGTCGACGAGCGCACCGTCGACGTGCACGTCGGGCGGTTGCGCAAGGCCATCGTTCGTGGCGCCGAAGCCGACCCTATCCGCACCGTTCGGGGTGCCGGCTACGTCTTCGACGAGAAGCCGTAAAATCAAGGCTGCCGCAACGCTGGCAAGGGGCGATGGTTGGTCAGATGGCGTCAGCTTGTCCCCGGACATAGGCGGGTGATGCGTCTCAGCCACCAAGTCAGAGCCAATGCGAGGTGCTGAATTTTATTAAGGCCGCCTTGTAATCCGATTGCCAGCGGCCGCCGTTGCCTCAATAGACATACTGCGTCCCGGGGAAGCGCTTATGCGGCTGAGACCAAGGGCTGAGATCGTCACGGTTTTAGCCGCCGCCTTGGCGTTTGGCTCAGCCGAAGGCCCAGCATCTGCCGCCGACTTTACCGCGCGCCAGCTCACCGAAGCCTTTTATAAAGCCCAGTCCGGGCAACCGCCTGATCTATCAGGCAAAGATTTGAGCTTCCTCGATCTGTCCGGCATCGACTTCAAGGGCGCATCGCTGTCGCACGCCAACCTCTTCGGTGCCGATCTGACCCGGTCTAATCTCAAAGGTACAAATCTTTCGGGCGTCATGTTGGACCGGGCCATATTGATCTCGGCCGATTTCTCTGGCGCCAATCTTGAAGGCGCGTCCCTGATGCGGCCGAGCGTCAACGTTTTGCTTGAACGCAACCGAGCTGAGGCGCCCAAGTTCGCGGGCGCCAATCTCAGAGGCATTCGCATCACGGCGATGATGGATGGCGCGGATTTCCGCGGCGCTGATTTGACGGATGCCAAACTCGGGCCCCACGAGCCGCGCGCCGACATCTCTAGCATGCCATTCTCGTTGCTGCGCGGCAGTGATTTTTCAGGCGCCGTTTTGGCCCGCGCCGATCTGATGTGGGCCAAGCTGATGTTTTCGAAATTCGTCGGCGCCGATCTTCGCGGCGTGAATTTCATCGGCGCCGATCTCTCAAGAGTCGATTTTTCAGGCGCCGACCTCTCAGGTGCCGATTTGACGGGCGCTGATCTCGATGGTGCCATCCTTTTGGGCGTGCGTGGTCTCGAGACTGTCATTGGGCTTGAAACCGCCAAGCATCTCGACCGCGCGGTACGCTAGCCGTCCACGTTGCCACGCCCTTATGCCCCAAATTACCGCCGTACCTTGCTGACCGATACCGGAGGTGCGACTGTCACTTCCGGCAGGTGTTTGAACGGTGTTAGGAAGCCATGGCGCAACGGCGCAAATTTGGTATTGGGTTTGGCCGTGCTGCCGCCGTGGCGTGGATAGTCACCACGGCCATCAGCCCAGCTTTGGCGGCCGACTATACAGCCCGCGACGTGACACAGCAGTTCTACCAAGCCGAAATCAACAAGCCCGTCAATTTTTCTAACAAGGATTTGAGCAATCTCGACCTTGCTGGCCTCGATTTCAAAGCCGCGATTTTGACGAACGCCAACATGTATGGCGTTGATCTGACCGCGGCGAATTTATCAGGCGCCAACCTCACCGGGGCTAAACTCGATCGCGCGATCATGGTGCGCGCCAATTTCACCAACGCAATTCTCGACGGCTCCTCCATCCTGGCGCCGAGTGTCTTCAGCAACATCACCTTCGATCACGCCGAAGCGCCGAGGTTCTCGGGCGCCAAGCTAAAAAATGCACGCATCGCTGCGCGCATGGATGGCGCGGATTTTCGCGGTGCCGATCTCACCGGAGCGCGGATAGGGCCGGCCGAACCGACAACGGAAACAGGCATGGCGCCGTCGTCGCGAATGATGAGTATTGATTTTTCCGGATCAACCCTGGTCAACGCCGACATCCAGGATGTCGACTTTACCTTCGGGCGATTCGTCGGGGCTGATCTTAGAGGCGCAAAGCTGATCCGGCTCGATCTGACAAACGCCAATTTGTCCGGCGCGGACCTTACGGGCGCGGATCTCACCGGCTCGAACCTCGACGGCGCGAATTTAGCGGGGGTAAAGGGCTTTGATACCGTGAAGGGTCTCGATACAGTCGTCAATCTCGAGAAATCCATCCGGTGACAATGTCCTCAGTCTTTACTTTCAAGCCCCGCAGCAGAGTAGTTAGGGCCAGCTCAGCATTGGCTCTTCGAGCTGCCGCGCTGAGTGTTGTCCTCAGCTTCGCTTGGGCCGTGGCACATGCACAGGACGCGCCCCAAGTCGACACCGCTCTCGTCGTCTCGGTCGATGTGTCCAACTCGGTCGATGCGGACCGCTATAGATTGCAGATGGAAGGGATCGCCAAGGCGCTCGAGGATCCCGGCGTCATCGAAGCCATCGTTGGCGGTCCCAATGGCGGCATTCTGTTTTCGATGGTCACCTGGGCCGACCGGCCAACGATCGCTCTGCCGTGGACCAAAATCGCCAGCAAGGAAGACGCGCTGGCGCTGGCCAAGCGTGTCCGCAAGCTGCCGCAGCAGGGCGGCGAGTTCACGTGCATGACGCGGATGCTGCGGTCGGCGAACGACAAGATCGTGCCGCAGATCCCCGCCAAGGCCGCGCGCATTGTCATTGACGTTTCGGGTGACGGTCCGGACAACTGCAACGCCGACGAGCCGATCGACAGCGTTCGTGATGAACTGGTCAGCAACGGCGTGACGATCAACGGCCTGCCGATCCTCGAGGGCGCAGGGGCTACGGCGTCATCGTCACCAGGAGCTGTGGTCGCACAACCGGATTTTCCGACATCCGGCGGTCTCGGCATCGAAGACTGGTACCGGGCTCATGTCATGGGCGGCAATGGCAGCTTCGTTCTGCCGGCCAACGGCTACGCCGACTTCGGTCGCGCCATCCGGCAGAAGTTCGTGATCGAAATTAGCGGCAGCGCCCCGCCACAGCGCTTCGCAGCGGCACCACCCCAGCTTATTGCCAAATGAGATCGCATATCAGGCAACGACCGTCGCCTTGCTGCCTGCTGCCTGCTGCCTGCTGCCTGCTGCCTAATCGACGATCGCCTTATCTAAATTGACAGCACTGGCGAGCCCTACGGCTTTGTCCTTGCCGATGAGGCCCAAAAGCTTTGTTGCGTTGACGTCGGCCTTATCAAAATTCGCCCCCGTCACATTGGCGCCAGTCAGATCAGCGCCACCGAGCTCGCTGCCTTCGAGATTAGCGCCCTCGAAATCAGCGCCGCGCAGCGACGCGTACTGGAACGATGATCGCATAAGGTTTGCGCCCTTGAAGGACGCGCCATCGAGTTTGGCCGAGTTCAACACGCCGCGCATCAAGCCCATGGACTGGTTCGTGAGGTCGGGTGCGAGCATGGCGTCAATGAACCGGGCGTTGACGAGGCTGGCGCGCGACATGTCAGCGCCCACCATTGCGTTCGAGAAGTCAGCACCATCGAGTTTGGCGTCCATCATTTGCGTTTGAAACAGGCTCGCGCCTATGAAGGATGCGCCGGTGAAATCTGATTTGAGTGCCCAAGCCTGGTCGAGCAACACACCTTCGAGATTTGCGCCCTTGAGATTGGCGCCATTGAGCCGCGCCGAGGTGAGTTTGACACGCCGCAGATCGAGCCCTGAGAGATTGAGGCCGTTCAGCAGCTTTCCCGACAGATTAAGCGTTTCTCCGGAAGGTAAGGCGGCGAGCGCAGCTTCGAGATCGGCCCTGGTCATGTCAGCTTTGGTGAAGTCGTCCGACTTGAGATCAAGATACTGGAGCATGTCCTGCGCCTGCGCCTGCGCCTCTTGCGCCGGGCGTCCAGCGGCGAAGAGTGCCAGAGCGGCGAATATGACCACGCCCGTCGTGGCAAGGTAACGTGGTGGTCTTGGGCGCGGGTCGAGGCCGGTCATATGTGATCCTCCAAACTCTCAAGTAGTGTGTTCTGTGAGTTTGGCTGGAACGTTACGCGCGCGCTTATCTTGCCAGGGAAAACATATGAGGGATGCAGTTGGAATTCTGCACCCCGTTTGATTTGTAGTTTGCCGCAATCACATCACGCACCAGACCAAAGGCGGCCTCGCGAGTATCAGATGTCGCTTTCGGCCGCTTCAGTGCAGCGCCATTTTTTGATTTGCCAACCGGGGTGCTCTTCGGTCCACTTCGCGAAATGCGGTGGTGCATCCATCGCGCAGCGTGTCGGGTCGATGTCGGTCGACAGAGGGATTTTGTAGTCTTTGCAAACGTTTGGATCGGTGGCCATGCAGGCCGAGAGGATGATTGCAAGCATCGTTCGATTAATCCCTGGGCTGGAGCGCTGGACGAGGACTACGCCCGAGCTCTCTGTTTAATGCCTGACAGGAGAGCTACGAACCCTGCTGCTCCGGCGTTTCACGTCACTTTCATGACGTTACTTTGCCTGGAGACTACGGGGATAAGTTGGACGTGGATTTTTTCCTGGGCAGGGCGACATACTGAGTCGCGGATTAGGCGGCAGGAAGTAGGATTTCGCCCTTGCCAATGGTCGCCATATCGCCGGCAATCTTCTGCACAAACAAGGGCATAGGCTTCGGCGCGAGGTCGCCCAACGTGGCTTTGAGATGACGTGACAGAATCTGCACGATCACGAGGTCGTGATTGCCGCAATCGACAAACGTCGGTAGCAGGCGGTCGACTTTCGAACCGATCAGAGTGCCGCGCCGCATCATCAGACCCGGTAACGGTCCAAAACCACCCTCGGCCCAGATGGTGCCGCCCATCATGCGCGTGCCCGAGCCTTCGCCGGTCTTGCCGCGGATAATGATCGTGCCGCGCCGCATCTTGTCACCTGCACGGGCGCCGATATTGCCTTCGATGACGATCGTGCCGCCCGACATGCCGAAGCGGTCACCCGGCAACACGCCGCCGATATTGTCGCCAGCCGACCCGGAGACGTGGATAAAACCGCCGCTCATGCCGGAGGCCAGAGAGTTTCCGGCATTGCCGCGGATTTCGAGTGTGCCGCCGGTCATCTTGCGTGCCGCTTGCGATCCCACATGGCCAACGATAAGCAGCGTGCCGCTGTCGAGCCCCGCGCCGGCGAAATCGAGCGCCGCACCAGAGACGTCACCAGGGCCTTCAATCGTCAGCGTATCGCCAGCAGTGCCTGAGATATCGAAGGCATCGCCAACGCTAAGCGCGTGTTTGCTCATGCCAACTTTAATGCTGGCGATCTCGTGACCCGAGAGTTTGGCGAGCTTCGCTGGACTTAAGCTCGAGATGTCGAGCCGCTCGCTGGCGGGCGCCTTCAGGCGGAAGGTAAGACCGCTCATCAGATCAGATCCTTCAAGTGGTAGTGATGCTGGCCGAGCTTGCCGCCATAGTTGCCGGCCGTGACGCGCGTGACGCCTTTATTGGCGCCAATACCGGTCACGGCTTTGAGGCCTACCCGCATTGCGTCCGCGACCACTTTCGAGGTCAAACCATCGATGACGATTTCGAGAACGGTAAGAGTCCCTGCCGCCAATTCACTTTTCGTGGCCCCGCGCAAGGTTGGGCAATAGGCGTCATTGGTGGAGGCGAACATGCCCTTGTACTTGGTGCCGACCTTGGAGCCTGAGCGCACGATGCCGCCTGGGAAGGGCGTGATGACGTCGTTGATCTTGGCGATGGCGTCGACCGCGGCTTCGGTCGTTTCCAACACACCTGCCCGGTCCGTGCCGACGATCAGCAGGTTGCCACCGCCGACGGCGTCCGTTGTGACGCTGGTTGTCTCTTCAATGACGAATTCGCCGTCCATCACCGGCACGCGCCAATAGCGGCTGTCGCCGAGCTTTTTCGCGGTCTGAAAGCCATCGCCAAAAAAGCGCGGGGCCTTGCCGAGGCCGATCTTCATCGGCGCTTCTAGTCCTGCGTAGCAGGCTGAACCTGGACTGGTCAGCACGCACTGTCCAATGCGGTTCTTGACCTGGGGGATAAGGGCATCGGGCGAGAACCCGAACATGAGCACGCGCACGCCAGGGCGGCCGTCGGGTGTCTCATCGGTTGAGAGTTCGCGATCGATGCCGCATTCAGCGCCGCAGCCGATGACGGACGTTCCAAACCCAGTTGCCGTAACTGCGGCAATGCGCGCCCACTTCATCGTGTCGGCGGTAATGATGATACCCGTGCCGCTCATACCGAAGGCTTCGGCAAAGGTATCGTCGACCGTGATGCCGTTGATGATCATTGTTGGAATAGTCTGGCCTGGAATAGTCTGGCCTGGAATAGTTTGGCTCATGCCGTGCGGGCCCCCGTCGGCTGTACAATGATCGAGCCTTGTCCGTGATTGATGATTTCGTCGTCCGATAGCCTGAAGTTCTCCATGCGCACGGTATGAAAATCGTCGAAATAGCGCTTCAACGATTTTTCGATCCCGCGATCATAGGCTGGACGGGCGACGTGTGTTGCGCCATTGACGACCTTGATGATCTTGCCGTTACGCACAATCAGCTCGCCATTCTTGAACACAAGCTCGGGCGTCGTGAACATGGCTTCGCGGTTCGGGTTGTCCTCGTAGACCGTGATGTCGGCACAGGCGCCCACTGCCAGATGCCCGCGATCCTTGAGGCCGAGGCTTTTGGCCGGCCCGGCGCGCGTCATGATAGCTATGTCGTACAGCGAATATTCGCGCTCGAGCGTATTGAGCGTCGAATACTTGAGCGCATCCTGGTTGACCGTCTGCATGACATCTTTGCGGAAAGTTTTATCCATCAGCAGGCGAATGAGATGCGGATAGCAGGTGAACGGCCCGCCGTTGGGGTGGTCGGTCGTGAGGAACACGCGCCATGGGTCATCGACGAGCAGGAACAGTTCGAGCCCGATGGCCCACTGCAGCGCGTTGACGAAGCTCTTGTCGCGATACTTGAACGGCACGACGCCACACCCGGCATCGCACTCGATATCCATCACCACCCACTTCTTGGGGTCGGCGGAGCGCGTGTTGACGAACTGGCGCATGCTGTCGCCCGACGCCGTGCAGGTCTGGCCGAACATGACTTGGCCGATATCGATCGATACGTTTTTGTGGGCGTTGACGGCTTCCGCGACGCGCACCGCCCCCGACGAAAACTTCATGTCGCCTTCGGTGTCGTAGCTGTGGAACTGGATGTGCGTCAGATGGATAGGCAAGCCATTGGAGCCGCGGATCGTATCCAGTGTCGTCTCAACACCGCCCGGTACACCGAGGTTGCAGCCGTGAATATGCAGGGGATGGACGACGCCCAGTTCCTTCAAGCCACGCGCCAGATTGTGGATGATGTCGCGCGGCGTGACGCCGTAGTGAACATGCTTTTCATCGAGGTCAAGTTTGCGCTGATTGAACTTGAAAGCGCTGATCCCGCCGGGGTTCACGACCTTCACCGCAATCGCCTGCGCCGCGTGCATGGTCCAGGCGATATAGTCCTTCATCGCCGAGAAATCGGCCTTGGCCGACAGCATGCGAAGAAAGAAATCGTCCGAGCCGAGCATGACAAAGGCGCCCTTGTCGATGATCGACACGTCGGCCATTTCCATGTGAGCTTGACGCGCGTTGGCGGGCAGCATGGCTGGCTCGAAGGCCGCCGTGTAGCCCATCTCGGCGTAGCGGTATCCGGTGGTCATCGTCGACGGTACGGCGTGGCCGCAGCCCGAACGCGTCAATTCGGTGCGCGCCACTTCCTGACCAAGATGATCTTCCGGCATCAGCATGCGCGCGATCGTGACCTTGCCGCCGCCGATGTGTGAGTGCGGGTCGATGCCGCCCGCCATCACCACGCGGCCGTGGAGCGCATACTCCTGACCAACCTTTGCGTTCGGCTGAGGCGCGACGATCCGGCCATTCTCGACGAAAACATCGCGGACTTCGCCGTCGATCCCGTTCATGGGGTCGTAGACTTTGCCGCCGGTCAACTTGATGAGCATCGTATGAAATTCCGGTGGATGGAGCCCTTACAGGGCAGCTTCGATTTGAGCGATCACATCGGCGGCGCGCGGCAAGCTCGATTGGCGGAGCTTTTGCAGCGGCAGCGACACGACGTTGTCGCAGCGCACAATCAGGCCAGCGTGATCAATTCCGGGCGTGCCGACCGGGATGTACACCTTGGGGGTCCGTGACAGTTTCAAGCCGGGCGTGCCGAGCACGATCATAGGCACGCCGGTGTCGGGCGGCGACAGATCGGCGGTGTAGGACGCCAGCCAGACGAGCAGGTCGCTTTCCTTGGCTGCCAAAAGCCGGGTCATGGAGAACCGCTCGACATCGTAGTCGGGTTTGCCGCTGGCGAACGAGACGCGTAGTGGGAACCCGCTCTGCCAGGCGCAGACAGCACCGGCCGACACCGCGCCTTCATTACCGCCGAGCGACAGGCCGGCAAAGCGCGACGTGAGGTTGATGTCCTTGACGAACTCCGAGACCGCCTGAACCGTCAGGTCTGCATTCGGAAAGGCGAGACCCGGCGGCGCCCACACCATGACGCCGTAGGTCGCCGCCTTGCAGCGTTTGACGAGATCCTCGACGGCGGCGCGCTGCAGCCCGCCAATGCTATCGCCGGACACCGCGACGCCCTTTGCCATGGCTCTCATGGCAACGAGAATTTCGCCGATCTGCTCGCCCTTGCAGGGAAGCGTCAGAATTTCGCCAATGCGCGGCCCCACGACCGCCGACTGATCGAGTCCTTCGCCGAGGAAAACAACTGTGCGCTTGGGCGGCGTGTCCGAGAACATCGACTTTTCGTTGCACACGACGCGCTCGAAAAATCGCGGATGAATTTTATGGATGTCGCTGCCGACGATGACGAACAGATCGGCGCGGTTGCGGGCCTCTGTCAGCGTGGTCATGACCCAGCCGCCTGATTGCAAAACGCGGAAGTTGCGGTATTGGCCTTCGCTCAAGGCGTGATCGACGACGCCGCCTGCGGTGTCGGCGATCGACATGACGGCGCGCATGCCTTCGACATCCGTACCGAGGCCGCCGAAAATCGGCAGGCTGGCGGCTGCAACGAGTTTCGCCGCGGCGGCAATAGCGTCTGCGAGGGTTGCGTCCTTGCCGTCGATCTGAGGCGCCGGCTCTTCGAAGCGGCGCTCGAACCCGGCGACAGACTTCACGCAGCCGTTTTTCAGGACCTTCAATCCACCCGCCGAGGGTCCGATTTCGAGATCGTCGCACAAAATGCCACAAAACGGGCACGCTACGTTCTGATAGTGATTAGCGGCGCCGTTGCCCGAACCTTTGGCTTCCAATCCTGCACCCATGTTGGCTTGTTCGTTCTATCCTGAGATTCGACCAAAGCACGAGGCGGCAGCCAAAACAACTGCAGCGGCGCTGGTCAAGCCGCGGCAATCAGGCTCTTGTTCTCACTCGCGTTCTGGCTTTCTTTGCCGAGACCGGGCAGAAGCCGTAAAGAAGGGTCTCATGCCAAGCAGGGTGAGAGCGGCAATCAATGAAACTGCGGAGGAAATGGATGTTGAAACGGTTGGCGCTCGCCGCCGCGATGCTGGGCCTTGTGACCGTTGGGGCCCAAGCCCATGGGCCGTCGCGCCAGAAGGTCGTGTCGACGATAGAGATCAACGCTCCCCTGGACAAAGTCTGGGCGGTGATCGGCAAATTCCAGGACATGAGCTGGCATCCGGCGTTCGAGAAGACGGAGGGCACCGGTGACAACGGTCCAGGCGCCACGCGCAAGCTGACGCTCAAGGGCGGCGCGACGATCGAGGAAAAACTGATCAAGCACAGCGATGAAGACAAATCGCTCGCCTACGAGATCACCAGCGTCGATGTGAAGGTCGTGCCAGTTACGAATTATTCCTCGACGATCAGCGCCAAGGGTACGGCGAAAAAAACCATCGTTGAATGGAAGGGCGCGTTCTATCGCGGCTACGTCAACAACGATCCGCCGCCAGAACTGTCAGATGAAGCGGCTGTGAAGGCCATCACTGGCGTCTATCAGGATGGTCTGGCGGCGCTGAAGAAAAAGCTTGAAGGCGGCTGAGTGAAGACCGCGCCCTTGATGTCATGTATTTTGGGGCTGGCGCTGATTGCGCCAGCCTCAGCTTTTTCAGCCGAGGCGCTCATAACCAACCAGCCGGGCGACAGCCTGTCGGTTGTCGACCTCGCGACCATGACGGCGGTCGCCGAAATCAAGATTGGCGGCAAACCTGCGGGCATCGCGCTGTCGCCGGACAAGTCGATCGCCTACGTCACGGCGCCGGACGGCAAGGAGCTGATCGAAGTTGATGCGATCCAACGTGTCGTCAAACGGCGCCTGGAGTTGGGGGGCGGGCCGCTCGGCGTCGCCGCGCATCCCGTTCGGCCCGAAGTCTATGTTGCCGACTGGTACGCCCACAAAATCGCGGTCGTCGACACGAGCAAAATGGTGGTTGTGGCCGAAATCGCCGTTGGCCAGTCCCCGTCGGGACTTGCCGTCACGCCCGATGGCGCGCTCCTGCTGTCCGCCGACCGCGATAGCAATCAAGTCTCGGTCATCGATCTCGCCAGCCGAGCCGTTGTGGCAGTGGTGCCCGTTGGCGAGCGGCCGTTTGGCGTGACGATAGACGCCGAGGGGAGGCTGGCCTACGCCGCCAATGTCGGCAGTGACGACGTTACGGTCATCGACATCGCATCCCGGGCGTCCGTGGGCCGGGTGCCGGCCGGGCGGCGCCCCTATGCCGTTGCCCTGGCCTCTGGCCGCGGCTTTGTCACCGACCAGTATGCGGGAACGGTCACGGTGTTTGAGGCTGCGACGCTCAAAGGCATTGCGGCAATCGACGCCTGCGATCACCCGGAAGGCATTGAGGCGTCGGCCTCCGGGGCCGAGGTCTTCGTCGCTTGCTGGGGCGACAATCAGGTGCTGAGGATTGACAGTGAAAGCTTGAAGATCAGCGGCAGGGCCACTGTTGGTGATGGCCCCCGCGCCTTCGGTAAATTCCTACGTTAACGGCTTTTAAGTACCGCTCCGCCCGGCGTTCAGCCAATAATCTACACTGAACAATCCAGACCCTCGCTGATGGCGTTAGCACGCTATCTTGAGGGCACTGGTCAACGCAACGTGATGCCGCTAAATAGCCCCCAAAACGCCTTTACGAACCGATCTGGAGGATCGCCCTAATGTTGAAGTCCCTCATCTCCTGTGCGACCGGAGCCGGTTTGGCGCTTGTCCTGGCTGTGGGCGCGTCGGCTGCTGCAGACACGCCTCCGAAGGCCACAGATCTTTTGTTTGAAGCCAAGCACATCGCCGGGATCTCTGCCGGCACGGAGCTTGTCTACAAATTCGATCGCAAGCCGTCGGACGAGAAAATGCTCGGGCCGGGATACATCGACGACATCAAAGTCAAGGTTGAAAGCGACGGCGCTCCGGGCAAGAAGAATGTCGTCATCAACATGTTCTCTGGTGAGCGTTTGCGTGATCCGAACCGGATCACGGACATGGACGGCAATCCGATGCTGGTCGTCTATCTCGACAATTCACTCGGTCATTTTCAACAGCTTGCAGGCGGCGATCGCGCCTATCTCAAGAACAAGTTCAGCAGCAGCTTCATCAAGGCCGCCAAGGTCGAGGTAGTCAAGGTTACCTACAAAGGAGAGCTGGTGGATGGTTATCGGGTGTCGGTGACGCCATTCGCTGATGACCCTTCGCGAGCTAAGATGCGTGGCTACGAAGTTGCACAATTCTCGATCGTCCTTTCCGACAAGATTCCGGGACACTTTGCGAAAATGATCGCGAACTTTGGCAACACGCAAAAGGGCTCGCCGACGCTTGAAGAAAGCACGACATTGGACGGTGTTGGAGAGGTCAAATGATGCGCGCAAGGCTTGGAATTAGCGCACTTGCGCTGGCGGGTCTAGCGGGTCTCATGACTACAGCATTGGCAGCTAGAGCAAACGAGCTGCCGGTTAACGACTACCCGACGGTCGCGCGCGCCGACTATGTATTTGCTTGCATGCAGGTCAATGGCCAGTCGCGCGAGGTTCTGGATAAGTGCTCGTGTTCGATCGATCAGATTGCAGCTTTATTGCCGTGGGCCGAGTACGAAGAGGCTGAGACGATCATGTCGCTCGTACTCCGTGGCGGTGAAAGCGTCGCGGCCATGCAGTTTGCAGCACTTCAAGAAAAAATAAAAAATTTGAAACGGGCGCAGGTCGAAGCGGAGTTGCGCTGCTTCTGACGCGCCTTGCGGCCGGCTCCGCGCAAGCGGAGTCGCAAGGCGCAACATTGAGTCTATTCCCACTCCAGCTCCGCAAACGCTGCCGTGACATTGCGCACGTGATGCTCGTCGAACAGCAGCCACATGTCCTTTTCCGATCTTCCGGCCGCCTCAGTCGCTTCACTCATGGTCTTGCCGGCTTTGATCAGCGCGCGGACATCCGTCGTGACGGTTTGAAGATAGCGTTCGACAGGAGCAAGTGCGTCCGGCCAGGCCATGGATGGCGGTCCATGGCCGGGGACCACGCGCGCAGCGGGTTCCTGCTTTAGAACGGCAATGAGTTTGAGCCAGCCGAGGATCGACCCGTCGAGCGTCGGTAAGTGCCCCGAGAACAGCAGGTCGCCGAGGAACAGCGTACCCGTCGCGGTATCGAAAATGGTTAGATCATTGTCCGTATGCGCGGTCGGCCGCGCCGTTAGCTGCAGCAATCGGCCGCCAAGATCGAGAGTGAGAGTGTCGTGCACTGCTTGAGTTGGCATGACGATCCGTGTGCCCTCAAACAGCGAGTCGCCAATCGCCTCACGCGCGTTTCTGAGATAGCGCTCGGCCCTGACGCCGAGGCCGCGCGCCATTTTATGATGAGCAACGAAGTCCACCCTGCCATCGGCGAAGGCGCCGTTTCCGAGGACATGATCGGGATGCATGTGGGTGTTGATCACATAACGGATCGGTTTAGCTGTCACGGCGCTCACGGCTTCACGAATTGCGGCTCCGAGCTTGGCGCTGGCCAAGGTGTCGATCACGGCCACCGCGTCAGCGCCAACCACAAAACTTGCGTTCGAGATATCTCCAGCGTTGTCAGGGTTTACGAGGGCGTGCTTGCCTTGATGGACGAAGATACCTGGTGCGATTTCCGTGACACCGATGGCCGCGGCCTCTGCCGCTGACAGGCGCGGAAGTAAGGGCAGGAGCGCCGCCAACGCGCCACCTCGCAGAAACGTCCGGCGGCTGACGAAACGGCCGGAATTCGCTGAATCGCTGAAATCACTGCACACGAGGACCTGCTTTTGTGACGCTATCGGTGGTTACAAATGGGTACGATCACGAATCCGAGAGCGTTTCGTGATCAAACCCTCAAAATGCGCCCGCCCGCCACAACTTGTCGTGCGCCGCACCATTTGTGCTGCAATGCAAAAAACATCCGTGAATAGGGGGTATTTATGGGTCAGCGGCCTTGTCCTATTTCACAATCTTAGAATGTCTGCACTCGTTCGTGTTGCGAACGTAAAAAAAAAGTGCATTTATGCCGCCCGTTCACGGAGCCCATCTGGACCTACACGCTTTTGTGATGGTCCTACCAAGCCGGGCAGGAAAGACGGGAAAAATCCCGCGTTCCTGAATTCGAAGGCAAGGCGTCAGGTTGGTTTCGGGTTCAACTTGCAAGCGTGGCAAGACTTTTCTCAAAATGGAGGAAGCGCGATGCGCAAAAGTGCAATCGCATGCGGATTGTTGGCATCTGTCTCGTTCTCGGCGCCCGTCTGGGCGAACGACGACGTGATCAAGTTGTCGGCTGATCCGAATAACTGGGCAGTGCAGTCCGGCAACTATTCCGGTACTCGCTTCTCGGCTCTGAATCAGATCACGACCGCAAACGTCGGCAGCCTGAAGGTTGCGTGGACGTTCTCGACCGGCGTTCTGCGCGGCCACGAAGGTGGTCCGCTCGTCGTTGGCAGCACGATGTATCTCCACTCGGCATTCCCGAACAACGTCTTCGCGTTGAACCTGGATGACGAAAACAAGATCATCTGGCAGTACAACCCGAAGCAGGATCCGTCTGTCATTCCCGTCATGTGCTGCGACACGGTAAACCGTGGCGTGCAGTATGCCGAAGGCAAAATCTTCCTTCACCAGGCTGACACGTCGCTCGTCGCACTCGATGCGAAGACCGGCAAGGAACTCTGGAAGACCGTCAATGCCGATCCGAAGCGCGGCGAAACGGGCACAGGCGCCCCGCTCGTCACGAAGGACAAGGTATTGGTTGGCGTTTCGGGCGCTGAATTCGGCGTTCGTTGCTTCCTCACCGCTTACGACATCAACAGCGGTAAGAAAGTCTGGCGCGCATACTCGATGGGCCCGGATGAAGACATCCTGATGGACCCAGAGAAGACCATGTCGCTCGGCAAGCCGGTCGGTAAGGATTCTTCGCTGAAGACCTGGAATGGCGATCAGTGGAAGATCGGTGGCGGTTCGATCTGGGGCTATATGGCCTACGATCCGGCCCTCAACCTGATGTACTACGGCACGGGTAACCCGTCGACTTGGAATCCTGCTCAGCGCGCTGGGCCCGATGGCAAGCAGATCGACCAGAAGTACTCGATGACCCACTTCGGTCGTAACGTGGACACTGGCGTGGCCGCTTGGGCCTACCAGATGACCCCGTTCGATGAGTGGGATTATGATGGCATCAACGAACCTATCCTCGCGGATATCGACGTTGGTGGCGCTAAGCGTGCAGTTCGCGTTCACTTTGATCGCAACGGCTTTGCTTACACACTCGATCGTAAGACCGGCGAACTCCTCGTCGCTCAGAAGTATGACCCCAAGGTCAACTGGGCAACTGAAGTCGTCATGGATCCCAAGAGCGCACAGTATGGCCGTCCGCAGGTTGTGTCGAAGTATTCGACCTTCCAGAACGGTCAGGACGTGAACTCTAAGGGCATCTGCCCGGCCGCTCTCGGTTCGAAGGATCAGCAGCCTGCTGCCTTCTCGCCAGTTACCGGCCTGTTCTACGTTCCGACGAACCACGTGTGCATGGATTACGAACCATTTAAGGTTTCGTATACGGCTGGTCAGCCTTACGTTGGCGCCACGCTCTCCATGTTCCCGACTCCGGACAGCCACGGCGGTATGGGTAACTTTATCGCTTGGGATGCTGGCAAGGGTAAGATCGTCTGGTCGAAGCCTGAGCAGTTCTCAGTTTGGTCGGGCGCTTTGACAACCGCTGGCGGCGTTGCCTTCTACGGCACGCTCGAGGGCTATTTCAAAGCCGTCGACCAGAAGGATGGCAAGGAACTCTTCAAGTTCAAGACGCCGTCGGGCATTATTGGCAACGCAATGACCTACTCCCACAAGGGTAAGCAGTACGTTGGCATCTTCTCGGGCGTTGGTGGTTGGGCCGGTATCGGTCTGGCTGCTGGCTTGACCAACCCGACCGATGGTCTGGGTGCGGTCGGCGGCTACGCTGGCCTCCGTCAGTACACCAACCTTGGTGGTTCGCTCACCGTGTTCTCGCTGCCATAAACCGCAGTTGAAGCACTCAGGGGCCGGCGCGGGGAAACCCACGCCGGCTTCATTTTTTTTGTCTGGCATCCTGATTGGGTGCGTGACTGGCCATCCCGCCTCCAAGACTGGTCGTCAAGGCTTCACTGTAGGCCGTGTCATGCACTGGACACTGAAGCCAGGGTGCCGCAGGGCGCACAAATTTGCCGCTGGCGGGGGCTTGTATCTTGACCGCTGGAACATATCCCGACTACAGCCTTATAGCTTGTGGTCGGCGGTCATCCGATAGACGTTAAAAGTCTACCTGCACGAAAAAAAATGAAACCAAAAAATCGAAACGATGAGAGGAAACGCGTGAACAAGTTCAGCATGAGAATGGCGGTCGCAGCTGTTGCTTGCTCCGCTCTGAGCCTCGGTGCCTGCTGGGCCGAAGAGCCCAAGAAGTCCGATGCGGCGTCAACCGCTCCTGCCGCCGCTACGGCGACCGAGAAACCCGTTCAAGTCGCGGCTGATACACCGGCTGCTGAAAAGCCCGCTGAGCCGGCAGCCGCAGCTCCCGCGGCAGAAAAGCCCGCCGCCGCAGCTGCTGAGAAGCCTGCTGATCCGGCACCGGCTCCTGACGCAGCTGCCGCTGGCGGCGCCGCCAGTCCAGTTGCCGAGGCCGCCAAGACGATTGACGGCGTGGCATTCAAAGACGGCCGCTATCGCACAACGGATGGGACGCCCACACCCGTCGTAACGAAAGACTACCAGGTCGACTGGGCTACGTGGCAGGGCTTCCGCCGCTACCACGATGCCTGCCATGTCTGCCACGGCCCCAATGCTTTGGGCAGCACGTTTGCGCCGGGGCTTGCAGATTCACTGAAGACCATGGACTACGCGACATTCTACGGCACGGTCGTTGGCGGGCGGATCCGGGACTCGGGCGGCACGAAGTACGTGATGCCGGCCTTCGGTGAAGACCGCAATGTCATGTGCTACCTCGACGACATCTACAGCTACATCAAAGCACGCTCCACCGGTGCCATGCCACCGGGCCGGCCAAACGGCCGCGAAGATATCTCGACGGAGACTAAGAAGATTGTTGCGGACTGCACCGGGCCATAAGCCTTACCATACCCATAAGCCCTGCAGTACAATGTGATTGACGTGATCGGCCCCGGTACCTCCGGGGCCGTTTGCTTTTCACGAGTAATCACTGCCCGATAACAAGGCTGCGAGCTAACAAGAACGTAACGTGCCGCATGCTGCGGCCTCGGGTAATAATTCCCATAGTTGAATACCTTGGTCTGCGCGCCTAGCGCGGCTAAAGTCCGGCGGCCGGCCAAGTGCCGCACTCGAGAAAAAAAGGCAGGTTCCGGTGGTCAAGATCAGGTTTGTATCCGCGCTCATGTTCGCAGGCGTGTGCCTCACAGGCGCTGCTGGTGCGGTCGACGCACCCAAAGCCGATCTCGTCAATCGCAATCAACTGCGCGTTTGTTCCGATCCCTCGGACTTACCGTTCTCGAATGAAAAAGGCGAAGGCTTCGAAAACAAAATCGCCGACATTATCGGCGGCGAGCTGGGTCTCCCGGTCGTCTACACATGGTTCCCGAAAGCCACCGGCTTCATCCGCATGACGCTGTTTGCCAAGAAATGCGATCTCGTCATTGGCTGGGGGCAGGGCGACGAATTGGTGCTCAACACCAATGCGATTTACCGCTCGACGTCGGCCCTTGTTTACAAAACTGGGACGGGGCTCGATGGTGTCGATACGCTTGCCGATCCGAAGTTGAAGGGCAAGAAGATTGGCGTTGTTCAGGGTTCTCCAGGCGGTAACTATGTCGCCAAATACGGCCTGATGGGTAACATCAAAGGGTACCGGATGATGGTCGATCGCCGGTACGACAACCCTGGCGAAGAAATGATGAAAGATATCCGCTCCGGCGAAATCGATGCGGGTGTGCATTGGGGCCCGATCGCCTCCTATTGGGCAAGCCGCGGCGGCGACAAGCTCGTCGTCGTACCTCTGCTCAAGGAAAAGGGCGCCGGAAAAATAGCGTTTCGCATCACCTTGGGCGTTCGCAACGGCGATGACGCCTGGAAGCGCCGCGTCAACGAGGTCATCGCCAAGCGCCAAGGCGATATCGACAAGGTACTCCTGGACTATGGCGTGCCGCTGCTCGTCGATGACGACACGTCCATGGATATGATCACAGCGCCGCGTCAGTCCGCTGCCGCAGCCGTGCCTGCGCCTGCAGCCGCTGCTCCGAGTGTTCCCGCACCGGCTCCGGCGCCAGCGACCCCCTGAACCCACGATGCCGGGCCTGTCGCCCGGCATTTCCCCTCCGGGGCGCACCTTCGCAGAGCCTGCATGAAACTTCGGTCAAAGCCGTTTCGGTCGATGGCATCAAAGGTCGTAACAGGTCGAGCGCTCATGGTGCTCGTCCCCATGGCGGCGTTAGTCTTCCTCCCTACAGCGGCGTTTGCCGCTGATACGGCAACCCATGACCCCGTCGTTGAGCCTGATACCTACCGCACGGACGAATACCGTAAACCCGTCCCGGCCACGCTCAAGGGCGCAACCGTACTCTCTCCCGCGCAAGCCAGCGCCCTCTGGGCCAGCGGCGGCGCCGTGTTTATTGACGTCTACCCGCACGCGCCCAAACCCGACAACCTGCCCGCCAATACGATCTGGCGCGAACCTCAGCATTTCAGCATCGAGGGTGCGAAATGGCTCGCCAACGTCGGCTACGGTGTGCTGTCGCCTGCAACGGATGATTACTACAGGCATTATCTCGCAGAGTTGACGAACGGCAATAGGGCGGCGCCCATTGTCATCTTTTGTCTGCGCAATTGCTGGATGAGCTGGAACGCGGCCAAGCGCGCCGTGTCGTACGGCTACACCAACGTCCTATGGTTTTCCGAAGGCACGGATGCCTGGCAAGAGATTGCCCAGCCGGTGGCCGAGGTCACACCCGAGCCCGAGCTAAAACCCTAGCAACGCCGCGCCAAGGCACCTGCATCCCACCAAATCAGCTCTTCATCAAGGCCCGGATGGCGCGAGCCACGGCGCCTGCGCGCTCGTCCATCAGCTGCGGGATCTCGCAGGCGATGGGAATGTTCTGCTGCCGCTCCTGGAAGATGCGAACTTCCCAGGCGTACTTTTCATCGGCTTCGGAGAGCTTGCCGATTTCGCCCGCAGGCACGGTTTTGTCAGGGCCAGCCTCTCCGTCTTTCGGCAGCACGATACCCTGCTTTTCGATCGCCTTGGCGCGGGCCAGCTGGCGTTTGTGGAACCGTTCAATCCCGGCCATCACCGTCTTGCGCTCGTCGTTGGTGCGTGACAGCACGGCGGCGAAGAGCTCGCTGAGCTTTTGATCGCGCACATCGGCGGGCTGGTCATCGGCGTATGTCTTGATAGCGGCCTCGACCTCAGCGAGCTTGATGCGGCGCACGATGAGAAACGCCGACAGCTTGCGGGCGGCATCGTCATTCTGCCAGCCCGTCGCCTTGTCGAGGGCAGGCCCGTCCCAGATTGTCCCGGCGCCAAGCTCATTGACTTTGCGCCAGACGCACGGCCAATCGGGGTTGTCCTTGTCCAATGCGGCCGCCGGGGTCAGGGCCCCAAACGACAGAGCAACACTCGCTAAACCGGCTGCGAAGAGTGACACGAAACGCGCGTTTTTTAGTACCGTCATGACACAAACCTCAAGCTGAACCCCCGGGGCCGCCCCGGCGGGCAATCAAACCCTTCGACGGGTTATAGGCGAAGACAGCCGCTCCTAAGAATACGGCTGTACACGTCAAAACGACCAGCAGCGACGTGGTGTCGATTTGGCCGTGAAAGGCAAAGCGGATCAATTCCACGCAGTAGCTGAAGGGGTTCAAGCGGCAAACTTCGTAGAGCAGGGGGCTGGCCTCGCGGATGCGCCACAAGGGATAGAGCGCGGACGAGGCAAAGAACATAGGGAAGATTACGAAATTCATGACGCCGGCGAAGTTTTCCAGTTGCTTGATGACAGACGACATGAACAGCGCCAGCGAGCCGAGCATCAGTCCGGCGATCAGAAGCGCCGGAATGATGGTGATATAGCCTGCAATGGGCTGGATCAACGCGGGCAGCGAGAACAGCGGGATAATGCTCGGGTCGGTCATCGGCGTGATCAGCGGCGCAGCCCCTTCCCACCAAGGCCCATTGAGCCATGCCGGTGGGTCAAACATGGTGAACAGCTTGACCTCTAAAATCGCCGGCGGGCGGATTTCCCAAAACCAGGCGACGAACAGAAATGCGTACACCTGGAGCAGCGCCACCGAGACGCCGCCGAGCAGCTTCGAGAGCAGCAGGAACGAGCGCGGGAAGGGGCTAACCAGCAGCGTCCGCATGGCCCCAGTCTCGCGGTCGTAGACCATCGACAGCGACGACTGCATGGCGTTGAACAGCAGGATCATGCCGATGAGGCCGGGCGCGATGAATTCCTCATACAGCACGTAGGATTCATACGGCGGTATGATTGAGACGCCGAGCGTCTGCCGGAAGCCGGCAGCGAAAATGAACAGCCAGATCAGCGGTCGAACGAGGGCTGAGAAAAACCGCTCCCGTTGATGCAGGTAGCGCAGCACCTCGCGCCAGACGATGCCCTTGAAGCAGGCCCAATAGCCGCCAAGGCCCAAGCGGCTGGTCGCTGCCTTGCCCTCGGATACCGCATCGAAGGCCACCGTTGGCGCCGGCTGTGGCATCACATCGGCGGTCATCACGCGGCCTCCTCAACGAGTGCCTTCGTGCCCGTGAGCATGCGGAACGCGGCACTTACCGTGTCTTGGCCGGTGTTTTTCAGGAGTGCGGGAACGGAGCCTTCGAAGAGAACCTTGCCCTTATGTAAAACGACGACCAGATCGCGCGGCTTGACCTCATCCATCAGGTGCGTGGCCCAGAGCACGCCGAGCCCTTCATTCGCCACAAGTCCGCGGACGATTTTCACGACGCTTTCGCGCGAGCCTACATCGAGGCCGACGGTGGCTTCATCGAGAAGCAAAAGGTTCGGACGGTGCATGAGCGAGCGGGCGATCTCGACACGCCGGGCCTGTCCGCCCGACATGGCCCGTATTTTTTCGCCTGCGCGCTCGGCGAGCCCGACAACCTCGAGGGCCCGCATGGCCCGCTTTGTCGCCTCCACGCCGTGAAAGCCATGTAGCGCCGCGTGATACTTGAGATTTTGCAACAGTGACAAATCGCTGTCGAGCGTCCGGCTTTGAAACACGACGCCGAGCCGCTGCAGGGCTTGCGACGGTTTTCGCCGCACATCGAAGCCGCGAATGGTAATCGCGCCGGAAACGTTGTCGTAAAGCCGCGTCACGAGCGAAAACAGCGTCGATTTACCGGCGCCGTTGAGCCCAAGCAGAACGACGAACGCACCCTGCGCGACCGTCAACGACACGTTATCGAGAACGCGCTTTTCCCCAAAGCTGTGACTGACGCCGGAAACGCACAACGCTGGCGTTGGATCGCTGGCGGCAAGCGCGGAGGGCGGCGTCTCGAAAGCGGTCATGGGCTGCTGGTGACTTTCTTGAACGGGCTTTTGACCCTGAAGCAGCTCATCGCGAGCCGCGTCAGGGTCTGGTGGCATGCGCTTCAGTTTTGCGACACGACCACGCCCCAAGGGTAGCGGCCGGTCTTGATTGATTTGACGGCTTTCAGATTTTCGACGTCGATCACGGTAACGTCGTTTGAAGCGCCGTTGGTGGTGAACAGCATCTTATCGTCGGGCGATAAATACATCTGCCAGACGCGCTGGCCAACCAGAATGTACTTTTCGACCTTGAGCGTTGCCGTATCGACGACAGCCACGCGGTTGGCCGGACCTAGTGCGACGAAAGCTTTTTTACCGTCCTTGGTGATGCGCACGCCAACAGGCTGAATGGCCTCCTTGGCGACGCCCTGAATTTCAAAGCTGACCTTGCCGATGATCTTGCGGTCGGCGGGGTTCATCACGGTCACTGTGCCGCCAATTTCGGACGACACCCATAGTTGTGTGCCGGATGAATTGAAAATAGCGACGCGCGGCCGGGTGTCGACGAGGACGTTGTCGAAGGTTTTGTGGGTCACTGTGTCGATGAAGTGGGCCATGTTCGTCGTCTCGGAGGTGTTGACGAGCACTTTGCCGTCGGGGCTCATGCCCATGCCTTCCGGCTCGACGCCGACGGGCACGTCCGAAATGATTTTTGCGGTCTCGATATCGACGACAGTGACGAGGTTATCGTCCTCGTTGGCGATGTAGAGTGTCTTGCCGTCGGGGTGCAGGATCAGCAGTTCGGGGTCGGGGCCCGATGGCAGCAATTTGACGAACTCATAGGTTTTGGCGTCGTAGACTTGGATGATGTTGTCATCACTGGTGCAGACGATAATCCACTTGCCGTCCTTCGACAGAATGACGCCGCGCGGCCGCTGTCCGACCTTGATCGTTTTGATGACCTCCAGCTTCTCGCTGTCGATGACGGTGATCGAGTTGTCCTTTTCGTTGGTGACATAAACGGTGTAGGCGCTAACGGGAGCAGCTCCGAACACAAAGCAACCCAGCGTGACTAGGCTCGTGCAACTTAACTTCCATGGCGACATTTTTTTTCTCCAATCATTACATGTTTGGCTCGGCGCCCACCGCCACCGGATTTCATTATTGAATATACGCTTTGCACTTGGTTTCAGGTTTATCGATCCCGAGTGTGTCGAGCTCGCTGAACTGGTGCAGGAAGCCCGGTTGCGGCGAAATGCTGACCAGCAACTTTGGTGTCGTCACGATGAGGGGCTGGCGCAACTGGCCGTTCCAGGCTCTGAACGTCGTCTTAACGCCCTTGAAAGCGGCGACCTCGAATTCAGGCGCATGGATGTAGGCGTTCAGCACTTTGAAATCGCCGGTCTGTTTTCGGGAGGCGGCTTCGCCGATCACGCGAGTTGCCAGCCAGGCATCATAGTCGAGCGGGCGCATATGGCGGTTGGCGAGCCGCTTGAAGCGGTTCTGGAATTGCGTACCGCCCCAAAGCTCGAGCGCCGGGTGCCAGCTGGTGGCCATTAATCCAGCCGATCCCGCGACGGGGCGCGCGACCCAAGTGCGGTAGGGCATGTAGTCGGCGAACAGTTGCCCTTCATCGGCAACGACCACGACATCGTGGTCTTTGGCATTCTGGGTAAATTGCGGAATCTGCTGCTGGATCTGTTCAAAGCCGCCATCGGCGCGACGGCTACCCGGCTCGTATTTGAACTCGCGTTCTTCAACGATCTTGGCCCCGAAGCGCTTGGCGGCGCGTTTGAAGGCATCGGCCAGCGCCTTGTCCTCAGGCTGTGGTCCGGTGACGAGGAACCAGTTGCGCCACTGTTTCCAGGCCAGATATTGGCCAAGAGCATCGGCAAGCATCGTGCGTGTTGGAGAGAGATGCACGACATTGGCGCGGCAATTCTCCTCACGAAGTGTATCGTCAGCGGACCCGACATTCAGGATCAACGCCGGTTTACCAGCCAGTGCGTCCGCCAGCTTCAGCAGGGCATCGGGCTCGAGATCGGCGACAATGAAATTGCTGCCAGCGGCGGCTTTATCGACGGCGCTTTTCACCAGCTCATCGACGTTGCCGTTTTCGATCGTCTCGAGCGAAAAACTCTGGTTGAGGAACTTGCCGGTCGTATTGTTGTCGGCGATCGCAAGCTTGGCACCGGCCACGCCTTCATCCGGCGGCGCTATATCAAGCAGGGATAGCGGCGGGTTCTTGTCGCGCAGCTGTTTGAGCATCACGACCGGGATTTTGAGCATTTCCGTGCTCACAGCGTCCTTGCTTGGGGCGATGGTCTCATCGGCCGCGTTACCCCGTCCCGGCGCCGTGACCGTGAGCCCAGCCGCTAGCATAGCCGCCAAGGCCCACATCGTGCCGGGAGCACGCTTTTCGCCCAAATCCTGGGTGTTTCTTGCGGCTCGGGCCACGTCTTGCCTCCTCCGTCAGGCCCGCTCGGCGCGCATCCGCACCGCTAGCCTTCCAATGTTACTATATTACTGTAGAAGGGGGGAGCGAGGCCGAATGTCAAGACGACCGTCGGGCCCTCGCGCGATTGTGACCGCTGCCTTCACGCTATTGCCCGCCCGGCCCTTGTAAACTGCGGGGGTCGTAGCGCACGTACCCGCACTGCAGCCAAAACCATCGCGTCGCGAAGCTTTGGCGTTAACTCGAGATTGCCGGATTGCCCCAGATCATGAAGCACGTGTTTGGACTTGGTATTGCGGCCCTACTTTTCGCCAACGCCGCCGTCGCGGCCCCCAAGGTGGCAGTTTTTCCCTTCGATATTCGCGATGTTTCGCAGGAAGGTGAGCTGATCCCGAAGCTCAACGCCGAAGACCAGCGCCGCATGGTTCTGGTCGCGGATGAGCTCAAGGTCCTGATGCAAAAGGCCGGGATCTACGAGGTCGTCGACTTGATGCCGCTCGCCACCGAAGTCGAGGCCAAGTCGCCGTTTAGTAAATGCGACGGCTGCGAAGCGCCGATTGCCAAACAGGCTGGCGCCGATCTCGCCGTCACGGGCTATGTCGATAAACTGTCGGATGCATTGATCAGCCTGCAGCTGTTCGCCCGCGATGCCGAGACAGGAAAACTGACAAAAAGCATGTCGGCGGAAATCCGCGGCAACACAGATGAGCTTTGGTTGCACGGCATTCGCTGGTTATGGAAAAACCGTTTCAACGTCGAGGCGCAGAAAAAGTGATTGCAATCGATCGCCGGCAGGCCCTTACGCTAGGCGCGAGCGCCGCCGCCGCAGCCACAGTGCTTCCCCAACGCGCGTATGCGGCGGTTCCCGTGCGCCTGACGTCGGTGAAATTCGGCTCCGTCAGCTGGTTGATCGAGACCATCCGCGCCGAGGGCCTCGACAAAAAACATGACTTGGACCTGCAAATCGTCGAAGTCGCGACCAACCACGCAGCCCCCATCGCTCTTCTTGCTGGCGAAGCCGACGTGGTGGTAAGCGACTGGACCTGGGCACTGCGCCAACGCGCCAAGGGGCTGGATTTCAAGTTTTCGTCCTACTCGTCGGCGCTGGGCAGCGTCATGGTGCCGAAAGACAGTGCCATCAAAACTCTGTCCGATCTCGAGGGCAAGAAAATCGGCGTCGCCGGCACCGGCATCGACAAGAGCTGGATGCTGTTGCGGGCCTACTCGCGCAAAATGCTCGGCAAAGATATCGCAAAAATGGCTGAACCGGTATTCGGCGCGGCGCCGCTGATCACGGAAGAGTTCAAGAGCGGCCGACTGGATGCTTGCCTCAATTTCTGGACCTATGCCGCACGCCTTGCAGCCAGCGGTGCCCGCCAGATTGTCAGCATGGCCGACGTCATCAAGGCGATGGACATTTCGCCAACGCCGCCGCTTGTCGGCTTCATCTGGTCGGAAAAGTCCACAAGGGACAGGGGCGTTCCGATTGAGAAATTGCTGGCGGCCGTTAACGATGCCAACGCCATTCTCGCCAAGTCGGAGCCTGCGTGGGAGCATCTGCGGCCCCTTGTCAAACCGGCGTCGAATGAGGAATTTGCGGCCATCAAGGCGTACTTCAGGTCCGGCATTACCGGGCCGTGGGGCCCGGCTGAAATGGCATCGGCTGAAAAGCTGACGAAACTTTTGATCGAACTCGGAGATGCGGAACTCGTTGGCGATGGCACCCGTTTCGACCCAAACCTCTTCCACACGCGGGCCGGCTAGCGCAGGTCTGGGCTGGTTTCCCGCGCTCGAGCGGCTGGGGTGGGTGGTTGCTTCACTCGCATCCCTGGCTTTGCTGTGGCAAGTGGTTGCGATGACCGCCGCCGACCCGCGGCTTTTTCCAGGCCCTGCTGCCGTGTTCGGAACGATGAGTGGCCTCGCTCAATCCGGGGCGCTTTGGTCGAACATTTCCGTCACCCTCGAGCGCCTCGTCTATGCCTTCTCCGCCGCCATGATGATCGGCTCGGTGATCGGCATCTTGCTTGGAACGTTCCCCAAGGCTGACAAGTTCTTCGATCCCTGGCTGATTTTGTTTTTGAACTTGCCCGCCATTGTCACCATCACGCTGTGCCTGATCTGGGGTGGCATGAACCAGGCCGCGATCGTGACGGCGGTTGCGCTAAACAAGATCCCGAACACGGCCGTGACTATGCGCGAAGGCACGCGCGGGCTGTCGCGCGATCTCAACGAGATGGCCGAGATCTATAAGCTCGGCTGGTGGAAAACGCTGCGCCACGTGACACTGCCGCAGCTGGCTCCATTCTTCGCGGCTGCCGCCCGGGCTGGCCTCGCACTGATCTGGAAAATCGTGCTGGTCGTCGAAGCCTTCGGCGGCAACGGCCGAGGCGTCGGCTATCAAATCTTCATCGCCTTCCAGGAGTTTGATGTCGCCACCATTTTGGCCTACGCGCTCGCCTTCATCATCATTGTACAAATTATTGAGACGGCGATCATGCAGCCAATGCTCGCCAGGGTGAACCGATGGCGGCGGTAGCAGACGTGGCGTCCGCGGCGCCGATCCGCGTTGAGGTGACGCGCAAGATTTTCCCGGCCGCCGGCGGGCGGGACGCGCAGCTCGTGCTTCAAGATGTTGCGTTCGAAGTCGAGCCGCGCTCGTTCCTGGTCATGACCGGGCCGTCGGGGTGTGGAAAGTCGACGCTGCTCAACATCATCGCCGGGCTCGATACCGATTATGACGGCACCATCGATCTTGGTCCCGGCAAAGACCGGTTGACCTACATCTTTCAGTCGCCGCGCCTGTTGCCCTGGCGCACGATCGCTGAAAATATCGCGCTGGTCCTACCCGAGGGCGATCCGCGCCACGCCAATATCCCCGAAATGCTCGAACGCGTTGGCCTGACGGAAGCTGCGACCGCCTACCCGGAGCGCGTGTCGCTCGGTATGCAGCGCCGCGCAGCCCTGGCCAGGGGGTTCATTCTGGAGCCGGAAATCCTGCTCATGGACGAGCCGTTCGTGTCCCTCGACGATCCAACGGCGCAAAGCCTGCGGCAACTGTTGATGGACCTGTGGCATCGCCAGCCGACGACGGTGATTTTCATAACCCATGACCGCTCGGAAGCCGTGCAGCTCGGCACCCGCATCTTGCGCTTAGCCCCGGGACAGGCGAGTGTGGTCCAGGATGCCCAGGTGAACCTGACGAACGCGCAACGCCTCGACCGCGCCGCCGTTCTCGCCGAGCAGACCCGCATCTTTGCAACCGCTTGACCTCGGATAACCGCGGGTCGCATGTCCGGGACGAATTTATGCTGCAAGGCTTGAGACGAGGTCCGCCAGCGTTTCTGGCGAGCGTCACCTCGCCTGATGAGGCGCTCGACGCAATGGCTGCGGGCGCCGATGTCATCGACTGCAAGGATCCGTCATCAGGCGCGCTGGGTGCTTTGGCACCCGGCGTTATCACTGAGATCGTGACCGCGATTGCAGGTCGCCGTCCCGTCAGTGCGACAATCGGCGATTTGCCGGCTGATTCCGGGATCATGTGTACCGCTGCTATAGCGATTGCCACGACGGGCGCGAATATCGTCAAAGCCGGATTCTTTGGCGATTGCGATCCGCGACCGGCTATTGCCGCGCTGGGGCGCACTGATTTGAAAGGCGCGCGTCTCGTCGCCGTTCTGATGGCCGATCGTGCGCCTGATTTTACACTCCTCACAGCCCTTGCCGCCGCCGGTTTCGCCGGCGTCATGCTCGACACCGCGGACAAATCAGCCGGCGCGCTACCCGGCGTTATTGCGCCCGATCGTCTGCGCGCGTTTATCGGCGATGCCCGGGACTCAGGCTTGTTCGCCGGGCTCGCCGGGTCGCTGCGGCGCGCCCACATCGCCGGTCTCGTTAACCTTCAAACCGATCTCATTGGCTTTCGCGGCGCCTTGTGCCGTGACGGGCGCGGCTCGGCACTCGATGCCGCACGGGTTAAAGCTGTGCGCGATGCTATCGATGCCGCCGTCGAAGCACGGGATCGGGTGGAAAGTTCGGTCGCATGAGTGACAAGAAGAAAAAGCCGGACAAGTCCGGGAAGGTGGCCGAAAGCGCGAAGCTCCGCAAGGCTGTGGCCAAAGCCCGCCAAACCGGCGATACGATTTTCGTGCGTGATTACGTCGTCGACTGCAATGTTGGCGTTTACGCCGAAGAGCAGGGCGTGACCCAGAAGCTGCGCTTCACCGTCGAAGCCCGGCTGGCCAGCGACATCTTCAGTCTCAACGACGAGATGGCCGAAGTGCCATCCTACGCTGATATCATTGACTGCATCGACGCGCTTGCCCGCGGCGGCCACATCAACCTGGTCGAGACGTTTGCCGAACGCATCGCCGCGCACTGCCTCGCTGATACGCGCATTACAGCTGTGCGCGTGTCGCTCAAAAAGCTCGAACGCGGCCCCCTGCGCGGCGTCGAGATCATTCGGCCTGCCACGAAGGCTGCGGCCCGTGAGTTCGGCCGTGGGTGACGCCGCTTCGGGCACGGCACCGCCGCTTGTCATCAAGGTTGGCGGCAGTCTCGCGGAGACAGGCCGCTTGAGTGACGCCCTCCGGCGGATCTGCGCTGCCACGCGCGCGATCGTCGTGGTGCCGGGCGGTGGTCAGTTCGCTGACAAAGTGCGCGATCTGCAGCGCGCCGTTGGCTTTGATGATGCCGCTGCTCACCGGCTGGCCATGCTCGGCATGCATCAGATGGCGGAAGTTTTCCTGGCGCTCGAGCCGCGCCTCAGGCAAGCGGCGAGCCTCGACGCCATCGCCCTGACGCTTGCTGCGGGAGACGTCGCCCTCTGGGTGCCGCTGCCGATGCTGGAACGCGATACAACGATCACAGCCGATTGGGGCACCACATCGGATAGCTTAGCGGCACGCCTCGCGGAACTCCTCGGCGCCCCCCTGGTGCTGCTGAAATCGGTTGCCGCCGCCCCTGGTGCGTCCGCTATAACACTGTCGGTAGATGGCGTTGTTGACGCAGGCTTCCCCGGCATCGTCGCCCGCGCTGGCCTTGATTGGCGCATCTTTGGCCCTGACGACGATGCCGCATTTGAAGCGCTTCTCAGCGCCGCCCCAGTCGCGGCCCACAAATTTTAATCGCGCCCCGCAAAGCCCGTCGACGGGGCGGGACCTCCGTGCTATCGGCCCGTCATGGATTACGAAGCAGATCTCAAAGGCGTGGCCCGGCCCCGCTTCGGATGGGCGCTGACGGGATCGGGGCATTTCTTCAAAGAAAGCCTCGAGATCATGCGCACGCTGCCGAACCTGGACGTGTTCGTGTCGAAGGCGGCCGCCGAAGTCATTCGCATGTACAAGCAGGACTTGGATCTGGCCCGGGATGTTCGTATCTTCAAGGATACGACAGCCAGTGCGGCCCCCGTCGGTGCCTTCTACTACGGCGCCTATCACACGCTGATCTTAGCGCCCGCGACCTCGAACACGGTGGCGAAATGCGTCGCCGGGATCTCCGACAATCTCGCAACCAACGTCTTCGCCCAGGCTGGGAAAACCCGCGTATCCACGATCGTCTTCGCCTGCGATACGGCGCCTGAAATGGATACCGAAGCGCCGAAAGGCATGGTCAAAGTTTATCCCCGCCGCATCGATCTCGAAAACACCGAAAAGCTCAAAACGTTTGAAGACACGACGGTTGTCGAAAGCGTTGCCGACTTGAAGGCGGCCGTTGCAGCTAGGCTCAAATGGCTCAAGACCCAAAAGATAAGCTCCTCTTCCTGACCGGCCGTTTGGCCGAAAACCGCTTGAAAACCACGGTAGCGAGCGTGGGTCTCAGTGCGGGATCATGGGATGTCGCCAACATCGGCATCAAGGTCGCGGCGCTGATGACGGAAGCCATCGTCCGCAATCGCTTGAAGGGGCCGCTCAACGCGACGCGCGTCATCGTGCCGGGCCGCTCGCGCATGGATTTGGCGTCGCTCGGGCGCCATTTCGGCGTGCCGTTCGAGCGGGGCCCGGATGAACTCGCCGACCTGCCGCAGTATTTGGGCCGGGGCGGCAAGCCGCCGGATTTGTCCAAGCATGACTTGAGGATTTTTGCCGAGTCGGTTGACGCGACGGTGCTCACGATTGACGAGATGCTATTGCGCGCGGCGGCCCAGCGGGCAAAGGGCGCCGATGTTATCGACATTGGCTGCCAGCCCGAGACGCTTTTTCCCCATCTTGAAGACATGGTCGCAGCTCTGGTCAAGGCCGGTTTCAAAGTCAGCGTTGACAGCGGCAATGTCGAGGAATTGTCCCGCGGCGCCAGGGCTGGTGCGCATTATGTCCTGAGCCTGGACGAGACCACGCTCGATGCTGTCAAAGGCACAAAATGCGTACCCATTCTTGTGCCGCGGCCGCATGGTGATCTCAAATCACTCATCCGCGCCATCGACCTTGCGACCAAGAAAAAGATTAAGCACATCGCTGACCCGATCCTCGATCCGATCCACTTCGGGTTCACAGCGTCTATAGAGCGGTACGCGGAACTCCGCCGCCTGCGCCCGAAAACCGAACTACTGATGGGGACCGGCAACCTCACCGAGTTGACCGACGCCGACAGCCAGGGCATGACCGCGATGCTGCTCGGCATCTGCTCGGAACTCAGAATCCAGAACGTGCTTATTGTGCAGGTGTCGCCGCACACGCGGCGCACGATCGAAGAACACGACGCCGCCCGCCGCCTGATGTTCCGGGCGCGGCAAGACGAGAGCCTACCCAAGAGCTATGGTGGCGGCATGCTGTCGCTGCACGATTTGATCCCGTTCCCGCAATCGGATGCCGAGATCACGGCGGGCGCGGCCCAAGTCCGCGACGACAATTTCCGCATCCAGGTGGGCGAAGTAGGCGTGCATATTTATTCGCGCCAAGGTCATCATGTGGCGCGCGATCCGTTTGACCTGTTCCCGAAACTCGGCGTTGAGGCCGACGGCGCCCACGCCTTCTATCTCGGCTACGAACTCGCCAAGGCCGAGATCGCGCTGGCACTTGGAAAGCGCTATGCCCAGGACAACCCGCTCGATTTTGGTATCGCCACGGATAAGAAAAGCGAAGACCTGGTTAGGCATGCCCCCGAGGGTGCAACCCTCAAAGCAAAGGACCAGGGGACAACAGTGAAGGCTGCAAAACAAAGGCCCTCAAAGGAGTGAGCGATGCCGCGCATCGTTGAAACCATTGTCACGACCGCCAACGAAAAAGACGAGGTGCACATCGCGCCGCTTGGGCTCATCGCCGATGGAGACCACTGGATCATCGCCCCGTTTAAGCCGTCGAAGACGCTCGACAACCTGCGCACCAATCCGTTCGCCGCCGCCAGCCATACGGACGATGTGCGCGTCTTCGCGGGCTGCGTAACAGGGCGCAAATCCTGGCCGCTTGTGCCCACATCAAAAATCAAATCCGGGCGCCTCAGCGACTGCGTTTCGCACTGGGAATTCAAGGTCGATAAAGTCATCGAGGACGATCTACGCCCGCGATTCGCCTGCAAAATCGTGCATCAGGAAAGCCACAAGGCCTGGGAAGGTTTTAACCGGGCCCAAGCCGCAGTCCTCGAGCTCGCGGTTCTGACGACGCGGCTGCACATGCTCACCGCGGATAAAATCGACACCGAACTCAAATATCTCGAGATCGCGATGTCTAAAACTGCCGGCCCCCGCGAACACGAAGCCTGGGGCTGGTTGATGGAAAAGGTGCACGCATGGCGCGCGTCACACCCGGCTCCCAAAGGCTGATGCTGATGAACCACGAACACGAGACCTTTCTGAGAGCCTGGGACGAAAGTCTCGGCGACGCTACTTTTGTCAGAGCTACGCTCGGCAAGCCCAGCGGTGCGACAGACATCAAGAAGATGACGTTCTCAGCCGTGACCGTGCGTGACAAGCCGAGCCTGCGCGTGGTGTATTCCTTTGCAACAAAAGACATCACGAAAAACCTCACCTACGCCAACGCAATTGAGGATGCAGGCGCGCATATCGGCAAAGTCTTCAGCAGCGCCACGCTGTTCACGGCCAAGCACGACCTGACGCTCGCCTACAACAAACGCGGCGAACCGCGCCTGATCAAAAGCAAGCCATCGCTCACCGCGCCAGCCTCAAGCGAGCATAATCGCGCCAAAACCTATGCGGTCGATTCGTCGCGCCCCTATTTGCACCACCTCGGCATTACGCTGGACGACGGCCGCGTCAAACCGTCAATGTATCCAAAATTTCGCCAGATCTGCCATTTCATCGAGATCATCGCTGACCTGATGCGAGCCTCGCCGTTACATACTCAAGCAGCCTTGTCCGTGATCGACATCAGCTCAGGCAAGGGTTACTTGACCTTCGCGCTCTACGACTATCTCACCGCGCATCTCAAAAAGTCTGCGTCTGTCACCGGTGTCGAGGTTCGTGCCGATCTCGTGCAATTCTGTACTGACGTCGCATCGCGGGCGGGGTTGAAGGGCTTAGCGTTCGAGGCCGTACACGCCGGGCAAATGCGCGTCGCACCCACGGATCTCCTCATCGCGCTGCACGCTTGCGATACGGCGACGGATGACGCGATTGCCCACGGCATTGCGGCCAACGCCGCGATCATCGTCGTGGCGCCGTGCTGCCAGCACGAACTGGCGCCGCAACTCTCGGATGTTTCTGAGGCGTTGCGCGGCCTGACCAAATTTGGCCTCCTCAAGCAACGCCAGGCCGATCTCGTGACTGACGCCGCGCGCTGCCTTCTGATGGAAGCCCAGGGCTACAAGGTCAAGGTCATCGAGTTCGTCTCGACCGAGCATACGGCCAAGAATATTCTGATCGCGGGCATTCGTGCTGGTGACGTCGATCGCGCTGCGGCGCTGCGCCAATACGAGGCGCTGAAAATTTTCATGAAGTTCGAGACGCATCACCTCGAACAGCGGCTTGCCGAACGAAAACGATCTACCACCTAAAATCACGTCCAACTCGGGGGAATTCTGCCATGCGGCTGCTGATCATCCTTGTCACTGCACTGAGTTTCAGTTTGGCCGGCGCAACGGTCCACGCCGAGGACGCGATCGACTGTGCCAATGCCGTCACGACAGCCGACCTCAATGCCTGCGGCGAAAAATCGCTCGATGCGGCCGACGCGGCGCTCAACGCCGCCTACAAAATTGCGCTCTCCAAAATCGCGGCTGGCGAAGACGTGCCGCCACGTGACCCAAAGTCATGGACCGGTAAACTCAAAGCCTCGCAGCGTGCCTGGCTCGCCTTCCGCGACGCCGATTGCCAAGACCTCGTCGCGCTTGAAAACGGCGGAGGAACCATGACGGCGGGTGAAATCCTCGGCTGCTTGACCGAACTCACTGAGGCCCGCACCAAGGTTTTGATGGCAAGATATGGGGAGAGGTGAGGGGGGTTGAGTGCTCCCTCTCCCCGTTGCTGCACTCAACGGGGAGAGGGCCATGCTGGAAGCATGTCTTCGACATGACGGGTGAGGGCCGGCAACAACCAGCGGTGTGAGCGGCAGCCCCTCACCCTGAGCCTCTCCCCGTGAAGGACGGGGAGAGGGAAATGTCTCGCAACATCGCCACTGCCACGGCTGGCGCACACCGCGTGGCCCAGAGGCCGGTGTCTCCGCTAGCGCCAATCAGCTCGCCGAACGTGATGCAAGGCAGACCTAAGCGCCGCGCGACCTCAGACGCTTCACCCGCACCAATGCCCGCCGCTACAACGCCGCCGCTGACGTCAATGCCGGGGCGTGAAAGCACCTGCAAGACACCATCATGAATTGATCGCAGCTGTTCCTCGCGGATATGCGCCGCCGCCCCCTGCCACACGGCGAGATGCCGCGTGTCGCCGTCGCGTCCGAACCCGCGTGCAAGGCGCGCCAGACTTTCTGCAACTGATTTTCCCTTGCCGTCGGCGCATGCGTGCTGATCGGCATCGTCCGGCAGGTTGCCCAGCACGCGGCGAACGTCCGCCATCGTTGCGAACGCATCACGCGTCAGGCCTTGCCATTGGCCGGCGAGAACGCCCCGCGTCGTGACCGACGGCACGGGCGTGCGCGTGAAACCCGTATAGACCAGTTCGCCGGTTTGCAGCCGCTCGGCATCGCTCAAGCCCTGCGGCCGGTCGCAGGCAATGATGTCGGTCGTGGTCGAGCCCATGTCGATCAGCAGGGCCTTAGGCCGTCGCGCGGCAACGGCCTGCTTCGTCGCTAAAAAATTTGCCGACGCAACCGCGTCCGTATCTGACACTGCAGCCGCCGCATCGCCAAAGCCTTTGAGGCCCATGTAAAAGCGCGTTTCCGCACCCAATCGCGTCGCCAGATGCCGGCTCAGCGCCACGACGCCCTCGGCCCGCGACGGGAACAGTTCGCACAGCTCGCCGGTCATGGTCACGGCGTGGCGCGCCGCTCGCGCAGTCATGGGCTGCGCCTCAGCCAGCGCCGCGTCGAGCTGGTCCAGCCCTCCCCACAGCGCACACGCGATCTGGCGCACGGCGATGACGCGGCCGTCATCGACAAGTGCCACCTTGAGGTGCGCTCCTCCCACGTCGTAGCCCGCCGTCACCGGCATGAACCTCACTCCAATTTCACGATTCTCGTGTTACACGAGCGGGGTAAGGAGACAAGCGATGGAGGTCATACCGGTCCTCGACGTGGCGCGTGGCCAGGTGGTACGCGCGGTCAAGGGCGATCGCGCTAGCTACCAGCCGCTTCTGACGCCGCTCGTCGCCTCGCACGACCCCGTGATCGTGGCCAAGGCACTCAAAAGCCTGCACCCGTTTGCCAAGATTTATGTCGCCGATCTCGACGGCATCGAGGGTCGCGGCCGCAACGTCCACCTCGTGCCATCGTTGAGCGGCGTGTTTCCGAACGCCGAAATCTGGATTGATGCCGGCACCGGATCGCGGGGTGCTGCCCGCGCCCTGCTGGCGGCGCCAGTTACGACGCTCGTCATTGGCTCCGAGTCGCTCGAAAGCATTTTGGTGTTGAAGGAAATCGTCAACGAAGCTCCGGGCCGGACGGTGCTGTCGCTCGACTTTCGCGGCGACGAGTTCATGGGTCCGGATGCGCTGCTCGCAGACGTCAGCCACTGGCCCAACCGCGTCATCGTCATGATGCTGGCGCGCATCGGCAGCGACGAAGGTCCCGACGTCGCCCGCATTCGCGATATTGTGAAACGTGCGGGCGGACGCCGCGTCTATGCCGCTGGCGGGATCAGGCACCGGATCGATCTCGATGCGGCGCGTGCCGCAGGGGCGGCAGGCGGGCTCATCGCCACGGCGCTGTATGACAAAAAAATTTCGGCCGGAGACCTCAAAGAGATCGCCGGCCGATAAAGTCTTCGGTCAATTTCGAAGCGGCTTGACGGAAGCTACTCCGCGTCGCCATCCCCGGCTCAACCGCTGTAACGTCCTGAGAGCAGTCTACCCAATCGCTGCAGCAGACCCACCTTCATAGGTGGGGCAGTGTTATGTTTATGGTCTTCCTGCTGTGGACGGTGTCCGCTTCAAGACTTAGCAGCGAACGGATGCGAGGCTGTGTTGCGCTGTGCTGTTGCTTCGGCAGCCGTCGGCTTGCCGGCGACGGCGCGGGCGAGGGCTTCCTTGGTGGCGCGATAGTTGTAGTCCTGGATCTTGGAATCGTCGGCGGCTTCCCAGTGGATGAACACGCCAACGCAAACGTAGAGATCGTCGGCTTCAGCGGCTGGGATCACGCCTTCGGCAACAGAGTCCTGAATGGCCTTGGCGACGCCGTATTGGGCCGGTCCGAACATCTGAACGGCCTGACGTGCGTCCTTGATCGTGACTTTATTGTACAGAATCGTGTTCGGCTTGCAGGCTAGGTTCGGCGCCAGAACGGCGAGGAGCGACGTGAAGCCGTCCTTGTTGTTCGTCAGCGAGTTGCAGAATGCAACTTCAGCAGCCGAACCGCGCGGTCCGATGATGAGGTCGATGTGAGCGACTTCGTTGCCGTCACCGACGAGCGACTCGCCGACCATGACTTTATTAATTTTGGCCATTAGGGGGGTTCCTCCCACGAATTGAACACTACGAGCACCAACGCACCCCCGTTGAAATCGGGCATTCGCTGTTTAGCTCTTGCGATGGATATCCAAGCACGCTGTACTCCAAAACCCTGGAGTTTCGGAGCAGGCGGGGTGGATCAGTCCGTGTGCCTTGCGGACACGGGGCCTGTCATAGCCCTACGCTGGCTGCCTCGACAAGTCCTTTAGTAGGACACGCGGGCTCCGTTCACGATTGTTTCCTGCCGGAAATCAGGGCGGCGAACAGGGTTGCGACCACGACGTCGGCCGTGGTGCCTGGATTGAGGCCGCGGGCTTTCAGATGGCGATCGAATTCGGTTAGTGCAGGGAGGGACTTAAGGGTCGCAACCGGCGTCCACAACGGCCCCAGAGCGCGGGCTTCGGCCTGCACGGCGCGGGCGGTCTCCAGGCCATACTTGCGGGCGATATGACTGTCGCGGAATTCGGCCATGAGGGCCATATGCAACGTGGTAATGGCGAGATCGTCGCGCTCGGCGAGGGCGCGGGCATCCGCGAGCTGGGGCATGGCGACGTCAAAGATGTCGCTGTAGGCCGTGACGTAGGCATTGGCGATGCGATCACGGTCCGCTGCCAGGTGCATAGCCTGGATCAAACTGACGGCGGGCGCGTCGTGTACGTCGCTTTCGGCCGCTGAACCAAGGCCCGCAGGGTTAGCGAGGCGGATGGCGGCGTAGGCGTTGGTGGCGTCCTCGATATCGAGCAGCGACAGGATCTCCGCGAGGCGGCGTCGCAGCCCCATGCCGGCATCAATCTCGGCGGCGGCTTTGGCGAGCGGAGCACACAGCAGCACGATGCCGAGATTGGTATTCAGTCCGGTCGCCGCGAAACTCGCCTCCGTCGCGCGCAGGATGCGTTCGCCAATTTTGAGTTTGGGGTCACTGATAAACGGCGCGGCGGCGGTGGCGGCGCGCTCGAAATGTGCGACTTCCATGCCATGTCCTGGGGCGTGGCGATGCACATTGCCGGGTTTGAGCGCATCGAGTTCGGCGCGACACGCGGCGAAAAACGCGGCTTCGATTTCGAGTCTGGTGAGCGCAAGGCTCATCGTGGCAGACTCAACGGCGGGCTCAACGCCGCCCGGTGCGCGATGACGGTTTTCAAAAAGTCTTCGGCAATGGCCTCGGCAATGTTGATATCAGCGACACTCTGCAATCCGCGCCACGCCGGATTGGAATTGACTTCGAGCACTTGCAATTGGCCAGCGGCCGTGCGGATGAGGTCAATGCCAGCGTAGTCTGCATCAATCGCCCGCATCGCTGCCATACTGATTTCTGCCATTTCGGCGTCGGGCACGTGCGCCTTGGCCTTGCCGCCTTGATGAATGTTGGTGACCCAGTTTGTGCCGCACCGGGTCATGGCGGCGATGACCCGATGGCGTGTGGCGAGCACGCGCCAGTCTTCGAACACGTCGTCCTTCGGCGCGATAAAATCCTGCATGTAGTAGATGCTGTCGACTGCCTCAGACGCTGGCAGTTCAGCCTGCGTTGAGATTTGGCCGATGCCTTTGCCCTGGCTGCCAAACAACGGCTTCATGACCAGGGTACGGGCGAGGCCCTCGGTGTACTCTTCGGCGTGCGCCCGTGTTTCGCAGACGCGCGTGCGTGGCGTCGCGATGCCGGCCTTGTGCAGCAGAAACGTGGTTTGCGATTTATCCACGCAACGCTCAATGACGCGGGCGTCGTTCCATACCCGCACGCCGCTGTCGCGCAGTGCGTGCAGCAGCCCCAAGCGGAACGTGATTTGCTCCAGCGTTCCGGCCGAAATTGAGCGCACGAAAATGCCATCGGGCAGCTGGCCCTTGAAGCCCGGAATGTCGATGCCGGACTCGAGCCCGGTATCGAAGGCGCAGTGCGGCAGCGACGACACCGTCACCCTAGCGCCGAACGCTTCAAGCGAGCGGACGATGCGGCGCGCGTGCCATTCGCCGCGCCCTTCCTCGATCAGGAGCGCAAAGTGCAGGCCAGTGCCGATTTTCAACTCGGCCGCGGTCGTGGTCTCAGCGGAAGCTCGCATCGACGATCTCAGGGGCCAATTTTCCGGCGTGGAACGAGGTGCCGGTCTCGACGTTGGAAACTGTCACTTGTGCGGGTGAAAACAGCATGGCGTCGATTTTGTAGAAGTCGCCGTTGACCTCAGAGAAGATCTCAGCGAACGGCTTGCCGTAAGCGGACGACGATGATGACGGCAGGCCGTCGGCGAGTTTTTTGGCGTCGGCATCCGAACCCTTGACGAACAGATGGATGCGGCCGCCGTAGATAATACCGTCATTGGTGCGGCCCATGGCCTTGACGAAATCCGGGAACGGCGGTGCGATCGGGCAGGTGCCGGTGCCGTCCAGAATATTCTCAAGCGGGAAGTGCAGCGCGTGGGCCTTGTGGATCGAGACTTCGAGCACGCGGGCGGCGATCTGCACGGTACCGGCGAGGCTCCAAGTCGGGGCGAACAGGATTGTCAGGCCGGACGGCTTTACGCCGCAGGCTTCAGCGACTTTCGTAATGACGGCGGGTGGCGGCGCCTTGTCGCCTTCGATGACCAGCGACGCCTGCGCGCAGTGATCGGCGTAGCCGAGCTCTTTGTACAAATCCTCGACGCGCGCCAGCGCGCGAGCCGGACCGGAGCCGAGCGCAAAAAAGCCCGAGGCGTCGTCGGTGATCGTCCAGCCGGCGTACTGGCTGCCGAGACAGGCGATGACCGGGTTTGTCGATGAGACGACGACGCCGAGCGGCCAATTGGCAAGACCCGACGATTTCGTCAGCGCCACCGCGCCGAGGCCGCCCATGCATACTTCCCCAAGCAGACGCCCGGCTTCGAGGCCACCGAGCGCTGCCCCGCCGAGGTCGATCAGGCGTTCGCCCTGACTGCCGGTTGTGACCGAGACGCGCAACGCATCGGCATTGGCGGCGATGCCATCGACGATTTTGGCGGCGCGCGCTGAGACGCTGGGGTGGGCGGTCGTGGGCATCAGGCAATCTCCAGGCGGTTAGAATGCGTGTCCGTATATCAGGCTTTCAAACTCCGCCAAGCGCTGGCGGGCGAGCCGCTCTGCGGCATCGGGCGTTTCGGCTTCGGCGAGGACGGTGGCGATTGGCGCGCCGAGCGGAATGCGGGTCCCTGGCGCGCCGCGATCTGCCGACCATTCGGGCCAGTCGAGTGCGCGAAGCGTCACTTCACCGCGATCGGCGTGCAGGATCGCGGCGGCTTTCGATCCGTCGTGAGCGCTGCCGCCCCAATAGTGCAATTTTCCGTCGCGGCAGGCGACGATGTGGGCGTGAAATCGCGATCCTTCGATCGTATCGACCACGTCGAGGCTGGCGCCAGGGCGCGGGTTGATTTCGAGCAGATAGGCGGTGGCGCTATTGACGATAAAATCGAAGGACACGAGGCCTTTGAGCTGAAGCCCTCGTGACAACGCGCTAACGGCGCCGAGCATTTGAAGTTCCAGCGCCGTGCCACTGTAGGGGATGCTCACCGCGCCGCCATAACGATATGGCTGATCTGGCGACGGCGCACACCACTGGCGGGTCGTGTCCATAGCTATGCCGTCGGCCACGATGGCACTGAATGAAATTCTCTCGCCGTCGATGTAGCGCTGGAAATACCGGCGCGGGGACGCACGCGACGACGCAGTGCAGGCGTGAATATGCCGTCCGCCGCTGCCGCCGACGCGTTTGGACAGCCAACCCTCGGCATCGTCAGGCGGCGTCATCCGCGTTTCAGGATGGGCAATGCCAAGCTCGTCGAGCACGGGGAAGAAGACACGCGGGTCCTTGCAGGCTTTCAAAGCCTCGACGCTGCAGCCCAGCAGCCCGTAGCGCTGCGCGAGCACGTCGACGAGGCGTGGTTTGTCCTCAAAGCCTGATCCGAGCACGAGCCCAATGGGCGGCGACGGGGCGTGTGCCACGAGCGCATCGAGCGCCGCGACGAGCGGCTTGGTGTGAAAACCGCGCTCGATGGCGCCGGGCACGGCCCAGCCGGCAGCTGCGGCTTCACGGGTATCGTTGTCGCCAAAGGCATCAGCGACGAGTGGCACGTAGCCTGCGCGGCGAGCGGACTGTGCCAGAGCCCGCCCGGAAAACGCAGCTATTAAGACCGCTTCGCCAGCCACACCGCGTTACGCGATGCCGGTCAACTGCTTGGCCAGCGCATAGGCATGGCGGAAGTCGAGCATCAGCGGCTTGTCGGAGGCGATCATCTGCTTGAATAGGCCGCTTTCACACTTGTATTTGATGTCGCCGATGGCCAGCGGGCCGATGCCAAGCGCGTTGCAACTCGGCAGCTGGGCACCGTCCATGAACAGGTCCATGCCTTCGACGCCGGGAGGCGGCACGGCATTGACGTCGGCGATGACGAGCAGCTTCTTGGCCAATTCCTTGTGTTCTTTCGAGACGACCTGAACGCCGGCAGCGGCGGCGGCGAAGATCACTTCGGCATTGGCGATGATGTCGCGCTTCTGCTCCGCCGTTTCGCCATTCACAGCTTCGAGATCGACGCCGAAACGGGCTTTAGAAATTTCGGCGTTCTTAATCACGCGCTCAACGCCGCGATGGGCGACGAGCTGGACGTCCGCGCCTTCTAGCGCCGCGATAATGGATGAGGCAAAGCCGACGACGCCGGTGGCGCCAAACACGGCGACCTTGGTGCCCTTCCAGCCGCGGTTGAACTTCTGTTTCAACTGGCGCTCGACGCACGCGACCATGGCGGCGGCGGTCGTGAACGATCCTGCGGGGTCGGCGAAGATCGAGCATTCGAACGGCGGCACCATGGCCTTTTGGGCGGCGTCCATCATGTCGAGGGCGAGCAGCGCGTCCTTGCCGCCCATGAAGAAGCCGGTGCGCACGCCGTAGTTGGGAGGGCGCGAAAAAATAGCGTCCTGGACGAGGGCGTTGACCTCGGATAGCTCGACGTTGATGTAGGGCACAATCACCTTGTACCCGGCATCGGCCGCCATGTTGACGTCGAAGGGGCTCATGTGCTTTTGCGGCGTGAGCATATGCAAAATGGGCGTGGCTTCGCTCATAACGTTCTGAATCTCCTAATGAATTTATGGCTTAGGCGGCTTCGATCCGAGCGCCCGTATTGCGGCCCCGAGCGATGACAATTTCAAGCCCGTCGCGTTTAGCCTCTTCGACTAAAGAATGATAGAGGCGAACTGCCGCTTCATCGCCATCGACAAAAGCGAAACCAGTTGGCCCCCAAGAACTCTGGCCGATGCCGGTCGCGCCCATGTCTCGCATTTGTGCAGCGATGCGCCCGACCGCGGGGCTGGAGAATGGACTGCCGCCCTGTTTAGCGGCGAAGTGACCGCCAACGATCTCCTGGATTTCGCTGATGCTCGAGCCGAAGGCTGAGAGATCAGCCTCCTTCAATCCGGGCACAAGTTTCATCAGCACGAGGTGGCAGATGTGAGCTGCCGCCGTTTCGGGAAATTCCGGTAACGCCGCGAACGCCTTTGCTTCGGCATCGCCAGACACGCCGGCGCGGTTCGTATCGAGAATAAGCAGGACCCTCCAGTCCTCGGGAAAGTCGGCGCGAAGGGTCACCGGCGGCGCCCGTTCGCGCTGACCCCTGCCGCCATCGACCAGGAACCCGCCGCCCGCGAACGCAGCTAAGCCAATTCCCGAACGCGCGCCGCGGGCTCCGAGACCTGCGAGGTCCTGGGGGCCAAGCTCGCGGCCTTCGAGCCGCGCGATCGCCGTGCCGATGGCCAGCGCCAGCTGGGTGCCGGAGCCGAGCCCAGCGTGGGCCGGTATGGCTTCCTCAACATCGACGGCGTAGCCACTGTCCCGGCTCCGGCTGAACATTTGCACGAGCTGCAAAGTGCGGGCGCTCTCGGTGCCGGAGGTGGCGTTGCTGGTCGCGCGCGCTACCGTCAATCGCGTCGCGGGCCTATCGACCGCGAGACCAATGCTCCCGAACTTGCGGCCGAGTGCGCCGTTCATATCGAGGAAGCCAAGGTGCAGCCGGGCCGGTGCCCGGACGCGGACAAGTTTGGTGGAACTCGAAGTCCCTCGATGGGTCGTCACAAAAGCGTTCCCTTGCGTTGGCAGCGCGGGTTTGCCAACCCGGCGCGGGCAGGGGTAGGCTTAGCGCCCGCGTATGCAAAAAACCAGAGACGAGGCTGTTATGAACGCTGAACGTGAAAAACCAATGTTAGAAGCCGAGGTCACGTCCTGGCTGGCCACCAATCTGCCAGCCTGGAAACTCGAGGATGGGTGGGTCCGGCGCACCTACAAGACATCGAGCTGGAAGGGCACTCTGATGGTGATCAACACGGTCGGTCATTTGGCGGAAGCCGCTTGGCACCACCCTGACATCACTGCGTCCTACGCCTGGGTCGAGGTGCGGCTGATGACGCATTCGGCCAAAGGCATCACTTCAAAAGACCTGGAACTGGCGAAGAAGATCGAGGCGGTCGTGAACTGGCAGCCAGGCCTAGAAGGCAAGGGCCTCGAGGGCACGCCGGCTGGTGATCTACGCTTCTCCTACATCAAGTATGACTGAGCCCGCCGCGCGCCGAGTGTTCGACGCCACGATCGGGCTTGGCTCGAACATCGGCGACAAAGCGGCCAACATCGATGACGCCATCCACCGCTTGGCGCACGGCGGCGATGTGCGGCTTGTTGCGCGCTCGCAGAATTACCGCTCGGCGCCGTGGGGCGTCACCGATCAGGACTGGTTCGTCAACGCGTGCATCAGCGTCGCGACAGAGCTGACAGCGCCCGAGCTGTTGCATCACTGCCAGAAGGTCGAAAACGAGATGGGCCGCGTGCGCCGCCAGAAATGGGGCTCGAGGCTGATCGACGTCGATATTCTGACTTACCGGGATGAGGTTATTCATGGGCCCGATCTGACCGTGCCGCACCCGCTGATCACTGAGCGGGGCTTTGTGCTTGTGCCGTTGCGCGACGTCGCTCCCGCCATGAAGTTGCAGGGCAAGACGCTCGACGCTTGGATTGCGGCGCTCGACGTCAGCGATGTCGTCCCGATCAATGCGGTCTAATAAAAAGCGCCGCGGGGTTAGCCCGCGACGCTTAAACGAGATATCGGTGCCGATGAAACCTTAAGGTGCAGCCGGAGCGGCAGCCGCACTGAAGCTCTTCAGATATTCCGTCAGGTTATCAATGTCGGCGGGGTCCTTGACGCCCATGAACACCATCTTATTGCCCGCGATCTTCGCCTTCGGGTCCTTGATGTAGTCTTTGAACGTGGCTTCGTCCCACGTCAGGCCCGAGCCCTTCATGGCTTCCGAATAGGTAAAGCCCTCCATTGAACCGGCCTTGCGGCCGATAACGCCCGTCAAGTTCGGTCCGACGGCGTTCTTGGCACCTTCGCCGATCTGGTGGCAGGCCTTGCACTTGCCGAACACAGCCTTACCGGCTTCGGCATCAGCCGCATGAGCTGCGACCGGCAGTGCGGCGATCATGGCGATCGCCAAAACCAACTTGCGCATAGAGTGTTTCCTTCCCGTTTCGCCTAAGGGCTATATTTTTTTAACGCCGATCGTCATAGCCCAGACCGGCGTAAATGGCATTTATTATCTGAACTTGGCCTGAACGAAATGCCGCAGTGGGGCGCTATGGCGCCACCCCCCTCAATGATGCGGTGCGGTATGTACCCGGCGACGGCTGCTGAGATGGCGGCTTATTCCGCAGGCTCCTTGACGGCACCGGCGTTGGCACCCCCTAGGCGCCGGTACACAAACGGCGGCGGCGTCGCGACAGCGCTTTCCCGCTCTGCGGCGGCGACGAACTCGGCGTGGTGGGGCGAGAACTTGCACGCCGGGTCGGTATTGGTCGGGTCGCCGGTAAACGCCATGGCCTGGCAGCGGCAGCCGCCGAAGTCGATCTCAGCCCGCGGGCAGCTCTTGCACGGCTCTTTCATCCAGCTGGTGCCGCGGTATTTGTTGAAGGCTTGGCCGTTGAGCCAGATATCTGCAAGGCGCTTGTCTTTGACGTTGTCGAACTCGAGGCCTGGAACCTGCTCGGAGGCGTGGCACGGCAAAACGCGGCCCTGCGGCGTAATGTTCATGATGCCCTTGCCCCAGCCGCCCATGCACGGCTTCGGCGTTTTGGCGTAGTAGTCCGGCACGACGAAATCGAACACGAGAATGCCTTTCAAGCGTTGCTTGGCTTCCTCGACAATCTCGGCGCTGCGAATGACTTGCGCCCGCGTCGGCATCAGGGCCGCCCGGTTTTTCAGCGCCCAGGCGTAATACTGGATATTGGCGACTTCGATGCGGCCCGCGCCCATCTCAACCGCGAAGTTGATAATGTTCGGCAGGTTTTCGATATTGAGGCGATGGATCGGGGCGTTGATCGTCAACGGCATATCGAATTCGCGCACCCAATGGCCCAGTTCGCGCTTTTTCTCCAGGCCGTTCTTGTAAGCGGAAATCTTTTCGGCGTTGGCATCGTCCACGTCCTGGATCGACAGCTGGACGTGATCGAGGCCGAGATCTTTCAGCCGCTTCAGACGATCGCGTGTCAGCGTCACGCCGGCGGTGATGAGGTTGGTATAAAGCCCGACTTTGGCCGCGACCTCGACGATCTCCTCGAGGTCCTTACGCAGCGTCGGCTCGCCCCCTGAGAGGTGGATCTGCAAAATCCCCAGGTCTGCCGCCTGGCGCATGACATCCTGCCATTCAGCCGTCGATAGCTCCTGGTTGACACGATCGAGTTCGAGCGGGTTCGAACAATAAGGACACTGCAGTGGGCAGCGGTGCGTCAGCTCTGCCAGAAGGCCGATCGGCGCGCGGGCGCACGAGGGGCCCAGATCCGCATCTCCGAATTGCTCAAGCGGGGCGATCTCGTTCATCGTTTTTTCGGCTCCGATTAAGCTCTGACGACACCCTTGTCGGCCAGCTCCTGCAACATGGATATGATATCGGCGGTGATGTCCGGCAATGGCGCGTTGTACTCTGTCGCCAGCGTGGCGGCGAGGGCATCGACCGTCGTTTGGCCATCACATCGCTTCAAGATTTCGACAGCGATGGGGTCTGGTTCGAACACGCGTTCAGGCGCCAGCACGTGCCAGCGGCCGCGCCCGGCGTCATGCCGGAGCTTGATATGGGCGGGCAACCCCGGCTGCGAAGCGCCGGTGATGATTGTGCGCGTGCGCGGCGTGGCGCTCGTTGTCTCGCTTGCCATGTCAAGTCTCCGGACGGAAGGCGCCGGGCGGCACGTTGCCGGCGACGTAGGCGTTGTGGAGCGCGTCGAGCTGCACCCAGAGCACGTTGCATTTAAAGCGCACGGCATCAACGCAGGCTTCCTGCTCGTCGCGCGATTTGGCGTTTTTCAGAACGTATTGCAGCGCAAAGTCAGAATCGCGCGGCGCCTGCGTCAGGCGGCGTTTGAAGTACGCCATGACCTTGTCGTCGATAAAATCGTAACCTTCGAGCATGCCGGAGATGCGCTCTTTGTGGATTTTTGGCGCAAACAGTTCTGTCAGCGATGAAGCAACCGCGACCGTCTGTGGCTGCTCGCGCACGAAGGTCACGTAGGCTTCGACAGCGAACACGGTGGCGGGTAGCGCCCCGCGCCGTGAAATAACGTACTCACGATCGAGGCCGAGGCCATCGGTCAAAATCAGCCAGCGTTCGATGCCGCCGGTTTCGTCCGGTGGCTGGCCGTCGTGATCGAGCAGGCGATGCGTCCATTCGCGGCGCAGCTCGCGGTCGTGAACGCGGCTGATAAAGGCGGCGTCCTTGCGTGGCACCGCAGACTGGTAGCAGTAGCGATTGAGCGCCCAGGCCTGAACCTGGCCCTTGTTGAGCTTGCCGCCGTGCAGCAAGTGATGAAATGGGTGGAGATCGTGATAGCGCTCGGGGCCAACGGCGCGGATCGCAGCTTCGAATTCGGCCACCGGCATCGGCGGTTCGTTGCCGCGCCGTTCGGCGGTTTTCTTTTCCAGGCTGACGGGGTTCATAGGATGACCTCCATTCCGTCGAAGCCGACTTCCCAGCCGGCGGCATCGACGACTTTACGAGCTTCAGAATTCTCGTCCAGGATTGGATTGGAATTATTGATGTGGACGTAAATACGCCGTTTCACGCAGAGCGGTTTGAAGGCTGCGATCGAGCCAGCAGGGCCAGAGATCGAAATATGGCCCATGCGCTGCCCGGTTTTCTGCGATAGGCCCTGGGCGATCATCTCGTCGTCGGTGAACAGCGTACCGTCGAGGAAAATGAGGCTGGCGCCGGTGATGCGGGCGGCAAGCGGCGGATCGATCTCGGCGCAGCCCGGAATGTAGAAGAACGATTTTCCGGAGTTGGCAGCAGTCACCTTGAGTCCGATGGTGTCGCCGTCGCGGCTGCCGAAGTTGCCGCCAGCGCTCTCCTTTTCGAGGAACAGCGCAATTTTGCCGGGCACCGCGAAGGCTTCGATCGTGAGGCCGGGGTCAACTCCGGCGCCGGAGAGCGCGAGCGGTTTATCCAGGGGGAGGGCGATGCGCGGCACCTTGCCGGGATCGCAGACAAGAAAAATTGAATTGGCATTCAGCGTCGCCAGCACGCGGTCCGAACCGTAGATCGAGAACGCCTGGCCTTCGCGCAGATTGATGAGGCCGGTGATGTGATCGACGTCGGCATTGGTGACGACCACGGCTTTGATGGGCGAATTGCGCAAGCTCCCGGTCTTGGCGGGGTGTAGCTCGGGCGTCTCGTTGATTTGCTGACGCAGGTCGGGCGAGGCATTGAGCAAAACCCAGTCAACGCCGTTTGCCGTGACCGCGAGCGAGGATTGCAGGCGGGCGCGATAGCCGGGCTTGCCCGATCTCACGTTGGCTGACTGGACGCCATTGCAATTCCATTGCGGAAATCCGCCGCCAGCAGCAGATCCGAGAATTTTGATGATCATAGCACTGCCTAAACCCGTGCGCCGAGCCGGGCACGTTCGGTGCGCAGCCAGTTATCCCGGCGCTCCGCTTCGCGGCTTGGATCACTCTAAAACAACGACGGCGGCCGATGTGACCATCGACCGCCGCGCTGACCTCACGCTAGATGCGCGAGAACGAAGACATCGATTAGATGATGTCAATTTCGGCTGGCAGGTAGCTCGTCACTTCGAGACCGACTTCCTGCTCGCGAACTTCAGGCTTCGACCAAATCTTCATAGGGTTTTCCTCCAAAGCGGTTAGCTGCTTTCCAAATTCGCAGACCCCGCCGAGGGCCTACCCACTGGTGCAGACACATTTTTTTTGTGCGGCACCAATTTGCGGACCAGGCTCTCAAAGTCAAGACCGGTACCACTTCGAAATGTTACATCACAGATGACCCGCCGTTTACAAATCAAGTGCTTTCACGACTGCGTGTGGGAAGGTGGTGGCTGCTCGTCATAGGCTCAAGTTTGACGCCGAAGCTTGGCAGAAAAACCTGCCCCCAAATCCTGACCCTGATGTGAGATGACGGCCGCCAGTCGCGGCCTGCGAATTCGACGTGACCCACGACAGAGTGCCGAGCCCGAACGGCCCGGGACCTCAGGCGTCGCTGCAAGCGGTCCACTGAAGGCCCTGGGGAAGCCTCCGGGCAATCGATCAAGATCTGCGGGTATGAGAAAAAAATTCTCATTTATACGATTTTTAATGGGTTCGTATAGAAATTCATTCCGAATTCGTGTAGTATACTGGTGTTCAGTCTCGTCATTGTCGGCTTACGTTCGTCAATGTCGTTGGTCCTGCAACTTCTGGCTGGGGGCATTGTGCACTCACAGCCTGCGCCGAAAGGGCCAGTAAAAACGTTTCTTTCGCGGTGATACTAAGCGCGCTAGGCAGCGTTTAAAAGACATGGCACGCAGGCTCTCGCCTGAGCGGTGACAATGAGCGGTGACAAGGAGAATTTGGTGTCGGTAATTCCGCTGCTTCCGAAGAACGCGCCCTTCGCGCCGGAAGAAATAGAACTGTTGAACAAGGTGGTGTCGCGCACGACACCGCAGCAACGCAGCTGGCTGGCCGGATTTTTTGCCGGCTTCGAGGCGGCTCAGGGGGGCAGCGCCCAGCTTGCCGCCGCCGCCAAGCCGCGCGTGCCCTTAACCATCCTCTACGCCAGCGAGAGCGGCAACTGCGAAGCCCTTGCCATGAAGGCCAAGAAGCTGGCGCAGAAGCACGGCCTCGACGCCAAGATCTACGACATGGCCGACGCCGATATGGCGCTGCTGGCGAAGGCGAAGAATTTGGTCGTGTATGCAGCGACGTGGGGCGAGGGCGATCCGCCGGCGCGTGCGATAGATTTCTATGCGGCTCTTATGAGTGACGCCGCCCCTCGCCTCGACGGCGCACGCTTTGCCGTGCTGGCCCTCGGCGATACGGCTTATGTCCATTTCTGCGCCGTCGGCCAAGCCATCGACGCCCGCCTTGAAGCGCTCGGCGCAACGCGCGCGAGCGATCGTATGGATCTTGATCTCGATTTCGCCAAGCAGGCGGCGCAATGGACCGAGGGGGCGCTCGCAAAGCTCGCACCACCTGATGCGGCCGCGACCGGCACGGTCGTCCACGTTGATTTCTCCGGCGGCGGATACCAGGCCGAGGATGACGAGCCGCAGTTCACCGCCGAACATCCGCTTGAAGCCGAGATCTCCGCGCTTGTGAACTTGAACGGTTCGGGATCAACGCGCGAAACCTGGCACGTCGAATTCACGGCGGATGCGCCCGGCTTTAGCTATCTACCGGGAGACGCCATCGGCGTATTGCCAGAGAACGATCCCGCGCTCGTCGATCAGCTCTTGCGCGCGGCTGGCCTAGGGTCCGACGCGGCGCTGATGCTAAAAATTCAAAAAGGCTTCGACGTCACGACGCTGTCGCGCGCGTCGGTCGAGAATTACGCCAAGCTGACGGGCCGCGCCGACGTCAAGACATTGCTGGAGGGCGATGCCTACGCCAAGTTTGCAAGCGACCGCCAGCTCGTCGACCTGTTCGAAACCTATTCGGAAAAGCTGAACCCCGAGCAGCTGCTGAGCCTGCTGCGCCCGCTTCCGGGCCGGCTCTATTCCGTGGCGTCGAGCCCCAAAGCCCATCCCGGTGAAGCGCATTTGCTGGTCGGAGCTGTGCGCTGGGCGTCGCATGGCAAAACCCGCAAGGGCGTCACCTCCATGTATCTCGCCGAGCGGCGCAAAGTTGGCTCAGCGGCGCGCATCTACGTCAAACCCAATCGCCATTTCCGTCTTCCCGGCGACGGCAAGACGCCGATTGTCATGATCGGGGCTGGGACCGGCGTTGCGCCCTATCGCGGCTTCATCGAAGAGCGCGTCGAGACCAGTGCGACGGGCAAGAGCTGGCTGTTCTTCGGCGAACGCAACTTCACCAATGACTTCCTGTATCAGCTCGAATGGCAGGATCATTTGGAGTCAAAAGCACTCACGAAAATCGACGTTGCGTTCTCGCGCGACCAGCCGGAAAAGATCTACGTTCAGCATCGCCTGTGGGAAAGGCGCGCCGAGCTGCAGGCGTGGATCGCCGACGGCGCCCATCTTTACGTCTGCGGTGATGAAAAAGGCATGGCCAAGGACGTCGACGCGACGCTCGTGAAAATCCTCAGCGAAGCCGTCAAGGGTGACGAGGATGCGGGCCGCGCAAAACTCAAAGAACTGACGAAGGCCGGACGCTACCAGCGTGATGTGTATTGAGATTGATACCCTCTCCCCATTACTTCAATGGGGAGAGGGAGAACGCCCCTGCTACAGCGAGACAATCGAATGACCGACAAGCGCGCCAAGAACGAAATCATCAAAGAGAAAAGCCACCAGCTGCGCGGTACGCTGGCTGAGGGTTTGCGGCAGGTCGAAACCGGCAATATCTCCGAGGACGATCATCAGCTGATCAAGTTCCACGGCTCCTACATCCAGGACGACCGCGACGTGCGTGGAGAGCGGGCTAAGAAAATGCTCGAGAAGGCTTTTTCCTTCATGATCCGCTTGCGCATTCCAGGTGGCCTGACAACGCCAAAGCAGTGGCTGGCGCTGGATGATATCGCCACAACTTACGCCAACGGCACGCTGCGGCTGACGACGCGCGAGACGTTCCAGTTCCACGGTGTCATCAAATCCAACCTCAAGCGCACGATGCAGGCGATCAATGCGTCCTGCCTCGACACGCTTGCCGCCTGCGGCGACGTCAACCGCAACGTCATGACGGCGGCGAACCCGTATCTGTCGAAGGCCCACAAGCAGGCCTACGACCTCGGCAAGGCGATCAGCGAGCACCTGCTGCCGCAGACCGGCGCCTATCACGAGATCTGGCTGGACGGCGAGAAGGTCGAGGACAAATCCCGGGATGCGAAAAAGGGCGAAGAGCCGCTCTACGGCGTCCAGTATCTACCGCGTAAATTCAAGACCAACATCGCCGTGCCGCCTGATAATGACGTCGATGTCTTCGCCCACGATCTTGGCTACATCGCCATCCTCGAAAAGGGTGAGCTGACGGGGTGGAATGTCACCGTCGGCGGCGGCATGGGCATGACCCACGGCGACACCAACACGTTCCCGCGCACGGCCGACAGTCTTGGCTACTGCAAGCCGGAGCAGGCCGTCGACGTCGCTGAAAAAGTGCTGACCGTGCAGCGCGACTGGGGTAACCGCGAGAACCGCGCCCGCGCCCGTCTTAAATATACCATCGAGGACCGCGGCATTGAGGCCTTCCGCGCTGAGGTCCAAAAACGCCTAGGCACCAAACTTGGAAAGCCCAAGCCGTTCACGTTCTCAGGAACCGGAGACCCGCTGGGGTGGCGCCAAAGCCTCGACGGCCGGAAGGGCGAAGATAAGCCCTGGCACCTAACGCTGTTCATCGAAAACGGCCGCATCAAGGACCGGCCGGGCATGGCGCTGCGGACCGCGTTGCGCGAGATCGCGGAGTTCGGCATTTGCGAGTTCGTGTGCACCTCCAATCAAAACGTCATCCTCGCCAACGTCGCAGCGAAATTTAAATCCAAGATCGAGACGATCCTGAAAGCACATGGCATCTCGCTCGATGTGTCGTCAAAGCTGCGCGCAAATTCGATGGCGTGTGTGGCTCTGCCGACATGCGGATTGGCACTGGCCGAGAGCGAACGCTTTCTGCCCGAACTCATTACCGCGCTTGAAGACGGCTTGGACAAGGCGGGTCTGCGCGACGATGATATCATCATTCGCATGACCGGCTGCCCGAACGGTTGCGCCCGCCCCTATCTCGCCGAGATCGGCCTCGTTGGCCGTAATCCAGGTCTTTACAACCTGTATCTCGGAGCCGCATTCGATGGCTCGCGGCTGTCGAAGCTCTATGCGCAGGATGTCGGCAAAGACAAAATCGTCACGCTGCTGGAGCCGATCTTCCTCGCCTATTCCAAACAGCGCAAGGCAGGAGAGCGTTTCGGAGATTTCGCGATCCGGGCGGGCTACGTTAAGGCGACCAAAGCCGGCAATCAATTCCACGCTGATATCAAGCTGGCTTAGAGAGACTAGATTTTCTGCGCCAATTGATACGCCGCCAGCAAAAGCACAGCTGACAGCGCGATCCGGAGCAGCCAGTCGGGGAGTTTTCCGGTTAGCCTTGAACCAAGCGCAATGCCGGGGATCGATCCGGCGAGCAGCAGCCCCAAAAGCGTCAGGTTGACGTTGCCCATGCTGGCGTGGCCAAGCCCAGACACGATGGTGAGCGGGATCGCGTGCACGATATCGGTGCCGACGAGACGGCGCGTTCGCAGCGCCGGATAAAGCGCTGTCAAAACGACGACACCAATAGCACCCGCGCCGACCGACGTCAGCGTCACGACAGAACCCAGCCCGAGGCCGAGCAGCATCGTCGGAAGGCGCCGCGCCGGAACGTCGACTGGATCGGCAACCTCCTGGCGGCCGTTGCGCGTTAAAAACGGATACAGCACGATGGCCGCTGCGCTTAGCACGAGCGCGAATGCAAGCCCCTGTTTGATCAGCCGCGCGATGGCGGCTGTGTCGGGATCGATATAGTACAGCATGGCCAGCATGCCGAGGGCGCCCGGCAGACTGCCCATGGCAAGCCAGCGAACGATCGGCCAGTTGACGTTGCCGAAGTTGTGGTGGTGCGAGGCGGCTGTCGCCTTGGTGATGCCGGCAAACAGGAGATCAGTGCCGACGGCAAGGGCGGGAGAGACGCCGACCTGCGTGATCAGGAATGGCGTCATCAGTGACCCGGCGCCGACGCCGGTCATGCCGACCAGAAAGCCGACGGCAAAGCCGCCAGCCACGATCATAGGCCACACGTTCAAAAGCGAAGCATCAAGCATGTGGCTCTGTCGGTCGGTCGAAGGTTCAAGATGAGTAGGTGAGATCGCGCGTCCGTGCAATGCGCTAGCGTCGCTAGTGCAGCGTTTTCAAGATGGTTCTGAGGCTGAGCAGAACGATAACGCTTCCGACGATGATCATGAGGGCCTTGTCCGGCAGGTGTTTTGTGGCATACGCCGCGAACGGAGCGGCGATTACCCCACCGGCGATGAGCCCGGCGATGATGGGCCAAAGCTCGAGGCCGATGGTCAGCATGAACGTTGCCGAGATGGTCAAAGTGACGAAGAATTCAGACAGGTTGACGGAGCCGATGGCGTAGCGTGGCGTTACTCCGCTACCGATCAGCGTCGTGGTGACAATGGGCCCCCATCCACCACCGCCGATCGAATCCATAAAGCCGCCAATGAAACCGAGCGGGCCCAAGCGCTCTGGCGGCTCCGCATCCCCCGGGATCGTCCTGAGTGCCTTCCAAAGAATGTACAGCCCCATGAGCAGAAGATATCCAGCGACAAACGGTTTGATCGCGTCGCCGTTGACGTTGGAGAGCACATAGGCGCCGATGGCCCCGCCGATGGCGCCCGGGATAGCAAGACGCCGGACGAGCTTGAAATCGACGTTGCCGAATTTCCAGTGCGAGGCTCCGGATACGGCGGTTGTGAAGGTCTCGGCGGCGTGAACACATGCGCTCGCGGTGACGGGTGATATGCCCATGCTCATCAGCACCGAGGAGGATGTGACTCCGTAGGCCATGCCAATGGCGCCATCGACCATTTGGGCGACGAAGCCGACGGCGACATAAAGCAGAATGTCTTCCCACATGAGCGTGCGTTTCCAGCCTTGGACGTTGTATTCGGAGACTCTTGGGTTTGGGCGCTTAGAGACCGGGGTCCATGCCGTCATCGACCATCGGCGGGGGTTCGATGGCGACCGAGACGCCGGCGGCCCTGAGCAGAATGGCAGCCTCGTTGGCGCGGCGCATGAACTCCTCGCGGTCGGTCGAACTCAGCGACAAATCACGGCAGAGCCCGTTACCCAGCATTTCGCGGGTCAGAATGAAGTGACCCTCGCCCAGCGTTTCTCCCCGCGCATTGACGGCCGTTGCAACACCGCCTGCGATCGACGCACCGGTGACGGCATCGACGATCATCAAAGTGCCGGTCTCGCCGATGTCGGTAAAGACGTCAATCGCTGCCGGGCGCCCGAGCGAAATTTTTGCGACCGCGATGTCGTTGACGTTGCAGTGGGTCGAAGGCCGTGACGACATGGTCTCGAGATCGAGCAGCGCCTTGATCTCGAGGGTTGCGATGGGCACGAGATCGGTCACGGTCCGCAGCAGGTACCCGGCGCGGGCATCAAAGGGTGTCTCCGAAAGCCAGACGAGGCGCGCCTCAACCGTTTGCGCCGCGACCGGGCGCATGTCGGGTGTCGCCAGCACGGCGCCGCGCGACACGTCGATGTCGATGTCGAGCTGAAGGGCGACGGCACGACCACTCGTGGCCGACGGCAGATCGCCGTCCATTGTGGCAATGCGCACGACCTTGGCGCTGCGGCCGCTCAAGACATCCGAGACTGTGTCGCCGACCTTGACCGAACCGGAACTGACCGTGCCGGCAAGGCCGCGGAAATCGGCGCCGTCGCGCAACACCGTTTGCACGGGAAAACGGAACGCGCCGCCCGAGGCCGTGCCCCGGCTCGGCGCTTTTTCAAGATGTTCGAGCAGATGCGCGCCGGTGTACCAGGGCATGTTTTCGGATTTACGGGCAACGTTGTCGCCGAACACGGCCGACACTGGGATCGTGGTTGCGTCCCAGAAACCGAATTTCCAGCACAGCGTGCGGAAGTCGGCGTCGATCTTGCGGAACACGTCTTCGGAGTAACCGACGAGATCCATTTTGTTGACGGCGAGCACGACGCGTTTGACGCCGACGAGGTCGAGGATCGCGGCGTGACGCTTCGTTTGTTTCTTGACGCCGGCGCGGGCATCGACCAGCAAAATCGCGACATCGGCGTGGGAAGCACCCGACGCCATGTTGCGCGTATATTGTTCGTGGCCGGGTGAATCGATGATGACGAAGCGGCGCGTGCCGGTGTCGAAGTACTTCCAGGCAATGTCGATCGTGATGCCTTGCTCTTGCTCGGCGACGAGGCCATCAAGCAGCATCGAGAAGTCGGGGAGATCGGTGCCGGCGGCCTTACGGCCGGATTTGCGGACGTTTTCGCGCTGATCCTCATAGAGGTCGGACGCGTCCCACAACAGGCGGCCGATCAGCGTCGATTTGCCGTCGTCGACGGAGCCGCAGGTCAACAGATGCACGATGCCGTTGAGCTCGCGGTTCAAAACCGGCGCAGCAGCAGTGACAGCCGCCAGGGCGACGTCTGATTTTCGAATAGCCTGCACCGTCATCAGAAGTAGCCTTCCTGCTTTTTCCGCTCCATCGCGCCGGCTTGATCGTGATCGATCAGACGGCCGACGCGTTCGGAGGTTTGCGCGTTCAGCGTTTCGGCTACGACGCTTTCGAGATCGGTGGCGTGAGACTCAACGGCCGCGGTCAGTGGGTAGCAGCCAAGCGTGCGGAAGCGGATTTTGCGCATTTTGACAGTCTCGCCGGGCTTTGGTTGCAGGCGCTCGTCGTCCTGCATCAGCAGCTGGCCGTTGCGTTCGATGGTCGGGCGGTCTTTGGCGAGATACAGCGGCACGACATCGAGCTTCTCGCGCAGAATGTAGCGCCAGACATCTTTTTCGGTCCAGTTCGACATCGGGAAGACGCGCACGGTTTCGCCTGTGCCAAGGCGTCCATTCATCAGCCGCCACATCTCCGGGCGCTGCTTCCTTGGGTCCCAGCGATGACCTGCGGCGCGGAACGAGAACACGCGTTCTTTGGCACGGCTGGCTTCTTCATCGCGGCGGGCGCCGCCGAAGGCTGCGTCAAATCCATACTTGTCGAGCGCCTGTTTGAGGCCCTGGGTCTTCAAGATGTCGGTGTAGATCGACGGCGAATAATCGATCGGGTTGATGCCCTGCTTCAGGCCATCCTCATTTTTGTGGACGATGAGATCGAGGCCAAAATCTTTCACCGTCTTATCGCGAAACGCGATCATGTCGCGGAACTTCCACGTCGTATCGATGTGGAGCAGTGGAAACGGCAGCTTCTGCGGATAGAACGCTTTGCGCGCCAGATGCAGCAGCACGGTCGAATCCTTGCCGATCGAATACATCAGCACCGGCTTGCGGAACTGCGCCGCCGCCTCGCGGAAAATGTGGATGCTCTCGGCCTCGAGCAGATCGAGGTGCGATGGTGCCGCGTTCATGCCGTCTTATCCCTTGTCAGCGGGTGAAGCGTGCAACCCGCACTCTTTAGCGTTCTCATTCTCCCACCACCAGCGTCCGGCACGAATATCTTCGCCGGGTTTGATGGCGCGGGTGCACGGCTGGCAGCCAATTGAAGGGAAACCTTGCGCGTGCAGCGGATTGACCGGAATTTTGTGCTCCGCGATGTAGGCCTCGAGCTGCGCCAGCGTCCAATCGGCGATTGGGTTGATCTTGATGATTTTCTGGATCGAATCGTAGGCTGCAAACGGCACCTCGGCGCGGCCCTGCGATTGCTCGCGGCGCAGGCCGGTGACCCAGCCGTCCGCGCCAGCAAGAGCCCGGTTCAGCGGCCGGACTTTGCGGATGTCGCAGCAGGCTTTGCGGCTGTCGACCGAATAGCGAAAGCCGTAGATGCCGTCCTCGGCAACAAGCGCCTCAACCTCGGCTGCGTCGGGGGACATGACACGGACCTTGAGGCCGTAGCGGCCTTCGGTCTCGAACAGCGTGTCCAGCGTTTCCGGAAAATGACGCCCGGTATCGAGTGTAAACATGTCGATCTTCCTGGCGCTCGTGGCCCCGACCGTTGCAATTGCGTGCGTCACGGCCTGGTCTTCGATACCGAGGCTGGTCGAAAAGGTGATGCGTCCGGGAATGGCGGCGGCAATGGCGCGGATGCGGTCTTCCAGAGACGTGAGCCCGGCCAAACGCGCGTCCAGCTCCCGCGCCGCGATGGCCGCAGGACTTGAAACGGTTTCTGGCGCCCGGCCAGACGCCGGTGCCGCAATATCAAGCACTGTCACGAAGGTCCTCCAGTTGCTGGATACATAAGAGAAAATCATTCCCAATTAAAGCCTTATATCCAAATAAAAATAGCATATCATACTACGCTATAGGCCCTGGTGAAATTTTTTACCGAACGGGCGGGTCTGAGCATGCTCTATCGCCGAGGGAGCGATTTTGCCCGTTTTTGCGTCCGCTCTCAAGCCACTGGAGCACGCCGTGAGCGGCCGCTGTGCCGGTCGCAAAGCAGGCCTGGAGCAAGTATCCGCCGGTCGGCGCGTCCCAGTCGAGCATTTCGCCGGCCGCGAACACGCCGGGCCGCGCCGTCAGCATGAAATTCTCATCCAAGGCTGCGGCCGCCACGCCGCCCGCTGTCGAAATGGCGCGATCGATCGTGCCGAGGCCGGTCACGGTGACGGGCACGGCTTTGAGATGCCGGGCAAGGTCTTCCGGCCGGCGCGGTAGTGCGGTGCCGCCCTCGCGAGCGAGTGCGATGGCTGCTGGATCGAGGCTTGCTGCTTTGCGCAGAGTGTTTGCAAGCGACTGACCCGGCTTCGCCTTGCCGAGGCGTGCGGCGAGATCGGCTTCAAGCATATCGGGCTTGAGGTCGATCGTGAGCCGCGCATTCGACGCGGCGTGCAGCGCCTGGCGCAGCAAAGGTCCAAGCGCATAAATAGCCCCGCCTTCGAGCCCCGTGCGCGTGATGATGAGGTCGCCGCGCTGGGTCTTGCCGCCGAAATGCACGGCGATGCGCTTGAGGGGCAGACCGGCGCAGCGATCTTTGAGCACACTGGACCACGGCACAAGCACGCCGCAGTTCGATGGCGACAGCGGCGTGCTTGCGACGCCCGCGCGTTGCAAAATCGAAACCCACGATCCGTCCGATCCGAGCTTCGGCCAGCTGGCGCCGCCGAGTGCGAGGACCGTAGCGGCAGGATGCACGGATACAACAGCGCCCTCTGGTCCCGTGAACGTCAGCCCGCCCACAGCGTCAAATCCGGTCCAGGTGTGGCGCGTTTTTAGACTGACGCCGAGCTCGTCGAGCCGCTTGAGCCAGGCGCGCAACAGCGGCGACGCCTTCATCGCCTTTGGGAACACGCGTCCACTTGAGCCAGTGAACGTCTCTTGGCCAAGAGCGTTGGCCCAGGCGATGAGATCGCTAGGTGGGAACAGTGCGATTGCCCGTTGAACACGATCAGCGCCGCCGCCATATCGCGTCCGGAATGTCTCGAGGGGCTCGCTGTGCGTGAGATTGAGCCCGCCGCGCCCTGCCATCAAAAATTTGCGCGCTGGCGATGGCATGCGTTCGTACAGCGTGACGCGATAACCGGCGGTGGCCAAAATTTCCGCCGCGATCAGACCAGCGGGGCCGGCTCCGATGATGGCGATCGCGCGCACGTCAGTCTGAACACCTGACGCGGAGCCGGCGCCTTCGTTCGTCACCACACCCCCGTATTGGGCATCGACGCCCACGGCTCGCGCGGTGCGAGAGCATCGTCCCTTTGCAGCAGTTCGATGGAGACGAGGTCGGGCGAACGCACAAATGCCATGTGGCCGTCGCGCGGCGGCCGGTTGATCGTGACACCACGATCCTTCAGCCGCGCGCAGGTGGCGTAGATGTCATCGACGACAAAAGCTAAGTGGCCAAAATTGCGGGCCGACCCGTAATCCTCAGCATCCCAATTGTAGGTCAACTCCAGCATCGGCGCCTTTTCAGCGCGGGCGCGGTCTTCATCCCCTGGAGCAGCAAGAAAAATCAGCGTGAAACGGCCGCGCTCGTTGTCGATGCGCCGCACCTCCTGCAAACCAAGAGCGTCGCAATAGAAGGCCAGACTTGCGGTTAGGTCGCGAATGCGTACCATCGTGTGCAGGTAGCGCATGCTTTGAAAAAACCTTCTTGAAGCGAGGAGAAACCGGGTCTGCTGCAAATATGGGGCTTGTGCCGCCTGAAGCAAAGGTCAGCCGCGGCGCATCGGCAACACTGCCCCGAAGAAGTACTTTTCGGCCTGCGACACCCTGCCGTGCGCGTTCGGTGCATCTGTGTACGAGTCTTGGATAACTTTTGCAGCCGCCGGAGTGGCGAAGCCGCAAACGTCAAGCGAATCAACCCCTGGTGCGAATCAACGATGATCGCTGTTTAGCGTGCTGGTATCGCGCGAGCATGTGGATGAAATTCCGCCGCGACCACCTTCGCGGTTGAAACTGGGGATGAAATTTCAATGCAAGTTCTGCGCGGTTTTTCATGCGTTTAGTGGCGTAGGCAGATGTGAATCGCTGCGTATGATGCGCGGGTCAAGAGGGGCAGCAGAAAATACGCGCTTGGCTCAAGCGTTCCGAGTGTTATTCTCGATGACGCTACGCATGGTCATGGCGGCAGCGGCGTTTCCGAAGAGGGCTCTTCCGAGTGCGCCGCCAAAGTTTTGAAGCTGTGAGTGGCATAAACGATAGACGCAGTAAGCGGGGTAACAAGTTATGGGGGATTCCAAGGGTCCGGATTTTCCGGATTTCGGGCAGCCACTCGTTGGCGGCACGGAAGCATTGGATGAAGCGGGTCTCGAAGTTTTCGAGATTGCAGGCACGATCAAGTGGTTTGACGCCTCGAAGGGTTACGGGTTCATCGTGCCCGACAACGGTTTGCCGGATATACTTCTGCACGTCACTTGCCTCCGGGCCGGGGGCTTTCAGACCGCTTATGAGGGGGCGCGGCTTCATGCCGAGATCCTGAAGCGGCCGAAGGGTATGCAGGCGTTCCGCATTCTGAGCATGGATGAAAGCACGGCTATTCATCCCTCACAGCTGCCGCAGCGCACGCACGTTATCGTGGTTCCGGAAAGCGACTGGGAACGCGCCTACGTCAAGTGGTTTAACCGAGTCCGCGGTTTCGGCTTCTTGACACGCGGCGAAGGTACGCCCGATATCTTCTGCCATATGGAAACGCTGCGCCGGTTTGGGTTCACGGAACTCCGTCCCGGCCAGATCGTTCAGGTCCGTTGGGGCTTCGGCTCTAAGGGCTGCATGGCAGCAGAGTTGCGGCCCGACGGTGTGCCCACGGGCCTTCCGTCCCGCAACTGAAGTCGATGAGGATCGGCATCGTGTCGACAAAGAATTTCAAGAGGGCCGCCACTTGTGCGGCCCTCTATGTTTTTGCTCTAATGCTGGCGATGCCCGCCGTTTTTTTCTTCGTCCCCGCCGCGCACGCCAAGATGCGCATCGACCAGTTGACGATCGAACCGGCTGGCGGTGGCGCGGCCCGCGCTCTCACGATCGAGTTGGCAGCGACGGACCAGGAAAAGGCGCTGGGTCTCATGTTTCGCACCAAGCTGGCCGACACGGAGGGCATGCTGTTTGCCTATCCGGCGAGTCAGAACATCACCATGTGGATGCGTAACACCTACATCCCGCTCGACATGGTATTTATACGCGCCGACGGCATCATCCATCGCATCCAAGCCCGCACGGAGCCGCTCTCCGAAAGGATCATTTCCGCCGGTGGCGACGTCTCAGCTGTTCTTGAACTTGCGGGCGGAGCGGCGGAGCGGCTTGGCATCAAGGCCGGTGACCGCGTCCGCCATCCGCTGTTTGACGCCGCAAAACGTCCCTGAGTTAAGGGTTCCGGGTGCGGCATCTGTCCGGGCCTCAGGCATTACTCAGGCTCAACGCTTGACCAGTCAGCACGAAACCTGCACATCGTCCTGACGCCATGTCGGGGCGTAGCTCAGCCTGGTAGAGCATCTGCTTTGGGAGCAAAAAGCCGAGCCCGAGTGCGACGTGGCTCTTGCCCGTGCCGCTGTTGCCGACCGCGATGATATTCTCACGCCGCTCGATGTAGTCCGAGCGGGCCAGTTCCAGCACCAGCATCTTGTTCAGCGACGGCAGCGCCAGGAAGTCGAAGCTACCTGAGACTGACCGGCAGGAAGCCCGGCCAATTCTTGTTCGCCGGTCGCAGCGATGCCTCGCGCGGACTGACCACCCGACAGTATGCCAGGCTCGTCGGAGAGAGTGGGTGGCCAGCATCGGACTCGACCCAAGCAAGTTCGGCACGCATTCGTTGCGCCGAACAAAGGCGGTTCTGATCTACCGTCAGACAGGAAATCTACGTGCGGTCCAGCTCTTGCTCGGACATTCGAAGATCGAAAGCACCGTTCGCTACCTCCGCATCGAGGTCGATGACGCCATCGAGATCGCAGAGAAGATCGATATCTGACCAAGGGCGCGTCAGATAATCGCTGCACCCCACATAGCGGACGTGATCGGCGACGTACCGACCGTCGCCGATTGCATTCAGGCAAAGGTCGGCTTTTGTATAATCGCCATATGATGCTATCCGGATGATGTGACGGCACACAATGGCGCTCCGGGTCAACCTTGTCGATTGGCCATCGCCGCCGTCACGACAGTTCTACCCGCTTGTAGCTGCCGACCTGCTGCGCCGCAGCGGTACGTCGAAGAGGGCCGAGGGCAGCCGTCACGATTTCGTGCCGATGACGGTCGGTCTAGGCCAGTAAGTGGCCGGGCCAAAGTATTGCTGCATTCCCATCGTCTCTGCATTGATGGCTGCAACAAACGCCGCAGAGGTTGACGGGACGAGGAGAAGGGCGAGGCATCAATGTCAGCGCCAAGAACAGTGACCTGGGTGTTCGTCGGACTTGCGGCGATCCACGGCTATATCTTCTTCCGGACCGGAGAGGTTTATCCATGCGGTGCGGCGAGCAAGCGGATGAAGGAGGAGTACCAGATTAGCTCTAAAGGCTTGGGGATGGAGATCCAGTACACGGACTGTTCCGGTTCTGGCTACGTATCAGCCGACGAAGTTCTGGCCAAGATTTTCCCCCGCGAAGTTGTGGGCAAAATAGAAACGGCTGGACGATGGGGTATCCTTGGCTGCTACGTCCCCGCTGTATTGGGATGGCGGACTGTCCCGCCGATCACCAACTCAAAATGAAATTTGGGCAACGTCTTTTTCCGGTCCTGTCACGCCCTGCCGTTCGCGGCGCCAAAATTCCGACTGGACTTCCCTCAACACCGGACACGATTGACTGCGCGGTCGGTGTCACCGATGCCGGTTCGAAGAAGGTCTGCTTCTGTATACGAGCGCTCCCGATTGCGATGGCGCTGCCCACTCATGCCCGGAGACTCAAGCGAGATCCGCGACTTAGCGCGCGGAATTCAGTCGTGCGCAGGTGCGCGTCAAAATATCGATTGCGGACTTTGCATCCTGAAAGTGCGAATACGCGTCCCTAATCAGTCGGCCAGGAAAACTTGTCCGATGTTCGCCTGGGGCGTTCCCATCTTCGCGCTAAACAGTCGACTGTTCGCTTCCCGAAGCCGTCGGGAGACCTCCCGTCCCATGTTCATCTGTATTAGTGCAAACTGCTTAAGATCCTGCCCGTAGACCCGGTAGAGGTTGGCAGCCGAAATGCGGATCGCGGTGCAGTCTTCTGCTGCACGGACGGAAGCGCTGCGTGGACAGTGGTCCATTACCGCCATC